>NZ_JBNDLA010000001.1:152500-761191 GCF_050435825.1 Bradyrhizobium sp. I1.14.4 | reverse complement strand
GATCCGTTCGTTCATCCCACAACTAAGCCCAAGCGAATGCGCCAACTATTTCGCTCACGCAGGCTATGTTTCAAAATGACCGGAATCCGCTTTAGGGCCGACATTCCCGTACCGGACCGGGGCTATTGGGCAAAGCTCCGCGCAGACAAGAAGGTCGTCCGCCAAAAACTGCCGCCACGGTCACCGGGAATGGCGGCAGACGTAACGATCGGAACCGGTCCCCGCTCATATCCATGGCCTCTCAATCCTGAAGCCGAACTTGCCGCGCCGCCGCCGGCTGAACCCACGTTCCCTGAAGCTATCGAAGCTGTCGTCGTCAGAGTCGACCAATCACTCGGGAAGGTCCGCTTTGTGCGCGATCTCGGATCGGCCCACAAGTTGATTCGCCTCGACGAAGATGCGTTGCGTCGTCTGAAACCCAGCGATGCTCCGTACAGACTCCGTTACAGCGAACCCTTCTTCGATAGCCCTTTCGAATGGAGACGGCTGCGGATTCTGAAAACCTGTTCCTTGTTTTGACCAGGGCCGGCCACCAGCCTTGGCTTGGCGAACAGGCCCGCAATGTCGGTGTGACAGTGCGCAGCCAGAAGATCTCGTTCACGCTTGACCACCCCAGGGCAAGGACGCAGTCCAACGGACGAATGCAGACACCGCATGAAGCTCACGAAATCCTGCGCCTGGAAATCTCAGCCACCGGCGATTCCTGGACAGACGACCACAGCGGCCGCATCGAGGATCGATTTAGAGAAATCGTCTCGCCTCGCTCCACATCGAAGCTGAGCGCATTCAGCGCCTTGATCCCCTTGAACGACAGCGAGACGTCACGCAACTGCAGAATGGGCTCTGCCATCGCGCATCACGCTTCGACGGTCTGGCGCGGAGCCGCGACTGTCGCCTCGCCCGCGCGGCGCTTCACCGCTTGGATGTCGCGATACGCTGCAGCCGGATGGCTCGACGGCAGATACGGCCCTTCTCCGAACAGCTTCTCCCGCAGGGTCCCGGGACGATAGCTGGTCGGATAGACACCGCGCTTCTGCAGCTCCGGAACCAGCAGTTTGACCACGTCCTCGAAGGTCTCCGGCGTCACCGCATAAGCGAGGTTGAAGCCGTCAACGTCAGTCTCCTCCACCCACTCCTGCAGGATATCGGCCACCGTCGACGCCGAACCGACAAACACCGGACCAAGTCCGCCGATGCCGCCCCAGGCCGCCAGCTCCTCGATGGTCCAGGCCTTGCTGCCACCCGCGAGATGATCGACGACGGAAACGATCGCATTTGTCTCGACCTTTTTGACCAGATCGGTCGGCGCGTACTGTCCGAAATCGATGCCGCTCCAGCCGGACATGAACACCAGCGCGCCGTCATAGGAGGCGTATTGCCGATACTCCCTGAACTTCGCCTCCGCCTTCGCGTCGGTTTCATCGACGATCACCGTGACCAGATTGTAGGTCAGGATCTTGCGCGGATCGCGGCCGGCTTCAGCCGCGAGCCGTCGCACCTCCGCGACGTAGGATTTCAGAACCTGCTTGATCGGCGCGGCAACGAACACGCATTCAGCGTGTTGGGCCGCAAAGGCTTTGCCGGCCCCAGACGCACCGGCCTGGTAGAGGACCGGCGTTCGTTGCGGCGACGGCTCGCAGAGATGATAGCCCGGCACCTCAAAGTATTTTCCCTTGTGCTCGATCTCGTGGACCTTCGAAGGATCGGTGAATATCCGCTTCCCGGCATCACGCAGGACGGCCCCCTCCTCCCAGCTGCCCTCCAGCAATTTGTAGAGAACCTCGGCATATTCGGTCGCCACCTCGTACCGATTATCGTGGCGGCGCAACCCGCCCTGGCCGATGTTCTTGGCCCCGCTCTCCAGATAAGAGGTCACGATGTTCCAGCCGAGGCGTCCCTTGCTGTGGTGATCCGCAGTCGAGAGCCTGCGCGCGAAAGTATAGGGATGCTCGAACGACGTCGATGCGGTGATGCCGATTCCGAGATGCTCGGTCGCGAGCGCGATTGGCGCCACCAGCTGCAACGGATCGTTGACTGGGATTTGTGCCGCCTGCTCAAGCGCGTGGGATAGCGAGTTCTTGTAGACGTCATAATACCCGATGACATCGGCAATAAAGATGCCGTCGAAGACTCCGCGCTCCAGCGTTCGCCCGAGATCCTGCCAATAGTCGAGGTCCTTGTACTTGTAGGAACGGTCGCGCGGGTGCGCCCAGACGCCGGGAGACTGATGGCCGACACAATTCATGTCGAAGGCATTGAACCGAATCTGTCGCGCCATTCACACGTCTCCGTCGCGTCGCCCTTGTTCATCCACGCAGCCATCTCGCCACAACACGCAATCGATCGTCCATCGCGTTTATCGGCCGTTTTCGAGATGCATCTTTCGTCGCATCTCGTTGCGGGATGAAAAACCAGCTCTTGGCACAATCTCATTCGCTGCCACAAGCTCTGGTCACGCAGCACACTCGATGCGATCCAAGGCAACAATTAGCTTCGATCCGATCGCGTCCCGACACGATTCGCCGCATATATCGCACCTCGGAGAATGGTCCTTTCGAGTTGGACGCGATTGCGAGCATCGCGATCTTCTGCAAGCGGCGTTGACCTCATTTCTCGAAACATCGACCGGCAGGATCGCGCAGCAGATTTTTCTTCGTGCGATGTTCCGCTGCAAACGATCGTGTTCTATCCAAGCAAAAATACAGTCTGGCTCTCGTAGGAGAGCGGACTATTCTTCGAGACAACAAACTCTGTCCATCCAAGGACTCAAAGAACGAGCGGACGCAGTGCGATGACCATTCACCCAGGCAGACCGAGCATCAGCGATGACGAACTTCACAAGCGCTTCGCTCCGATCTTCGAGACGATCGCGGCGGGTGCGGTGGCGCGCGAACGAGGCCGCACGCTGCCGATCGAGGAAATTAGACTGTTGAAGGAGGCCAGCTTCGGAGCGCTGCGTGTGCCGATCGAGTTCGGAGGGCTCGGCGCCACGCTCCGCCAGACGTTCGACCTCCTTATCGAGCTTGCGGCCGCAGATTCCAACCTGCCACAGGCGTTACGGGCACACTTCAACCTGGTCGAGGACTTGCAGCTGAACAAGGATGAGGCAGTCAAGGCGCGGTGGCTCGGAGCCATCGCGAACGGCGCGCTCGTCGGCGTCGCCGTTACCGAGCCGGGCCTTGGTGCGGTCGATCGCTACCGGACCGCCGTCACATCGGAAGGAGCCGCGCTGCGGCTCGACGGGCTGAAGTATTACACGACTGGCACACTTTACGCCGATCACCTGCTTGTCGCGGCCGACCGGGACGGCAAACGAATTACCGTCCTTGTGGACACCAGCCAGCCTGGCGTCAATGTTGTGGACGACTGGGACGGCTTCGGCCAGCGGCTCACGGCAAGCGGCACGGCGAAGTTCAACAATGTCACGGTCACCCAGGACCGGATCATCGGTCCCGGCTATGGAACGGAAGGCCGGGTGTTTGGAACGGCCCACGTTCAGCTGATCCTGCTCGCCACGCTCGCGGGGATTGCGAAACGTGCCGCGGCGGATACGACCGACTGGATCAAGGAGCGAACCCGCACGTTCACCCATGCTGTCGCTGACCTGCCACGCAACGATCCGCTGGTACAGCAGGTCATCGGTCAGCTCTTCAGCGCGGCCTTTGGCGCACGGGCAACGGTCCTTGCCGCGGTCGATGAGCTCGCGCGGACGCTTGACGGTGGCCACCAGACCCCTCAGCGGCTCGATGCCTCCGAACTTGCGGCGGCGCAGGCGCAGGTGACCGTCATCAAGCTCGTGCTCGACGCCGTGACCACGCTTTTCGAAGTAGGCGGCGCCTCTCTCAGCTCGGAGAAGCTCGCCATCGATCGGCACTGGCGTAACGCACGTACCATCGCTTCCCACAACCCAGCGATCTTCAGGCTCCGCGCAATCGGTGCGTACGAGTTGAATGGTCAGACACTTCCGTATGCCTGGAGTGCTGGCGTTCGTCGGACAGGACAACAGGGCAACGGCAACTAGTGGCTCTGCACAGTGATTATGACGGGTTGCGTCTGGTGGTCAGATTAGCTCCGGGAGGAGTTTGGGATCAACGAGGACCTCGATGCTGCGCGGGGTTCTTGGCTGCCTCCTGATGAGGCCGGCTCGTTCCAGCGTCAGCACCATCTGGTGGACCGAAGGCGGGCTGACGCGGAAATATTCCTGCATGTCGGTTTCGGCCGGGGGTCTGCGGTGCAGCCGCGTGTAGAGGTGGATAAAGGCCAGGTACTGCCCCTGCGTGGGCGTGAAGGGTTTTGCCGAAGGACTCACGCCGGCCATCCGATTCAGTTGTTGGTGCGTGCCTCTAACACGGAGGCACGCCATGAATGTACGCTACCGGGTCGACCTCAGCCAAATTGAGCGCACGGAACTCAGGGCGCTGCTCAGCGGCGGCAAGCATGCGTCGCGCAAGCTCAAGCGCGCGCAGATCTTGCTGGCCGCCGGTGCCGGCGACGAGGAGATCGCGCGGAGCGTCGGCGTGGGCGGCTCGACCGTGTACCGAACCAAGCGCCGCTTCGTGGAAGGCAATCTGGAGCGGGCGCTGAGTGACGAGCCGCGTCCCGGGGCGGAGCGCAAACTCACGGGCAAGGAAGAAGCCCTGCTGGTGGCGACGGCCTGCTCCAGTCCGCCAAAGGGCCGCGCCCGCTGGACGCTCGAGCTGCTGGCAGGTGCGATGGTCAAGCTCACCGAACACAAGAGCCTGTCGCACGAGACGGTTCGGCGGCGCCTGGCGGAAAATGGCCTCAAGCCTTGGCGCAGGGACATGTGGTGCATACCGCAGGTCGACGGCGAATACGTCGCCCGCATGGAGGATGTGCTCGACCTCTACGCCGGGGCGCCCGATCCCAAGCGGCCGGTGGTGTACTTCGACGAAAGCCCGGTGCAGCTCATCGGCGAGGCGCGTCAACCCATCCCGGCCGAGCCGGGCCGGCTCGAACGCTACGACTACGAGTATCGTCGCAATGGCACGGTCAATCTCTTCGTCCTCCTCGACGTGCATCGGCCCTGGCGCAAGGTCAAAGTCACCGAACGGCGAGCGGCGGAAGACTATGCCCGATGCATGCACGACCTCGTCGACATCCATTATCCCGACGCCGAGATCATCCGGGTCGTCCAGGACAATCTATCGACCCATTCCGCCGGTGCCCTGTATCAGACATTCCCGCCCACCGAAGCCAGGCGGATCTTGCGACGGCTCGAGTTCCACTACACCCCCAAGCACGCAAGCTGGCTCAACATGGTCGAGATCGAGATCGGCGTCCTGCGAGGCCAGTGCCTGGATCGCAGGATCGACGACCCCAAGCGCCTGCGCCGCGAAATCAAAGCCTGGGAACGCAAGCAAAATGCCGCCCGCTCCCGCATCAAATGGATGTTCACAACAGACAAGGCCCGCGCCAAAATGGGCCGCGCCTATCCCGCGACTTCCAAAGAGTCATAATCACTGTGCAGAGCCACTAGCACCCCACTTTCTAGCGAGCTTCACGCGTCGAGGCGAGGCGCGTCCAGATCCCGCCTCCGGCGCCGAGTCATTCTTCCTTCAGGAGAGCCACGTGTCCAACACCAAACGCAAAGTCGCGATCATCGGAGCAGGTCTTGCCGGGACAACCGCCGGGCTTGGCCTTGTCAATGCGGGATTTGACGTTATCATCTACAGCGATCGAGACCGGGCGTCGCCGCGCAACGATGTGCCTCCGACGGGGACTGCTGTCTATTTCGGCAAATCCCTCGAATACGAGGCCGAGGTCGTCGAGGATCTTTATGACATCGGTACCAGCACCGGGATGAGTGTTCGGATCTTCTCCGGCACCGGCGAAACCCGAACTCCCGTTATCGAATTCGACAGTGCCTTCAACTATCGGGCGCAGGCGGTCGATACCCGGCTCCGTGCCGACGATCGCCTCAGTCGTTTCCTGGCGCGAGGCGGCAAATTCGCCGTGCGCGCGGTCACCCCGGAAGATCTGGACACGATTGCGGCGGACGCCGATCTCACCCTCGTGGCGACAGGAAAGGGCGGCTTGTCGGCCCTATTCCCGGTTGACCCGGATCGCACTGTCTACGCCGAACCGCAGCGGCACCTGCTGCTCGCGACATTCAAGGAGCTGGATCGTGCAGATCATCAGTTCGCCTATCGCAGCTCGCACGGCGCCAGGCACAACTGGTTCAACATCCATGCCGATTTCGGCGAGACCTTCTTCGGACCTTATCTGCACAAGGATCTCGGCGCCACGCGGGCGTTCATTGGGTTCGCCAAGCCTGGCAGCCCGTGGATCGACATCTTCAACACCGTGACCGATACTCAGAGCGCGCGTGACGCCGTGGTGAAACTGTTCGCGACCTATTTTCTGGAAGATGTGGAGCTGATCGATCAGCTGGAGCCTCTGCACGAGGATCCGCACTCCTGGCTCCTCGGCGCAGTCCCGCCGACTGTTCGACGCGCCGTAGCCCGCACCAAAAGCGGACACGCTGTTGCTGCAATCGGAGATGCCGCAGTCTCCTTTGATCCGCTTGGCGGCCAGGGCGCGCAAAATGCGACCGTCCAATCCGTGCTTCTGATCCGAGCGCTCAGGGAGCACAAGGACAAGATCACCTACGAATGGCTGCAGGATCAATTCAACACGCATTGGGACCATCGCGCCGAGGCAGCGACGGAAGTTACCCGGCTGTTTTTGCGTGATGAAAAATACAAGACGCATGCTGAGCTGCTATTCCCCGCCGCTGCCGTCAACGCAAAGATCGGAAGCGCGTTCTTCGATTTCCTCTCTGAGCCACAGCCCTTGCTCGGTATCCAGAGCCGAGAGCAGATAGACAACTTCATCGCGAATTTAGCAGGAGAAGCGGCCGAAACCGTCCTGGCGAGGTTCAAGGCACCGAGCCAACTTGCGCGGGCGAAAGCGCTCGAGCGCGTGATCGTGTTGTCTTAAGCCACCAGGTTTCGTTCTCGGCTTGGAGCGAAGCCACATGGTGATGATGTCGGTGGGCGGAAGTAGCAGAGGAGCCACTCGCGCACCAGGGTGATGGGCCGAGCGATTCAGGAAACGAACGGGCGTCCAGTGCGTCTGCCCCATTCAGAGACTCGGGTCTCCGAGGCTCTGGGGTCGCGGATTCAAACTACTCTCCCCCTTCGTCGAACAGCTCGAGCGGCAGGCCGACCAGCGATTTGCCAATCCAGTCCCGAGCAATCACATTCGACGGCCCCATTGCGATGGCTGCGCGCGCGTCGCGGAAGGAACGCTCGATCGGCCCGCGATGATAGCCATAGCCTCCCGTCACGGTCAGTGCCGCTGCTGCGACCTTGTTTGCGACCTCGGCGGCATGAACCTTGAACTCGGTCAGTGGGATCAGGATCTCGCTCTGCGGCTTGCCAGCCTGCCAGAGCTCGTCGAGCTTTGCTGCCAGCTCGAGGCGCCACGGCCGTAACGTTTCGACCAGGACCTTGGCCGCGCCGAGCTCCTGCCGGATCGCCTGATAGTCGGATAGACTCTTGTTTCGATCCTTGTGCACGAAACTCGTGGTGTGCTTGACCGCCGCGTTCAAGGCGCCGCGGGCCACCCCTTCCCAGACAGCGGCGCCGGAATGAGCAGCCAGATGAAACCCTCTTGGCCTTGGGAATGGATCGGCGAAGAAGCAGCCGTTCCTGCCCTGGAGCACGACGGCAAGCTCGCCGGTGAACCGGTCTACCGTGTTCGCGGCACCGAAGACCTCGAACTCGCCTATGAGATCGTCCAGCCTGACGGCTCTGCGGATAGCTTTCCCGTCGCGCTGCGACGCGCGATCGGCCTCGTCCGCTTGAGCGGCGATGATCGCAATGATCGCGATCTCAGGTTAGTCCAGGGGTCTGCGCTCGACCGCCTACTCTCCGACAAAGGCCTACGCTCCCGCATGGCGAGCGAGCTGGCGAAAAACGACGTCAAGAACGAGCTGACCACCGAAGCACAGACTGCGCTCAAGAATCTCGATACCGCGTTCCAAAGAGAAAGCCTACCTGCCGGCCTCGATCTCGCGATCACTGGCGGGCAAGGTCCGTCGATCGCGTCAATGATCGGCCTCACCGCAGATCGCTCCGGCATCCAATTGCCCCTTGCGAGCTGGGGAGCCGGAACCCGCCGATTGTCGGCGCTCGCCATCGACGAGGGCAAACATCCCACGCGCTGGGCCAAGCTTCACACGAAACTCGGCCAATTGCTCTTCCGTTGGCCGGCGCTCTGCATCGAAGAAAACATCATTGCCGTCGTCTCCGACGACAAGCTGGAAGGGTTGATCACCGCCCCTATCGGCAAAAAAACCGGCATTCACTTACGCACTCTGGCCGATATTTCGGTTTTAGCGATGTTCGATCTCGCCAACCCGGGTGCCTTTCGTCTGTAAGGCGAGCAGGAGCTTTGGGTTATGGCCGCAAAGGACATCCCGCCCGCCCCCTCTCGACATCGGCATGCCCAAGCCCCCAAGCCGCAAGCCGAGGTGCTCATCGGCGGACATGCGGCGGCGCCTGGACATAAGACTTCACGTAGGCTAGCGGCATCATGCAGACCAAGTGCCCGAGCGACGTGATCTGGCGTGCCCAAAGTTGGCCATGCAAAAGCCATGGAAAAAATTTTGAGAGAATAATGATCCTTAAGCGAACAAACCCAATCCCTGAACCATTCTGTCGCGGCCCCTTGGTTGTGCTTTCACTAGCAATATATTGTTGGGCGGCTCAATGCTCATATGTTTCTAATCGGATTCGCCGCCTTGCAAGAGAGGATCGCCTAACCCAATGATCAAAGGTTGGTTGGACCTTCCAGCATTTGAATTGTTCGCAGTCCTCATCGCCCTTTTCGCAGCGACTGGCGCTGTCATTGTGATCGCGAGTTTCAGCCCTGCAACGGTTGTGCTGGTGCGCCGCGTAGAAGGCGTGGTCGCTCCGTTTTTCGGCACGGTCGGAGTGTTGTTTGCGTTCCTGACCGGATTTTTGGCCAATGATATAACCGATCGCAACCGTCAGGCGGCCCGCGCGGTGCAGTCGGAGGCGGCGGAACTGCGCAACATTTATGCTGTTAGTAACGCGTCCGTATCGGACATGGGCAGCCTCCGCTCGGCGCTGGCGAAATACGTCGCCGCCCTCGTGGATGACGAGTGGCCGGCGATGGCGCAGGACCAGGAGGCCCATTCGGTTGAGTTCGTCTATGACGCTTTGCTGCGAGAAGTCAGCGATCCTCGGATGGGTCAAGCAGTGGGTGCTGCGGTGCAGACGGCCGTGCTAAATGCCGCAGTCGGAGCGGGCAGCGCGCGCTCCGAGCGGCTCGCGTTAGCCTCGGACCGCACGATCGATGCCAAATGGATTCTCGTCGTGATCCTTGGCGTGGTGACACAGATATCGATCGGGTTGGTGCACCTGAAGAAGGCCGGTGCGCAAATCACGGCGCTAAGCGTGTTCTCAATCGCCGTCGTGATGGCGCTGGGACTCATTGGTCTGCAAGAGCGTCCTTTTTCCGGTGATATCCGAGTAGAACCGGGACCTCTGGCTGAGGTCGCCAAAATCGCAGCAGAATGAGGATGCATCAGCTTCTTGCGGTTAATGCAAACCATTCCCGCGTTGACGCAGCTGGTAGATCTGTCGCGCCCGCTCGCAGCACCTGCGCTTGAGCGGGGACGAGATCGATATGCTGGAAGCCGTGCAGGGAATCGTCCTCGACGAGCATCCCCCCAAGATGTCCGTGAGGGGGTATGCGCGGCTCTATGGGGTCAAGCGAGAAGCCCATTTGAAGCTAGCCGCGGACACACCCCCGGCACGAGGCAAAGGTACGCCTCGGAGAGTGGGAAGCTGAGGTTGAAACGCGCATTGCCACTCTTCGGGCGCAGCTTAACGGGGTAGGGCAACCGCTCACTCGGCTTAACGCCCTCGCACTTGCGGGCCGCTGGTACATTTGGTTCGTGAAGCAGCACGAGGCTGACCCAGGTGCACCGAAGTACTGGCGCGAGTCAGCGATCACCTCGTGTGGAACGAGATCTACCCCGCGGCACCCGACAGCTATCATGAGAACCCCGAGGCGGATCCAAAATGGGAATGGGCCAAAGAGCCGGATGTGCGTGAAGCGGTAAGGCCGCAAGTCGCCGAGTTGGCACAGGTGGCGACATTCCAGTGCTTGAGGGCCGGCATTGCTTCCGCTCGCTGACAGTGGAAGAGAACCTTATCACCGGTGCTATCGGCCGAGACGCAAAGTCTCGCGTAATTCGCTCTGATCTTGACCAGGTCTATGAGCTGTTGCCGACGTCGCCGCCGCCGAGAATGACATTCACGCCGCGCGATGGCTTGCACTTGAGAGAGGTGATGCCGCGAAAGCGCTCGATGGTGAGAGTGTAGATCGCTGCGGCCGGCAGTTTGGCTGGCGGTGCGGTATCGGTCAGATATGAAAGCTGCACCATCACGAAGAACGCTTGTTCGAAGGGGTCGCTGATCGCGGCAGCGGTGGCCAGGATGTGATCGAAGCTTTCCTCAATGAGCTGCGGCACCTCCAGCGGATGGAAGGCGGAGCGTTCGATGCCGACGGCGATGTAGCGCAGCCTGCCGGCCGCGGTGGGATCGGCAAGGAGGTTGTTGGCGAGGAGCGCGTGGAGATTGAGGAAGGTGTAGCGGTTGAAGCCGATTTCGTCAGCGGCGCCGACCAGGAATTCGATCGCATCCTTGTGGTTCAGGATCATCTGCGCCTCGAGATGCGCGCGGCCAACCGCCTCCTCGCCCAGCTCGATGAGGCGTTTGGTGTCGAGGAGCGAGTACGTGTTGCCTTCCAGACGGCGCGAATTCCAGGCGAGATCGATCAACAGCCTGCCGAGGATCTGTTTGGCGTAGGTGCCCGCAGGCTGTTCCGCGATCTGCGGGCGGCCAACGGCCGCTAGATGCGCGCGGTCCTGCTCGGTCAAGTAGAAGGAAGCGTTCGGTCGATAGCGGTCGAGGAATTTTCGATCGTAGCCGACTGGCTTGCGAGCCTCCGGCGCCTGACGGACATAGTCGCGAATCGATGTCCCCGCTTCAGAGAGCGGAATGACAGGTTCGTTGGCATCTTCCCGCGCTGCCGCGTCAATGGCCGCATCGGGCAGCCGGTATCGTGCCCACCGCCCTTCGCCGTCCATGATGATGCGATTTCGGGTGACGAGGTGTTTGAGGCGATATTGGAGGGTGCGCGGCGGGACGGGAGTCGCCAGGGCGCGCAGAATCTCCGGCGCCGACACGCCGTTGGGGTCGCGCCGCACGGCATCCTCAATAGCGGCCAGTGCTTCTTCTGGGATCTGGTTCGCCAAAGCGGCCTTTCCTGCGCGTAGAATCTAGGCGCAAGAATGGCCGATCTAGGCGCAGGAATTAGGGCTAGGCGCAAGAATGAAGTCTAGGCGCAACGATGGTTGCGCCTAGAGGCGGTTTAGATGCCCTTGGCCTTTTTGCCGAACAGCTTGAGAAAGCTAGCCTTGATCCCGTCCGGTTTCAGGTGTGCCTTTACAAGTGCTGCTTCGCAGCGCTCCCGTAGCGCGTCAGATTTTCCGGGACTGGACACTTCGAGCAAAACCCCTCGCAGAGCGCCCACCAATTTGGTGATGTCATCGAGACGCAGGGCGAAACTGCCGGCCGGCGTCGCCTTCGGGTCGGCGACGGCCTCCGGCAACGCCGAGACCCGCAGCGCCCTGCGCCCGGGATAGGCGTTCTTAAACCAATGCTCGGCCTCCAGGGGCTGGGCATGGTCCTTCTTGTAGAGGGGATTGTCCTGGTCCTTTTCTCTCTTCGCCTCGATAACGAAATCGAAGGTGCTGTCAGTTCGCCAAAGAACATCAGGACCGACACCATGGATCTTCTCGGGCCGCTCCGCTTCGAAGCCAAGGAATGCGCCGAGGTTGGCAAGCGCTGCCTCGTAACGGCCGGCGGAGGCCTCCGGTACTAGTTCGGCGACCGCCTCGTCGAATTCGGCGATCATTGATCGTACTCGAGCATGCGACTGACGATCGCTGCCGACTGCCTACCCGGGAGCGGACGCGGCACGTAGGCAGGCCTGACCTTCGGCGGCGAATGATTGTTGTTGACCGTGTAAGCGCTCGTTTGAAGCTTCCGGCCGCGACCTTCGTCTTCGATTTGATAGGCGATGCGTGTGGCCGACGCTGAGAGCCCAGGCCCGGCGCTCCGCGTCGTCAGCAAGCTCTTTATCGGCGATCAGCTTCTCCAGGGTCTGGATGGCGTTTTCGAACTGTCCGAGTCGTTGCTGGCGAAAGGCACGCCTTTCGATGCCGGCGACCTTGAGCGCCAGCATATCAATCGGCGCCCTGTGAAGACAACGATTGAGAGATCCAATGTTGGGAGTGTCTCCGAAACGCGCAAGTATTTTTGCTACGCTGCGCTTTGATAGCTCAGGTTTCTCTACGAGCGAGCTCGCTAAGATCCGCTGGCATGCAATGCGTGGCAGGCAAGCTGCAACGAGAGCGTCGTTTTCTTTGGTCGTTAGGAGAGGCAACATCGCTGCGACGCGCAACTGCCTGCGCAACGTCGAGGAAGTCCAGCGAGTCTGCTGCCATGGGCGCACCAACAAACCGTCGAAGCGAAATTGCTCCCAACGATCCAATTCGACTGTCTACGGCAGCTTCGTTGGCATTTCCGGATGGGTCGATGACCAGTTCTGGGCTTCGCAAGGAAGCTTTGCGCGGTCGCCTGATCATCGAGCGCATCGCAGGTAAGGATTTTACGACGCTGGCACATATCGAGCGCATGAGGGAGCTATGCCGCGTATCAGCAAAGGCCCGAGACTCTACAAACGCAAGGCCAAGAGAAGAAACGGACGCCTCATCGCCAACGCTGTCTGGACCATCCGCGATGGAGACCGCGAGGTTGCCACAGGAGTCTTTGCGAGCGAGGCTGAGCGAAAGCCGCCGAGGGCCGCCGAAGACGCCCTCGTAACGTATATCACCTCGAAGTACCGCCCTCCGCGTCGCGTCCGCGACATTGAAGACATCGATGTCGCCGATGTACTTGCAATCTATCACGCTCATCGCGAGGCGATTTACATTGAACGAGGCTCTGCTCAGTCCGAAATAACGGAGTTCGCGGACCGGATCGGTCGCCTGAACGATTTTTTCGGTGGCAAGATGCTGGCTGAGGTGAATGCGCAGACTTGCGGGCAGTATGTGAAGGCTCGCGGGCGTCCCGGGGGAGCCCGGCGCGATTTGGAAGATCTGCGTGCAGCAATCAATCATCATGCGCGGGAAGGCCTGCATCGCGGGTTGGTTCGCGTCGCGCTTCCCGCAAAAGGACCTGGTCGTGAGCGGTGGCTGAGCCGCAGCGAAGCCGCTGCACTGCTGTGGGCGTGCTGGCGATACCGCGAAGTCCAGACACGGCATCGCGGACCTCTCAAGAACCAAAAAATTGAGACGGGCAAGCGCCCGCTTCGTCATATCGCGCGCTTTATTTTGATCGGGCTCTATACCGGTACGCGCGCCGGCGCGATCGCCTCAGCGTCGCCGTACCGTGACACGGGTCGATCGTATGTCGATCTTGAAAACGGCATCTTTTATCGACGCGCCCAGGGACGGCGTCCGACCAAAAAACGGCAGCCGCCGGCGCCAATTCCTGACCGATTGCTCGCCCATATGCGTCGCTGGGCTAGGACGGGCGCAATCGTCTCACACTTTGTCGAGTTCAACGGCGCGGCGGTCAAATCCGTCAAGTCGGGGTTCCGAAGCGCCGTTGGAGTCGCCAAGCTGTCCACCGAAGCGGGCAAGGTCACGCCGCACACCTTGAGGCACACGGCCGCGACCTGGCTGATGCAGCGCGGCGCAGATCCATGGAAGTCAGCTGGGTTTCTTGGGATGTCGGTCGAGGTATTGCTCGATACCTATGGCCACCACCACCCGGAATTCTTGCGCGAGGCGGCAGCAGCCATCACGACGAAACAAAACAAGAACATCGTATCTGGGGTTGATCGCGGGGTTGACTTGGCCGCGTATCGTGAAAGAAGACAAAAAGCGTAAGAAAATCTTGGTCGGAGTGGCAGGATTCGAACCTGCGACCCCTGCGTCCCGAACGCAGTGCTCTACCGGGCTGAGCCACACTCCGACTAAGAGGACCGGCTTATAGCGTCGGGTTTCGGGGACTGCAAGGCACCGAATTGAGGAATCTAGTCACAGTGGAAACAGGCCTGAAAACGCACATTATGCCTGCCGGCGCCGCCGCCACGGCCACCGCCGCCGGGGTTTTGGCCGAGGGCGGCCTGGTGGCGTTTCCGACCGAGACGGTTTATGGCCTCGGCGCCGATGCCGGCAATGCCGCCGCGATCGCCAGCCTTTACCAGGCCAAGGGCCGGCCGGCCTTCAATCCGCTGATCGCCCACGTCGCCGATCTTGGCGCCGCCCGCCGGATCGCCCTGTTCGACGGCCAGGCCCTGCGGCTCGCGGAAGCGTTCTGGCCCGGTCCGCTGACCCTGGTGCTGCCGAAGGCGCTCTCCTGCCCGGTCGCGGAACTGGCGACCGCCGGCCTCGATACGGTCGCGATTCGCATCCCGGCCCACAAGGTCGCGCGCGACATCATCAAGGCTTTCGGCGGTGCCGTGGTAGCACCGTCGGCCAATCTTTCGGGCCATGTCTCGCCCACCACCGCCGAGCATGTGAACGGCGATCTCGCCGGCCGCATCGACCTGATCGTCGACGGCGGCCCAGTCGAGGTCGGCGTCGAATCCACCATTGTCGGCTGCTTCTCCGATCCGGTGCTGCTGCGGCCGGGCGGCCTGACGCGCGCCGAGATCGAGCGCGTGCTCGGCCACCCGCTGCAGTCGCCGCCGCAGGACGCCGAGACCGACGGTCAGCCGGTCGCCCCCGGCATGCTCGCCTCGCATTATGCGCCGCGGACCCCGGTCCGGCTCAATGCCAGCGACGTCCACGTCGGCGAAGCCTTGTTGGCATTCGGGACGGCCAAGGTCGCGCGGCGCGAATGTGCCTCCGCGGTGATGAATCTGTCCGAGCGCGGCGATCTCGCCGAGGCTGCCGCCAATCTGTTCGGTTACCTTCGCACGCTCGACAAGAGAAACGCGGATGCTATCGCAGTGATGCCCATTCCCGAGGACGGCTTGGGCGAAGCCATCAACGACCGGCTGCGCCGCGCAGCGGTTGGGCGGGAACAAGCATGACCCGGAAAAGTGGGAGCCGGTATTCCCTCGCGACAAACGCGAAGCGTTTGCGCGGAGGTCATGCTTAAGCAAAGATACCCGACCGAGTGAAAGACCAAGAAAAAATGAACGTCGTCCAATCAGCGGTGCCGCCGCTTCCGCCCGAATTGCTTGAAAAATTCCGCGCCATTGTCGGCGAGAAATATGCGCTGACCGACGCCGCCGACATCAAGCCTTACGTCACCGAGGAGCGCGATCTGTTCCACGGCCGCTCGCCGCTGGTGCTGCGCCCGGGCTCGACCGCCGAAGTCGCCGCAATCTGCAAGCTTGCGACCGAGCACAGGATCGCGCTGGTGCCGCAGGGCGGCAACACGGGCTTGGTCGGCGGCCAGACCCCGCACAATGGCGAGGTCGTGGTCTCGCTGCGGCGCCTCGACAAGATCCGCGACATCGACGTCGAATCCAACACCATGACCTGCGAAGCCGGCGTGGTGCTGCAAATCGCGCAGCAGAGGGCGAGCGACGTCGATCGGCTGTTCCCGCTGTCGCTCGGCGCCGAAGGCAGCTGCACCATCGGCGGCAACCTCTCGACCAATGCCGGCGGCACGGCGGCGCTCGCCTATGGCGTGGCGCGCGAAATGGCGCTCGGGCTCGAAGTCGTGCTGGCCGACGGCCGCGTGCTGAATGCGCTGTCGAAGCTGAAGAAGGACAACACCGGCTACGACCTGCGCAACCTCTTCATCGGCGCCGAGGGCACGCTCGGCATCATCACCGCGGCGACGCTGAAACTGTTTCCGCGGCCGCGGGCGGTCGAGACCGCCTATGTCGGCCTGAAGTCGCCGGCGGCCGCGCTCAAGCTGCTGTCGATCTCGCGCAACGAGGCGGCCGGCGCGCTGACGAGCTTCGAACTGCTCGCCGACATTGCGGTCGATTTCTCGAT
Organism: Bradyrhizobium sp. I1.14.4; assembly: GCF_050435825.1. Lineage (NCBI taxonomy): Bacteria > Pseudomonadati > Pseudomonadota > Alphaproteobacteria > Hyphomicrobiales > Nitrobacteraceae > Bradyrhizobium > Bradyrhizobium sp. I1.14.4. The sequence goes on along the minus strand of NZ_JBNDLA010000001.1, from coordinate 745,104 downwards.
CCGCCACGGCATCGATATCCGCGATCCGCTTGAGGACAAGCACCCCTGGTACGTGCTGATGGAATTGTCGTCGTCGCGCGACGATGCACGCGACACGCTGGAGGCGATCCTGGCCCAGGGCATGGACGACGGCATCGTCGACGACGCCGTGATATCAGCCAATCTGAGCCAGCGCCAGGCGTTCTGGAAGCTGCGCGACGAGATGTCGGCGGCGCAGAAGCCGGAAGGCGGCTCGATCAAGCACGACATCTCGGTGCCGGTCGCCGCCGTGCCCGCCTTCATCGCTGCGGCCAACGCGGCGGTGGTGAAGTTGATCCCGGGTGCGCGGCCGGTGCCGTTCGGCCATCTCGGCGACGGCAACATCCACTACAATGTCAGCCAGCCGGTCGGCGCCAACACAGCCGACTTCCTGGCGCGCTGGCACGACGTCAACGCCGTCGTGTTCGAGATCGTGCTGCGGATGGGCGGCTCGATCTCGGCCGAGCACGGCATCGGCGTGCTCAAGCGCGGCGAACTGCCCGACGTCAAGGACAAGGTCGCCATCGAGCTGATGCGGCAGGTCAAGGCGGTGCTCGATCCGCTCGGCATCATGAACCCGGGCAAGGTGCTGTGACCGTGCAGGCGACAATGCCCTCCCTCGCCATTGCACCGATCACCGACGCCGACGTCGCCGACGTCGTCGCGCTGTGGCAGGCTTGCGGCCTGACGCGGCCGTGGAACGATGCCTCAGCTGACATCGCGCTGGCGCGGCGCGGACCGAACTCGGTCGTGCTGGTCGGCCGCAACTCAGGTGCGATCGTGGCGACCGCGATGGTCGGTCATGACGGCCATCGCGGCTGGGTCTATTACGTCGCGGTCGATCCCAACAGCCAGGGCAAGGGACTTGGCCGCACCATCATGGCAGCGGCCGAGGACTGGCTGCGTGCCGCCGGCGTGCCGAAGCTGCAATTGCTGGTGCGGCGCGAAAACGCCACGGCCGGCGCATTCTACCAATCGCTCGGCTATGAGGAGTCGACCTCGGTGATGCTGGCCAAATGGCTCGATGGCCGCGAAGCGACGCCGTGAGGGAGTTGAGGATTTACGCATGAGCATCGCCGACCGCGTCCGCGTCAAGGACGTCGAGCTGCTCTCGAAGCGCCGCTACGAGCTGAAGAGCGCGACATTCGACTACCGACGCGCCAATGGCGAATGGCAGACCCAGGTGCGCGAGGTCTACGATCGCGGCAACGGCGCGGCGCTGTTGCCCTACAATCTGAACATCCGCAGCGTCGTGCTGGTGCGGCAGTTCCGCTACCCCGCTTTCGCCAACGGCTATGATGATCTCCTGATCGAGGCCGCCGCCGGCATGCTCGACGACGCCGCGCCGGAAGCACGCATACGCGCCGAGGCTGAGGAAGAGATCGGCTACCGGCTCGCGCACGTGCGCAAGGTGTTCGAAGCCTTCATGACGCCGGGCGCGGTGACCGAGAAGCTGCATTTCTTCATCGCCGAATATGACGCCGCGATGCGCGTCAGCGATGGCGGCGGGCTCGCCGACGAGGGCGAGGACATCGAGGTGCTGGAGCTTGCGATCGACGACGCGCTCGCGATGATCAGCGACGGCCGAATCGTCGACGCCAAGACCATCATGCTGCTGCAATACGCAGCGCTGCATCTGTTCAAGTGAACGCCGCCTCGCCCCGGCCTGGACCGAGGCGGCTCGCGCGATCAGCTGGACAAAAACATCGAAAACAACCCCATGCACAGTAGGATTGGGGCCACTCACTGGTCCCGCTCCACACCATCATGCGCTACCGCATGGTGATCGCAAGGCCGCTCAGATCGGCGTTGGCCATCAGTCCGACCTGGTGGCCGGTCAGCTCGAGCACCGCCCCATTCTGATTGGTGAGCACGATCGCGCGGGCACCGCGGCCGATGGCAAGCCCCGCGCCTGCTGCGCCGTAGACTCCAGCGACGTCGGACGGACGATTGATGTTGCTGACGCGGCCGCGTAGCACGGTCTTGGAGCCGCCGAACACCAGGCCGTAATCGAGACCACCGGTCGAGAGGCGATAGGAGCGGCCGCGGAAGGTCAGGACGCCGCTGCCGCCGGAGCCGCCGATGATCCAGCCGGCCTTGTAGATCGTGAGCGTCACGAAGCCGCTGTCGGCACGAGCCGCTGAAGAGAAGGCAGCTCCCGTGAACGCCAGCAGTGCGACCAGCGCGGCGCGAAGGGTGGATGAAAATTTCATGTGCGGTCTCCCCAGGATTTGCTCACGTCGATTGGCATGTGTCGCGACGCTGGCGCGAATCGCCATGCGCCGACTGTAGCAAGCGCGTAACCAGGCGCAATTTGGCACAGCGCTGGCCGATTTGCTGACGGGTGTTTCCGCGCGACCCGGCGTTGAACCTGTTCCCGGGGCTGCAGCACTCACTGCATGTCCGGGGCGATCAGCCCCTGAGCTCCGGGATTGCCCCGCGGAACATTCATTTTTTCAAACCGGAGATTTCCGATGCGTCGTCTTGCGATTGCCTGTGCCGCCGTTGCCGCCACCGAGTCCGTGCTTGCCGCCGCAAGCCCGGCCAGCGCCACGCCCTATCATTTGATCCTCTGGCAGGACACCGGCTTCTGCCAGATCTGGGACCAGAGCATCCCGACCGCGCCGTGGCCGGCGAACTATGCCGTCGTCAGCGAGGAGCTGCCAACCTTCGATGCCGCGTTCAGCTTCAAGACCAGCCTCCTGAACAACGGCACCTGCTCGTTCTGAGCCATCGCCCATCGATCACGCCCGGGCGAACACGCGGCAACGGCGCGGCGTCCGCCCTTCCGTCGGACCTGGCGCGATCAAGCGTCAGTGATGCTTCATCAATGCGTCGCGCGCCGCGGCGAGTTCAAGGAATGCGGCGCCGTTGCCGCCACCATCGGGATGCACCGTCTTGGCGGCGCGCTTGAACGCTTGATGGACTTCGGTCGCCGCGAGGCGGCGGCCGAACGGCAGGCCAAGCAATTGCCGGTAGCGCTCTTCCTGCGTCAGCACCTTCGGCGTTGAGCCGCGCCGTCCGAACTGTGGCGCGGACAGCATGTGCAGCGCATCGCTGACGATGCCGAGACGGCGCAGCGCCATCGACCTGGTCCGGCGGTCGGCCGATTTCAGCGTCGCCTGGCGCAGGATCGGCAGCACCTGTGCGGCCGCATGCCGCAGTGTCTCGTCGATGTCGGTCGCGGCGATCTCGGCGATCATTCTCGCCATCTCGCGATAGTCGGGATCCGGCGCCGCGCAGAAGCGCTCGATCGCAACTTTCCAGTGTCTGATATGCGGGTCCATGATCGGTCCGTACTGTCATCCGAATCCGGATAACAGCAACGCGCAAACGCGGCTTGGCGTTTCGGTTGGCGCAGTTTTGAATAGTGTTGTCGACAACGCTCACAAATCAGAACGAGGAAACGCCATGGCCCTTCTCGACAATCACATCGCCGTCATCACCGGTGCAGGCTCGGGCATCGGGCGTGCCATCGCTGCAGGCTACGGCCGCGAGGGTGCGGGCGTGGTGCTGCTCGACATGAACGGCGATGCGGCGGCGGAAGCAGCCAAGGAGATCCGTAACGCCGGCGGCAAGGCGGACAGCTTTGCTCTCGATGTGACCAATCGCGACGCCTGCATCGCGATGGCAAAGCAGGTGGCCGACAAGGTTGGAGCGGTCTCGATCCTGGTCAACAATGCCGGCATCGCGCGCCGCAACGGCATGCTCGGCGCCGACGAGGCCGTGATCAAGGATTGGGAAGACATCATCGCGATCAATCTCACCGGTGTCTTCAACGTGACGCATTCCTTCCTCGCACCGCTGCGCAAGGCCAAGGGACGCATCGTCAATATCGGTTCGATCCAGTCCTTCGTGCATCTGCGGACGCCGAGCTCGCCTGCCTATACCGCCTCCAAGCACGGCGTGCTCGGCTTCACCAAGGCGCTGGCCGCCGAGCTCGGCAAGGATGGCGTTCGCGTCAATGCGATCGGTCCCGGCTTCATCGAGACGCCGCTGAACGAGAAGGTGCGCGCCGCCAATCCCGACCTCGTGAAGGTCTTCATGGACCACACCCCGCTCGGCCGTGCCGGCAAACCGGAGGACATCGTCGGTCCCGCGATCTTCCTCGCCTCGGACCTGTCCGCCTATGTCTCGGGATCGATCGTGATGGTCGATGGCGGTTACCGGACACTATGACCGATGGAACCCAAATCGTGGCAATTTCTGGGTATTTTGCTTACAAGGCAGGGAGTTAACGGCACGTTAGGGATCTGTTAACCAAACCGGGACACCGTGGATCTACGGGGTAGTTGGTTCTCGATGTCTTCGCTTCTCCGACGAAGCGGGCTTTGATCGGGAGGAGTTCATGTCTTACGCGTCCACCGTACCGTCGCCGGAAGCACTGCTGCCGTCGCTGGCTCCAAATGAAATCGTTCCGCTGCTGATCGGCGCCACCGTCGACGAAGTTGAGCGGGAACTGGTGCTGCAGACGCTCGCGCGCTGCAACGGCAACCGCACTCGCGCCGCGCGCGTGCTCGGGCTGTCGGTCCGGACATTGCGGAACAAGATCCGCGAATATTCCGCCGACGGCATCGACGTGCCGCATAGCGAGCACGCCGCAGCCTAGCGGTTTCGGATCGACACCTCGATCTCAGATCGACACCTCGATCTCAGATCGACACGTCGATCTCAGATCGGCAGGTCGACCGCGAGGCGTCGCCAGCGCGACAGCAACGCGCGGCCGTCGGCATCGAGGCACCGTGCGAGACGCACCTCGGTCGTCGCGACCTGTTGCAGCGTCTGCGCGACCAGTGCGGTCGCATAGTCCCAATAGTCGCGCCGTCCATTCGGATCGTCCTCGACCAGGGATTTTGCGAGGATCTCGACATAGATCGCAGCGACGGCCTTTTGCCAGAGATCGCCGGCGCTCCCCTCCGCCGAGGGCGCGCCGGTCCGCGCCTGCCAAGCCAGCCAGTAATTTTCCTCCGCGCCTGCCCAAGCGGATGGCAGCAACGACGGATCGAGGCATGGCGAACGACAGTCAAGCGGCTGCATCCTGCGCGCGTCGCGAAAGAAGCGGTAGTCGAGCTTGTCGTACCAGCTCACGCGCAGCAATCTGCGAATCTCGGCCTGTTGATCCGCCGCGAGCCGCCTCGCGCCCGTTCGTTCGAGATCAGCGATGATCGTTTCCAGCCGATCGCGATCGTAGGGTTCGACCTCGAGCACCATGCCGATATTGCGCGGAAACAGCGCGTCGAGCATTTCGATCGTCTCGCGATAGAACTCGCGCGCCAGGCCGCCGCCGCGCCACGCCTTCGCCACGCCGATGTAGTTGCAGTAGATCAGCTCGCTTGCGTGATCGTAGGTGAAGAAGCCGAGCCCGATCGCGCGCTCCGCGGCGCGCAGGATGAAGCAGCGCGAGTCGAGACGATATGACAGCTTCTGAGCACCGACGCTGAACTGTCGCTGTTCGCCGATGTCATCTGATAGTAGCCAGCGCACGATGTCGTCAGAATTGTCGCGCTCGCTCGGAGGAAACAGCTCTTCATAGAGCTCGAGCACACTGGTGCTGCGAAAGGCCTCCTCGTCCACCACATCGTCTCGCGTCACGACGATGTCGAGCGGTTGCTGTACTTCGCCTGCGGCCTCGCCATACCTGCCGTTCAAAACCCGCAACACGCCCTCCGTCGTCATATGCGCATAGAATTATGACTGTTGATCGCTTGCACCCGACCCGACAGGCAGAATTGAAGCCGTCCTCCAACCTCTGTTACAAGCGGCTTGAAATCGCGACGGAGTATATCAGTGGCTGACGAGACAACTTCCCGCCAGGGGTCACGAGGGGCGCAGGGGCCGCAGGGCCGTCAGGGCGAACCGGGACGGCCCGGTCCGCAGGGACATCCCGGGCGGCCGGGGCCGGAAGGTGCGCGCGGCAAGCCGGGGCCACAGGGCAAGGCTGGGGTGGTCGGAAAAGCTGGCCCCCAGGGCAAGCCGGGGGCGCAAGGCAAGCCGGGCGTACAGGGTCCGCGCGGCGAGGCTGGTCCACAGGGGCCGCAGGGTCCGGCCGGCCCACGCGGTGAAGCAGGCCCGCCCGGCCAATTGCCGTCGATCGAGCAGGTGATGCCGTGGCTGCACATGGTCTTCGACGCCTGGGAAGACTACAGGCGCACCAAGGAGCGTGAAGCCGCGGAGCTCGCCGAGCGCGATGCCGCCGAGCGCGCGGCAGCGGAGGCGATCGCCCTTGACGTCGACGACGCGGTCGATTTCGCTGATGACGACGACGAAGACGGCGATCACAAGAAAAAGAAGAAGCATCGCAAGAAGGACAAGAAGTAACCCTTCTTGTCCCTCGAGCTTTTCGGTTCTGATTGAATCAGAACCGAAGCTCAAGCTCCTTCTCTTGACGCGTTTTCTTCACGCGAACCGGCGTCCACTTCGCTCGAAAACGCTCTAGCTTCGTGGACACTCCTTGTAACCGAACCGGTCGATGATCATCGCGCCAGGGATCGCGTGGAATTCCAGTGTATCCATGTAGTGGTGCGCGAGGACGTAGTCGCGAAGCGCGGGCTTGTACGCGTCCAGCATCCGCTGGGTTGATGTCGCATTGATGTTGCGCTGGCGGTCATGGCCGGCATGAAACAACAGCGTCGCGCTGCGCTCGACGCAGATATTGCGCAGCCCGAGGAACAACGTGCAGTTCGACTGGCAATGGCCCTTGATGCGGAATTGCTCGCCGGAAGCGTTGGCGCGGTCGATCTCCGGCTGGAATTTCCCGATCCAGCCGCCCATGCCGTAACCTTCGGACGTGCCAGCAAGAGCGGCTGACGACGTCAGCGCGACGGCGAGCGCAATGATGATGCGCATGGTGTCCCCTCAGCTCGCCATAAACAACGCCTGTTACCTCGGTTTTGCAAGCGCGGCACTCATCGCTCGGCGCCGTGGTTAGCCGGGGGATCCGAGGGCCGAACGAGGTGCATGAGTTGAAAGACCCAGCGCATCGCGTAGTACCAGGCAACACCTGCGAACGCCCCGCAGGCCGACAGAATGATGACATTGGCGAGGTCGATCGTACCGCTCGACCACAGCATGCCGCAGGTCCAGAGAACGGCGAACGCAATCGAACAGAATGTCAGCAGGACGGCAGGCTTCATGGCGTTGCTCCGGGGCCGGGGTGAACGGCGATGGTGCCTGGGGGCATGACGCCGTACCGTGACCTGCATCACGGAATACCCCGGCCTCAGCCGAACCGCAGGCGCGAACGCTCCCTCGCCTTCTCCGCCTCCACCTCGCGATCGCGCGCCGGCGCCCCGGTTTGCAGCGAGATCAGGAGCTTGCGCGCGGCGTCCGAGACCTCGGTCACGGCAAGGTTGAAGGCGGCCTCATTGGACTGCGACGGCTTGTTGAAGCCGGACAATTTGCGCACGAACTGCAGTGCCGACGCGTGGATCTCGTCCTCGGTAGCGGGCGGCTCGAAGTTGAACAGTGTCTTGATATTGCGGCACATGTCGGTCTCCCTCGCCCGCAGCAACGGGGCGGCTGTCTCAAAGACGATCGGCTGCTGCAAAATACGACATCGTGGTCTATTCTGGCAGCCTCATCGTTCAAGATGGAAACGAGGTTCCGGATGAGCCACGTGATCTACAAGGTTGTCCAGCACGACGGCGGCTGGGCCTATACCGTCAACGGGGTGTTCTCGGAACCGTTTCCAACCCGCGCTGCGGCACTCGCCGCCGCCCGGCGCGCCGCCAACGAACAGCGTGTTCCCGGACGCACCGAGGCAATCCAGTATGAAACGCCGGACGGCAAATGGCTGACCGAAACCGCCTCCGGCAACGACCGCCCGGAGACCGAGGTCGAGGACGGCCGCTAATTTCACATTCGCGCGGCTTCAGAACGGAACCTGCACGCCGAGCCGATCAAAGAATGCCCGCCCGCGGTCGGTGATCCGCAGCGCACGCGGAATCCGATGCGGCGCAACGCCGCGCATCTCGACCAGTCGCGCCAGCACGGCATTGGCAAAGGGACCGGCGAGATGGGGCACCCGCTCGGTCCAGTCGTTGCAGAGCCGCAGATGCGGCTGCCACGCGGGATCAAAATCGATCTCCTCGGCGCGGCACCAGGCCAGCCCCTGCTCAGTCACGCGCCCATCGCGGCCATCGACGATGACAAGGCGGCGGCGGATCAGCGCATTCGACAACAGCACGCCGAGCTCACCCGCAAGATGATGGTAACAGGTGCGCGATCGCCTGAGCTGCTCGGCCGGCATCGCACGCTTGCGCCGGGCAGTGGTTTTCGCTGCGAGATCGACCAGGTTCTCGATCAGCGCCGCGACGTCGTCGTCCCTGATCCGGTAATATCTGAACCTGCCCTGTGCCCACACCGACAGCACACGCGCATCCACCAGCTTCTGCAGATGCGCGCTGGCGCCTTGCGGCGAGATGCCAGCGACCGCAGCAAGCTCACCCGCCGGCAGCGCCTTGCCGTCGGCCAGCGCGCTGACCATCGCCTCGCGCACCGGATCACCCAACGCCTCGGCGATCCGCGAAAATCCTGTCTGCACCGGTTGGGATGATCCCACCGCATCGCCTCCAATCCATCCCGAAACGTCCTACCGGCATTCGCCGTGCCGCGATACTCATTTCAGATTTTCCTGAAACGTCGCGATTGCCTGATCCGCTCAAATGGGCGGCAATCAACGAAACACAAGGGAATAATCATGACAGCCGGCAACGCCGACGCGGAACGCGTCTACAGGCTTTGGGACGAGGCCCTCGGCAACAAGGACCTCGAGGCGGCGCTCGCGCTCTACGCTCCTGACGCCTCGATCGAGAGCCCACTGGTCCAGCATTTGATGCAGACGAGCGACGGGATCGTCCAGGGCCGGGATGCGCTGCGCGAGTTCATCACGCGGGTGTTCTGCACCAACCCGCCGCAGCGGAGGCGGTTCAAACAGGGTTTCTTCAGCGACGGCCGAATTCTCACCTGGGAATATCCGCGCCAGTCTCCGGACGGCGATCAGATGGACCTCGTCGAGGTCATGGAGATCAAGGACGGCCTGATCCAGCGTCATCGTATCTATTGGGGATGGTATGCGCTGAACGTGCTGAGGGCGAGCTAGCCGAACACATCTTCGCCAGTCGCGCTGGCGTACTCTCGGACAACGCTTTCCGTCATGCTAGGCTTGCACCGAAGCGGCTGGACAAGCGCGCCGCGCGTGGGGAGAAGCATCATGATCCGTTTGTGCGCGGCGCTCCTGGCCGCTCTCGTCTCGATGTCGGTACCCGTCATGGCCGCAGATTATCCCGCGCCGCAGGACGGCGAGTGGATCGCAAAGGACTTCAAGTTTCACAGCGGCGAGGTGATGCCGGAACTGCGGCTGCACTACACCACGGTCGGCGCGCCGACCGGACAGCCGGTGCTGTGCTGCACGGCTCCGGCGGCTCGGCCGCCAGCATGCTGACGCCGACATTTGCCGGCCAGTTGTTCGGCCCGGGCCAGCCGCTCGACGCGACGAAATACTACATTGTCATCCCCGACGGCATCGGACACGGCAAATCGTCGAAGCCGTCGGATGCGATGCGGACGAGCTTTCCGAAATACGACTACAACGACATGGTCGACGCGCAATACCGGCTGGTCACCGAAGGCCTCGGCATCAAGCACCTGCGGCTCGTGATCGGCAACTCGATGGGCGGCATGCACACCTGGATCTGGGGCGTGCGCTATCCGCAGATGATGGACGTCCTGGTGCCGATGGCCTCGCAGCCATCAGCGATGGCGGCGCGCAACTGGATCCTGCGGCGGACGATGCTGGAAACGATCCGCAACGATCCCGACTACAACGGCGGCAACTACACGAGCCAGCCGCGGATGATGAAATACGCCATCGCGGCCTATCGCTTCGCAAGCGCCGGCGGCACGCTCGGCTACCAGACGCTGGCGTCGACTGCGCCGCAGGCCGACAAGATGGTCGATGACCAGCTGGCATTGCCGGTCACCGCAGATGCCAACGACTACATCTATCAATGGGAAGCCTCGCACGACTACGATCCGTCGGCGGGAATGGAGAAGATCGAGGCCACGCTGCTCGCGATCAACGCGGCTGACGACGAGCGCAATCCGCCGGAGACCGGCGTCACCGAGGCAGCGGTAAAGCGGATCAAGAACGGCAAGATTGATCTGATCCCGGCGAGCAGCGAGACGCGCGGCCACCTCACGACCGGCGATGCCAAATTCTATGCCAGGCAACTGCAGGAATTGTTGCAGACCGCGCCGCAGCGGACGATGTAGCGATCGGGATCAAGGCGATGTCCGCAAACCGCTTCCGCCGCACAGCGCTGAGCCTGCCCGAGGTGATTGAAGGCGCACATCACGGCACCGCCGACTTCCGCGTCGGCAAGCGCATCTTCGCAACGCTCGGCTATCCCGACAAGGATTGGGGCATGGTGAAGCTGACGCCCGAGCAGCAGGCGATGGTGGTCGAGGCCGAACCGGGGATCTTCCGGCCGGTGCCGGGCGGCTGGGGCAAGAGCGGCAGCACCAATGTCCGCCTCGCGAAAGCCGATCAGGTCACGCTGCGCAGCGCCCTCACAATGGCCCGGGACAATATCGCGGCGAAGCCCGCGAAGAAGGTACGCGCGAAGCGACCGTCCTGAGCGCGGCGATTCCGCACTGCATCACGGAGCACTGCGCTGCTTCGCTGATTCTTTGAGCATGCATCCCGCGCACGGTTCGTGCCTAATCGCGCAAACACCGGATTCGCGCGACGCCATGCGCGGGTCACGCAGAAGTTTTCTGCCGGAGGAAGGCAATGCGAAGGCTCACGCATGTCGCGGTGCTTGCGCCGCTCGTCATCATGGCGGGCGCTGCGTTGGCGTTCGACAACGGCCAATACGACAATGTGCCGCCCGATATCCGCGCCTGGTTCAAGAGCGTGATCGCGCCGAATGGCGTGCCGTGCTGTGACATCTCCGACGGCCATCGCACGAGCTATGACGTTCGCAACGGCGCCTATTGGGTACCGATCGAGGGCGAGTGGATGATGGTGCCGGAGCGCGCCGTCATCCGCGATCGCGGCAATCCGGTCGGTGAGGCCGTCGTATGGTACGTGCACCATCGCGGCAGCATCATCATCAGTTGCTTCGTTCCGGCCGACACGGTCTGAACAACGCCGCCGTCTGCGCGGACCCCGTGCGAGATCGCGCCAATTTGAGACAATTACTCCTTGTTAAGCTTACTTTTTAACCAATAATTAAGGATGAGTTTGCAGGCGCAACGCGGCCCGGCCTAGCGTCCGCACAATGCTCCGTAACCGCGAGTTGGTGCGTGCCATGGCCTTTCGAAGAATGGCGTATCGAACATGTGGGGCGCTGATTGCGTCCTTCGGCGTTGCAGCGCTGCTGCTCGCTTCCTCGACCGAGACTTATGCGAGATCCGGAACAGCGCCGCGCGGCACGTTTTCCTCGCACCATCCAGCCTTCCGCCATCATGTGCGGGTGCCCGGCATCGTGTTGCCCGGGACAAGCGGATACTACGAAGACGCCGTCGCGGGCGTTCCCTTCGCCGCCGAAGTCCCGGCGCCGGTCTCGAACGACGTTCGCTACACCTACACCCAGGACGTGCCCTGGGACTGGGCGCATCGATACCCGCCGGCCGTGGTGCCGTCGGATCGTCCCTATGTGTCGAGCTGTCCCACCGAGAGCGTCACGGTGCCTGGACGCGGCGGCGACCGCACTATCAACATCATCCGGTGCTACTGACGGGCACCGCATCAATCCGGATCGCAAAACAAAAGAGGCCGCCCGCAAGGACGGCCTCTCGCATTTTAGGAGACGTCTCGCCGCGCCAGCCGACCGAAGCTCAGGACTCCTCAGCCTTCAGATGACCGACGTGCCTCTGGGTGTAGAGCTCAAGACCAATGCGCTTGATCAGGTCGAGCTGGGTCTCGAGGAAGTCGATGTGGTCCTCCTCGTCCTTCATCAGCTCCTCGAACAGGTCGCGGCTGACATAGTCCTTGACGCCGTGGCAGTAGGTCGCCGCCTCCTGGTAGAGCGTGCGGGCGCCGATCTCGGCGGCGAGGTCACACTCGATGATCTCCTTGACGTCCTGGCCGATCTTCAGCGGATCGAGCACCTGCAGGTTCGGGAAGCCGTCGAGGAACAGGATGCGATCGACGAACTTGTCGGCGTGCTCCATCTCCTCGATGGACTCCTTGCGCCAGACCTTGGCCATCTCCAGGAGGCCCCAATTGTTGAGCATCCGGTAGTGCAGCCAGTACTGATTGATGGCGGTCAGTTCGCTGCGCAGCCCCTTGTTCAGATAATCGATGACCTTCGGGTCGCCTTGCATGATCCACTCCACCTGTCGCGGCCAAACCGGCCGACACTAAATTTAGAATGCTTCTAAATCAGATCACCGGAGAGAGCAACCCTCAGCGGAAGCAGCGCGTGGATAACCGAATTCGAGTGGATCTGTCGGAGGCAGGGCGTTTCCGGCGATGCGAAAGCAGGCTCGCGGGAAGAAAACGCGTCGAAACAAGAAGCTGGAGCTTGGATTCCTATTCGATCGGAATCGAATATCGCCTCAGCAGGCCGCGAGCGCGAATTCGGCCGGCTCGGCGTCCTCGTTAGCGGCGTGCGGATGGCCGCCGTGGGGGCAGCCGGAACAGCAGGCCTTGGCGCAGGGACCGAGCGCCTCGTCGATGATCGCCTTGATGGTGCGCGCGCAGCGGCCGCATTCGGCATTGCAGCCGAGGCAGCCGTACACCTGCTTGGCATTTCGTGTCACGGACCCACCGCCATTGACGGCATTGCGGACATCGTGGTCGCTGAGGACGTTACAGGAACAGACAATCATCGGGGAAGGCAGGGTCCAACGGGTGATGCTCGCCAATATGGATATTGTCGGCCCCCGCCGGATGCAAAAGGAAAAGCGGTTCTTGTAGCAATTCCAAACTGATGCGGGATTCATATTGGAATGAATCTAAATCGATCGGGCCGGGCTTTCGGGAATACGAAGTGCACCCAGCAGGTCTGGCAGACCAATCCCAGCTTCCACCGCCGCGAACCGCCGCAAGCGCGCAACAAGCTTGTGCGTTGCAAGATATTCCGAAAGCTGCAAGCATTTGGAGGCGAATACGGCAGCGTCGTTCATTGATCATTCAAGCGGAATATGGAACCCTCAGGCGAGACAGATCGCCAACGAACGCTGTCCCTGCTCCCGTGAGAAAGGTGAGGTCATGAAGAAGACATTGCTGGCGCTTTGCGCCGCCGCCACTCTGGCGGTTTCGGCTTTGGCGGTGCCCGCCCCCGCCCAGGCACAACGCGGTGTCGCCGCTGGCGTCGCTGCGGGATTGATCGGTGGCGCCATCGTCGGCGGCGCGATCGCATCGCAGAACCGCTATTACGGTCCCGGATATGGCTACTACGCACCCGGTCCGGCCTATGTCGCCGAACCCGGCTACGGCCCTGATTGCTTCTGGCAACGCCAGCGGTTCTGGGACGGCTACACCTGGCGCGTCCGCAGCGTCCGCGTTTGCGATTGATCGTCGTTCATCTCGATTAAATCGAACCAGATGTCCCGGAAAACCGACTGCATCTCCGGGACGTCTGTTATCGCGGCCAGAAAAAACCGCTTTTTTGCGCGATGAGGCTGCGGACGTTTACTTTCGGTTGACTGTTCTGCGCTGTTTAGCAAGACAGCAGTTCGAGATCAGCGTGCGAGTCACCTAAACCCGGCGTCGGGCCACGACGCCACCACGTTCCAGGAGAGCCAAAGACATGAAGAAGACTTTAGCTGCCCTTGTCGCCGTTACTACGATTGCCGGTTCGCTGGCCGTTGCTCCGGCTGCCAAGGCTGGTGACGGCGGCGCCGTCGCGGCCGGCGTTGCCGGCGGCCTGATCGGCGGCGCCCTGCTCGGCGGCGCTATCGCAGGCGCTCGTCCCGCCCCGGTCTATGTCGCGCCGGCGCCGGTTTACGTCGAAGAAGCCCCGTGCCGCATGGTTCGTGAGCGGTTCTGGGACGGCTACGGCTGGCGCTTCCGTCGCATCCAGGTTTGCGACTGATCCATCGACGCGATTTCCGCATCACTCCCGAAACCCGGCCTTGCGGCCGGGTTTTTGTTTTCCGCCGCCAAGCAGTCTAGCGGCCCATCAGCGCTGCCCGTTCATCGCGCGCAGCACCGCCTCGCTCGGCCAGCAATCGACCTTCAGCCCGGCCTGCTTCTGATAGGCGCCGAGTGCGGCGCGGGTCTGCATCCCGGCCTTGCCGTCGAGCTTGTCCTTGTAGAGGCCGATCTTCGTCAGCTGCTGCTGCATCGCCTCGACATCGGCCGAGCGCAGCTGCTTCGACGCCGACCATGGCGTGGCGAACGGCTGCGGGCTCGTCATGCGGTCGGCGAGATGGCCGACGAACAGCACGTAGAGATCGGAGAAATTGTATTCCTTGATCACGAAATAGTTCGGCGTGGTCAGGAAAGCCGGACCGTAAACGCCTTCCGGCTGCAGCAGCGAGGCCGATTGCGCCTGCTCGGTGGCGCTGAGCTTCTGCCCGCGCACCGGCACGAAGCCCGCCCGCAGCCACTGGCTGATCGGCTTGGTCACTTCGGGCACGCCCATCGTGCAGTCGGCATTGGCCGGCGCCTGCACCTCATAAGCCCAGCGCACGCCCGGCTGCCAGCCCTTGTTGACGAGTTGCTGCGCGGCCGAGGCGAGCGCATCCGGCACCGAGTGCCAGATGTCGACCTTACCGTCGCCGTCGAGATCGACGCCGTGCTTGTAGTATTCCGACGGCAGGAACTGGGTGTAGCCGGTCGCCCCCGCCCAGGAGGAGCGCATCTCCTTGCGCGTCACCGCGCCCTCGCCGAGGATCTTCAGCGCGAGGATGAACTCGGTGCGATACTGATCCTTGCGGCGGCCGACATAGGCCTGCGTCGCCACCACGCGCAGCGTGTCGTAAGGCAGCGAGTAGCGGCCGTAGTCGGTCTCACGGCCCCAGATCGCCAGCACGACGGTGGCGGGAACGCCGAACCGCTTCTCGATCGCATCGAGCGACGGACGATACTTCTGCAACAGCCGCTGCCCCTCCGCGGCGAGCCGCGCGATCGAGGCTTCCTTGATGTAATCGCCCGGCACCTGCACGAACTCGGCCTGCGCCGGCGCGCCGGTTTTTGGACGTCCGGGCAGGATCAGGTCGGGCAACTTGTAGTCGGGCTCGAGGGAGCGCGTCTCACGATCAAACGTTTCACGCGACACCCCTGCAGCCTTGGCTTCCGGCCAGAGCGAGGCGATGAACTGGGTGAACGCGGCGTCGGCGGCACGCGCAGGCGAGACGACGGACAAGGATACGAGCAGAAGCCCGAAGGCAAGCGCGCGGAGGAATGTCAAATGCAACAACCTGTTCACGCAGCGGTCCAATAGGCGCGCCACTCGGCGAACGCCCGCGATGTTCGTGTCGTGAGCCTTATCACGACACTGGATTGCTGTGAACCTTTGGCGGCCGCGCTAATGCACGGTCTGCTGCTTGGCGCCCTCGATCGAGTCGTTCGACAGTTTGTCGACGATGGCGATGCCGATGGCCGACAGGATGAAGACACAGTGGATGATGGTCTGCCACATCACGCCGGTCTCGGTGTAGTTGCCTTTGCCGGACGACAACGCGCCGGCCTCGATGAAGGTGCGCAGCAGGTGGATCGAGGAGATACCGATGATCGCCATCGCCAGCTTGATCTTCAGCACGCTCGCGTTGACATGGCTGAGCCATTCCGGCTCGTCGGGATGTCCCTGCAAATTGAGGCGCGAGACGAAGGTCTCGTAGCCGCCGACGATCACCATCACCAGCAGGTTCGAGATCATGACGACGTCGATCAGGCCGAGGACGGCAAGCATGATCTGCTGCTCGCTGAAATCGAAGGCATGGGCGAACAGGTGCCACAGTTCCTTCAGGAACAGCACGACATAGACGCCCTGGGCGATGATCAGGCCGACATAGAGCGGCAATTGCAGCCAGCGCGATCCGAAGATCAGCATGGGAACGGGACGCAGCGACCGGCCCTTGGAGCGGCCGGGCGCGTCTGAAAGTGCGGACATGTTGGAGTGCTCGCGAAATTGAAATTGCGGAGCGCTCTATCTACGCAATCCCGCGCGCTTGAAAAGCGACAACTGGCCGCAGATTGCGCCGCGATGCCGTCATGATCCCGCCAACGAAGGGCATCGCGATGCTTGCCCTATCCACTCGTCATGGCCGGGCTTGTCCCGGCCATCCACGTCTTTGCATCCTGGAAGAAAAGGCGTGGATGCCCGGCACAAGGCCGGGCATGACGATATCTTGGATCAGCGCGTCAGCTTCTTGTACTTCACGCGATGCGGGATGATGCTGTCCTGGCCGAGCCGGCGCATCTTGTCCTTTTCGTAATCCTGGAAGTTGCCCTCGAACCACTCGACATGGCTGTCGCCCTCGAAGGCGAGGATGTGGGTCGCGATGCGGTCGAGGAACCAGCGATCATGGCTGATGATGACGGCGCAACCGGCAAAATCCTCCAGCGCCTCTTCCAGCGCGCGCAGCGTGTCGACGTCGAGATCGTTGGTCGGTTCGTCGAGCAGCAGCACGTTGGCGCCCGACTTCAGCATCTTGGCGAGATGCACGCGGTTGCGCTCACCGCCGGAGAGTGCGCCGACCTTCTTCTGCTGGTCGGCGCCCTTGAAGTTGAATGCCGAGCAATAGCCGCGCGAGTTGACTTCCTTCTTGCCGAGCAGGATCAGCTCGTTGCCGCCGGAGATTTCCTCCCACACGGTCTTGTTGCCCTCGAGCGCGTCGCGCGACTGGTCGACATAGCCGAGATGCACGGTCTCGCCGACCGTGATGGTGCCCTTGTCGGGCGTCTCCTGCTTGGTGATCATCTTGAACAGCGTGGTCTTGCCGGCGCCGTTCGCACCGATCACGCCGACGATGCCGCCAGGCGGCAGCTTGAAGGTGAGATCGTCGATCAAGAGGCGATCGGCAAAGCCTTTGCTGAGACCTTCGAAATCGACGACGTTGGCGCGGAGGCGCTCGGCGACCGGGATGATGATCTGCGCGGTCTGGGCCTGCTTCTCGCCCGCCTTCTTGAGCAGATCCTCATAGCGCTGGTAGCGGGCCTTCGACTTGGCCTGCCGCGCCTTCGGCGAGGACGCCACCCATTCCTGCTCGCGGGCCAGCGTCTTCTGGTGGGCGACGTCTTCGCGCCCCTCCTGCTCGAGCCGCTTCTGCTTCTGCACCAGCCAGGAGGAGTAGTTGCCCTCATAGGGAATTCCGCGGCCGCGATCGAGCTCGAGGATCCAGCCGGTGACGTTGTCGAGGAAGTAGCGGTCGTGGGTGACGATCAGGATCGCACCGGGATAGTTGCGCAGATGGCTTTCCAGCCACGATACCGACTCGGCGTCGAGGTGGTTGGTCGGTTCGTCCAGCAGCAGCAATTCCGGCTGGTCGAGCAGCAGGCGGCACAGCGCCACACGGCGGCGTTCACCGCCCGAGAGCTTGGTAACATCGGCATCGTCGGGCGGGCAGCGCAGCGCGTCCATCGCCTGGTCGACCTTGCTATCGAGATCCCACAGGCCTTGCGCCTCGATCTCGTCCTGCAGCTTGGTCATCTCGTCGGCGGTCTCGTCTGAATAGTTGACCGCGAGTTCGTTGTAGCGGTCGAGAATCGCCTTCTGCTTGGCGACGCCGAGCATGACGTTTTCACGGACGCTGAGCGTGGGATCGAGGTGCGGCTCCTGCTCAAGATAGCCGACGCGGGCGCCTTCAGCGACCCATGCCTCGCCGTTATATTCCTTGTCGAGACCAGCCATGATCTTGAGCAGCGTCGACTTGCCCGAGCCGTTGACGCCGAGCACGCCGATCTTGGCGTCCGGATAGAAGCTCAAATGGACGTTATCGAGCACCTTGCGGGTCGGATAGCTCTTGGTCAGACCCTGCATGAAATAGATGAACTGGCGCGCCATCCGCTGTCCCTGGAATTGATCCGATTTGTGGAAATTTTGCTGCCGCCGATGTAACGGCCGGCCCCTGAAAGCGCAACCGCGGGCGCGGCGTTTTCCATCCGTTCACCATGTTCCGTCCGTTCACCCACGGATGATTACGGGTTGGACACCATCTATGCGCCGGATCACGACAATTGAAACTATCTTTTAATAAATCAGGCCAAAACTCGACTTCAGCGCCGAAAAACGGCGATTTTCGCGGCAGAACCGCGACCAAACAGTTGAGGCCGCGTCATGGCTACCATTATTTCAGCACCTCTCTCGCGCCCGGCGATCAAGGGCGAGGCGACGCTGTTCGCCGAATTCCGCGCCTTCTGGCGGGCCTTCGTTGTCAAGGCCTTCAACCCCTATCGACCGGAACTGCACTATATGCGCGGCCCCGGCCCGGCCTGCCGTGCCAAGCAGATGGCATTGTCGCCGGCGGTGCGGTCGATGCTCGCCGATATACGGACCGCGAAGGCACACAAGCCATCCCGGACGGCGTGACACAATCGCCCTTATTTGAAAGCACGGCCGCTTGCGCGCCTGCCGATTGCGCGCGACCATGACGGGTATCCCGACGGTTGATCTCCCGCCGTCGCCCTCACCCTGAATGGACTTTTCGATGACGCGGCTCCGCTGTGCAATCCTCGACGACTATTTCGACATCGCGCTTTCGGTGGCCGATTGGCCGGCGATCAAGGACCGGGTCGAGGTCACCGTGTTCGACAAGCCGTTCGCGAGCGAAGCGGACGCCGCGACGAAGCTGAAGGATTTCGAGATCATCTGCGCGATGCGCGAGCGCACGGCGTTCCCGCGCAGCCTGCTCGACGCGCTGCCCAGACTGAAGCTCCTGATCACGTCGGGCATGCGCAACGCCGCGATCGACATGGAAGCCGCCAAGGACCACAAGGTGGTGCTGTGCGGCACCCAATATAGCCGCGACCCCACCGCGGCCCTGGCCATGGGCCTGATCCTGGAGCTGACGCGCGGCATCGGCCGCGAGAATGCGCGCATGCACGCCGGCGAGGCCTGGCAGACCTTTGCAGGCACCGAGATCGAGGGCAAGACGCTCGGCGTCGTCGGCCTCGGCAAGCTCGGCAGCAAGGTCGCCGGTATGGCAAAGGCGTTCGGCATGCACGTCATCGCCTGGAGCCCTAACCTGACGCCGGAGAAGTGCAAGGAGGCCGGCGTCGACTACGCCGGCAAGGACGAACTGTTCGCGACCGCCGACGTCATCACCATCCATGTCGTGCTGAGCCCGCGCTCGCGCGGACTGGTCGGTGCCGCCGATCTCGCCCGCATGAAACCGTCGGCCTATCTCGTCAACACCGCGCGCGGGCCGATCGTCGACGAAGACGCCCTGCTCGCGGCGCTGCGCGACAGGAAGATTGCCTGCGCCGGCATCGACGTGTTCTCGGTCGAGCCGCTGCCATCAGACCACCCGCTCCGCAAGCTCGACAATGTCGTGATCACGCCGCATCTCGGTTACGCCACGCGCGAGAGCTTGCAGACACACTATCAGCAGATGGTCGAGTGCATCGATACCTTCACCAAGGGCGGCGAGCCGCCTCGGCGGCTGACCTGACCGCAGCATTCGCTGCAACTAGCCGAGCCAGCGGAATGCGCGTTCGAGCTCGGCGCGGCCGTTCCGGTCATACCAGCGCCCATGGGCAAGGATGATCCGTTCCGGATCCCATTCGATCATGCAGGTGACAGCGGCCTGCAGCGCGGCGCGGTCGCGCGAGAACGTCAATCGCATGTCGCGTGGCGTGCTGCCGTCCGGATCGCGCACGCCGCCGAGCCAAGTCAAGAGCCGCATCAACGGCGAGCGAATTCGTTCGGCTTCAAAATTCTCGATCAGGTCGGTCAACAGTAAAGTCCGCGACGGCCGATGGAAGAACACGGCCTCCGTCATATAGCTGCCAGCGACCGGAAGCGTCGCGATCCACTGGTCCCACGGATAGCCGGATCGCTGATCGAGCGGGTCGCCATCAAGAGCGAGCCGGTCGCCTCCCTGTTGCGCAATTCCGCGCGCGAGAAACACGCGCGCATCGGGATAGGCGGCATGCCATTCCGGAATCCACCAATAATGCAGGCGGTTCGGCCCGATGATCCAGCTCGGCACGCCCAAGCGCGCGACCGCGATCTTGAGTTCATCCACCAGTGGGGTCGGCGAGTGAATGAAGAGCCGCGCACCCGGCAGACGAAAGATCGTCGCGCGCGTCGGAAACGGCATCTTGAGCCAGCGCGTACCAAACCGGATCACAGGGCCATCGACGATCCACACGTCGTCGGTAACCGGCTTCGGCGTGTTCAGCGGCGGATATGTCAGGTTGGATTCCTGCAACGCATTGCCTCACGGCGGCAACGCCGAGACAGGCCGGCTTGTTGCAATAAAAAAGGCGCGCTGTTCGCGCGCCTTTTTCTTGAAGAATTGCCGGTTGGCCTAGCGCACCGTGACCGGTGCGGGCAGCGGCTGCACCGAGGTCGGCTGCGTGCCGGGCAGCGGCGCGGCCTGGGCGGGGGCCATCGGGTTCGGGGGCGGCGCGGCCGAAGCCGTCGTCGTGCCCGGGGCTGCGCCGCCGGGCAGTACGACCACGCGGGTGCCGACCTTGGTCCGCTCGAACAGATCCGAGACGTCCTCGTTCAGCATGCCGATGCAGCCCGACGAGACGAACTTGCCGATGGTCGACGGCTGGTTGGTGCCGTGAATACGATACACGGTCGAGCCGAGGTACATCGCGCGGGCACCGAGCGGGTTGCCGGGTCCGCCGGCCATGAAGCGCGGCAGATAGGGCTGACGCTCGATCATCTCCGTCGGCGGATGCCAATCCGGCCACTCGGCCTTACGGGTGATTTTCTGCACGCCGGTCCAGGTGAAGCCGTCGCGGCCGACACGGACGCCGTAGCGGATCGCCCGGCCGTTGCCGAGGATGTAATAGAGATAGGTGTTCGGTGTATCGACCACGATCGTGCCAGCCGGCTCCTTGGTGGCGAACGCCACTTCCTGGCGGCGGAGGTTGGGCGGCAGTTGCGCGGGGCCGTTCTCCGGCTGCTCATCGGGCGGCAGCGCCGCGATCTGCACCGGCTTGCCATTGGCATCGACCGGCGCCTGCTGCTGCGGCACGGCTCCGGTAACTCCCTCGGGCGGACGCATGCCGCCGCGGTCGTCGCCGTAGGAAACTCCGGCGGCGGGAACACCATTGTCGCGATTGGCTTGTTGCGCGCCCGGACGATCACCATAGATCACCGGCGGCGGCCCCATGGGACGGCCATAGCGGGGATCATCGGGCGACATCACCGGGCCAGTCGGCGCACCACGATCGGAATAGACCGGAGCGTTCATCGGACGGCCATAACGCGGATCGTCCGGCGACATTACCGGACCGGTCGGCGCACCACGATCGGAATAGGCCGGCGCACGGCCATAGCGCGGATCGTTCGGCGACATCACCGGACCGGGCGGCGGCAGTGCAGCCGAGTCCTGCGGCGCTTCATCGTCATTGAGGGCGTCGAAATCCGGCAGGTTGCCGGGCGGATAGGGCTGGGGCGCGGTCGAATAGGCTGTGCCTTGGGGCGCCGGATAACCCTGCGCATGCGCGAGCGAGGTTCCTGCCACGCCGAGAGCCGCGGCAACGCAAATCGTCAGAATGCGGTTGATCATCATTGCTCTTGTATAGTCCCCAAGCCACACCGGACCGTTAACGGCCCAATGAAGGAAGATAGCGGCGCATTCAAGACAATTCCACGAAACCCGGGCTATTTCGGGCTCATTGTGATTTCGCGTCAACGCTGCGGCAAAGATGTCTCATGGCCCGGCAAAGTCTGTCTACGTGGCCAAAGTCATCAATCGCCCGCATTTTGTAACAAACAGTCGCGGGACGTTGCGATATCCTCGAATCAGCCTGATTCGCACTCGCGACGCCGGCTTTCTCGTGTGGTCACCGCGTTCCCTTGACATCAACACCCTCCGTAGAAGGGGGAACCCGCGCCCATGCTCCCCGGCCTTCGTTTCCTGTTCGCTGCGATCGTGCTGGCGACCTCGCTTCTGGTGTTCGGGTTAGGGGCAGCCGCGCTGTTTCGCGCGGCGCACGAGGAATTCGCAAGTATTCCGGCCCGCATGGCACCGCCCGCGCCGCAGTTCGCGCAGCAGCCCGAGACGCCGCCGGTGCTTGCTATGGTGCGTGTCGACCCGTCCGCCGCCGCGGACAAGGTGGCGGCCGATACTCCGGCAGCCTCGACCCCGTCCGAACCAGCCGCATCCGAGTCGGCCGCTCCCGCCGAAGTCTCGCCTCCGGCCGAACCGGAGAAGGTCGCCGCTGCCAAGGCGGATGATCCGTCCGCGCCGCCCGAGCCGGAAGCCCCGGCAACCGAGACGCCCGCACCAGCACTATCCGCCGACGTCGCTCCGCAACCTCCGACCACAGATTTCCCGCCGGCATCGCAACCGACACCCGCGGCCACCGAACCGTCGACCACCGAGGCCAAGGTCGCCGCAGTGGCCGATCCGCCTGCTGCAACCAGCGAGCCCCCGCCTGCTGCTCCGGCACCAGCGATGGCCGTGCCGGAGCCCTCGCCGCCGCCGTCACCGGAGGCCATCGCGGCCGCAACGAAGATCGCAACGCTGGGCGGACCTGAAGTTGTTGTCGACGCGCCGGCGGCGCCGAAGGCCGCCGAGGCGAAGAAGCCCGAGCGCAACGCGAGCGGCAAGCCGACACACCGCAAGGAGCGGCGGCGGATTGTTCGCGCGCGCCCGGTTCGACAGGTCATGCAGCAGCAGATCGATCCGTTCGGCCAGACCACCCTGGTGCCGGTCACGCGGCGTTAGGGCTCTTGTCTTGACGCGTTTTCTTCACGCCAAACGTCGTCCGCTTCGTCCGAAATCGCCAGTTGCCGATCAGGCCGGTCCCGTCGCGATCGGCGGGCCGCTCGCCTGCCCCCATTCCGACCACGAGCCGTCATACAGCGCGCTCTCGGTGACGCCGAGCCGGTAGAGCGCAAGCGTCAGCACGCCGGCCGAGACGCCGGAGCCGCAGCTCGTGACAACAGGCGCATCAAGCTTCACGCCGGCACCCGAGAACGACTTGCGCAGATCGTCGAGCGGCTTCATCTCGCCGGTCGCGGCATCGAACAGCTGGTTGTAGGGCACGTTGCGGGCGCCCGGGATGTGGCCCGCGCGAATGCCCGGCCGCGGCTCCGGCGCGCGGCCCTCGAAGCGATCGGCGGCGCGCGCATCGATCACCTGCTCGGCACGGCTTTCGACATTGGCGATCATCTGCTCGATGCTGCGCACGCGCTTCGGATCGTAGCTCGCCTTGAACGTTGCAGGCTTCCGCGTCACCTCGCCGCTCTCGACCGCCCTGCCCTCGGCGCGCCACTTCTTCAGGCCGCCGTTGAGAATCCGCACATTGCGATGGCCATAGGACAGGAACATCCACCAGGCGCGCGGCGCGGCGACCCAGCCGCCGGCGTCATAGATCACGACGGTGTCGGCATTGCTGATGCCGAGCCCACCGATGTCGCGACCGAACTGCTCGGCGCTCGGAAACATGTGTGGCAGCGGATTGGAGTGGTCGGACACCGCGTCGACGTCGAAGAACACGGCGCCGGGCAGATGCGCTGCGAGATAATCGTCCTTCGGCAGCGGCAGCACGCCCGGCAGCTTGAAGGTCGCGTCCAGCACCTTGACGTTGGCGTCGCCGAGATGCGCGGCCAGCCATTCGGTCGATACGAGCGGATCGTCGGTGGTGGTCATCTTACGTGTCTCTCCATCGTCATTGCCGGACTTGATCCGGCAATCCATCTTGCTTCGTAACGATGGACACGCGGGTCAAGCCCGCGTGTGACATCTTGCTCAGCTCTTCTTCTTCGGCTCCCACGCCTCGATCGGACCGCCGGCTTCGCGCCAGGCTGCGAAGCCGCCGCCCATATGCGCGACCGGCTTCAGGCCCATGTCCTTCGCGGTCTTGGCGGCGAGCGCCGAGCGCAGGCCGCCGGCGCAGTGGAAGATGAACTTCTTGTCTTCCTGGAAGATCGGCTTGGCGTAGGGGCTGTTCGGATCGATCCAGAACTCGAGCATGCCGCGGGTGCAGGAGAACGCGCCGGGGATCTTGCCGTCGCGCTCGATCTCGCGGGGATCGCGGATGTCGACGATCACGACGTCGTTCTTGCCGATCAGCGTGATCGCATCGGCCGCGCTGATGGTCTCGATCTCGGCATTGGCCTCGTCGATCATCACCTTGATGCCGCGGTGGATGTTCTGGGGCATGGGGCTCTCCCTGGATGTTGTTGGCGCGCCCGCCGGCGCGACGCCTCGTGCGTTACCGCACCAGCTCCCTCATCGCGTTCTCCAGACCCTCGATCGTGATCGGATACATGCGCTCGGAGAACAGGCGGCGGATGATGGTGGTCGATTCCGAGTAGTCCCAGTGCTTCTGCGCCACCGGATTGAGCCACACCGCGTGCGGATAGGTGCGGATGATGCGGTCGAGCCAGACCGAGCCAGCCTCTTCGTTGACATGCTCGACCGAGCCGCCGGGAACCATGATCTCGTAAGGCGACATCGAGGCGTCGCCGACGAACACCACCTTGTAGTCGTGCGGATACTTGTGCAGCACGTCCCAGGTCGGCGTGCGATCGGTGAAGCGCCGCTTGTTCTGCTTCCAGACGCCTTCATAGAGGCAGTTGTGGAAGTAGAAATATTCCATGTGCTTGAATTCGCTCTTGGCGGCCGAGAACAGTTCCTCGACCTGCTCGATATGCGAATCCATTGAGCCGCCGATATCGAAGAACACCAGCACCTTAACTGCGTTGCGCCGCTCGGGGCGCATGTGCACGTCGAG
This sequence comes from Bradyrhizobium sp. I1.14.4, assembly GCF_050435825.1. NCBI lineage: Bacteria > Pseudomonadati > Pseudomonadota > Alphaproteobacteria > Hyphomicrobiales > Nitrobacteraceae > Bradyrhizobium > Bradyrhizobium sp. I1.14.4. The sequence continues at coordinate 720,263 of NZ_JBNDLA010000001.1, read as the reverse complement.
ATAGCCGTGGTTGGCGGTCTCCTTGATCGTGGTGTCGAGGTCGAGTTCGTCGGGCGCGCCGGTGCGCGCGAACTTGCGCAGCCGCCGCAGCGCGACCTTGATGTTGCGGATGCCGAGTTCGACATTGCCGTCGAGATCCTTGAACTCGCGCTTGTCCCACACCTTGACGGCACGGTTGTTGCGGTTCTTCTCCTGCCCGATGCGCACGCCCTCGGGATTATAGCCATGGGCGCCGAACGGCGAGGTGCCGGCCGTGCCGATCCACTTGCTGCCGCCCTGGTGGCGGCCCTTCTGTTCCTCGAGCCGCTTCTTCAAGGTCTCCATGAGCTTGTCCCAGCCCATGGCCTCGATCTGCTTCTTCTCTTCCTCGGTGAGATATTTCTCCGCGAGCTTCTTCAGCCACTCCTCGGGGATCTCCGCCTTGCCCATGGCGTCGAGCAGGCTCTCGAGCCCCTTGAACACGGTGCCGAACACCCGGTCGAACTTGTCGAGATTGCGCTCGTCCTTCACCAGGGCGGCGCGCGACAAATAGTAGAAGTTCTCGACCGTCTGTTCGGCGAGATCGGCGTCGAGCGCTTCCATCAAGGTCAGATATTCCCGTAGCGTCACGGGGACCTGGGCGTCGCGCAGCGATGTGAAAAACTGCAGGAACATACCCATCTAGATCGCCCGCGGGGCCGGTGGCGTCAAGGGCCCCCGGCCGTGCTTCATCCCGAGATCAGCCATCCGCTTTCACCCGGTTACCTCTGCCATCTTCAGTTCGTGGAGGCGCCCGCACCGTCGCGACCGGGTCGCACCACGCCGACAGTCATTCCGCAGAGCGGAAAGATGACGCCTGACATTCCATGCGGAAGTCCGCGTCAGGCACCGCTGCGCCGCGGAATCCACGCTAGACCGCCCCGCTTTTTCAACTAGAATTGCACCGGACAAGACATTGGACAGGACATGCGACCGCTGCGAGAGCGGTCGTTTCGTGTGGGGGCCCGGGCCGCCAGCGAACGCAGCAAGGCAAAGAGATAGATGAAATTCACGGGTACCAAGGATTACGTCGCCACCGATGACCTCAAGGTCGCCGTCAATGCCGCCATCGTGCTCGAGCGCCCGCTGCTGGTGAAGGGCGAGCCGGGCACCGGCAAGACCGTGCTGGCCGAGGAAGTCGCCAAGGCGATCGACGCGCCGCTGCTGACCTGGCACATCAAGTCGACCACCAAGGCGCAGCAGGGCCTCTACGAATACGACGCGGTGTCGCGCCTGCGCGACAGCCAGCTCGGCGACGCCCGCGTGTCCGACATCAAGAATTACATCAAGCGCGGCAAGCTGTGGGAGGCCTTCACCCACGAGAAGCGCCCGGTGCTCTTGATCGACGAGATCGACAAGGCCGACATCGAATTCCCCAACGACCTGCTGCTCGAACTCGACCGCATGGAGTTCCACGTCTACGAGACCGGCGAGACCATCAAGGCGAAGCTGCGCCCGATCGTGATGATCACGTCGAACAACGAGAAGGAACTGCCGGACGCCTTCCTGCGCCGCTGCTTCTTCCACTACATCAAGTTCCCCGACGCTGAGACGATGAACAAGATCGTCGACGTGCACTTTCCCGGCATCAAGAAGCGGCTGGTGGAAGAGTCGCTGCGCATCTTCTTCGAGGTCCGCGAGGTGCCGGGCCTGAAGAAGAAGCCCTCGACCTCGGAGCTGCTCGACTGGCTCAAGCTGCTCTTGAACGAGGACATCACGCCCGAGATGCTGCGCGAGCGCGATCCGCGCAAGCTGATCCCGCCGCTGCACGGCGCGCTGCTCAAGAACGAACAGGACGTGCATCTGTTCGAGCGGCTGGCGTTCCTCAGCCGCCGCGAAGTCTAGCTTCGATATCGGCAGGCGCCGGGGCAATGGCTCCGGCGTTTTGCTTCCACAGCACAACGAACAAGCCAACAAACAAGAAGACCAGGGAAGATGAACGTCCAGACCCAAATTCGCGCCGCAGAGCCCGTCACGACCGAGCACTTCGACGTGCTGATCGCAGGTGCCGGCATCTCCGGCGTCGGCGCCGCCTATCACCTCACCACGCAATGCCCCGGCACCAGCTTCGTGGTGCTGGAGACGCAGAACACCTTCGGCGGCACCTGGTCCACGCATCGTTATCCCGGCATCCGCTCCGACAGCGACCTGCACACCTTCGGCTATCGCTTCAAGCCGTGGACCAGCGCGCCGATCGCCAGCGCGACCGAGATCCTGAAATACATGGGCGAGGTGATCGAGGAGAACGACCTCAACAGCCACATCCGCTACCGCCACACCATCACCGCGGCGAAGTGGTCGAACGAGACCAATCTCTGGACTATCGATGCTGTCCGTATCGACACCGGAGAGCAGCTGCGCTTCACCACCAACTTCTTCTGGATGTGCCAGGGCTACTACCGCCACGACGCGGGCTATACGCCCGAGTGGACCGACATGGCGAAGTTCAAGGGCACGGTCGTGCATCCGCAGACCTGGCCCGACGACCTCGACTACAAGGGCAAGCGCGTGGTCGTGATCGGCTCCGGCGCCACCGCCGCGACCCTGATCCCGGCGATGGCCAAGGACGCCGGCCATGTCACCATGCTGCAACGTTCGCCGACCTACTTCCGCACCGGCCGCAACGCGATCGAGATCGCCGAGGAGCTGCGCAGGCTGCAGGTCGACGAGCACTGGATCCACGAGATCACACGCCGCAAGATCCTGTTCGAGCAGGACGCGTTCACCAAGCGTACCTTCGCCGAGCCGGAGGGCGCCAAGAAGGACCTGCTGTCGGCGGTCGAAGCCTATCTCGGCAAGGACTACGACATCGCCACCCACTTCACGCCGCGCTACCGGCCGTGGCGGCAGCGCATCGCCTTCATTCCGGACGGCGACCTGTTCCAGGCCATCAAGGGCGGCAAGGCGTCCGTCGTCACCGACGAGATCGACCGCTTCAGCGAGAAGGGCATCCTGCTCAAGTCCGGCACGGAGCTCGAGGCCGACATCATCATCACCGCGACCGGCTTCCACCTCTCCGCCAATGGCGGCATCGACTTCGAGATCGACGGCAAGCCGCTCGACTTCGCCGACACGGTGACCTATCGCGGCATGATGTTCACCGGCGTGCCGAACCTCGTCTGGGTGTTCGGCTATTTCCGCGCCAGCTGGACCCTGCGCGTCGATCTGGTCGGCGACTTCGTCTGCCGCCTGCTGCAACACATGAAGGCGACCGGCGTGAAGAAAGTGACGCCCGAGCTGCGGCCCGAAGACCACAACATGCCGCTGCTGCCGTGGATCGATCCGGAGAACTTCAACCCCGGCTACATGATGCGCGGCATGCACCTGCTGCCGAAGCGCGGCGACAAACCGGAATGGCAGCACAACCAGGACTACTGGGCCGAGAAGGACGAATTCCCGGCGATCGACCTCGAGGATAAGGCGTTCGTCTACGGCTGAGCTCCTTCTCTTCCCCTTCTCCCCGCTTGCGGGGAGAAGGTCGGGATGAGGGGGACTCTCCACGCGTTCAGTGCGCGGAGAGTCCCCCTCACCCGAAATTCGCGTCCCGCGAATTTCGACCTCTCCCCGCAAGCGGGGCGAGGTAAGCAAGCTCTCTCACGCATATTCCGGCAGTTTCGCCGCAGCCTCCGGCGTCCTGCCGCGGATCATGTCTGAGGCCTTGTCGGCGATCATCAAGGTCGAGGCGTTGAGATTGGCTGAGATCATCCGCGGCATGATCGAGGCGTCGATCACGCGCAGGCCTTCCATGCCATGGACCCGAAGCTGGTCGTCGACCACGGCCCAGGGCGCGTCGGCCGGACCCATCCGGCAGGTGCAGCCGGGATGGAAGGTGGTGGTGCCGCGCTGGGTCGCGGCCGCGAGCAGCTCGTCGTCGCTCGTGACCTTCGGGCCGGGAAAGTCCTCAAAGGCGAAATACGGCTTGAGCGGCTCGGAGGCGAGCAGCCGGCGCGCCAGCTTCATGCCGGCGACGACGACGCGGCGGTCGATCTCCTCGGCCAGGTAGTTGGTCTGGATGATCGGCGGCGCGAACGGATCGGCGGAGCGGATGCGGACATAGCCACGGCTCTCCGGCCGCTGCTGCCATGACGCCACCGTCATGCCGGGCTCATCCTCGAGCTGGCCCTGCACGCCTTCCTTGTAGCTCGCCGGCGTGAAGGTGAGCTGCAGGTCGGAGCTCTCGGTGGTCTCGCCGGAATGCCAGAAGCAGTAGACCATGGTCGGCGACAGCGACAACAGCCCGCGCCGCGTCGTCGCCCATTTCAACGCCTCGCCCCACAGGCTGAAGCCGCGGCGAAGCTCGTTGATGGTCCGGATATTCTTGACCCGTGCCACCGAGCGCGGCGCGTAGTGATCCTGCAATCCTTCGCCGACACCGGGCAGCGCGTGGCGCACTTCGATGCCGTGCGACTGCAACAACTCGGGCGAGCCGACGCCGGAGAGCTGCAACAGTTGCGGCGAGTTGTAGGCACCGCCGGAGAGAATGACCTCCTTGGTGGCCCGGATCTCGAGCGGATCGCCGTGCTTGCCGCCGCGGTTGTAGCGCACGCCGACCGCCCGCTTGCCCTCGAAGACGATGCCGGTGACGTGGGCATGCGTGCGCACGTCGACGTTCGGCCGCCGGCGCGCCGGATGCAGGAACGCGGTCGCAGCGCTGACCCTGCGGCCGTTCAGGATGGTGCGCTGGCAGTACGACACGCCCTCCTGGATCTGGCCGTTGTAATCAGGGTTGCGCGGAATGCCGAGGCTGACCGCGCCTTCCATGAAGGCCTCGCAAAGCGGATCCTGCCAGTCCATCGTGGTGACCGTGAGATTGCCGTCGCGGCCGCGATAGGTGTCGTCGCCCTCGCCGATCCGCCGCTCCATGCGCCGGAAATAGGGCAGCACATCGGGATAGCCCCAGCCGCGATTGCCGAGCTGCGCCCAGGTGTCGAAATCCTGGCGCTGGCCGCGATTGTAGATGTGGCCGTTGATCGAGGACGAGCCGCCGAGCGTCTTGCCGCGCGGCGCGTAGATGCTGCGCCCGCCGGTGTAAGGACCCACCTCCTGCTGGTAGGCCCAGTTCACGCTCTTCATGTGGAAGGTCTTGATGAAGCCGGCCGGCAGATGGATGTAGGGATGCCAGTCGCTCGGCCCCGCCTCGAGCACACACACCCTGACAGCAGCGTCTTCACTCAACCGGTTGGTTAGCACGCTCCCGGCGGAACCTGCGCCGATGATCACATAATCGAACGTTTCCATCGTCTCGCTTCTGGCGCCGACCGAAGTGTCAGCGCGGCTTTTCGTTGAGTTGATAGTTGAGATGCGCCTTCACCGTCGGCCACTCGCTGGCGATGATGCTGTAAACCACGGTGTCGCGCAACGTGCCGTTGGGCGCGATCTGATGGCTGCGCAGGATGCCGTCCTGCTTGGCACCCAAGCGCTCGATGCCGCGCCGGCTCTGGTGATTGAAGAAATGCGTGCGGAACTCGACCGCGATGCAATCAAGCTTCTCGAAGGCATGGTTGAGCAGCAGCAGTTTGCATTGCGTATTGACCGCGCTGCGCTGCACACGCCTGGCGTACCAGGTCGAGCCGATCTCGACGCGGCGGTTCGGCGTGTCGACGTTCATGTAGGTCGTCATGCCCGATATCCTGCCGTCGGCGTCGAACACGGTGAACGGCAACATTGATCGGGCCGCCTGCAACCCAAGCCTTCGGTCGATCTCCTTGGCCATGTTCTCCGGCTGCGGAATCGCGGTGTACCAGAGGTTCGAGAGACCACCGTCTTTCACCGCGTCGACCAGCCCGTCGCGGTGATCGTGTGACAGCGGTTCGAGCCGCGCATGTGCGCCGCGAAGGGTGATCGGTTCAAGCCAGGGCATTCGAACATCCTCTACGTAGAAGCGGATCTCACTCTAATCGTCATTGCGAGCGAAGCGAAGCAATCCATTTATCCGCACATGCGGATCGATGGATTGCTTCGTCGCTTCGCTCCTCGCAATGACGGTAGCCGATCATTTATTCAGAAAATTCAGCGGCAATCCCGGCCGCGACCAGTCCATCGCGATCAGCTCGCCCTTGCCCGACAGTGTGATGTAGGCGGTCTTCAGATCAGGCCCGCCGAACGCGATGTTGGTGGTGACACGGTCGCCGGTCGGCACCTGCTCGACCACCGTGCCATCGGGCGTGATCACCGAAATGCAGCCCGAGATCAGGGTCGCGACGCAGATATTGCCTGACGCTTCGACCGCGAGCGAGTCGAACATCTGGTAGCCGCCGAGGCCGGCGATCGGCTTACCGCGCTCGCCGCGATAGATCACGTCGCGCGGCTTGATGGTGCCGGGCTCGGAGACCTCGTAGGCCCACAGCCGAGCCGTCGGCGTCTCCGCGATGTAGACGGTCTTTTCGTCCGGCGACAGGCCGATGCCGTTGGCCGGCAGGATGCCGTGCACGGCCTCGACGATCTCGTTCATGCCGGGCTTCAGATAATAGAACGCGCCGACATCCATATCGCGGGCGCGGCGCTTGCCGAGATCGGAGAACCACAGGCCGCCCTGCCTGTCGAACACCAGGTCGTTCGGTCCGCGCAACTCGTGCTCGCCGCACTTCATCACCACAGTCTCGACCTTGCCGGATTGCAGATCGACGCGCTGGATCGAGCCGCCGAGATAATCCTCCGGCTGCGGCCCCGGCATGATCATGTTGCGGGTCGGGATCCAGGAGAAGCCGCCATTGTTGCAGATGTACATCTTGCCGTCGGGACCGAGTGCCGCGCCATTCGGGCCGCCCGGCACCTTGGCGACGATCTCCTTGCGCCCGTCGGGATAGACCCGGGTCAGCCGCTGGCCGCGGATTTCGACCAGCACGACCGAACCGTCGGGCATGACGACCGGACCTTCGGGAAACTCCAGATCGGTGGCGAGAACTCGGATATTGGCCATGGCATCCTCCCGGCTCTTTGGCTGCACGCGGATTCCGAACGACCCCGCGCGCGCAACGTTGTTGTTTCATCCTGTTATGGCAAACGGGGTTTGGCTTGCCAAGCAATCAGGGGCGCAACGCTGCCCGGCGTTGAGGTGGGGCGATGCCGTTAATGACAGAGTTGTCCTGGCGAGGCGCCGATGTCGCGACATCCACTAGTGTCGTCCCGGCGCAGGCCGGGACCCATACGCCGCAGCGGATACTGTGAACGGGACTCGTCGTTCCAGCATCGCGCAACAAGCTGTATTTGGGGTTATGGGCCCCGGCCTGAGCCGGGACGACGGCGAGTGTGTGGAGTTGTCACACATACATTCGCGTTCTCGCGACATGGATTGTCCGAGCTTTGGATTTCGTTTCACCCTCCTCTCGCAGAGGGCGCAGGGAAAGCCGGGTGCCGATCGCACCCATGGGCCCCGAGCAAAAGGTAGAAAGCTCGGGGGTAGGACCACAGGTGTAACCGGAGCAATCCGGCTTTCCCTGCGCGATGGGTTACGGCTTATACGTGCTCTCCCCGGCGAGACTGGGCTTGCTTGTCACCGTCTCCGCAAAAACGCTTTCGCGTTTTGCGGGGAGACACCTACCACTAGGGCGTCAGGACCACACGACTTCACCGTCCGCCTCATGCGCACTCGTCAGTTGCGCAATCGGCGTCCACCGCATCTCACCACAACACCCGTGACGATGCGCAGCGCCCCTCAATCGGGTGAGACGGGCGGACCATACACTGAGTTGCGCTTCTGATAAAGCGAAATGTTTTCGCGCGGGAGGATTGACAGGTTTTTGCTGTGTTGCCCGTCGGGTTGTTTTGTCGCACCCTCTCTCATTCCCCGGTGCGCAATTGCGCACCTGAGGGCATCGCGAAGCCGCAGAACTCGTAGAGAAATGGATTCCGGGTTCTCGCCTACGGCGAGCCCCGGAATGACGAGGGGAAAAAGCTCAGCTCAGCGTGCCCGCATGCACCCACCAGCCCGGATAATCGGTGCGGAGCCGTTCGCCGGCGGACCGAGCGTCGGCATCGGTGGCGAAGATCGCAAAGCAGGTCGCACCGGAGCCCGACATCCGCACCAGACGAACGCCCCTGGTGTCACGCAAGGCAGACAGCACATCGCTGATGACGGGCTCGATGCGCGCGGCGGGGGCTTCCAGATCGTTGGTGCCGCGCGAAAGCGCTGCGATCCAATCGTCGAGCGCGCGGCCGGCCTCCGGCCAGGATGATGCCTGCATCATGACGTCGGTGGCGCCGATCAGCAGTTCGCCATTGCGCAGGCCGAGCGCATTGAAGACATCCTTGGTCGCAACCGGCAGGCGCGGATTGACCAGCACGCAGGGCAATTTCGGCAGGTCGAGCGGCAGCAGGCCTTCGCCGACGCCTGTCATGTCACAGGCGCGCGAGGCCACGCACGCCGGCACGTCGGCGCCGGTCTGCAGCGCGACCTCCATGATCCTGCTATCGTCGATCGAAAGCTCGTTGAGCCGCGCCAAAAGCCGCAGCGCGGCCGCGGCATCCGCCGAGCCGCCGCCGATGCCGGCCGCAACCGGCAGCACCTTCTCCAGCGTGAAGTGGCCGACTTCGAGATCGGCGACGCGCTCGCCGAGCAGGCGCGCGGCCTTGAGCACCAGATTGTCTGACATATCGCCGCAGGCATCGGCCAGCGGCCCCGCCATCGAGAGCGACAGCTCGCCGCCCGGCTCGAGCGTGAGACGATCGGCGCAATCGGCAAACGCGACGACGCTCTCCAGGTCGTGAAACCCATCGACGCGCCGCCCGACAACCTTCAGTGTCAGGTTGACCTTGGCACGCCCTTCTTCAATCAGCGCCGGCACGGCGATAAACCCCTAAAAAAAACATCGTGATGCGATTAGCGTAAATCGCCGCACGATCCTATCCCTTTGTTTGGATGGAAATTCCGAGTTTCGGCATGGCTGACGCTTCAGCGCCGTCATGGCCAAGACGTAGATGCCCGGGACAAACCCGGGCATGACGTCCTATCGAAGAATGCCGCGCGAGGACGCGAGCCCAGATCCTTACCGGATCAGCCGCCCTTGCCGTCGTCGTCCTTCTTCTTGTCGTTCTTGTCGGCGGAGGCGGCGTTCGAGGTGTCGTCGGGCAGGCCGTTGTCGATCTTGGCCTGGATCTTCGGCAGCTCTTCCGGCTCGGGCTTGAGGTCGCGCGCATGCGCCCACTGGAACTTGGCTTCCAGCGTGCGGCCAACGCGCCAATAGGCATCGCCGAGATGGTCGTTGATGGTCGGATCTTCCGGCTTCAGATCGATCGCGCGCTCGAGGTTCTTCACCGCCTCGTCGTAATTGCCGATCCGATAGTAAGCCCAACCAAGGGAGTCCACGATGTAGCCGTCGTCAGGGCGCTGATCGACGGCACGCTTGATCATCTTCATGCCTTCGTCGAGGTTGATGCCCTGGTCGATCCAGGAATAGCCGAGATAGTTCAGCACATGCGGCTGCTCGGGCTGCAGCTCGAGCGCCTTGCGCATGTCGGCCTCGGCCTTGTTCCACTGCTTGGAGCGTTCCTCGCAGATACCGCGGTAGTAATAGGTGACCCAGGCGTTCTTGTCGCCGCCGGCGGCCGGCAGCGCGTCGATCGCCAGAGAATAGGTGGTGGCGCAGTCGCCGAACTTCTTGCGGCCGCGCTCGATATTGCCGAGCGCCAGGATCGCCTCGATGTCCTTCGGCTGATCGGCGGTGACTTCCTTCAGGATCTTGATCGCCTCGTCGCTACGGTCGGCGGCGTCGAGATTGGTCGCGAGCTGGATCTGCGCGTTGCGCTTCAGCGGCGACGACGCCGGCATCCGCTCATAGACCTTGATCGCCATCTGCGGCTTTTTCACCGATTCATAGAGATCGGCGAGCGACAGCAGCGCCAGCGGATGGTTCGGCTGCAGATAGAGCGCGAGCTGCAGGTAGACCAGCGCGAGGTCCTCGCCGCCACGGCGGGTCAGCGTCGCACCGATGCCGTACAGCGCTTCCGCAGCGCCGGCCTGCGGGCTATCGACCAGCGGCGGCAGCTTCTTGCCGGCCTTGGTCTCCTTGATGCCTTCAAGCACCAGCGGATGACGCGGCAGCTTCTTGTCGAAGGCCTCGTACATCGCGGTCGCTGCGGCGGCATCCTTGTTGCGCGAGGTCCAGCGCGCATATTCGTCGACCGTGCGCAGCATCGAATCGTCGAGCTTGTAGACGCGCTCGAAGCGGGCGCCGGCATCCTTCTCCTTGCCGGCGAGCTCGTAGATCATGCCGGCATGCAGATCCTTGAAGATCGGATACCACTCGGGCCCGGTCAGCTTGTCGATGCTGGCGACCGCAGCCTTGCTGTCGCCGGCGCCATAGGCCGCCCAGGCCGACAGCAGCGTCGCCACCAGATCGGTGATCGGGCCGCGGACCGACTGGTTGATGTTGGACTGCGCGGCAGCGTATTTCTTCAGCTTGAGGTCGCGCACGCCGACGACCAGGCGCGCGACGCGGTTGGCCTTGTCCTGGGTCAGGATGCGGTCGGCGAGCTTGACCGACTCCTCGATGTCGCCGTCGGCGAGCGAGGAGATGAAGGCGCGGTCGAGCAGCTCGGAATTCTTAGGGTCGGTGCGCAGCGCCGAGCGGTAGAACGCCGCGGCCGAGGACGCATCGCGCTCGACGCTGGCGTGGCGGGCGGCGAGATAGCTGCCGGCTGTGGTCAGCGACTTCAGATCGGTCCTGCTCGGAAATTGCGCGGTATTGTCGGTCGGATGGTCGGGCGTCTGTGCCGACAGCTGCGCAGGCACGGCAAGCGCCGCGGCAGCAAGAACGGCAATCGTCAGGCGGTTGAAACGGGTGGACAGCATCACGGTCGCCTTGCTCCAGGGGTTTAAGGCCACGAAGGATTTACGGCCAAGATCTTCGCGACAGGTCTTGCGATCAGTCTCAAAATGCGAACCCAAGCGGCGGCATCACGGCGAGGGACAATGCCGCTTTTGGCGTTTATCCGCAAGGATCGCCCAAAGGCAACCCATGACGAATCAATTGGCAGATTAGGCCTTTAGGCCCGCCGATCCAGCCAGCCCCACCGCAAGACGCTCCCACTATGGCGGTATCGTGACCAGGCCCGGCATATTCGCGTGCGGTCGCAAAAAGCGCCGGATACTGGCGCGCCGCCCCCTGTTCCGCGTCTCCAATTGTATCCGACGTGCAATCCGGCCGCTCCACACGAGAGGAGGCCAAGCGGAGATTGCGGCAGGCGGCGCTGTTGCCTCACGCAAATGTGGTCGGCCGCCCTAGCCTTACGCCTTGGCTTCACATCGCCTCGTAGTTCGGACCGCCGCCACCCTCTGGAGGAACCCAGGTGATGTTGCCGTTGGGATCCTTCACGTCGCAGGTTTTGCAGTGGACGCAATTCTGGGCGTTGATCTGGAAGCGCGGACCTGCGGACTCCTCGACCCACTCATAAACGCCGGCCGGGCAATAGCGGTTGGAGGGACCTGCGAACACGTCGTGCTCCGACGTCTTCTGCAGGTTCATGTCGGCGACCTTGAGATGGACCGGCTGGTCTTCCTCATGGTTGGTGTTGGACAGGAACACCGACGACAGCTTGTCGAACGAGATCTTGCCGTCCGGCTTCGGATAGGCGATCGGCTGGTGCTGCTTGGCCGGGTCGAGCGTCTTGCGGTCCGGCTTGGCGTGCGACTGGGTGCCGAACAGCGAGAGGCCGAACAGCGTGTTGGTCCACATGTCAAAGCCGGAGAGCACCATTCCGAACATGGTGCCGAACTTCGACAACAGCGGCTTGGCATTGCGGACCTTGTAGAGATCCTGACCGATCGCGGACGAGCGCCAGGCGTTCTCATAGTCGACGAGCTCGTCATTGGCACGGCCGGCGCCGAGCGCGGCTGCGACGTGCTCGGCGGCCAGCATGCCCGAGCCCATTGCGTTGTGGACGCCCTTGATGCGCGGCACGTTGACGAAGCCCGCGGCGCAGCCGATCAGCGCGCCGCCCGGGAACGAGAGCCGCGGCACCGACTGGTAGCCGCCTTCGGTGATGGCGCGCGCGCCATAGGCAAGGCGTTTGCCGCCCTCGAACACGCCGCGGACCGACGGATGGGTCTTGAAGCGCTGGAATTCATCGAACGGCGACAGATAGGGATCGTCGTAGTTCAGATGCACGACGAAGCCGACCGCGACGCGGTTGCCGTCGTAGTGATAAAGGAACGAGCCGCCGCCGGTCCTGTCGTTCAGCGGCCATCCCAGCGTATGCTGAACCAGTCCGTTCTGATGTTTCGCCGGGTCGATCTGCCAGACTTCCTTCAAGCCGATACCGAACTTCGGCGGCTCACTCTTGGCGTCGAGCTGATATTTCGCGATCAGCTGCTTCGACAGCGAGCCGCGTGCGCCTTCGGCGAACAGCGTGTACTTGCCGACGAGTTCCATGCCGCGGGTGTAGGAATCCTTGTGGCTGCCGTCCTTGGCGATGCCCATGTCGCCGGTGGCGATGCCCCGCACCGCGCCCTTGTCGTCATAGAGCACCTCAGTGGCGGCGAAGCCCGGATAGATCTCGACGCCGAGCGCTTCCGCCTTCGGCGCCAGCCAGCGGCAGACATTGCCGAGCGAGCCGATGTAGCAGTGATGATTGTCCATCAACGGCGGCATCATGAAGTTCGGCAGACGGAACCAGCCTTGCGACGTCGCCCAGTAGAAGCGGTCGTCCTTCACCTGCGTCTTCAGCGGACAATCGGCGTCGTCGCGCCAGTCCGGAACGAGCTTGTCGAGCGACACCGGATCGATCACGGCACCCGACAGGATGTGCGCGCCGACCTCGGAGCCCTTCTCCACCACGACGATCGAGAGCTCCGGATTGAGCTGCTTCAGCCGGATCGCGGCCGACAGGCCCGATGGGCCGGCGCCGACGATGACGACGTCGAATTCCATAGACTCGCGCGGAGGGAGGTCTTCAGCACTCATGATCTCTGGTCTCAGCCCATTGAGAACGCTTCTAAGCTTTTCAAAAGTCGTTGTTTCCGATTTTTGACCGAAGGACAACCACGGAATTGCGCTTCCATGGATTTGCACGGCCCGGATACCGCAGAAAATAATCTTTTCCGAAAACCGGTCTCCACTTTTCCGGATCATGCGCTAAAGGGCGATGCGATTGGTCTGAATCGCCATCGCGCTTTAGCTCCTTGTTTAAGCATGATCTTTTCGGAAAACCGCTTCACACTTTTCCGGATCATGCTCTAGATTGCAGCCATCATGGCCCTGACGCCCGAGCCCACCCCTACACTGCAGCAATTGCTGGCCTTTTACCTCGAGGCCGGGGTCGATTGCGCGCTCGGCGATGAGCCGATCAACCGGCTCGAGGAGCCCGAGCCAGTTCCCGCACCGGCCGCGCCGCGGCCGCTCGCTGCACTCAATCCGCTGCGTCCCCCGCCGATGCCAGCAGTTCCGCGCAGCGAAATCGCCGTCGCGCCGGATGCCGCGATCGCCTCCGCGCGCGAGGCCGCGCGGACCGCGCCGACGCTTGAAGCCTTGCGCACGCTGATGGAGACGTTCGACGGCTGCGCGCTGAAGCACACCGCGACCAGGCTGGTGTTCGCCGACGGCAATCCGGAAGCGCGCGTGATGTTCGTCGGCGAGGCGCCGGGCCGCGACGAGGATATCGAGGGCCTGCCGTTCGTCGGCCGCTCCGGCAAGCTGCTCGACCGCATGATCGCGGCGATCGGGCTCGATCGGAGCAAGGCCTATATCGCCAACGTGATCCCGTGGCGTCCGCCGGGCAACCGCACGCCAACGCCGCAGGAGACGCAGGTGTGCCTGCCCTTCATCCAGCGCCATATCGAGCTGGTGAATCCCGACGTGCTGGTGACGCTCGGCAATCCCTCGACGCAGGCGCTGCTCGGAACGCGCGAGGGCATCATGCGCACGCGCGGCAAATGGATCGACTACGACACCGGCACGCGCACGATCCGCGCCGTCGCGACCTTCCACCCGGCCTATCTGCTGCGCTCGCCGTCCTACAAGCGGCTGTCGTGGCAGGACCTGCGCGCGATCGCGAAGGTGCTGCAGCAGGCGAGCGCTTCGTAGCCCGGATGCAGCGCAGCGCAATCCGGGTCTGACCACGGAGATTGAGGAAGCGACCCCGGATTTCACTTCCGCTTCATCCGGGCTACTGCTCCGCATAAAATTACGACCCGTTCGGCCGCACGATCGCCCAGCCGATCCGCAGCACCGGCTGCCGCCCATTGACCAGCCGGTCGAACGAGCGCGGCACTTCCGGCACGAGGCCGGGGAAGCGCTGCGCGAGTTCAGGCGGCGGCGTGCCGGCGGTGTCCTGCGCGCGCCAGACCACGACGCCGCCGGTCTCGTTGAATTTTGCGACCGACAGCCACGGCGTCCGCTGCGGCGCGGCGTCGAGCAGGAGATGCGGACGGCGCCCGTTCATCGCAACCAGGCTGGCGATTTCGGGATCGCCGGCGACCGCGCGCAGGCGCCGGTTGGTGCGGCGCTCATAGCTGTCGTCGAAGAAGCGCCCCATCGCGGCGGCCGGCAGCGAGGTCGGCGCCTCGGTGGTGCTGGTCCAGGGCAGGAACAGCGCTACCGCCAACGCCACGGCCGCGGGCGCGGCGACGGCGAAGGCCCAGACCGAGCGCAACAGCCGCTGCCGCCTGAGCGGGATGAGATCGCCGGTCGCGACGACGACGGCGAGCCCCGACATCAGGAGCGCCGGGCCGGCGCCGCCGAAGGCGCGGTCGAGATTGAACAGGCCAGAGACGAAGCTACCCGCAATCGCAGGCGCGAACGCGAAGAAATACACGAATTGCTGCGCCAGCGGACTGACCGGTGGACGGTAGATGATCGGCGCGTCCTCGGCATCGCGCGCGAACCAGCGCGAATTGAGGACCGCCAGCAGCGCGATCGCGGCGGTCGCCACGATCAGCCCGCCGAGCACGACGCCCCAATGCAGCGCGCGCGCCTTGAGATCGGCGAGCGCAGGCAATGCCGGTAGCGCCAGCACGTCGGCACGGACCAGCCAGATCAGATAGGGCAGCGCCAGCACGATGATGACCAGCACCGCATAGAGCGGATCGACCGACTTGAGCGTGCGCCGCCCGCGCTCGGTTGCAAGGGCGAAGCCGATCACGAGCAGGATCATGCCGATCGCCGCCGGCGTCGCCAGCAGCAGCAAGCCGCAATCGATCGACCAGGCGAACCAGGCGGCGCGCCGATTCTGCCCGATCAACTGCCAGGAATGCAGCAGCAACAGCGCCCACAGCGGACGCGCCAGGATCAGCGGGCCGAACTCGACACCCGGCGAGGAGAACACCACGACCGTCATCGACAGCAGCACCGCCAGCACGCCCTGCGGGCCGCCGACGATGGCGCGCGCCAGCTGGTAGAAGGTGATGAAGGTGGCGATCTCGCAGACCTGCGCCAAGAGGTAGACGCCGAACACGTGATTGCCGGCGGCGCGGAAGGCGATGTCGGCGAGCCAGAACGCGAGCGGCGGCCCCATGTCGGTGCCGACCAGATATTCGCGGCCGAAGGCGAGGATGGTGGCGAGATTGCCGGGCGGGCTGCCGTAGAAGATCACAGGCAGGAACAGCCAGATCGCCGCCTGCACGAGCACGACGACCCAGACCACGAGGCGCGGCCGGGCGCGGATCAGTTCGACAACCAGGGAGGTAAACCGCATGAAACGCCTGAAATGCCCCAGCCACCCGCATCCAGCGGCGCCATCTGGTCCCAAGGGTTTGATAACGGTCGGCGGCAGTGGAGGCAACGGTATTGGGTGAGTCCGCTGTACGACGTCAAACACGGACGTCATGCCCCGCGAAGGCGGGGCATCCAGTACGCCGCGGCGGTTGGCCCAAGCACAACGGCCTCTGGAATACTGGATCCCCGCATGCGCGGGGATGACGCGTGGGATGTTGGCGCAGCCGCGCTACGCCGCCTCGGATGCCGCGGCGTCGCTTTCCGCGTCCACCGTGAACAGGTCGCGCTCGACCAGCTCCGGAAAATGCTTCAGCCGCGCGGCGACGACGGGAGCGAAGAAGCTGCGGTGATGGGTGCTGGGGCCGAGCCGGTCCAGCGCCTCGAGGTGCTCCGGGACCGCGTAGCCCTTGTGCTGCTCAAACCCGTAGCCGGGGCAATCCAGCGCCAGCGCGCACATCAGGCGGTCGCGCGTCACCTTGGCGATGATCGAGGCCGCCGCGATCGAGGCCACGATGCCGTCGCCGCCGATCACGGCGTCGCAGTCGCAGGACGTGGCAAGCTTGTCGCGGCCGTCGACGAAGACGTGCTTCGGCATTTCCGGCAACGCGTGCACCGCGCGCGCCAGCGCCCACAGCGAGGCGCGCAGGATATTGTCGCGGTCGATTCGCGCCGGCGAGGCCACCGCGACGGAGAACGCGGCCGTGGCGCAAATCTCCTCGAACAGTTCCTCGCGGCGCTCGGCGGTCAACCGCTTGGAATCGTCGAGGCCCTTGGGAACGCGCGCAGGGTCCAGCACCACGGCGGCGGCGACCACGGGTCCGGCCAGCGGACCGCGCCCGGCCTCGTCGCAGCCGGCGACCGGCCAGACGCCCTGCTTGATCAGCGCACGCTCGCGCCGGAAGCTCGGCCGCGTCACGGCGATGACGCGCTTGTCCGGCTTGGTTGGTTTGGCCGGCGTCTTTTTGGCTTTGTCCCGAATCATGCGGGGATGGTGATCAAGCAAGGCCCGCGGCGCAACCGGGAACCGGGCGCCCTTCCCCGTTATTCAATTGCGCCGGTTCTAATCGGGCATCGACACCCGCCCATTGCCGCCGACCTCAAAGCCCGGTGCGCGCACCACCTCCCAGGCGTGACCGTCGGGATCGCCGAAATAGCCGCAATAGCCGCCATAGCTGGTCGGCTGCGCGGGTTTCAGCAATGCGGCGCCTTTCGACAGTGCGAACGCCATCACACGATCGACCTCCGAATCATCGTTGCAGTTCCAGGCAATCGCGACGCCGCGGAACGCTGAAGGCCGCGGCTGATCGGGCAGCCCGGCATCGGCGGCAAGCAAATGCCACGGGAACAGCCCGAGCACGGTGCCGCCGGTGTCGAAGAAGGCGACCTCCTCGCCGGTCGCGCTCATCTTTCGGACGAAGCCGAGCGATTCGTAGAAGGCGATGCTGGCGCGCATCTCGCTGACGCCGAGCGTGAGGACGGTGAAGCGGGCGGTCGGAGCGTTACTCATGTTTTACCTTTCCCGTCATTGCGAGCCACCGGGTCGCGCGAATGCGCGCCCGATGACAGGCTCCGCGAAGCAATCCATTGTGCCGCATCTGCCGAGACATGGATTGCTTCGTCGCTTCGCTCCTCGCAATGACGATCATCACGGATTTTTAGCACCTAGAACAGGCTCAGCTGCTGCCCGTTGCGCTTCGGCTTGGCGAAGTGATCGGTGGTCAGCTTGGTGCGCCGCTTGTTGAGGCCGAGCTTCTCGCAGGCGATCTCGAAGCGGCGGCCGATCATCCAGGCCATCGGGCCGGTGCCCTTCATCCGGGTGCCCCATTGCGAGTCGTAGTCGCGGCCGCCGCGCATGTCGCGGATCAGCGTGAAGACGTGACGATAGCGGTCGGGATAGTTCGCCATCAACCATTCGCGGAACAGATCGCGCACCTCGAGCGGCAGCCGCAGCAGCACATAGCTCGCCTCCCTGGCGCCGGCATGCGCGGCGGCATCGAGGATGCGCTCGATCTCGGAATCGTTCAGCGCCGGGATCACCGGCGCGACCATCACCGTGGTCGGGATACCGGCGTCAGCGAGCCGCTTGATCGCCTCGAGCCGCTTCGGCGGGGTCGAAGCGCGCGGCTCCATGGTGCGGGCGAGCTTCGGGTCGAGCGCCGTCACCGAGAGCGCGACCTTGGCGAGATTGCGCTTGGCCATCCGCGCCAGGATGTCGATGTCGCGCGTCACGAGCGCCGACTTGGTGACGATGCCGACCGGGTGGCCGGCGCGCTCCAGCACCTCGAGGATGCCGCGCATGATTTTGCGTTCGCGCTCGATCGGCTGATAGGGATCGGTGTTGGTGCCGATCGCGATCATCCGCGCCTCGTAGTCCGGCGCCGCCAGCTCCTTCTCGAGCAGCGCGGGCGCGTCCGGCTTGGCGAACAGCTTCGATTCGAAGTCCAGCCCCGGCGACAGGCCGAGATAGGCGTGGGTTGGCCGCGCGAAGCAATAGACGCAGCCATGCTCGCAGCCGCGATAGGGATTGATCGACCGGTCGAAGCCGATGTCCGGCGAGTCGTTGCGGGTAATCACCTTGCGCGAGGTGTCCAGCGCCACGGTGGTCTGGAACGGCGGCAGGTCTTCAAGGCTCTGCCAGCCGTCATCGAAGGCCGTCCGCGCCTCGGCCTCGTAGCGGCCGCTGGTATTGGACTGCGCGCCGCGGCCACGCCGCCGCTCGCGCTCGATCGCGACCGCAAGTTCGGGAAAAGGGGTGGGTGCACCCGCCGGGTTATCGGAGGGCGCCGTTACCGGCGGGTGCTTGAGGGCATGAGAGGATGCTCGGCTCATGTTCTGAAGCTAGCACAGCTTGAGAACAAATCAAGAACATGAACCAAGAAATTCCACAAAGTGATGGCGTAAAAATCTGCAGGCGAACAGGCTGCTTTGAATATGACAAGGTGATAACACGGCCGGAGTTTCTCCACCGTCTGAGCCACCGAAGCCTCAAATCATGCTGAGCGTGATCATTCCAACCGACGGGGTCGAGCGCACCGCGGTCGCAACATTGGCGGCGCTGGTGCCGGGCGCGGCTGCGGGCGTCGTTCGCGAGGTGCTGCTGGTCGACCGCACCAATACAGACATCATGGAGCGCGTCGCCGACGTCGCCGGCTGCGGCTTCCTGCGCTTCGAGGGCACGCGTGCCGCAGCTCTTGCCGCTGGCGCACGGCAGGCGCGTTCGCCCTGGCTGATGTTCCTGCATCCGGGCGCGGTGCTCGACGCCGGCTGGATCGAGGAGACCACCCAGTTCATCCAGATGGTGGCGGCCAGCGGCAAGGACCGCGCCGGCGTCTTCCGCTACGCCCGCGCGCCCTACTCCGACCCCGGCCTGCGCGACGGCCTCAAATTCGTCGCCCGGATGATCACCGGGCCATCGGCCGAACAGGGCCTTCTGATCGCACGCGAGCATTACGAACGGATCGGCGGCTACCGGCCCGACGCCCGCCGCTCCGAGGCGCGCCTGCTGCGCCGGCTCGGCCGCTCCTCCCGCACCATGCTGCGCAGCCGGATCATGGTGGCGTAAGCCCCGCTCGCAGAAAACGTGGGGGAGCCCTTGCCATTTATTTGATTCCGTCAAATAATATGTTTGATGAAATCAACTTCCAATGACACCTCGCTCGAGAGCCAGGTCGCCGCGGTCCGCGGCTTCAGCCGGTTCTACACCCGCAAGCTCGGCATCATCGAGCCGAAGCTCTTGCACTCGACATTCACGCTGCAGGAAGCGCGCATTATCTACGAGCTCGCGCATCGTGCGGATTGCACCGCGACCGATCTGGTGCGCGATCTCGACCTCGATGCCGGCTTCGTCAGCCGCACGCTACAGGCCTTACAGCGCCGCCAGATCGTGACGCGCAAGCCGTCGAAAGTCGACAAACGCATCAATGAGATCACCCTCACCGCCAAGGGCCGCGCCGCGTCTGCCGACCTCGAAAGCCGCTCGCGCAGCGAGGTCGCGGCGCTGCTGAAGCAGATCGATGGCAGCCGCCGCGCCGCGGTGGTGCGCGCGATGGGCACGATCGAGCAATCGCTGGAGCCGCCGACCGAAAAGCCGGTCGGCTTCCTGCTGCGCAGCCATCGCGGCGGCGACATGGGCTGGGTCGTCTCGCGACAGGGACAAGCCTACGCCGAGGAATATGGCTGGGACATCAGCTACGAGGCATTGGTGGCCGAGATCTGTGCGCAGTTTCTGCGATCGTTCGATCCGGCCCGCGAGCATTGCTGGATCGCGGAGGTCAACGGCGAACCGGTCGGCTCGATCTTCCTGGTCAACGGCGGTGACGGGATCGCGAAACTGCGCCTGTTGCTGGTGGAGGAGAAGGCCCGCGGGCTCGGCGTCGGCCGCGCCCTGGTGGAGCAATGCGTCCGCTCCGCACGCGAGATGGGCTACAGGAAGATGACGCTGTGGACCCAGAGCATCCTGGTCGCCGCGCGCGGCATCTATGCCCGTGCCGGTTTCCAGCGTGTCAGGGAAGAAAAGCACCACAGCTTCGGCGTCGACCTGGTCGGCGAGACCTGGGAGCTGGAACTTTAGCTGATCCGCAGATTCACTTCACCTCCCCCGCTTGCGGCAGAGGGGGCGCAGTCTCGTCATGGCTCGATTCGGCACACCACATTACGCTTTAAGTTGTTGCTCCTTTCGCCTTCGGGCGACGCAAATGTTCGTCCAGCCGCGGCATGATCTCGACGAAATTGCAGGGGCGCGTGCGGTAGTCGAGCTGCGCGGCCAAAATGCCGTCCCAGCCGTCGCGGCAGGCGCCGGGCGAACCGGGCAGGCAGAAGATATATGTCGCGCCCGCCACGCCCGCGGTGGCGCGGCTCTGGATCGTCGACGCCCCGATCTTGGCATGGCTCAGCATGTGGAAGGCAATCGAAAAGCCGTCCATTCGCTTCTCGAACAGCGGCTCGACCGCCTCCGGCGTTACGTCGCGGCCGGTAAAGCCGGTGCCGCCGGTGGTAATCACTGCATCGACAGCGGGATCCGCGATCCAGCGTCGGATCACTGCGCGGATCGCCTCGACATCGTCGGTGACGATCTCGCGCGCCGCGAGCGTGTGACCGGCCGCGGTGAGACGGTCGGCCAGCGTGGTGCCCGACTTGTCGTCCGCCAGCGAGCGGGTGTCGGAAATCGTCAGCACCGCGATGTTGAGCGGGATGAAGGATTTGGATTCGTCGATCGAGGACATGGCTTGCTCTCTCGCTCCCTCTTCCGCTTGCGGGGGAGGGCTGGGGTGGGTTCCACCGCGAGTCGCATGGTGGAGAGAGCCCCCACCCGCATCGCATCTAACGACGCGATGCGACCTCCCCCGCTGGCGGGAGAGGTGAACCGAGCTCGCGGCTTCGCCCGATGTTGAACCAGGTTAGCTAGGCCCCACCGAACGTATTACAGGCCTGCACGGTGCCCTGCTGGTAGCCGGTCATGAACCATTGCTTGCGCTGCGCGGCGGAGCCGTGGGTGAAGGAGTCGGGCACCACCCTGCCCGTGGCCTGCCGTTGCAGCGTGTCGTCGCCGATCGCATTCGCCGTGGTCAGCGCGGCGTCGATATCGCCGGACTCGAGGAAGCCCGGCCGCTTCTTCTCCTCGCGGTTGACCCAGACGCCGGAGAGGCAATCGGCCTGCAACTCGACCTTGACCTGCAGCGCATTGGCCTCGGCCTTGCTGCCGGCCTGCTGCTGCAGCCGGTTCACGCGCGGGATGATGCCGAGCAGGTTCTGGATGTGATGGCCGGCCTCATGCGCGATGATATAGGCCGCGGTGAACTTGCAGGCGTTGCCCGAGCAGCCGCGGAAGCGTGTCTCGACCTCGCGGAAGAAGCCGGTGTCGAGGAAGATGGTCTTGTCCGGCGGGCAGTAGAACGGTCCCATCGCCGACTGCGCCATGCCGCAGCGGCCGCCATTGGTGGCATTGCGGAACAGCACGATCTTCGGACCGGTGTAGGTCTGGCCGCTGGCCTGGAAGATTTCGCTCCAGCGATCGTCGATTTCACCCAGGATGCCCGCGATCATGCTGCCCATTTCGTCGGTCGGGGCGCCGCGCTTGGCTTGCCCGCCCGACGCCTGCCTGTCGGTCTGGTAGGTCGGCGCCTGGCCGCCGCCGGTGAGAATCTCGGCGCCGCCGATCAGGATGCGCGGGTCGATACCGAAGGCATAGCCGAGCAGGCCGAGCACGATGATGGTGCCGATGCCAAGCCCGCCGCCGCCCATCGGAATGCCGAAGCCGCCACCGCCGCCTCCGCCCATCCCGCCTTCATCGCGACGGTCTTCGACGTCGTCGCTGCGGCGGAAATCATCATAGCGCATGGCGGTTTCCCTTCATTCCAGTCGGCGACCCAACGCGGGACACACCAACTTAAAATTTCCATTCTGTTAATCAATATCCTGCCCGGCAATAATTGCCTAGTCCGGAAGACGCGCATCCCTTGCGGTGCAAACGAGTGCGAATGTGGGCGAATCTACCGCGCGAATCGTGCCGGTTTGATGATCCGCAAAAGTTTTTCACCGAACGCGCTGGTGTTGCAGCACAACGCGAACCACCACGCGCCATGCCGCGCAAAAGATGCTGCAATCTTTTGCGTGAAGATTTCCAATTAAGTCGATTTTTACTTTGCCGGGTCAATGTGGCGCCAGTCGGTTGTTTAGTCCCGCGTCGCCGACAGCGTCGCCTGAGTCAGAGTTCTTGAGTCATGGTAGTGTCGCGTCGCGGGGCGTCTGCAAGGGCGCCCCGCACTAAATTTGAGAGTGCCCCGTCGAGCCAGATCGTCATTGGCGATTGCGTGGCCGAATTGTCGAAGCTTCAGGCCGGCTCGGTCGACCTGGTGTTCGCTGATCCTCCCTACAATCTGCAGCTCAAGGGCGACCTCAAGCGCCCCGATGAGTCGCATGTCGATGCCGTCAACGACGACTGGGACAAGTTCTCGTCGTTCGCTGCCTATGACGATTTCACCCGCGCCTGGCTGCTCGCCTGCCGCCGCGTGATGAAGCCGTCGGCAACGCTGTGGGTGATCGGCTCCTATCACAATATCTTCCGCGTCGGCGCGATCATGCAGGACCTCGGCTTCTGGCTCCTGAACGACATCGTGTGGCGCAAGTCGAACCCGATGCCGAACTTCCGCGGCCGCCGCTTCACCAACGCGCACGAGACGATGATCTGGGCCGCGCGCGACGAGAAGGCCAAGGGCTACACGTTCAATTACGAAGCACTGAAGGCGTCCAACGAGGACGTGCAGGCGCGCTCCGACTGGCTGATCCCGCTGTGCACCGGCGAGGAGCGCCTCAAGGATGGCGACGGCAAGAAGGTCCATCCGACGCAGAAGCCCGAGCAGCTGCTCGCCCGCGTGCTGCTATCGTCGTCGAAGCCCGGCGATCTCGTGATCGATCCGTTCAACGGCACCGGCACCACCGGCGCCGTCGCCAAGCGCCTCGGCCGCAGCTATATAGGCTTCGAGCGCGACCGGACCTACGCCGCCGCCGCCGAGGCCCGCATCGCCGCGATCGAGCCGCTGCCGGAAGCCACGCTGGCGCCGTTCATGACCGCGCGCGAGGCGCCGCGGGTGGCGTTCTCCGAACTGATCGAGCGCGGCATGATCGTGCCCGGCGCCAAGCTGGTCGATGCCAAGAAGCGCCATGGCGCGCTGGTGCGCGCCGACGGCGCCATCATGCTCGGCGACAAGGTCGGCTCGATCCACCGTATCGGAGCGGTCGCGCAGGGCTCCGGCGCCTGCAACGGCTGGACCTTCTGGCACGTCGAGACCAAGACCGGCCTGCGGCTGATCGACGAGCTGCGCGCCGAGATCCGCTCCGGGATGGTGGTGGGCTGAGGCCCGTCGAATTCACCTCGCTCGTCATTCCGGGGCGCCGCAAAGCGGCGAGCCCGGAATGACGAGCGGAGGCAAATGACGCCGTCTTGAACGCGGGCCGCCTTGTTGCGCCACCGCGGCGAGCCTAGATTGGCTTCCGTCACTTGCCGTTTCGATCGGTCGCCCGATGCGAAGACAATCCGAGACATTGCTGCTGGTGCCGCTGTTGCCGGTCTTCCTGCTCGGCATGTTTCCGATGCTGCTGATCGGCCTGCTCGGATTCCTCGGCCTGATCATTTTCGGCATCCTGCTCGTCTGTGTCGGACTGACGCTCGGGCTCGAGGCGCATGGCGAATTCAACGAAGAGATCATCGTGCACGGCTATGCCCGCGGCTCTGAACGCGCGACGCAGGTCTCAAACCTGCATGCTGCGACGCGCTCCGCCGCCGTGCTGGAAGTCGCGGGAATTGCGCTGGCCGTCGCGGGTATCCTGGGCTTCCTCCTGGCCGGCTGACCAGCGCACCACGCGACCCTGATTCACAAACTCGTCGCTTGCGCATTGCAGCGAAATTTGCGCATGAGGGGCGCTGCGGCCTTGCCCCGCCGCATCCCGATCTCGCCGGTCACAAGAACCAAGGGAGTCCCCTCATGATCAAATTCTATTTCAACGGCGCGCCGAACCCGAACAAGGTTGCACTGTTCCTGGAAGAGTCCGGCCTGCCGTTCGAGGCGATCCCGGTCGACACCCGCAAGGGCGAGCAGTTCGCGCCGGAATACCTGAAGGTCAACCCGAACGGCAAGGTGCCGGCGATCGACGACGACGGCGTGCTGGTGTTCGACTCTAATGCCATCCTGCTTTACCTCGCCGAGGAGCACGGCAAGTTCCTGCCCGCCAACACCCCGGCCAACCGCGCCGCGACGCTGTCCTGGCTGATGTTCATCGCGACCGGCCTCGGCCCCTATTCCGGCCAGGCGGTGCACTTCAAGCATTTCGCGCCGAAGGATCTCGACTACGCCAATAACCGCTACCAGTACGAGGCGCATCGCCACTACAAGATCCTCGACGATCATTTGGCGAAACAGCGCTACATGGTCGGCGATAGCTATACGATCGTCGACATGGCGTTCTGGGGCTGGGCGCGGATGGCGCCGTTCATTCTTGGTGAGGAAGGCTACGCGAAATATCCAAACGTGAAGCGGCTGGTCGACGAGATCTCGGCGCGGCCGGCAGCGGCGCGCGCGATCGCGCTGAAGGACAAGCACACCTTCAAGGCCGAGATGGACGACGCGGCCCGCGACATCATGTTCGGCCACCTCAAGTCCAAGGTGGCGTAAGCCGTCCCTAAACGCTACGCAGGGCGGGCGCGCTTGCGCGTTGCCCACCCTGCGCATTTTCGCATCGCATCTTAAGGCGGCCAGTACAGACCGCCGTTGTCGTACCGGCCATGATGGCAGATGTCGGCGCGGCAGACGCCGATGTCCTGCAGCTCGCGTTCGCTCATGGCGGCGAGCTGCCGCCACGAGCGCCGGCTCTCACGCCATTGCCCGAACCAGACCAGCGCAGCCGCGAGCGCGGCAGTCAGGGCTTCAACCCGCCGCGCGAATTGCGGCGGCCGGAAACGGACCGAGGGCCTTCTCGGTCAAAACCGAGTCGCAATATTCCCGCACCTCCTTGATCCTGCCGCCGTCGAAGCGGAACACCAGGCAATAGTCGTTGTCGTAGCGCTGACCTTCCTTGGTCAGGTTGTTGCCCTTGGCCTCGACCACGACGATGTCGCCATCGGCGATGATGCGATGGGCGACGGTGCGGCCGCGCTCGACCAGTCTTGAGCGCACATGGCCGTGCAAGTCGGTCATGATCGATTGCTTGCCGGTGAAGCTGCGCGACCAAGAATATTGCCCGGTCACGGTCCAGATCGCGTCGTCGGCGAGGGTTGCCATGAACAGCGATTTCTCGCGCACCGCGGGATCGGGACTGCCGGCGATCACGAACATCTCCTGCACCAGTTTCTTGTTGTCAGCTGCGCTCATGGCGCGTCTCCTTGCGATTGGTTGATCTGACGTGAGGCGTCCCTTCGCGCGAACCGGAGTATCCGCTTCGCGTGAGAACGCCCTGCCCCACAATCCTGCGGCGCCGGTGTGCATTCTTCCAATCGATAGGTGATATGATATATATTCATTTGATGAATTTGAATTCGCTTGACCTCAATCTGCTGGTCGCGCTCGACGCCCTGCTGCGCGAAGCCAATGTCAGCCGCGCCGCGATGCGGCTACATCTATCGCAGCCGGCGACCAGCCATGCGCTGCAGCGGCTGCGCGATCTGATCGGCGATCCGCTTTTGGTGCGCAACGGCGCCCGGATGGAGCTCACGCCGCGGGCACAGGCGCTACGCTCGCCGCTGGCACAGGCGCTCGATCAGGTGCGCACGCTGTTCGTATCCGATGATTTCGACCCCGCGCGCAGCGAGCGGCATTTCCGCCTGATGATGCCCGACCTCGCCGTCGAGCTGCTGATGCCGGCGCTGATGGAGAAGGTGACACTGATAGCGCCGAACGTCACCATCGACGTGGTGCCGTGGCGGAGCTCCACGATCTTCACGCCGGAGTTCGCCCGCACCATCGATCTCGTGATCTCAATCGGCGACTCCTTCAAAGGCTTTCACCGCCAGCGGCTCTACACCGACATCGATGCGCTAGCGGTGCGGTGCGGCCACCCCGTCGGCACGAAGCTCAGGAAACGCGAGGCGTTCCTTGCCGCCCGGCATGTCGCCGTGATCATCCGCGGCCACAACGAGGATCTGATCGACACCTGGCTGCGCGCCAAGGGCATCGAGCGGCGGATCGCGCTGGTGGTGCCGGGTTATATCGAGGCGCTGCACGTCACCGCGCGCACCGACCTCGTCGCCTTCGTGCCGCGCCGCCTGATCTCGGCGCTGTCAAGACAATTATCGCTGGTGACGGTGGCCCCGCCGCTCGATCCCGGCATCGACGAGCAGCACATGTTCTATCCGACGCGTGCTCAGATGGATCCGGGCTCGGTCTGGCTGCGCAAGCTGATGCTGGAGACCGGACGGGAACTGGAGACGCGGAAGGTGTAGCGATGCCCGCGTCGTCCCGGCGAAGGCCGGGACGACGCCCAATTTCTCCGCGCTTACACCTTCTGCTCGGCCAGCACCTTCTGCACCGCAGGCCGCTGCTCCATCGCGGCGCGATGCGCCTTCACCTTGGGCAAGGTCGCGATGTCGACCCCGTCGCCGTCGAGCCAGAGGGTCAGCGTGTAGAGATAGGCGTCGCCGACCGTATAGCTGTCGCCCATCACCCAGGGGCCCTTCAGCATGTCGCGTTCGATCAGGTTGAAGCAGGCGCCCATGGTCTTCGGAACCATGGTCTTCATGTCGGCGAACGAGCTCTCCTGCGTCGCCCAGCGTGCGCCGCGCATCTTGTGCGCGTGGCAGACATGCACCGTCGAGCACAGATAGGAATTGAAGGCCTGCAACTTGGCGAACGCGAAGGCGTCATCGAGCGGCGCGAGCCTCGCCTGCGGAAAGGTCTGCGCGATGTAGGCCAGCATCGCCGGGGTCTCGGTGAGCACGCCGCGATCGGTCACCAGCGTGGGCACGCGGCCCTTCGGATTGATCTTCAGATACTCCGGGCTGTTCTGCTGGTTGGCCTTGAAGTCGAGCCGCTCGATCGTATAGGGCGTGCCGGTCTCGGCCAGCGCGATGTGCGAGGCGAGCGCACAGGTGCCGGGGGCGGAATAGAGCTTGAGCATGTCGACGTCCTCTACGGGCCTTGCGGCTCGTTGCGAACCCGGCCCTGGCTTTTTATGAGATGCAGCGGAGGTTAGCGGCGGCGTCCCTTGCCGTCCACCCCGTGCGGTGCCGCGGACCTTGCCCGTGGCGGTGCCGCCGTGCGAAGACCATGCCAATCGAGAGGGCTTTCATGACTGTACTCATTGCAGGTGGCGGAATTGGCGGGCTGACGCTGGCGCTCAGCCTGCACCAGATCGGCGTGCCGGCCTGCGTGTTCGAGAGCGTGCCCGAGCTGAGGCCGCTCGGGGTCGGCATCAACGTGCTGCCGCATGCGGTGCGCGAATTGATCGAGCTCGGCCTGCACGACGTGCTCGACGCGACCGCGGTGCGCACGAGCGAGCTCGCCTATTTCTCCAAGCACGGCAAGCCGATCTGGAGCGAACCGCGCGGGCTCGAGGCCGGCTATAAATGGCCGCAATTCTCGATCCATCGCGGCCGGTTGCAGCAACTGCTGCTCGATGCCGCGACCGAGCGGCTGGGAGCCGCGAACATCCTCACCAGCCATCACCTCACCGGCTGGACCGAGACCGCCGACGGCGTCCGCGCCGACTTCATCGACAAGGCGACCGGCAAGCCCGCCGGCAGCTATGACGGCACGGTGCTGATCGCCGCCGACGGCATCCATTCGGCGGTACGCGAGAAGCTTTATCCGCAGGAGGGGCCACCGATCTGGAACGGCCGCATCCTGTGGCGCGGCATCACCCGCGGCAATGCCTTCCTGACCGGCCGCACCATGATCATGGCCGGCCACGAGATCCTGAAATTCGTCTGCTATCCGATCTCGAAGGAGGCCGGACCCGACGGCAAGTTTGACATCAACTGGGTCGCCGAGCGTCACATGCCGCCGACCTATCAGTGGCGCCGCGAGGACTATAACCGCACGGCAAAACTCGACGAGTTCCTGCCGTGGTTCGAGAGCTGGGATTTCGACTGGCTCGACGTGCCGGGCCTGATCCGGAACTGTCCGCATGCCTACGAATATCCGCTGGTCGATCGCGACCCGATCCCGCAATGGACGTTCGGCCGCGTCACGCTGATGGGCGACGCGGCGCATCCGATGTACCCGATCGGCTCCAACGGCGCCTCGCAGGCGATCCTGGATGCGCGCACGCTGACGCGCGAGATTTTGGCGCATGGCCCGACGCAGGCCGCGCTCGCGGCCTATGAGGCGGAGCGACGGCCGGCGACCACGGATCTTGTGATGCTGAATCGCCGCAACGGCCCGGAACAGGTGATGCAGCTGGTCGAGGAGCGCGCACCCAGCGGCTTTGGCGTCGTCACCGAGGTGCTGTCGCGGCAGGAGCTGGAAGACATCGCCGCCAACTACAAGCGCGTCGCCGGCTTTCAGGTCGAGGGACTGAACGCCAAGCCGCCGATCGTGCAGCGCGCGAGAGCGGTCTGACCTATCTCAGCGCCCGCGCCGATTCCACCAGGCGGATGCTGCTGCTCGCGGTAGCAAGCAGCGTGCCGTCGGCGGCGGTCAGCCGGCCCTCGACGAAGGCGATGGTCTTGCCGAGCTGCGTCACCGTCGCCTCGCCGGTGATCGGCCCGGGCTTTGCCGGCGCGAGGAAGTTCACATTCATCGTGATGGTCGTGGTGTAGAGCCTGCCCTCGGTCATCACGAACACCGCCGGACCCATCGTGTCGTCGAGCATCGCCGAGAGCATGCCGCCCTGGACGAAGCCGGCCGGATTGCAAAAGTCCGGCTTGCCGTCGAACACGATCTTGATCCAGCCATCCAGCGGGCGTGCATCAACGAGATGCCAGCCGAGCAGGTTTGCGCAGGGCGGTTTCGGAATCTGGTCGAGCGCGGTTGCGATCATGGCGGCCTCCATTGTCCCGGAGGTCGTAGCGGAGCGCTGCTGCCAGCATGGTGTCAGCAGGTCGTCATCTTTCAGCCGTCCAGCCCGTGCGCGATGACCTTGCGCATCACATTGGGAAACGCCTCGTCGTCCAGCGTCGCCACCGGCACCCAGCGCATGTCCTCCGGCGCGCGGGTACGTGGCGGAACACTGGCGGCATAGACGACGAGTTCGAGCGGAAAGTGCGTGAACACGTGGGTGACGACGCCGGCCTTGCGGCGCCAGCGCGTGACGCCCTTGAGTTCCGGCGCCTGAGCAAGCGCGGCCGCATCCTCCTGCCCGGCAAGCCATTGCGACCCCGGCACCTCGGTCATGCCGCCGAGCAGGCCCTTTTCCGGGCGCGAGCGCACCAAGAGCTCGCTGCCGCGCCTCACCACGAAGGCGGCGCCGCGGCGCAGCGTGCCGCTCTTCTTCGGCGCCTTGCGCGGGAACGTCTCCTGGTCGCCGCGGCTGCGGGCCGCGCAATCGTCATTCAGCGGACACAATGCGCAGGCCGGCTTCTTCGGCGTGCAGATCGTGGCGCCGAGATCCATCAAGGCTTGTGCGCTGTCGCCGGCGCGAGAGTTCTCGTCGCCGGCGCGGGAGGGGCCGAGCAATGTCGCAGCCATCTCCTTGATCAGCGGCTTGGCCTGCGGCAGTGCCTCCTCGATGACGTAGAGCCGGGTGACCACGCGCTCGATATTGCCGTCGACAGGCATGGTGCGGCGGTCGAAAGCGATGGCGGCGATCGCGGCCGCGGTGTAGGGCCCGATGCCGGGCAGCCCGCGCAGGCCCTCCTCGGTGTCCGGAAACACCCCGCCATGGTTGTCCAGCACCGCAACCGCGCAGGCGTGCAGGTTGCGCGCCCGCGAATAGTAGCCGAGCCCGGCCCACATCCTCAAGACATCGTCGAGCGAGGCGCGGCCGAGCGCGGTCACGTCAGGCCAGCGCGACACGAATTTCTCGAAATACGGTCCGACCGCCCGCACCGTGGTCTGCTGCAGCATGATCTCCGACAGCCACACACAGTATGGATCCGCCCGCTCCCCCGCCGCCGCGCGCCACGGCAGCCGCCGGCGATGCCGGTCATACCAGGCGAGCAGCCGCGCCGGGCGGGCGGTTTGGTGATCGGTCGATTTGGTTTTGGCGGCCGCGCGAGAGATCATGGACATATCTTAAGGCAAATCCCGCCATGTCATGCCCCGGCCTGACCCGGGCATCCACGTCTTTCTTCTCCCGGCACGGATACGCTGCCGCAACGATGAACACGGTTTCAGCTGCATCGACACCGCTGCTATAGTGTCCTGATGTCCAAACCCGGCCCGATCAGCGCAAAGCCCCTGTCGATCCTGCTCAGCGACGTCTTCACCGACGCCTATGCCAAGCAGGGCTTTGCCGCGCGCGAATTGGTGACGCGCTGGACCGAGATCGCGGGCGAGCGGATCGCGGCCTATTGCGAGCCGCTGAAGATGCAGTGGCCGCGCCCGGTGGAGGGGCAGCCGCAGGAGCCGGCGACGCTGGTGCTGCGGGTCGAGGGGCCGATGGCGCTGGAGATCCAGCATTCCTCCGACGTGATCCTGGAACGCGTGAACCGCTTCTTCGGCTGGCATGCGGTCGGCCGCCTGACGATCCGGCAAGCGCCGCTTTCGCGTCGCAATCGCCCTACGCGGCCGGGCCCGCCCGATCCCAAAACCGTGGCGCGGGAGGCGGCGAACCTCGCCGCCGTCGAGGACGACGATCTGCGCGCGGCACTGGCCCGGCTGGGCGCCGCGATCAAGCGAAATTGACGCTTTTCCGCGGCTCGTCCGCGGGACCCCGGCATTGCCACAATGGTCGTTTCAAGCTAGCGAAGGCTTCCTTTTCGGGACCCCTTCATTCTGGCGTGAATGCGCCAATCCGGGAGCTGACCTTGATCATCACGCGCCGCGCTTTCACCACCGCTCTCTCGCTGACGGGGCTCGCCGCCCTCGCCGGCCTGTCGCCGCTGCGCCTGATCACGGACGCGCTCGCGCAGACCGCCGCCGAGGTCGCCAAGCCGCAGTCGCTGCCGGACATGGGGCTCGGCCCGCAGGACGCCAAGGTGACCATCATCGAATACGCCTCGATGACCTGCCCGCACTGCGCCAATTTCAACGAGACCGTGTTCCCGAAGATCAAGTCGACCTACATCGACTCCGGCAAGGTCCGCTACGTGTTTCGCGAATTCCCGCTCGACATCAAGGCCGCCGCCGGCTCGATGCTGGCGCGCTGCATCGCCAAGGACGACGCACCGAAGTTCTTCGCCGTCATCGACCTCTTGTTCCGCCAGCAAAACGACTGGGTGGTCAAGAACACCACCGAGACGCTGACCCGGATCGGCAAGCAGGCCGGCCTCAGCCAGCAGCAGGTCGAGGAGTGCCTGAAGGATCAGAAGCTGCTCGACAAGATCGCGGCCGACCAGAAATACGCCAACGAAGTGCTGAAGGTGAATTCGACGCCGACCTTCTTCATCAATGGCGAGATGCTGAAGGGCGAGACCTCGTTC
The DNA here is from genome assembly GCF_050435825.1 of Bradyrhizobium sp. I1.14.4. Taxonomy (NCBI): domain Bacteria; kingdom Pseudomonadati; phylum Pseudomonadota; class Alphaproteobacteria; order Hyphomicrobiales; family Nitrobacteraceae; genus Bradyrhizobium; species Bradyrhizobium sp. I1.14.4. Next base: position 688,589 of record NZ_JBNDLA010000001.1, on the reverse strand, counting down.
GAGGAGTTCAGCAAGCACATCGATCCGCTGCTGAAGAGCTGATCGGCAGCGCCGCGAATCGCTTGTCGTCGTGTCCGATTCGCAGCTGGACACGATAGTTGTGGATGACATTGCAATCACGTCACGCATCCGGCGCATCATTTCGTTGTTGAAAACCTGATTCGCGCACAACGTCGATTTCGACGACATGCAGGGAGCGTAAACCCCTGCAAATCCCTTGGGAAAAGCTTGGTCAAGCAGTTGCCCTGATGCGCGGGCATCGCCATTGTCGCCGCTCATGAGAGCTGCACGCAGCTATTCACGTCAAACACGACATTGCCTTCCATGGTATTGTCACGGCAGGGAGATTCGCGCCCGGCCAAACGAGATTTGTGTACATGAAGCTCACGCGCCTCCGCCTTCACGGTTTCAAGTCGTTCGTTGAACCCACCGATTTCATGATCGAGCCGGGCCTGACCGGCGTCGTCGGACCGAACGGCTGCGGCAAATCCAATCTCGTCGAAGCGCTGCGCTGGGCGATGGGCGAGACCTCGCACAAGTCGCTGCGCGCCGCCGACATGGACGCGGTGATCTTCGCCGGTTCCGGCAACCGCCCGGCGCGCAACCACGCCGAAGTCGTGATGACGATCGACAATTCCGATCGCTCGGCACCGGCCGCGGTGAACGACAGCCAATTGCTGGAAATCTCTCGCCGCATCGAGCGCGAGGCCGGCTCGGTCTACCGCATCAACGGCCGCGACGTGCGCGCCCGCGACGTCCAGATCCTGTTCGCCGACGCCGCCACCGGCGCGCGCTCGCCGGCGCTGGTCCACCAGGGCAAGATCGGCGAAATCATCCAGGCCAAGCCCGAGCAGCGCCGCCGCGTGCTGGAAGATGCCGCGGGTGTTGCTGGCCTGCATGCCCGCCGTCACGAGGCGGAACTGCGGCTGAAGGCAGCCGAAACCAACCTCACCCGCGTCGAGGACGTGATCGGCCAGCTCAGCGGCCAGATGGAAGGCCTGAAGAAGCAGGCGCGCCAGGCGATCCGCTACCGCGAGGTCGCGGCCAAGGTGCGCAAGTCCGAGGCCATGCTGTTCCATCTGCGCTGGATCGAGGCCAATGCCGACGTCAACGACGCCGCGCACAATCATGATATCTCGGTGCGCGAGATGGCCGAGCGCACCCGCGAGCAGGCCGAATCTGCGCGCATCCAGGCGATCCGCGCCGCCGAATTGCCAGCGCTGCGCGATGCCGAGGCCCGCGCCGCCGCCGGCCTGCAACGCCTGACCAATGCGCGCGAGATGCTCGACCGCGAGGAACAGCGCGCCAAGGAGCGCGTCGGCGAGCTTGATCGGCGTCTGACCCAGTTCGCCGCCGACATCGCGCGCGAGCAGCAGCAGACTTCGGACGCCGACATCGCATTGCAGCGGCTCGACACCGAAGACGCCGAGCTGAAGGAAGAGATCAAGTCGCGCGTCGAGAAGCGCTCCGGCGTCGACGAGCGCGTCTCCGACGCAGAAGAAATCCTGGCCGCGACCGAGCGCCAGTTCGCCGAACTGACCACGCAGCTCGCCGATCTGACCGCCAAGCGCAACCAGCTCGAGGCCGGCGTGCGCACGCATCGCGACCGGCTGGCGCGGCTCGACCAGGAGATCGCCAACGTCCAGGCCGAGGAATCCAAGCTCGCGCAGGAAACCGGCAATCTCGGCGACATCGAGGCACTCGCCGCCGCCATGGAGATGGCGCAGCAGACGCTCGCCGAATCCGAGGCGGCCGTGCAATCCAGCGAGGCCCATCACGCCGCGGCGCGGCAGACGCTGGAATCCTCGCGCAATCCACTCACCGAAGCCGAGAAGCGCGTACAGCGGCTCGAGACTGAAGCCCGCACCATCGCCAAGCTGGTGACCAGCGAGACCAAGAATCTGTGGCCACCGATCATCGACGGCATCACGGTCGCCAAGGGCTACGAGAAGGCGATCGGCGCCGTGCTCGGCGACGATCTCGACGCTCCCGTGGATTCGTCCGCGCCGATGCGCTGGACCAATGTCGGTGAAGCCGCTGATGATCCTGCGCTGCCCGACGGCGTCGAACGGCTGGCCGACCACGTCCAGGCGCCGCCGGAACTCGCGCGCCGTCTCGCCCAAATCGGCGTGGTGGCGAAGGAACGCGGCGCCGCGCTGGTGTCGCAGCTGAAGACCGGCCAGCGGCTGGTGTCGCTCGAAGGCGACGTCTGGCGCTGGGACGGCTTTGTCGCCGACGCGCATGCCCCGACCGGCGCGGCGCGCCGCCTCGCCGAACGCGCCCGCCTGGTCGATATCGAGCATGAGCTGGAGCAGGCCCGGGTCGATGCCACCGCCAAGCGCCAGGCGCTGGAGACAGCTGAAGAAGAACTGCGCTCGGCGTCGGCCGCCGAAGCCGCCTCCCGCGAAGCCGTGCGCGCCGCCCGCCGCGAGACCGACGCCGCGCGCGAGCGCCATGCCGCCACCGAGCGCGAGATCAACCGCCATGCCGCGCGCAAATCGGCACTGACCGAGGCGCACAGCCGCGTCGCCGCCGACCGCGCCGAGGCCGAGGCCGCGCATGAGAGCGCCGCTGCGGCGCTTGCCGAACTGCCGCCGGGCGTCGAGACCGAGACCCAGCTCGCCGCGGTGCGCGCCGAGATCGACAACCAGCGCCGTGCCGCGGCCCAGGTCCGCGCCGAGGCGCAGGCGCTCGCCCGCGAGGCCGAACTCGCCGACCGCCGCGTGCAGGCGATCCTCGCCGAACGCAGCGAGTGGCAGAACCGCAAGACCAGCGCCGCCTCCCAGGTCGAGACCATCGAGGCGCGCATCGCCGAGGTGTCGATCGAGCGCGAGGAACTCGCCAATGCGCCGGAAGTGTTCGCCGAGAAGCGCAGCGCGCTGATCACGGAGATCGAGCACGCCGAGGGTGACCGCCGCATCGCCGCCGATGCGCTGGCGACGGCGGAAGCCGCGATGGCGGAAACCGATCGCCTCGCGAAGGCCTCGCTCGAAGCGCTCTCGTCGTCCCGCGAAGCCACCGCGCGCGCCGAAGAGCGCATGGAAGGTACCCGCCGCCGCCTCACCGACATCGAGCGCGAAATCCACGACATGCTCGAGGTCGAGCCGAGCGCGGTGGTCGGGATGGCCGAGATCGAGCCCGGCGCCGAGCTGCCGCCGGTCGCGCAGGTCGAGGAAGAGCTCGACAAGCTTCGCCGCGACCGCGAGCGGCTCGGCGCCGTCAACCTGCGCGCCGAGGAAGAATTCAAGGAAGTCGAGACCCAGCACACGGCGCTGACCACCGAACGCGACGATCTCGTCGAGGCGATCAAGCGGCTGCGGCAGGGCATCCAGAGCCTCAACCGCGAAGCGCGCGAGCGTCTGCTGACCTCGTTCGAGACCGTCAACGCCCACTTCAAGCGGCTGTTCACCGAGCTGTTCGGCGGCGGCGAAGCCGCGCTGCATCTGATCGAGAGCGACGATCCGCTCGAAGCCGGCCTCGAGATCATCGCCAAGCCGCCCGGCAAGAAGCCGCAGACGCTGTCGCTGCTGTCGGGAGGCGAGCAGGCACTGACCGCGCTCGCCTTGATCTTCGCGGTGTTCCTGACCAACCCGTCGCCGATCTGCGTGCTGGACGAAGTCGACGCGCCGCTCGACGACCACAACGTCGAGCGGTTCTGCACCCTGCTGAACGAGATGACGGCGTCGACCGAAACCCGCTTCATCATCATCACGCATAATCCGATCACGATGGCGCGGATGAACCGGCTGTTCGGCGTCACCATGGCCGAACGCGGCGTGTCGCAGCTGGTGTCGGTCGATCTGCAGGGCGCGGTCGATATCCTCGACCAGAACGTGGCGTAGGGTACCTTGCCGTCATTCCGGGGCGGTGCGGAGCACCGAACCCGGCATCTCGAGATTCCGGGTTCGATTGCGCATCGGCCCGGAACGACGTGTAAATGACGGCGAACAATGACCTCACCTGACCTGCCTGCTGAGCTCAAAGCCGCACTCAACGCCAGGCTCGAAGGCCTGTCGCGCAGCGATGCCGCGGGCCGTGCGGCGCTGATCTCGCAGACCTATCGCGAGGGCGGCGGTTCCGGGACGATCAGGACGGAGACCGATGCGCTGGCCTATGCGCTGGCGCGGATGCCGGCGACCTATGCGGCCGTCGTGGCGAGCCTCAAGGCGCTAACGGAAATCCGGCCGGACTTCGCACCGGCAAGCCTGCTCGATGTCGGCGCCGGGCCCGGGACCGCGACCTGGGCGGCCGCCGAGGCATTCACGTCGCTACAGGGATTCACCCTGCTTGACGCCAATGGCGCGTTACGGACGTTGGCGCAGGAGCTGTTTCGCGGCAGCATTCGTTTGCACGATACCCGCTATGAACTCGGCCAGGCCCGCGCCTTGCTGGACAAGGCCGACCCCGCCGACTTCGTCGTCGCCAGCTACATCATCGGCGAACTCAGCGAAGCCGAGCGTACGGCACTGGCCGATGCGCTGTGGTCCAAAACCGGCGATACGCTATTGGTCGTCGAACCCGGCACGCCCGCGGGCTACGCGCGGATCATCGCGCTCCGCGCACGCTTGATCGCCGCCGGCGCGCATGTCGCCGCGCCCTGCGCGCATGACGGCGGCTGCCCGCTGGTGGCGCCCGACTGGTGCCATTTCTCGCAGCGCCTGCAGCGCTCGCGCGCGCACAAGCAAGTCAAGGGCGCCGACGCACCATTCGAAGACGAGCGCTTCGCCTACGTCGCCTTGAGCCGCGCGAAGGTCGCGTCGCGTCCGTCCCGCGTGCTGGCGCAGCCGGATGTCGGCAAGGTCGAGGTTGCGGCCAAGCTCTGCACGCCCAAGGGCATCGTCGTCGCCAGGGTGCCCCGCCGCGCCAAGGCCGATTACGCCCGCGCCCGGCGCTGGCGCTGGGGCAATGGGATTTAGGCGTCCGCCTGCGCATCGGTCTGGCGCGTGCCGAGCCATGCGACGAATTGAACCAATCCCGGCCAGCCCCGACCAAGACAGTGCCCACCTTTTCGCGGCGGGCTGCCCTGCGCCCTAATCCTGGGCTACGGTGCCGCCGTCTCGTCCATCAGGAGCTGCCCTGTCATGTCGACCAGCTGGATCGTTATCGGCGTCATCGTCCTTCTCGTGCTGTTTGCGTTCGGCGCCTACAACCGCCTCGTCGCACTCGGCCAGCGGGTCAGCCAGGCCTTTGCCGACATCGACGTGCAGCTCAAGCAGCGCCACGACCTGATCCCGAACCTGGTCGAGACCGTGAAGGGCTATGCAGCGCACGAGCGCGGCACGCTCGACGACGTCATCAAGGCGCGCAATTCGGCGATCTCGGCGCAGGGGCCGGCCCAGGTCTCGGCGGCGGAGAACCAGCTCTCCGGCGCACTCGGCCGGCTGATTGCACTGTCGGAGGCCTATCCCGACCTCAAGGCCAACGCCAATTTCCAGCAGCTCGCATCGGAGCTTTCCGATCTCGAGAACAAGATCGCCGCCAGCCGCCGCTTCTTCAACAACGCGGTCCAGGAATACAACACCGGCATCCAGCAGATGCCGGCCGCACTGTTCGCCGGCATGTTCGGCTTCACCCGCAAGGATTTCTTCGACCTCGGCGCCAGCCGTACGGAGGTCGAGGCGGCACCGAGCGTGAAGTTCTGAGGCGCAACGCGCGCCCGCGAGAGGCCGCTCCGTCATGGCCGCCTATGGTCTCTACACGCATATCGCATCGAACAAGTTTCGTTCGATGCTGCTGCTTGGCGGGCTGTTCCTGCTGATCTACGTGCTGGTCTATGCCGGCGCGCTGGTCGCGGAGGTGATGATCGATAGCGGCCGTTCGGTCGACTATTACCTGACGCACGCCTCGCGCGATCTCGTCTCTGCCTTGCCGTGGGCGACGATCGCGGCGGCGGCCTGGATCGTGATCGCCTATTTCTGCCACCAGAAGATGATCGACGCCGTCACCGGCAGCGAAAGCGTGACGCGCCAGCAGCAGCCGCGGCTCTACAATCTGCTGGAAAACCTCTGTATCTCGCGCGGCATCCCGATGCCGAAGCTGAAGGTGATGGACAGCCCGGCGCTGAATGCGTTCGCGACCGGACTGAACCCGCGCCAATACGCCATCACGGTCACCACGGGGCTCTTGAAAGCACTTAACGACCAGGAGATCGAGTCCGTGCTCGGCCACGAGCTCACCCATATCAAGAACGGCGACGTGCAGCTGATGGTGGTCGCCGTGATCATCGCCGGCGTGGTCGGCTTCTTCGGCGAGCTGTTCTTCCGCCTGTTCACGAATCTGTCGTGGAATTCGAGCGGCGGCGGAGGCGGATGGTCGTCTTCGTCATCCGCTCGATCGTCGTCATCCGCTCGATCGTCGTCATCCTCCTCGGACCGCGACAGCAAGGGTTCGGGCGGCGGCGCGATCGTCGTGATCATCATCGCGGTCGCGCTGATCATGCTGGCCTGGCTGCTGTCGCAGGTGGTCAAGCTCGCGCTGTCGCGCTCGCGCGAATTTCTGGCCGATGCCGGATCGGTCGAGCTCACCAAGAACCCCGATGCGATGATCTCGGCGCTGCGCAAGATCGAGAACCGCGGCGAACTGCCGGACGCCACTTCGGCGGTGATGGAACTCTGCGTCGACAATCCGCGCGAGGGCTTTGCCGACCTGTTCGCCACCCACCCGTCGGTGAAGTCCCGGGTCGATGCCCTGGTGAAATTTGCCGGCGGTCACGATCCCGGACCGCTGGCGCTGCCGGATGAGACCTCGGACGAGGCGGACACACAGAACCAGCCATCTGCCGCAGGCGACCAGCCTCCGCCTGTCACCCATAGCCCGTGGGGCGCTACGCCGCCCGCACAGCCGAACAGTCCAACGCCGCTGCCGGGCACCAGTCCCACACAGGGACCGCTGGGTCCTCTTCAGGGTCCTCTTCAGGGTCCTTGGGGCCGACGCCGCTGATCGCGCTAGCTCTTTGATTTGGGCATGGTCACCGCGCAAACGCTTCGCGTTCGTCGCGGGGACGCACTTTTCCGGATCATGCCCTAGCCTACTCAGTCCATTAAGGAAATTCCCACCAAACCGATTGTGGGCGCCTTAAGGAATTGAATTCTCCCTCGTTTCTGCCATGTTCGCGCCCAAAGCAGTGTGGGGACTTGCCGATCGCCATCGCGATCGGGAGCGCGCTTTAAGGGACTTCCATGGCAAAGCCGGTTGTGATCGTGGTGGGCGCTGACAAGGGCGGGGTCGGCAAGACCACCGTTTCGCGGACGCTCCTGGACTATTTCAGCGCCAATAATGTGCAGACCCGGGCGTTCGACACCGAATCCCCGCGCGGCACGCTGAAGCGTTTCCATCCGGACATCACCGAGATCGTCGACATGACGACGACCGCGGACCAGATGAAGATCTTCGATACGCTGAACGCCGGTTCCTCGGTCACCGTGATCGACGTCCGCGCCGGCCTGTTGTCGCCCGCGCTGGCCTCGCTGCGCGATATCGGCTTCCTCGACGCCGCGCGCTCCGGCCAGATCACCTTCGCCGTGTTCCATATCCTCGGCCCCTCGATCGCCTCGCTGGACGAAATCGCCGAGACCGCCAACTTCATGAACGGTGCGAAGTATTTCCTGGTGAAGAACTTCATCAACGACACCCAGTTCTTCCAGTGGGACCAGGCAACCTACAATTCCTACTTCCACCGCATCAAGGATGCCGTGGACCTCACCATCCCGAAGCTCAACGAAATGGCTTATGAGCAGGTTGAGGTCTCCTCGGTTCCGTTCCTGAAATTCGTCGCCAACAAGGGCATCAACGACGACGCCGCCAACTACTCCTTCGTGCTGCGCGGCTATGTCCGGCACTGGCTCGCCAATGTCTGGAGCGAGTACGACCGCATCAAGCTGACCGACCTGGTCGGCGCCAAGTCGGCCAAGGGCGAAAAATAGTCGCGCGCAAGGGCAGCGAAAGAGTCGCGCCCGGGCTAGCGAAAAAAGTCGCGCCGGGGCGGCGATGGGGCTGGATTAGGCGAAAATTTGGCCTGATATAGCGGGCGATGTCGTCCACGCCCGTTTACATCATCTGCTCGCCCCGCCCTCAGGTCGGCAAGACGCTGATCGCGCGGCTGCTCGGCGAATTCCTGCTGCTCAAGAACGGCGATGTGGTCTGCTACGACATCAATCTGAAAGAGCCGTCGCTGCTCGACTATCTGCCGAGGATCACGGAAACCGCCGATGTGATCGACACCTACGGCAAGATGCAGCTGATGGATCGCGTCATCGTCAATGACGGCATCGCCAAGGTGATCGACCTCGGCTACCACGCCTTCGACGAATTCTTCAAAATGTGCGGAGAGATCGGGCTGATGAAGGAGGCGCTGCGCCGCCGCGTCGCGCCTGTGATCCTGTATGTCGCCGACGCCGACCGCGCCTCGGTGCGCGGCTACCAGACGCTGCAAGGCTTGATCCCGCCGAACGCGCTCGTCGTCATCGACAACGAGTTCGTGGTGCGCGGCGAGCTGCCGCCCGTCATGACCGGCAGCCGGGTTCTGCGCTTCCGCGCGCTGCCGGTGTTCCTGAAGACCTATATCGACCGGCTGACCTTCTCCTTCACCGGCTATCTGCGCCAGGAGAAGGATTCATCGACCGAGCTGCATCAATGGATCCGGCGGAATTACACCACCTTCCGCGATCTCGAGCTCAGCATGCTGCTGCAAAGGTCGTAGCTCTGCTCCCTCGCCCCGCCCTTGCGGGGTCGAGACGGGCGTAGCTCTCTCTTAGAGGGTTGGGGTGAGGGGCTAGCTCCGCAAATTCGGTTGGGATTGGAGTGCGCGGAGACTCCCCCTCACCCAGATCGCATTGTCATGCGACATAGCCGAAGCTCCGCTTCGGCGTTTCCAGAGGACGGCCGCCGCGGGCGGCCTACGCCTCTCCCCGCACGCGGGGCGAGGCGAAGAAAAGATCAATGCCCCTCGAACGCCATCAGCGTGCGCACCGGAACGTCCATCGCGCGCAGTTTTGCTGCGCCGCCGAGATCGGGCAGGTCGATGATGAAGCAGGCCGCGACCACATTGGCGCCGATCTGGCGCAGCAGCTTCACCGCGCCCTCCGCGGTGCCGCCGGTCGCGATCAGATCGTCGACCAGGATCACGCGCTCGCCGGGCTGAACGGCGTCGGCATGCATCTCCATCTCGTCGATGCCGTATTCCAGCGAGTAGGCGATCCGCACCGTGGTGTGCGGCAGCTTGCCCTTCTTGCGGATCGGCACGAAGCCGGCCGAGAGCTGGTGCGCGACCGCGCCGCCGAGGATGAAGCCGCGGGCCTCGATGCCCGCGACCTTGTCGACCTTCGCCCCTGCCCAGGGATGCACCAGCTCATCGACCGCGCGGCGGAAGGCGCGGGCATCCGCGAGCAGCGTCGTGATGTCGCGAAACAGGATGCCCTTCTTCGGGTAGTCCGAGATGGTGCGAACGGTCGCCTTAATGTCATGGTCGAAGGTCATTGGTCTCGCTCTGACTGTCATTTCGGGGCGGTGCGAAGCATCGAACCCGGAATCTCGAGATTCCGGGTCTGGTGCTAACGCACCATCCCGGAATGACGATGGTTAAACTTTGCCTTCACTTCGTACTCACATTAAGCCGGAATGCATTCTCGACAATGCGCAGGCCCACCTCATTGCCGAGCGACATCAGCGATTCCGGATGGAATTGCACGCCGCCGACCGGCAGGGTCTTGTGCTCGATCACCATCGCGACGCCGTCTTCGGTGGTCGCGGTCACCGCCAGCACCTCGGGCACGCTGTCGCGCTCGACATAGAGCGAATGGTAGCGGCCGATCACGATCTCATTCGGCAGGTTGTGCATCAGCCTGCCGCCGCGCACCTGGACGCGCGACGGACGGCCGTGCGCGGGCTGGCCGAGCTGGCCGAGCTGCCCGCCGAAATACTCGCCGATCGCCTGCACGCCGAGGCAGACGCCGAAGATCGGCAGCTTCTTCTCGAGCGCGGTGTCGATGGTTTTCGCGATGCCGAAATCCTCCGGGCGGCCCGGCCCCGGCGACAGCACCAGGAGGTCCCAGCCCCGCTGCTTCAGCATGTCCTGCGCATGGATGTGCCTGACCACGGTGACGTTGGCGCCGACCTGACGGAAGTAATCGGCCAACATGTGCACGAAGCTGTCGTCGTGATCGATCAGCAGCACGTTCTTGCCCGAGCCGGTGGCGTCAGGCGCGAAGTCGGACAGCGGCTTCGGCGGATCGCCGCGCAGCGCCTGGAACAGCGCCGCCGCCTTAACCTGACATTCGCGATCCTCGGCCGCCGGATCCGAGTCGAACAGGCAGGTTGCGCCGACGCGCACCTCGGCGAGACCATCCTTCATGCGGATGGTGCGGATGGTCAGCCCGGTGTTGATGCTGCCGTCGAAATTGACGCAGCCGATCGCACCGGCGTACCAGCGCCGCGGCGACCGCTCGTGGTCCTCGACGAACTGCATCGCCCACAATTTCGGCGCGCCGGTCACGGTCACCGCCCAGGCATGGGTCAGGAAGGCGTCGAGCGAATCGAAGCCTGGCCGCAGCATGCCCTCGACATGGTCGACGGTGTGGAACAACTTCGAGTAAGTCTCGATCTGGCGCCGCGCCAGCACCTTGATGGTGCCGGGCACGCAGACGCGCGCCTTGTCGTTGCGGTCGACGTCGGTGCACATGTTGAGCTCGAACTCGTCCTTTTCCGAGTTCAGGAGCTTGCGTATCTGCTCGGCATCGCCGATCGAGTCAGAGCCGCGCGCGATGGTGCCCGAGATCGGGCAGGTCTCGACCCGGCGGCCGTCGGAGCGCACGAACATCTCCGGCGACGCGGAGACCAGGAATTCGCCGTCGCCGAGATTCATCAGCGCGCCATAGGGCGAGGGATTGATACGGCAGAGCCGCTGGAACACCTCCGCCGGCGAGCGCTCGCAGGGCTCGGCGAACAGCTGCCCGGGCACCGCCTCGAACAGGTCGCCGCGGGCGAACGCCGCGCGCGCGACTTCAACCGTCGCCTGATATTCGCCCGGAGCGTGATCCGCAAAACCCTGCCGCCCGGTCTTGGCATAGAGGCTCGGCGCGGTCTCGTGCGACTGGCCGGCGGTGGACTTACCCTTCCACGCGAACTCGTAATTCAGCGCCACGCCGCGGCCGGTGGCGCGGTCATAGGCCAGCAGCCGGTCCGGTACGTAGAGCACGATGTCGCGCTGGTCGGCCTCGCGCGCACGCTTCTGCACGAGGTCCTCGATCTGGAACACGAGATCATAGGCGAAGGCGCCGAACAGGCCGAGCAGCGGATCGGCATTGGAGGTGAACGCGGCGACCATGTCGCGCACCAGCGACATCACGCTGGCGCGGCGGGTGCGCTGGTCTTCCTCGACCGGCGCGGCGCCGCGGATGATATGACCGGCGAGCCGCGCGGCGCTCCGCTCGGTGATCACGACACAGGGTTCGCGCAGCACGTCGCCGAGGAAGGCGATCAGCACCTCGCCGCGCGAGTTCAGCGCCTGCAGCGAGAAATCGGTGCCTGACGTCTCCAGCGCCAGCGGTGGATCGGCAAAGCCGAGGTCAAAGCTCTCGTAGCGGCCCGGCACGGTGGTGCCCGAGGACAGCACCACGCCGCGGCGGCGGTCCAGCAGCGCGATCAAATCGTCGAGACGGTTGGCGCCGCCGGTGAACTGCTCGACCACGCGCGCGACCGCGAGGCCGCCATTGGTCAGGTATTCGCTCTTGGCCGGCAGGGAGAAGACTGTCCTGTTCATGTGATCCTCTTACGAGACTTGCCGAGAGAGCGCCACACAGGACAAACGAAGGGCAATATACCAACCATCGGTCGCACTGCGATGGCGACCTTCGACGTTTTTGGGAAATGAAAACGCACCGGCCACCTATGAGAAGGTGGGCCACCAAAGACGGGATGGACTGGCAACGGTGCTCATGGGCGTTACACACCACCCGGCGCGGGCCCTGTCAAGGGATGGCCCGACACCCCTGCCCCAATCCTGGACGCCCTTCTGGACACCATTTTCGGGGTTTGACGGGACGGGAATCCGCGTAGGATTTGTCGAAATGGCGGTCGATCGGCCGCCCAAAAAACAGACAGATAGCGGAGGCGCAGATGGCGATCTTGGGTCTCGGATATGCCGGCTTCGGCTCCGACGCGCTCGACGACTGGCGGCAATTCGGCACCGGCCTGGTCGGGCTGCAGGCGATCGAGCGCGGCAATTCGCTGCTCGCCTTCCGGATGGACGACCGCAAGCAGCGCATCGTGATCGACCGCGCGCAGGGCGAAGGCACGAGGTTCTTCGGCTGGGAAGTGGCGGACGCCACGGCCGTCGACGCGCTGGCGGCACGGCTGGAGCATGCCGGCGTCGCCGTGACCGCCGAGCCGCAGGCGCTCGCCGATGCGCGGCGGGTGCGCGGCCTGATCTCGTTCCGGGATCCCGCCGGCAACCGGCTCGAGGCGTTTCACGGCGCCGAGATCGACGACACACCGTTCCGGCCGGGGCGATCGATCTCCGGCTTCCGCACCGGGCCGCTCGGGCTCGGCCACGCCGTACTGACGGTCGAGAACATTGCACCCGTGATGAGCTTCTATGTCGACGTGCTCGGCTTCGGCCTCAGCGACTACATCGAAAAGCCTTTCCGCGCCTATTTCTTCCACGTCAATGCGCGCCATCACTCGCTGGCGCTGATCGAGACCGGCACGAACGGCATGCACCACCTGATGGTGGAGCTGTTCTCGCTCGACGATGTCGGCCAAGCCTATGACGTCGCGCAGCAGGAGGACCGGGTCAACGTCACGCTCGGCCGTCACACCAATGACCTGATGACGTCGTTCTACGCCAAGTCGCCGTCGGCCTTCATGGTCGAGTGCGGCTGGGGCGGCCGCGAGATCGATCCGGCGAACTGGACGCCGTTCGAGATGCATGACGGCCCGAGCCTGTGGGGCCACGAGCGCGTCTGGCTGTCGCCAGAGGACCGCGCGATTGCGCGCGAGATGCGGATGCGCGCCGCCGCCGAGGGCAAGCGCGCGCCGGTGCAGGTGCTGGAAGGCAATTTCAAGCTGATGTCGGGGACCTGCCCGTGGTGGGACGGGGTGAAGAACGCATAGCAAACCGAGGGGTCCCTGCGAAAGCAGGGACCCGTAGTTACTTGGCGGGACGACCGCCAGCGTGCCCATTGCCGCGGCCGCGGCGTATGGTCCCTGCTTTCGCAGGGACGACAGTTCGCTTGAGGACGCAACTACCCGAGATGCTTCTTGAAGAAGTCCGTCGCCCGGCCCCAGGCCAATTCGGCACACTGCCGGTCGTGCACCGACAGGCGCTGCTCGTTGCCGAAACCGTGCTCGGCGTCATAGCGGTACAACTCCAGCGATTTGCCGGCGGCCTTCATCGCTTTCTCAAAACCATCGACCAGTGCCGGCGTGCACCAGTCGTCCTTGGTGGCGAAATGTGCCTGCAGCGGAATCTTGACCTCCGCCGGCTTGGCCGCCTGCTCGGGCGGAATGCCGTAGAACACCACACCGGCCGTCAGTTCCGGGATCTTGGTGGCGCCGATGATGGTCACCGCGCCGCCGAGACAGAAGCCGGTCAGGCCGACCTTGGCGCCGTTCTTGGCGAGATACTGCGCGCCGCCGCGCACCGTCTGCGTGGTGGCGTCCATGAAGTCCAGCGAGTTCATCTCTTTGCCCGCCGCGTCGGTGTCGTGATACGGCACCACCTTGCCCTTGTAGAGGTCGGGCGCCAGTGCATCGAAACCGGCCCGCGCGAAGCGGTCGCACATTCCCTTGATCTGGTCCTGCAGCCCCCACCACTCCTGGATCACGACGACCCCAGGCGCATTGCCGCGCGCGGCGTTGGCGAGATAGCCTGACGCTTCCTTGCCGTCCGGACGCTTGAAGCTGATGCTGGTACCCATGAGTTCCTCCGCAATGTTTGCCGGCTGATTGGCCGGCATTGTGTCCGCACTCGATGACGGACGCAATCGCCCCGCTGCACGCTCGCGCACTCGTCATAACTGCGGAAACGAAAACGTGTTTCTCGCAAGGCACGTATAGTCCATGCGCAAAACAAAAAAGCCCCCGAAGGGGCTTTTTCAAACTCGCGACGATGCCCGAGATCAGTGGGCGTCGGCCCAGACCTTGCGCTTGGTGAAATACATCAGCAGCGCGAAGATGATCAGGAAGGTGAACACCTGCATGCCGATCCGCTTGCGCGCTTCCATGTGCGGCTCGGCGGCCCACATCAGGAAGGTGGTGACGTCGTGCGCATATTGCTTGACCGTCGCCGGCGAACCGTCGTCGAAGGTCACCTGACCGTCGGACAGCGGCTTCGGCATCTTGATGGCGTGGCCGGGGAAGTACTTGTTGTAGTAGGTACCCTCCGGGACGGTGGCACCCGCCGGCGGCTTGTCTTCAAAGCCTTGCAGGATGGCGTCGACGTAGTCCGGTCCCTGCTCCTGGTACTGGCTGAAAAAGTCGAACACGAACTGCGGGAAGCCGCGCTTGTAGGACCGCGCCTTGGTCATCAGCGAGAGGTCCGGAGGCGCTTTGCCACCGTTGGCCGCGGCTGCGGCCTGCTCGTTCGGGAACGGTGCCGGGAAGTAGTCCGCCGGGCGGCCCGGACGCTCGAACATTTCACCCTGGTCGTTCGGACCGTCCTTGATCTTGTAGTCGGCCGCGAAAGCTACCGCCTGCGCCTCCGAATAGCCGGGCCCGCCGGGATCGGCGAGGTTGCGGAATGCGACATAGGACAGGCCGTGGCAGGCCGAGCAGACTTCCTTGTAGACCTTCAGGCCACGCTGCAGCGAGCCGCGGTCATACGTGCCGAAAGGGCCGGAGAACGACCACTTCTGGGCCGGCGGCGCATCGCCACCCTCCTCAGCCTTGGCGTTCTGGGTGCCGCCCACGAGCAGGCTGCCGGCCACCACCAGCGCGAGCATCACCGACGCTGCGGTCGCAACCCTGCCCTTGCTCTTCGCCAGCACATCGTCGGCGATTGAGTTCGGCACCGGGCGCGGCGTCTCGATGCGGGCGAGCAGCGGCAGCACGATCAGGAAGTAGGCGAAGTAGCAGAACGTCAGGATGCGGCCGGCGATCACATAGATGCCTTCCGGCGGCTGCGAGCCGAGGTAGCCGAGCAGGATGCAGACCACCACGAAGATCCAGAAGAACTGCTTGGCCAGCGGACGATACTTCGACGAACGGGTCCGTGCGCTGTCGAGCCAGGGCAGGAAGCACAGGATGATGATCGCCGAGAACATCGCCACGACGCCGGCGAGCTTGTTCGGGATCGAACGCAGGATCGCGTAGAACGGCAGGTAGTACCATTCGGGCACGATGTGCGCCGGCGTCACGCCCGGGTTCGCCGGGATGTAGTTGTCGGCGTCGCCGAGATAGTTCGGCATGTAGAAAATGAACCAGGCGAAGAAGATCAGGAAACACGACACGCCGAACGCGTCCTTGATCGTCGCATAGGGCGTGAACGGAACGGTGTCCTTCTCGGTCTTGGCCTCGACGCCCGCCGGGTTGTTCTGACCCGCAACATGCAGCGCCCAGATGTGAAGCACGACCACGCCGGCGATCACGAACGGCAGCAGATAGTGCAACGAGAAGAAGCGGTTCAGCGTCGGGTTGCCGACCGAATAGCCGCCCCACAGCAGCGTCACGATGCTCTCGCCGAAATACGGCACGGCCGAGAACAAATTGGTGATGACGGTGGCGCCCCAGAAGCTCATCTGGCCCCACGGCAGCACGTAGCCCATGAAGCCGGTCGCCATCATCAAGAGGTAGATGATGACGCCGAGGATCCACAGCACCTCGCGCGGCTCCTTGAACGACCCGTAATACATGCCGCGGAACATGTGGATGTAGACCGCGAAGAAGAACATCGACGCGCCGCTGGCATGCATGTTGCGCAGCAGCCAGCCGTAATTGACGTCGCGGACGATCAGTTCGACCGACTTGAAGGCGAAGTCGGCGTGCGGCGTGTAGTGCATCGCCAGGATCACGCCGGTCAGGATCTGCAGCGCCAGCATCATCGAAAGGATGGCGCCGAAGGTCCACCAATAGTTCAGGTTGCGCGGCGTCGGATAGGCCACGAATGAGGAATGGATCAGGCCGAAGATCGGAAGGCGCCGTTCGATCCACTTCAAGGCGGGGTTGCTCGGTTGGAAATCAGATGGTCCGCTCATTGATGCGATCCTGAGGAAGAAAACGACGCGATGGGTCCAAGTGGAAGCCGAAGTCCCGGAGGGTCCGGGACTTAGCCGATCTGGATTTTGGAGTCGGAAAGGAAGGCATAGGGCGGCACCGCCAGATTGGCGGGCGCGGGCCCCTGGCGGATACGGCCGGAGGAGTCGTACTGCGAGCCGTGGCATGGGCAGAAGAAGCCGTCGTAATTGCCCTCATGGGCGATCGGGATACAGCCGAGATGGGTGCAGATGCCGATCACGACCAGCCACTGGTCATGGCCTTCCTTGACGCGGGCCGAGTCGGGCTGCGGATCGGGCAGGCTCGAGAGCGCCACGCTCTGGGCCTCCTGGATCTGCTTCTTGGTGCGATGGCTGATGTAGATCGGCTTGCCGCGCCAGAAGACCTTGATGTCCTGGCCCTCGGCGATCGGCGCCAGATCGACCTGGATCGGCGCGCCGGCCGCGATCGTCGCGGCATCCGGGTTCATCTGGGCAACCAGCGGCCACACGGTGGCGGCTGCGCCGACCACGGCAGCAGCTCCGGTTGCAACAAAAAGAAAATCACGGCGTGTCGGATGGTCCGCCGAAGACGCTGTCGTCACGATTCCTAGCCCTTTCTTTTCTGCAGCCGGTGGAACCGCCCCGGAGACGCAGGACGCGCCTCAAGAAAGGCTGCCGGCGCCCGCGGCCCCCGCGGCGGCAGAAAACCGCCATTCCGCACCCCAAACAGGCGGAACAGCAGTCCAGAATCGTTCTATTGGCACCCTTGCCGGACGAGCGCAAGCCCGCTATCGGCTCGCAAACGTGCAATGCACGAAATCCGCGCCGAGCGACGTTCGATTGAGACAATTTCATCCGGATTTCACAGGTCGTCAGCACCATGCAGATCGCGCTGTTCCAGCCCGACATTCCTCAGAATACAGGGACGATTCTGCGCCTCTGCGCCTGCCTGGACGTGTCAGCCCATATCATCGAACCAGCGGGGTTCGACACCTCGGACCGGAATTTCCGCAGGGCGGGTATGGACTATCTCGACCATGTGCGGTTGAAGCGTCACGACTCATGGTCGAAATTCGAGGAATGGCGGGCCGAGGCCGGATGCCGGCTGGTCCTGTTCACGACCAAGGCGGCGAAATCCTATCTTGATTTCGAGTATACGGCCTCCGATGTCCTGTTGTTCGGGCGCGAAACGGCAGGGGTTACCGACGCGGTGGTGGCCGCCGCGGATGCACGGCTGGTGATTCCGATCAAGCCGTCCCTGCGCTCGCTCAATGTGGCCGTCACGGCGGCGATCGCCGTCGGAGAAGCGCTACGGCAAACCGGTTTGGCAACTGCCGGTTCGATAACTTAAGGGATTTTTGGTGAGCTACGCGGTCAAGGAGATCTTTCTCACCCTGCAGGGCGAAGGCGCCCATGCGGGCCGCGTTTCCGTGTTCTGTCGATTCGCCGGCTGCAATCTCTGGAGTGGCCGCGAGCAGGATCGCGCCGGCGCAGTCTGCCGGTTCTGTGACACCGATTTCGTCGGCACCGACGGCACGCTCGGCGGCCGCTATGCCGACGCGGCAGAGCTCGCCGGCACCATTGCCGCGCAATGGACCGGAGGCGAAGCCGATCGCTACGTGGTCCTGACCGGCGGCGAGCCGCTGCTGCAGGTCGATACGGCCCTGATCGAGGCCCTGCACGGCCACAGCTTCGCGATCGCGATCGAGACCAACGGCACCATCGCCCCGCCCGACGGGCTCGACTGGATCTGCGTCAGCCCCAAGGCCGCATCCGAGCTCGTGGTGCGCAAGGGGCACGAGCTCAAGCTGGTCTATCCGCAGCCGGAGAACGCACCGGAGGATTTTGCGGGGCTTGCCTTCGAACGCTTCTCGCTGCAGCCGATGGACGGGCCCGATGTGATCGAGAACACCGAGCGGGCGATCGCATATTGCCTGAAGCACCCGCAATGGCGGCTCAGCGTGCAGACGCACAAGTCGCTCGGCATCAGATGAGCTAACAGAAACTGGATCGTTGAAAGAGATGTGGGAATTGACGAAAGCGTTTCGGTTCGAGGCTGCGCATGCGCTGTCCGGAACGACCTTTGGTACTGCCAGCGAGGAGATTCACGGTCACTCCTTCCGCGCCGAAGTCACGGTGCGCGGCACGCCCGATCCGGCAACCGGGATGGTGGTCGATCTCGGCCTGCTCGAACGCGCGATGGCCGAGGTGCAGAAGATGCTGGACCACAAGCTCCTCAACAGGATCGAGGCGCTCGGCGTGCCGACGCTGGAGAATCTCTCGCGCTTCATCTGGGAGCGGCTGCAGCACGCAGGCCAACTGACCCGCGTCAGCGTCCATCGCGACAGCTGCAGCGAGAGCTGCACCTATTTCGGCCCGCAAGGTTAGTCATGCTGCCAACAGACCCCGCCATCATCGAGGACCGCAAGGCGCGTGCGCGCGGCTGGTTCGAGGCGCTGCGCAACGACATTTGCGCGGCCTTCGAGCAGCTCGAGGACGATGCCCCCTCGGCACTCTATCCCGGCAATGCCGGCCGGTTCGTGCGAACCCCCTGGGATCGCACCGACCATACCGGCAAGCCCGGCGGCGGCGGCGTGATGTCGATCATGAAGGGCCGGCTGTTCGAAAAGGTCGGTGTGCATTGCTCGACGGTGCATGGCGAGTTCGCGCCCGAATTCCGCGCGCAGATTCCGGGTGCCGCCGACGATCCCAGGTTCTGGGCGTCGGGCATTTCGTTGATCGCGCACTTGCGCAATCCGAACGTGCCCGCCGTGCACCTGAACACCCGCTTCGTCGTCACCACCAAGGCCTGGTTCGGCGGCGGCGCCGACCTGACGCCGGTGCTGAACCGGCGGCGCACCCAGGAGGACCCCGATACGGTCGCCTTCCATGCCGCGATGAAGGCGGCGTGCACCGGGCCAAACGGGGTCGCCGACTACGACAAGTACAAGAAATGGTGCGACGAATATTTCTATTTGCCACACCGCAAGGAAGCCCGCGGCATCGGCGGCATCTTCTATGACTGGCACGACAGCGGCGACTGGGAGGCCGATCTCGCCTTCACCCAGGACGTCGGGCGCAGCTTCCTGAAAATCTATCCCGACCTGGTACGGCGCAATTTCGAGGCCGCCTGGAGCGCTGAGGATCGCGACGAGCAGCTCATCCGCCGCGGGCGCTACGTCGAATTCAATCTGCTCTATGACCGCGGCACCATCTTCGGCCTGAAGACCGGTGGCAATGTGGATTCGATCCTGTCGTCGCTGCCGCCGGAGGTGAAATGGCCGTAATGAACCTGCCGCGCGCGATGCTGATCGACATGGATGACACCATCCTGTCGGCCTACGGACGCCCCGAGATCGCCTGGAACACGATCACCACCGAATTCGCCGAGGAGCTCGCTCCCCTGCCCCCGGATCAGGTCGCGACCGCGCTGCTGGCCTATGCACGGCAATTCTGGTCGACCGCCGAGCCGATCTGGCGGATCAAGCTCGGCGAGGCGCGGCGGCTGACCGTGAAGGGCGGCTTCGCGGCGCTGGCGGCGGCCGGCCACCGCGCGCTGCCTGACGATCTCGCGATCCGTATCGCCGATCGCTTCACCGCCTATCGCGAGGAAGAGATGTTCGTCTTCCCCGGGGCGCACGAGGCGATCGACGCGCTCAAGGCGCTCGGCATCAAGCTCGCGCTGGTCACCAACGGCGCCGCCGACATGCAGCGCGCCAAGGTCGAGCGCTTCGCGCTCGGCCATCGCTTCGATCACATCCAGATCGAGGGCGAGCACGGCTTCGGCAAGCCGGAGGAGCGCGCCTATCTGCACGCGATGGAAGCGCTCGGCGTCACCGCATCCGACACCTGGATGATCGGCGACAATCTGGAGTGGGAAGTCGTGGCACCACAGCGGCTTGGTATCTATGCGATCTGGATGGACGTGCACGGCGTCGGTTTGCCGCCGGGATCGACGATCAGGCCGGACCGCATCATCCGCTCGCTGAGCGAGCTGGTTCCTGTCGCGCAAAAATAGCGCATCGCGGTCGTTTTCCACGGCAATTCCATCGAAGCTGCGGCCGGCCGTGATTTGACTGTCATCACCGGTCGATAGCTTGCCGTCCGCGTCATCCAGCGCGGAGGGAAAATCATGGAACTGAAACCAGGCGATGTTGTCATGCTGAAGTCCGGCGGCCATCCGATCACGGTCGTCGAAGTCGACGAGGACAAGGTCGAGTGCCTGTGGATGGGAACGGACGGCGACCTGTTTCGCGAAACCTTGCCGCTCGTCGCACTCGAATCGACCGAGATCGATCCGGAAGATGACGAGGAAGACGACGAAGAAGGGGATGACGAGGAAGAGGACGACGACGAGGACGGCGACCGCAAGAAGAAGCGCAAGGCTGCGTAAGACTTCTCAAGCGATGCTGCCCGGCAAGCCGCCGGCAGCATCGCTTGCCGTCAGAATGCGCGCAGCACGCTCGAGATCATCACCGCGCCGCCGGTGATCACCGCGGCATCGAGAATCGCGGTGTGGACATGCACCGGCATCCGCGCGACAAAGGCCTTGGCCAGGAACGCGCCGGGAATGGCAACCAGGCCGATCAGCAGCGCAAGGGCCAGCACCTGCGCGGTGACGACGCCGGCAAGGCCGAACACCGACACCTTGACTGCGGCACTTGCGAGCGAAATGACTGCATCAGTTGCAACCACGGCCGCGCCTTCGAGGCCCGTCGCCATCAGCAGCGACAGAAGAATGACACCGGAGCCCGCGGTCCCGCCGACCACGACACCGTAGCCGACCGCACCTGCCGCGAGTCCCCGCTCGCCGATCCTGACGCTGTGCTTGCGCAACAGTCGCCGTAGCGGCACGCTCGCAATCAGCATGCTTCCAATCACCAGCGACGCGCCGGCACTGGTCAGCCGGGTGTAGCCGTAGGCGCCGAGCGCCGTCGTGAGCAGCGCTGCCGCGATCACGATGATCGCCTTGCGGCGGTCCGCATATCCGACGAAGGCGATGAAGCGGCTGGAATTGGTGAAGATCGACGAGATCGCGATGATCGGCACCACCGGCTCGGCGCCGACCAGCGGCACCAGCACCAGCGGCATCAAGGCGCCGGTGCCATAGCCGGCAAGACCGCCAATCACGGAAGCGAACAGCGCAACGCCTGCAACAAGAAGAATTTGAAGGAGCGAGATGTCTTGGAAGCCGGAGAGAAAATTCACAGCCGATGGTCGCGGGTGAAACGGGAAACGGTCTGGTCGGCGATGCCCGACAACACTTGCGGATCCAGCGGGAAATCCGCGGCAAGCCAGGCATCCTCGGCCAGCGTCAGGACATGCCCCAATGCCGGTCCCTCGGCAATGCCGCGCGCGATGAAATCCGACGCCCGCAAGGGAAAGTGAGGCGCGCGCCAGCGCTGCGGCAGCGTGGCGAGCGCGCGCCACTGATCGACATCGCGGCCCACGCCGGTTCGTGCCCAGGCGAGCAGCAGCCGGTCGCGATAGGGCTCCTCGTCGAGCCGGTAGAGCCTGCGCCTGGCTCGCGCCTCGTCCATGCCGGGCAAGCGCCACCAGCGATGGCCCATCGAGTCGAGCGCCTTGGCTTCGGCGTTGGAGAGCCGCAGCCGGCCTGCGATGCGCCGCGCGTCCTCGGTCACGGCGACCGTCAGCGCCGCGAGGCGGCGCGTTGCGCTCGGCGCGAGCCCCATCAGCTTCTCGATCTCGATCATCGCCGCGAACGGCCCGGTATAGGCGACGCCGCCGAACAGCGGCTGCAGCAACCCGCCATCGCTCATCGCGATCACAGCGCCCGCGGCGCCGTTCGCGACCACGAGCTTGAGCATCTCCATGCGGATGCGCTCGGCCGAGAGGCCGGCAAGTCCGGCGCGCCCACTGACGCAGGCGAGATAGCCGGCGCGATCGACCTCGCCGGCGCCATAGGCGGCGTGGAAGCGGAAGAAGCGCAGGATGCGCAAGTAATCCTCGGCAATCCGCTGCGCGGGATCGCCGATGAAGCGCACGCGCCTTGCCTCGATATCAGCGAGGCCGCCGACGTGATCGTGCACGACACCATCGGCGTCGACCGACAGGCCGTTGATGGTGAAGTCGCGCCGCTCGGCGTCGCGTACCCAGTCGCGCCCGAACGCCACCCTGGCTTTGCGGCCATAGGTCTCGGTGTCCTCGCGCAGCGTCGTCACCTCGAAGGGCTGGCCGTCGACCACCAGGGTCACCGTGCCGTGCTCGATGCCGGTCGGCACGCTCTTGATGCTCGCCCGCTTGGCGCGGCGGATCACCTCCTCCGGCAGCGCCGTGGTGGCGATGTCGATGTCGGCGAGCGGAATCTGCATCAACGCGTTGCGCACGGCGCCGCCGATCACCCGCGCTTCCTCGCCGTCGGCATTGAGCAGGCCGAGCACGCGCGCCGCAGGCCCCGAAGCGAGCCATGGCGCGTCGGACAGCAGGCGCACCTCGCTCATCTCTCAGCTCCAGGCACCAGCCTGCCGTTCTCGATATGAGCGGGAACGTAGGTCGAGTTCGGCGGCGCGCCGGTCAATTCGGCGAGCATCACGAAGCTCACGATGACCATCACCAGCGCCGCCAGCGTCAGCTTCGCGATTCTGTCGAGCGGCCAGGACGCCGGCAGCGTCACGCCGGACCGCGTCGCGATGAGGAAGATGGCATAGACCGCGAAAGGGACCAGAAAGACTCCGATCTCGGTCAATACCGTGCGGATCATGACAGATAGATCCGCTCATACAGCACACGCAGGATGCCCGCGGTCGCCCCCCAGATGTAGCGCTCGGCGAACGGCATCGCATAGTAGGACCGGTCCATGCCGCGGAATTCCTTGGTGTGGATCTGATGATTCTCGGGATTCATCAGGAAAGCGAGCGGCACCTCGAAGGCATCGACGACCTCGGCCTCATTGATCGCAAGCGTGAATCCCGGCTTCACCTTGGCGACCGTCGGCAGGATGCGGAAGCCGAACGCGGTGCCATAGAGGTCGAGATAGCCGACCGGGTCGATGAATTCCCGCTTCAGTCCGACTTCTTCGCAGGCTTCGCGCAGCGCGGCATCGAGCGGCGAGGCATCGGTGGCGTCGATCTTGCCGCCCGGAAACGAGATCTGGCCGGCGTGGCTCGACAGATTGGGCGAGCGCTGTGTCAAGAGCACGGTCGGCTCGGGATGATCGACCACCGGGATCAGCACCGCGGCCGGCCGCACCGGCTGCTCCTGTGCGACGATCTCGAGCATGCGGTCGTTGCCGGAATCTCCGGTGCGCGGAATGATATGCGGATCGACCAGGCCCGGCGGCACTTCGAAATTGAGCCGCGTGTGGGCCCGCGCGAAGAATTCCATCGAGCTGATCGTCGCCGGCTTCACCTTCAGCAACGGCTCGTTCAAAGTGCGTCCCTCACCTGGCTGGCATCGGCCATCGCGAAAAATTCGCCGCCGGACTCGATGCCGAACATCTCCTGACCATCGACCATCCGCTGCTCGCCCATGTCAACCAGATCGTAGTAGAGCGCACGGGTGACCTTGGCCCACAGGTCGGCGCGGACATGCAGATAGGGTGTCAATCCGCCATCCTCGGCAGCCTCGAATCTGAGGCCGTGGCCTTTCTCGCAATCGACCCAATCGTCGACATTGGTGCGGAACCTGAGCAGCCGGCCGCGGTTGTCTTCCTGCTTTTGCATTTCGACAGCGAGGAACGGCGCGTCATCGACGCGGATACCGACTTTCTCCACCGGTGTCACGAGAAAGTGCTTGCCGTCCTCGCGCTTCAGGATGGTGGAGAACAGCCGCACCAGCGCGGGGCGGCCGATCGGCGTTCCCATGTAGAACCAGGTGCCGTCGGAGGCGATTCGCATGTCGAGATCGCCGCAGAATGGCGGATTCCACAGGTGAACCGGCGGCAGGCCCTTGCGTCCGGCCGCACTGGATGTCGCAGCTTGATTGGCAGCAGTGGTCAGCCCTTCGAGACCCTTGCCTCCAAGGTCCCTGGTTTCATGGCCCGTAGTTTCACTGCCGGAATCGCTCTGCCCTTGCTTCGCCATTGTTTGCCTTGAAGTTTCCCACACTCAATCTGGCACGTTTGGTGCACGTATCCTTCAGATGTGGTCGGAATGTCATTCTCGCCACATCGTGATGCCGTTCATACCCTGAAATGCCGATAAGGTGGGGATAGTTTAATTCAACGAATACATGGCCTTCGCACAGGTTTAGCATGCGGGCCAAGTGACGACGACACCAAGTGACGACGACACAAGTGATGACGACACAAGTGATGACGACAGATGACGATGCAGGAATGTGCGCACCGTCAAAAAGGAGCGGATCGAATGGCTGGTGCAGACAGCGTCGAGAAACTGGAGGATGTGATCGTCCGTTCGGCCGAGCAGGTCGCGGGCCAGATCAAGGCCGCCAAGGAAGCGGTCTCCACAGTCATCTTCGGCCAGGACCAGGTGATCGAAAACACCCTGGTCACGATCCTCTCCGGCGGCCACGCGCTGCTGATCGGCGTCCCCGGGCTCGCCAAGACCAAGCTGGTCGAGACGCTCGGCGTCACGCTCGGGCTCGATGCCAAGCGCATCCAGTTCACGCCCGACCTGATGCCGTCGGACATTCTCGGCGCCGAAGTGCTCGACGAGAGCTCCTCCGGCAAGCGTTCGTTCCGCTTTATCTCGGGTCCGGTCTTCGCGCAGCTCTTGATGGCCGACGAGATCAACCGCGCCAGTCCGCGCAC
Organism: Bradyrhizobium sp. I1.14.4; assembly: GCF_050435825.1. Classification (NCBI taxonomy): domain Bacteria; kingdom Pseudomonadati; phylum Pseudomonadota; class Alphaproteobacteria; order Hyphomicrobiales; family Nitrobacteraceae; genus Bradyrhizobium; species Bradyrhizobium sp. I1.14.4. The sequence continues at coordinate 663,671 of NZ_JBNDLA010000001.1, read as the reverse complement.
CCAGTCGGCGCTGCTGCAAGCCATGCAGGAGCAGCACATCACCATTGCCGGCGCACGGCATGATCTGCCGAAGCCGTTCCACGTGCTCGCGACGCAGAACCCGCTCGAGCAGGAAGGCACCTATCCGCTGCCCGAGGCGCAGCTCGACCGCTTCCTGATGGAAATCGACGTCGACTATCCCGATCGCGACGCCGAGCGGCGCATCCTGTTCGAAACCACCGGCGCCGAGGAGACGCTTGCCAAGGCGTCGATGGACGCCGAGACGCTGATCACTGCGCAACGGCTGGTGCGGCGCCTGCCGGTCGGCGATTCCGTGGTCGAGGCGATCCTGACGCTGGTCCGCGCCGCGCGTCCCGGCCCCGAAGGCGGCGAGGCCGGCAAGCTGATCGCCTGGGGGCCCGGTCCCCGCGCCAGCCAGTCGCTGATGCTCGCGGTCCGCGCCCGCGCGCTGCTCGACGGGAGGCTCGCACCGTCGATCGACGACGTGCTCGATCTCGCCGAGCCCGTGCTCAAGCACCGCATGGCGCTGACCTTCTCGGCGCGCGCCGAGGGCCGCACCATTCCCGACGTGATCAAGCAATTGAAGACCCGGATCGGTTGATGGCGGCTGACAACAGGCACCAGAACGAGGAGCTTCTTGCGGTTCGACGTGCAGATGGCGAAAGCCGAACGCTCGCCGCATCGCTGCCGCGTCTGGTGCTTGAGGCCCGCCGTGTCGCCGCCAACGTCATCCATGGCCTGCACGGCCGCCGCCGCGCCGGCTCGGGCGAGAATTTTTGGCAATACCGCCGCTTCGTCTCCGGCGAGCCGGCGCAGCGCGTCGACTGGCGCCGCTCCGGGCGCGACGAACATCTTTATGTCCGCGAGCAGGAGTGGGAGGCCGCGCACACCGTGTGGATCTGGCCCGACCGCTCGCCGTCGATGGCCTTCGCCTCACGCGAGGCGCGCGACAGCAAGCTTGAGCGCGGACTGATCGTCGCCTTCGCGCTGGCCGAGTTGCTCGTTGCGGGCGGAGAACGCGTCGGCATTCCCGGCCTGATGAACCCGACCGCGAGCCTCAACGTGATCGACAAGATGGCGGAAGCGATGTTGCACGACGACAAGGCGCGCGCCAGCCTGCCGCCGTCCTTCGTGCCGTCGTCGCTGGCCGAAGTCGTCGTGCTGTCAGATTTCTGGTCGCCAATAGCAGAGATCACGGCGATGCTGGCCGGGCTTTCCTCCTCCGGCGCACACGGCACCATGATCCAGGTCGTCGATCCGGCCGAAGAGACCTTCCCCTATTCAGGCCGCGTCGAATTCGTCGAGCCCGAGGCCGGCAGCGTCATCACCGCGGGCCGCGCCGAGAGCTGGGCGAGCGACTATGTCGCGCGCGTCGCGCTGCATCGCGAGCAGATCCGCAGCGAGACCAACCGGCTCGACTGGCTGTTCTCGACCCACACCACCAGCCGCTCCGCGGCCGAACTGCTGCTGTTCCTGCATGCCGGCATGATGGTGAGCAAGGGCGGCGGCCGCTCAACCGTCAAGGCGGGACGCAGCGCATGATCGCAGGGCTCCCGCTCTCCTTTGCCGAACCGTTGCTGCTGCTGGGGCTGGTCAGCCTGCCGGTGCTGTGGTGGCTGCTGCGCGTGATGCCGCCGCGGCCGCGCCGGGTCGAATTCCCGCCGACGCGGCTGTTGTTCGACATCGCACCCAAGGAGGAGACACCGTCGCGCACGCCGTGGTGGCTGACGCTGCTGCGGCTCGCCGCCGCCGCGCTGGTCATCTTCGCCGCCGCCGGGCCGATCTGGAATCCGCAGACCGGCGTTGCCGCGGGCAAGCAGCCGCTGGTGATCCTGCTCGACGACGGCTGGAGCGCGGCTTCAAGCTGGGATGCGCGGATCAAGGCCGCCGACGAACTGATCGCCAACGCCGACAGCGACCGCCGCGGCGTCGCGCTGGTGCCGCTGTCCGAGCCGACGCGCGACATCACGCTGATGCCGGCCGGCGCCGCGCGCGTCGCGCTGCGCCAGCTCGCGCCAAAGCCTTTCTCGATCGATCGCGTTGAAACCCTCGCCACGCTTGAACGTTTCCTCAAATCCACCGGCGACTGCGACATCGCCTGGCTGTCCGACGGCGTCGACACCGGCCGCGGCAGCGAATTCACCGAAGGTCTCGGCAAGGTGATCGAGAGCCGCAATCTGACGATCTATGCGGGCGGCGCGCAGTCTGCGCAGGCGCTGGTCGCGGCCGAGAACGCCGCCGCAAAGATGACCGTGAAGGTGCTGCGCACCGAGAGCGGCATCGCGGCCGGAACGGTGCGCGCGGTCGACGCCAAAGGCTCGCCGATCGGCGAGGCCCGCTACACATTCGGCCCGCAGGAGCGCGAGACCGAAGCCGCCTTCGATCTTCCGGTCGAACTGCGCAATGACATCTCCCGGCTCGAAATATCCGGCGAGCGTTCGGCTGGCGCCGTGCAGCTGCTCGACCGGCGCTGGCGCCGCCGCGCCATCGGCGTGGTCTCGGGCGCGAGCAACGACACTGCACAGCCGCTGCTGGCTTCGACCTTCTATCTCTCCCGCGCGCTGTCGCCGTTCGCCGACATCAGGCTCGGCGATCGCGGCGCGCCGCAGCAGGTGATCGGGCAATTCCTCGATCAGCGGCTGCCGATGATTGTGATGGCCGATGTCGGCACGCTGTCGCCGGAGATTCGCGACCGGCTCAACGCCTGGATCGAGCAAGGCGGCGTGCTGGTGCGCTTCGCCGGTCCCCGTCTCGCCCAGGCCGATGACGACCTGGTTCCCGTCAAGCTACGCCGCGGCGGACGCACGCTCGGCGGCAGCCTGACCTGGGAGAAGCCGCAGCATATGGCTTCATTTGCAGCCGATGGTCCGTTCGCGGGCCTCACCGTGCCGAAGGACATCACCGTGAGCCGGCAGGTGCTGGCCGAGCCCGACGCCGTGCTCGCGACCAGGAGCTGGGCATCGCTCGAGGACGGCACGCCGCTCGTCACCGGCGAGCATCGCGGCAAGGGCGTGGTCAGCCTGTTCCATGTCGGCGCCGACATGCGTTGGTCGGATCTGCCGATGTCGGGCACCTTCGTCGAGATGCTGCGGCGGCTGATCGACATGTCCGGCTACACCTCGAAGCCCGGTCCCGGCGTCGCCAGCGATCCCAATGCGGAGACGGTCGCGCCGCTGCGCATGCTCGATGGCTTCGGCGCCTTCGGTCCGCCACCGTCGACCGCCAGGCCGATGTCGGCGGACTATCGCGACCGCGGCACCGCGGAGCATCCGCCGGGCTTCTACGGCACCGCCGAGAGCCCGATCGCGGTCAACACGCTCGCCTCAGCCGATCGCATCGCGCCGCTCGACACCTCCGGCCTGCGCGCAAAGCATGCGAGCTACACCAACGCCGAGCCGCGTGACCTGCGCGGCATCATGCTGTCGGCGGCGCTGGCGCTGTTCCTGCTCGATGCGATCGTGGTGGCGATGCTCGGCGGCGGCCTCGCCGCGCTGATCCGAAGGCGCGCCGCGCCCGCAGTGCTTGCGTTGGCCTTGATACTCGCGACGATGGTGCCCTCGCCGACGCGCGCGCAGAACGGCATCAGCGACGACTTCGCCATCAAGGCGGTGTCGCAGACGCGGCTGGCCTATGTCGTCACCGGCAATGCCGATGTCGATTCCATCGTCAAGGCCGGGATGTCCGGACTGACGCTGTTCCTCGGGCAGCGCACCGCGCTGGAAGCCGGCGATCCCGTCGGCATCGATCCCGCGCGCGACGAGCTGGCGTTCTTTCCGCTGATCTACTGGCCGATCGTGCCGGGCGCGCCGAAGCCGCCGCAGGACGCCATCAACAAGATCGACGCCTACATGAAGCAGGGCGGCACCGTGCTGTTCGACACCCGCGACGCCGTCGAGGCGCCGCCGGGCGACAATGGCGCGTCGCAGACGCCGGGCATGCAGACGCTGCGCGAATTGCTGTCGACCCTCGACGTGCCCGAGCTCGAGCCGGTGCCGCGCGAGCACGTGCTGACCAAGACCTTTTATTTGCTGCGTGACTTCCCCGGTCGCTTCAACTCGGGCCAGACCTGGGTCGAGGCGCTGCCGCGCGAGGACGATGAGGAGGCCGCGCAGCGGCCGGCACGCGGCGGCGACGGCGTCTCGCCGATCATCATCACGTCCAACGATCTTGCCGGCGCCTGGGCGATCCGCCCCGACGGCCAACCGACGCTGCCGCTGACACCGGGCGAGCCGCGCCAGCGCGAATTCGCCTTCCGCGCCGGCGTCAACATCGTGATGTACACGCTGACCGGCAACTACAAGGCCGACCAGGTGCATGCACCTGCTTTGATCGAGCGGCTCGGACAGTGATTCAGATGATGGACATCAACGCCCTCCGCACCAACGCCGTCATGGCCGGGCATAGCCGTCCGAGGGACGGCATCGCTTCCGCTCGCCTATGCCCGGCCATCCACGACTTGACGCTTGGCACCGAAGACGTGGATGCCCGGGTCAAGCCCGGGCATGACGATACGGGTAGGTTTGCGCCATGAACTACGGTATCGCGTTCACACCGCTGGTTCCTTCGCTCGTGCTGTGGATCGGGCTCGGCGCGATCGTGGTCATCGCGGCGCTGCTGTTGCTGTCGCGCGCACGCGGCGCCGCGGTGCGTGTCGCCGCGCTGGCGCTGATCCTGCTCGCGCTGGCCAATCCCTCCTTCACCCGCGAGGACCGCGAGCCGTTGTCCTCGGTCGCAGCCGTCGTGGTCGACAAGAGCCCGAGCCAGAATTTCGGCACGCGCAACCAGGAGACCGACAAGGCGCGGCAGGCGCTGGTCGATAGCCTGAAGCAGATCAAGGGCCTCGAGGTCCGCGTCGTCGAGGCCGGCCAGGCCGACGGCGAGACCGACGGCACCAAGTTGTTCGGCGCGCTGACGTCGGCGCTGTCGGACGTTCCGGTCGAGCGCGTCGCGGGCGCGTTCATGATCACCGACGGGCGCGTGCACGATATTCCCGCCAACGCGCAGGCGTTCGGCTTCCAGGCGCCGGTGCACGCCCTCGTCACCGGCCGCAAGGACGAGCGCGACCGCCGCATCGCGATCACCGCCGCGCCGCGCTTCGGCATCGTCGGCCAGACCCAGACCATCACCTTCAGGCTCGACGACCAGGGCGTCACCGGCGAGCGCGCCAAGGTCACGATCCGCCGCGATGGCGAGGTGATCAACGAGCGCACGCTGACCAGCGGCCAGACCTCAAGTGTCGACATCGACATCAAGCATGCCGGTCCCAATATCGTCGAGATCGAGGCCTCGCCGCTCGAGAACGAGCTGACGCCAGTCAACAACCGCGCCGTGGTCGCGATCGACGGCGTGCGCGACAAGCTGCGCGTGCTGCTGGTCTCCGGCGAGCCGCATGCCGGCGAGCGCACGTGGCGCAACCTCCTGAAGTCCGACCCTAGCGTCGATCTCGTTCACTTCACCATCCTGCGTCCACCGGAGAAGCAGGACGGCACGCCGATCAACGAGCTGTCGCTGATCGCGTTTCCGACCCGCGAGCTGTTCCAGCAGAAGATCAACGAATTCCAGCTGATCATCTTCGACCGCTATGCCCGCCAGGGCGTGCTGCCGATCGCTTATTTCGACAACATCGCGCGCTATGTCCGCTCCGGTGGCGCCGTACTGGTCTCTGCCGGCCCCGACTACGCCTCGACCACCAGCATCTGGCGCACGCCGCTGGATTCGGTGCTGCCGGCCGAGCCGGTCGGCGTGACCGAGAAGCCGTTCTACGCGCATTTGAGCGATGCCGGGAAACGCCATCCGGTGACGCGCGGGCTGGAAGGCTCGAATGCCGAGCCGCCGCATTGGAGCCGGTTCTTCCGCACCGTCGACACCCGCAACGCGATCAACCCGCCCGTGATGACCGGCGCCGACGGCAAGCCGCTACTGCTGCTGTCGCGCTTCGGCGAAGGCCGCGTCGCGCTGCTGCTGTCGGACCAGATCTGGCTGTGGGCGCGCGGCTATGAAGGCGGCGGACCGCATCTCGATCTGTTGCGGCGGGTTTCGCACTGGCTGATGAAGCAGCCCGACCTCGACGAAGAGGCGCTGCGCATGCAGGTGCAGGGCAAGGACCTCATGGTGGTGCGCCAGACCATGGCCGACACCGTCGCACCCGTCACCGTGACGTCGCCGAGCGGCGCCACGCATGAACTGACTTTGACTGCCGGCGATCCCGGCGAGTGGCGCGCCACGCTGCCGGCGAGCGAGCTCGGCCTGTGGCAGGCCACCGACGGCACGCTGAAGGCGCTGATCAATGTCGGCCCGACCAACCCGAAGGAATTCTCGGAAGTCACCTCGACCACCGACATGCTGAAGCCGCTGGCGCAGGCGACCGGCGGCGACGCACGGCGCATCGTCGACGGATCGAGCCTCGACATGCCGCGCATCGTGCCGGTGCGCGCGTCCTCGATCTTCCGCGGCGACGGCTGGCTCGGCGTCAAGATGCGCGACGCCAGCGTGGTCAAGGGCGTCGGCGTACTGCCGATGTTCGCCGGCCTGGTCGGCCTGCTGCTGTTGCTCGGCGCGTTTGCGGCGACCTGGCTGCGTGAGGGGCGCTGAGCGCGGCCGGGCTCACAGCTCCGTTGCCTCAATCACACACAGGCAACACATCGACACAGTGTGTCTGAACGTTGGTTGACATCGTGCATGCCATCCGATGTTATAATGTAACATCGGGACCGCTGGGGTATTGGCGCGCTCCCGACTGGGTGGGCGTTGTCAGGCATGGACTGGTTCCGGAGACACATCAAGACTGGCTCGCGGCTGGCGCTGTTCGCGCTCACTGTCCAGTTCGTGCTGTCGTTCGGGCATTTCCATCCGATTGCCGCCGCGCAGGCTGCGCCTGCTGTCCAGAGCGGCCTGTCGCTCGTCGATCTCGCCTATATCGGGACCTCGGCAACACCGGACCTCGCGGTCCAGGTGACCGGGACCGAGCCGCCCGCCAGGCGTGACAACGACCGGCATCCGGCCGACTATTGCGCGATCTGCACCGTCATCTCGCTCGCGAGCAGCATGCTGTTCACGGCGCCGCCGGTGCTGTTGCTGCCGGAAGCCGTCGAGCTTCTGTTCCGCACTGCCCATGCCGAATTCATCCATCTGAAGTCGGCACCTGCGGCCTTCCACTCTCGCGCACCTCCGCTGTCCTGACATCGACTGATTGCTGCACGCCCTGAGCGGACGGCCGCGTCAAATTGCGGCCTGCTCCAGTGGGGCAAATCGGGATCGATCCGTCATTTCGACGGCACCTGGATCGGGACAATGACACTTCAGAAGATACGAGCACTCCACATCGGAGGCGCGAGCTGGCTATTGCTTGGCGCAATGCATAGCGGCGCGCTGGCCGATGACCCGCCGACGCAACTTCCTGACATCACGGTGACCGCGCCAAGCCCGATCCAGCGGCACCGCGCCGCGCCGACGCGCGCGCCGGTTCACGTCGTCCGGGCCGCGCCGAGCCGCAACCGCGAACGCGCCGCAGCAGTTCAACCGGCGCAGGCGGCACCGGCGCCGGTACCGCAACAAGGCGTGCTGCCCGTCGTCACCGACCAGTTCGCCACCGTCACCGTGATACCGAACGAGGAACTGCGGCGCTCCGGCGGCGCCACGCTCGGCGATGTCCTGTTCTCCAAGCCCGGCATCACCGGTTCGAGCTTCGCGCCCGGCGCGTCGAGCCGGCCGATCATCCGCGGCCTCGACGTCAACCGCGTCGGCATTGTCGAAAACGGTCTCGCCGGCGGCGGCGCCTCGGATCTCGGCGAAGATCACTTCGTCCCGATCGACCCGTTCTCGACCAACCAGATCGAAGTGGTGCGCGGCCCGGCCGCGCTGCGCTACGGCTCGACCTCGATCGGCGGCGTCGTCAGCGCCACCAACAATCGGATCCCCGATGCGATGCCGACCTGCGCGGCGGCGCCGTTCCAGACCTACGGGCTGCCGGTGAAGGCGCCGCCGGCGGACGCCGGCGGTCTGGGTTGCCTCAATGTCGAGACCCGCACGTCCGTGAGCTCGGTCAATCGCGGCGTCGAGGGCGGCATGCTGCTGGACGCCGGTGGCAACAATGTCGCCGTGCATGCCGATGTCTATGGCCGCACCACCAGCGACTACAGCATCCCGAGCTATCCGTACCTGTTCGACCAGACCCGGCCGGTGAACGGCCGCCAGCCAAACTCCGCGACGCAGTCCGATGGCGCCTCGGTCGGCGCGTCCTATTTCTTCCAGGGCGGCTATATCGGCGCGGCGATCACCCAGAACGACTCGCTCTACCACATCCCCGGCATCGACGGCGCCGATCACCAGACCCGGATCGACGCGCACCAGACCAAGATCGCGGTCAAGGGCGAGTACCGGCCCGATGCCGCGGCGATCGACGCGGTGCGGTTCTGGGTCGGCGCGACCGATTATCGCCACAACGAGCTCGGCCTTGCCGATCCGGCCGACCTGTCCAGCGACGGCGTGCGCCAGACCTTCACCAACAAGGAGCAGGAAGCCCGGCTCGAAGTGCAAATGATGCCGTTCAACGCGCGCTTCGCGGCCGTGACGACGGCGTTCGGCCTGCAGGCCGGCCATCAGGAATTGACGGCCCCAAGTCCGGATGATCCGGGCAGCCCGCTCAACGGATTGTGGGACCCTAATAACAACAACAGGGTCGCCGGTTACGTCTTCAACGAGCTGAAATTCAGCGAGACCACCAAGGCGCAGATCGCCGGACGCATCGAGCACGTCAACCTCTCCGGGACAACGCCGGCATTCATACCTGACGTGTTCGACGTCAACATCGACCCTGCCAGTGTTGGTCCTGCCACGCCGCGCAATCCGCACTTCACGCCGAAAAGTGCGAGCATTGGCCTGATCCAGAACCTGCCGTGGGATCTGGTCGCGAGCATTACCGGTCAATACGTCGAACGCGCGCCCAAACCGGCAGAGCTGTTTTCGCGCGGCGCCCATGATGCGACCGCCACCTTCGACATCGGCAATCCGAATCTCGGCATCGAGACGGCAAAATCGATCGAGGTGGGATTACGGCGGGCGACGGGGCCGTTGCGATTCGAACTCACCGGCTACTACACGAAGTTCAACGGCTTCATCTACCGCCAATTGACTGGCAACACGTGCGACAGTGCGGCTTGCGTGGACATAGCCAATCCGGACCAGCTTGAGCTGAACCAGGCAAGATACGCGCAGCGCGACGCCACCTTCCGCGGCGCCGAGTTCCAGAGTCAGCTCGACATCGGCCCGCTCAACGGCGGCATCTGGGGCGTCGAGGATCAGTTCGACGTCGTCCGCGCCACCTTCACCGACGGCACCAACGTGCCGCGGATTCCACCGGTGCGGGTCGGCGGCGGCTTCTACTGGCGCGACAGCAACTGGTTCACGCGGATCAATCTGGTGCACGCCTTCGGGCAGAACGACATTGCGGTGATCGGCGAGACCCCGACGGCAGGCTACAATCTCCTGAACGCGGAGGTCACCTACAACACCAAGCTCAGTCAGTCGTGGATCGGCGCGCGCGAGATGACGCTTGGTCTGGTCGGCAATAATCTGCTCAACCAGAACATTCGCAACTCCGTCTCCTACACCAAGGACGAGGTGCTGATGCCGGGCCTCGGCGTGCGGGCCTTCGCCAATCTGAAGTTCTGAGCCAAGCGTATCCCTCTGCCGTTCGCGGCAGAGGGAGCACGCCTCAAGTGCCTGCGCGCTGTCAGTGACCGACGACGACGTCGCTGATCTGAATCACCGGCTGTAGATCGGTGTAATTCGGGATGTCGCCCATGATCTCCTGGACATGCGGCCCGAAACCGGTCTGGAAGTCCTCGACCGTCTCGCAGAAGATGTGGCACATCCCGACATAGGTGGCGGGTGCGCCGGGTGCGCCGCCGGCCAGGCCCTTGTCGATGGTGTAATATTTGCACTTGTCGCCCAGCCGCGCCTTCACCAGCGGCATGTGCTTGTCGCGATAATAATCGTGGTCAAAGCGCGCGCCGGGGTTGTTCGGATACATCACACTGACCTTGATCATGGCGCGCACTCTCCCTGTTGATATGACATGCGCCGGTCTTGTCCCGGCGCTTGCCTCAACTGTGCTTCAGTTTCCGATAGCGCGCAACCGTTCCGGCGACGCTCGCGCGGATGTCAGATCGCCTTGCTCCAGTCCGGCTGGATCGGCCCGGATACGCCCTCGAACGCGCCGTCGACCAGTTCCATGACAAGCAGACGACTGTAGTCGACCGGGCCGGGCATCGTCATCCGCCCCTTCGGGACCGGCTTGAAGCCGACCCGCGAATAGTACGGCTCGTCGCCGACCAGCACGATGAGCCGGTGGCCCTTGGCACGAGCATCATCGATCGCGCGCTCGAGCAGCGCACGGCCGACACCGCGGCTGCGGAACGGCGGCTCGACCGTCAACGGCCCGAGCATCAGGGCCGGCGTATCGCCAATGCAAATCGGCAGCTGGCGCACCGAACCGACCAGCAGCGTGCCGATCCGCGCGGTGAAGGAAACATCGAGCAGATGATCGACATGCTCGCGCAGCCGGTAGGCGCTGAGCACGAAGCGGCCGGGTCCGAAGGTGCGTTCGTGCAGGCGCTCGATCGCCTGGGCGTCTTTCGGGGTCTCGGGCAGGATGGTCAGGGACAGTTCGGTCATTGTGGAGCGCGGGATAGCATCTGGCGCGGGCGCGGTCCATCACCGCCATGTCGCCGTCGGCGGCTTGCCCTCGAGCACCTCCGCGATCCGCAGCCGCGTACCGGGGGTTGTCTCATCAGGCAGATCAGCCGGATCGAAGAAGCCGCAGGCCACGATCTCGCGATTCGGCTCCGGCAGGCGGTCCTGCCGGTAGTTCCTGACGACATAGACCGCGACATGATCGCGCGGCGAGACGTGGCTGTTGTGGAAGATGCCATGCAGCACCGGATCGCCGGCAAGCTCGATCCGCCCCTCTTCCTCCAGCTCGCGCCGCAGCGACTCGAGAAAGCTCTCGCCGACCTCGACCCCGCCGCCGGGCAGATACCAGCCATGGACGTAGCTGTGCTTGACCAGGAACACCTTGTTGTCGGCGTCGAGCACGACGGCGCGGACCCCGAGCGTCATGCTGCGGACCAACCGCCAGTAGAAATGAAACACCCACCTGATCTGCGGCTCGTAGCGCTTGCGTAAATCCAGCAGGACCGTCACTGACCCCTCGACATCATGGTGTTTGATCCGTGCTTTGATCCTTGCGCGCCTGCGCAGCTCTTGCCAATACAGGCTAGGACGTTCGGGATAGCACGACATGACCGGCTGCCGGCCACTTTTCACGGACAATCCGAAGGGAATTGCATGATGGCGGCGTTCCGCCTCGCGCATCTGTCGGACCCGCATCTGCCGCCGCTGCCGGCGGCGCGGCTGCGCGATCTCGCCGGCAAGCGCGCCTTCGGCTACCTGAACTGGACGCGCAACCGTCACAAATATCATCGCCGCGACGTGCTTGACGCGCTGGTGTCGGACATGCAGGCGCAGCAGCCGGACCATGTCGCAGTGACCGGCGATCTCGTCAATCTGGCGCTGGATGCCGAGTTCAATCCGGCCCGGCAATGGCTGGAGGGCGTCGGCGGCGCTGCCGACGTCACCGTCGTCCCCGGCAATCACGACGCCTATGTGCGCGCGACCCGGCATCGCTTCGTCAGCATGTTCGGCGACTATCTGCGCGGCGACACCGATCGCGCGGCGACTCATTTTCCATTCGTGCGCCGCCGCGGCCCGGTGGCGCTGATCGGCGTCTCCTCGGCGGTGCCGACGCCGCCGCTGATGGCGACCGGCTGGCTCGGCCATGCGCAGCTCGGCGCGCTGGATACCATCCTCGCGCGGATGTCGCGGGAGGACGCCTTCCGCGTCCTTTTGGTGCATCACCCGCTGCACTCCGATGGACACGCCAAGCGGCTCACCGATTCGCATCAGCTGCTGGCGCTGCTCAAGCGGCACGGCGTCGAGCTGGTGCTGCATGGCCACGACCACATCCATTCGACCATGTGGTTCGACGGGCCCGAGCGGAAGATTCCAGCGATCGGCGTGCCATCCGCGTCGGCGCTGGCGCGCAAGCACTATCCGGCGGCGGCCTACAATCTGTTCTCGATCGAACGTGACGGCAATGGCTGGCGCTGCGAGCAGACCGTGCGCGGCCTCGGCGATCGCGACGGCATTCGCGAGCTGAAGCAGGTGCGGTTGTCCTAATCCCCGCCCCCGCCCCCGCCGCCACAACCACCGCCGCAGCCTCCTCCGCTGTCGCTGCCTCCGCCATCGCCGCCGCCGTGGCCACCCCCGTCGCCACCGTGGCCACCATCCCCGCCACTTCCATCGCTGCCGGCATCGCCGAAACCGGCTGACGATCCGTCGATCGATGAGTCCGAGAAATCGCCGCCGCAATAAGGGCTGCTGCCGCCGATGCCGCTGCGGCGCAGCGCCTCGCAATCGGTGTGATAGATGAAGCCGTTGGCAATGTTGAGCTTGGCATCGAGCGCGAACAGCAGCGGCAGCCGGGTCGGCCTGACGGGATCGATGTTCTCGTATTTGCAGCAGTACCACCAGACCCGCCGCAGCCCCTCATTGCTCCTGCGCCGCTCCTTCACCAGCACGACGGCCGGCGTGTGATGCAGGAAGCCACCGAAGGCGCGGCGGCAGAACGCATCGTATTCGCGGGTGTAGAGAATGAATTCGTGCCAGAGATCGTCGGCGGCCTGCGATGGCATCGAGACGTAACGTTTGCCGCTCATCAGATAGGCGAGGAAGAACTGGCGCAGGCCGCGTGAGACCAGCGCGCTGTCCTTGCGCGTGAAGCCCGGGTGACGTTTTTCGAGCCGCGCCAACAGGCCCGCCGGCCAGCTGAAGGTGCGGATATATTCGGCGCGCCGCAGCGTCTGCCATTTGCCGAACAGCACCGCGCTGCCGACCACCGCGGCGGCCGCCAGGATGCCCATGAATGCCGAGGCGGGTGTTACGACCACGATGCCCCCGCCCCTCAGCGGCTAGAAGTTCTGCAAGCTCGCGAGCAGCGCGAGGCCGAACAGCGCCAGCGCGCCCATGACGAAGCCGAGCACGAACATGCCGACCCCGCCGCGGCGCTTCGGCGCCACCACCGGTACGGGCGGCGGTGCCGGCGGCTCGGCCACCGGAAGCGGCGTCGCCACCATCGCATGCTCGCGCTCGATCAGGCGGCGCGCGACATAGTCGGTGACGGCATCGACGAGCACCGGCACGTCGTGCGATTCGGCGAGCACGATGCGGCCGAACCTCGTGTCCTGCACGAAGCGGTAGATCCGCTTGTCGCGGCCCATCAGCACATGCGCGACGACGTCGATCCACAGCCGCGGCGTCTCGCCCTGGCTGATGCCGCGGTCGAACAGGTCGACTTTCTCCGGCACCTGCGCGAACAGCGGATCGAGCGCGTCGTTGAGGATCTCGAGCCGCGCCACTTCGGCATCACGCAACTCGACGACGACGCCGGTGCGATCTGCCGCCTCGATCCGCGCCCGCCGCAGCGCCTCTCGCAGCGTCGGCCGCATCTCGCGCGCCTCGCTGCCGGTGTTCTGCGGATCGGACATGCCTTGCGGTCTCGTACTGACGGGTTTCCTATGCATTAACCTATCAGCAACCATGACGTCCGCAAAGGGCGTTGGTTCCCAAGCACTTAGGCCGCCACTTATCCCCAGTTGAAGGGCCTGACGCTGTCCCAAAAGCGGTCGGCCCCACCCGGATGAACCGGATGGGGCCGCCGTCCTTGGACGTTTCTTAGCTGATGACGTCAGGCCGAAACCCGCGACGGCTCCTCGACGATGGAGAAGCGCACGCCGGCCTTGTGGCGGCTTTCTTCCGAGACTTCTTTCCAGCACTCCTCGGCCTCCTTGCGGGTCTTGAACGGACCGCGGACCTGGGCCGAGCCTTCGACGAGCTTGTGGAAGTTCATCGAGCCGAACTCGCCGCCGATCACCCAGAAATTGCTGCTCATCGTCAGTCTCCTTTGAAAAATCGGGCTGCCTGCTCAGCCGCCTGAACCTCGGTCTTCGCAACCTGCCTGCCGCGGAGACCGATCGCCGGCACGCACCCTTGCTCGATCGACATTCTTGACAGCGCATCGCGAAGTGCGTGTCAGGAGCTAAACGCGAAAAGGCGAAGTTCGTACAGGTACCTTGTCTTTTATTGGTGATGTCATGTAACATATGAACTTGTAATAAATGTCGATTTGTAAATTTTGTCACAAAATAGGTCAGGAAGACTGCCATGCCCGGTGAGTCCGGAAAGAAGCTGTTCGTCGGTCCGCGCTTCCGGCGGATGCGCCAGCAATTGGGGCTGTCGCAGACCCAGATCGCCGAGGGGCTCGGCATCTCGCCCTCCTACATCAACCTGATCGAACGCAACCAGCGTCCGGTGACGGCGCAGATCCTGCTGCGGCTGGCCGAAACCTACGACCTCGATTTGCGCGATCTTGCCACCGCCGACGAAGACCGCTTCTTCGCGGAACTCAACGAGATCTTCTCCGATCCCTTGTTTCGCCAGATCGACCTGCCGAAGCAGGAACTGCGCGACCTCGCCGAGCTCTGCCCCGGCGTGACGCATGCGCTGCAGCGGCTCTATGCCGCCTATACCGAGGCGCGCCGCGGCGAAACGCTGGTGGCAGCGCAGATGGCCGACCGCGAGGGCTCGCAGTTCGACGCCAACCCGATCGAGCGGGTGCGCGACCTGATCGAGGCCAACCGCAACTATTTTCCGGAGCTCGAGACTGCGGCGGAAAATCTGCGCGACGAGCTCAACGTGCCGACCGAAGGTCTGTTCACGGCTCTCGCGACGCGGTTGCGCGAAAAGCATTCGATCGTCACCCGCGTCATGCCTGTCGACGTGATGCGCGAGACGCTGCGGCGTTTCGACCGGCATCGCCGGCAGCTGCTGATCTCCGAACTCGTCGACAGTTCCGGCCGCAGCTTCCAGCTCGCGCTGCAGATCGGCTTTGTCGAATGCGGCGCCGCGATCGACGCCATCGTCAGCCGCGCCGGCCCGCTCGACGACACCGCGCGCAGGCTCTATCGCATCACGCTCGCCAATTATTTCGCGGCGGCCGCGATGATGCCCTACCAGGCATTTCATTCCGCGGCGGAAGCCTTGAGCTACGACGTCCACGTGCTGGCGCAGCGCTTCAATGCCGGCTTCGAGCAGGTCTGCCACCGCCTCACCACGCTGCAACGGCCGAACGCGCGCGGCGTGCCGTTCTTCCTGCTGCGCGTCGACAATGCCGGCAACGTCTCGAAGCGGTTTTCCTCCGGCACCTTCCCGTTCTCCAAATTCGGCGGCACCTGCCCGCTCTGGAACGTGCATTCGACCTTCGACATGCCCGACCGCCTGCTCAGCCAAGTGATCGAGCTGCCGGACGGCACGCGCTATTTCTCGATCGCGCAGATGGTGCGCCGGCCGGTGGCGCCCTATCCGCAGCCGCAGCCGCGCTTTGCGATCGGGCTCGGCTGCGAGATCCGTCACGCGGCAAAGCTCGTCTACGCGACCGGCATGGATCTGGAAAAGGTCGAGGGCACCCCGATCGGCGTCAACTGCCGGCTCTGCGAGCGCGAGAATTGCAGCCAGCGCGCCGAGCCGCCGATCACCCGCACCCTGATCCTGGATGAGACCACGCGACGGGTGTCGTCGTTTGCATTCTCGAATGCACGGGAGTTGTAGCCCGCCCTCTGCCCTGGTTGCGAGCGTGAAGCCTAATCCACCGCGGCAAACGCCTTGCACCAACCGTCCTTGCTGATGGCGCCCTCGACCACCTTGCAGCCGTCGGGCGCAACGAACAGCGTGCACAGGCCGCACGAATAGATGCCGTTCGGCGTGTCCTGATATTCGGCCTGCGGTTTTGTCATTTTGTCGGAGGCTGCGGCAGGTCGCGGCAGAAGTGCCGCGGGAATTCCTGCGATGGCGGCGCCAATGAAGGCGCGCCGGGAACGTCCGGGTTGTTGTTTGGCCATGGTGTTCACCCCATGCGTCGTCCCTGCGGAAGCAGGGACCCATACTCCGTGAAGGAGATTGCGGACGGGACTTGTCGTCACAGCATCGCGCAACAATCAGCATTTGTGGTTATGGGTCCCGGGTCAAGCCCGGGACGACATCGTATCTACTGCGAGGTCTGTGAACCATAAATGAGGTCTGTGAACCATAAATCCGCATTCTCGCGACATGAATTGCCCGAGTTTTGCTCTTCGCTTCACCCTCTCTTGAGCAGAGGGCGCAGGGAAAGCCGGGTGCCGATCGCACCCATGGGCCCCGAGCAAAGGGTAGAAAGCTCGGGGGTAGGACCACAGGTGTAACCGGAGCAATCCGGCTTTCCCTGCGCGATGGCTTACGGCTTCCTTCGTGCTCTCCCCGGCGAGACTGGGCTTGTTTGTCACCGCCTTCACAACGCGCATCGCGCAATGCGAAAAGACACCTACCACTAGGGCGTCAGGACCACACGACTTCACCGTCCGCCTTGCGTGTTCTCGTCAGTTGCACGCTCGGTGTCCACCGCATCTCGACCCACGTTCGTGACGATCGCGAAGCGCCCCTCGATCGGGTGAGACGGGCAGACCATACACTGAGTTTTCGTTCCGATAAACCGAAATATTTTTGCTGCGGGGGCTTGCGCCGTCGGGCAAATCAGCGCTAGGGGGCCGCGGAACCGGAACCGTTGCATGCATCCCGCGTTGCCATTTTGCGGGCGATCTCATGAAGAGATGCACGACATCCCGATCAATGAAGAATTTTTCCAATGCGGTGTTTTCGCCCGAAGTCATCGAGTTGATGACACGGGCGCTGGAATCGTCGGTTGCAACGCTGCCCGATCCGGTCAACACGTCCCACATCAACCTGATCGCAGAGTCGATCCTGCGCACCGCAAACGACGGCGAGCGCGAGGTCGTCGCCTTGCAACGGGTTGCGCTGCCGGAACTCGCACTGGCTCCGCGCGATTGAAACGCTCAGGGTTTGCGCAGATTGAGCGAGAATCGCAGGTTGAGCGGCTGCAACATTTCCGGCGGCGGTGCCTCGCCGACATTGCCGCGCTTCAGGACCGTGCGCAGATCATCGGTCGCGCCCGCATCATTGAACGCGGGAAACGTGACGCGCTCGACGGTGCCGTCCGGGTTGAGCCAGGCGCGCACCACGAGCGTCGGCGGCGGCCCGTTCTCCTTGCCGGAATGCTCGATGACCCAGTTGCGGAAGCGATTGGCAACCGCCTCGTCGGCCGCAATCCATTCCTCGAACCGGTATTTGACCAGCTTGGCAAACTGCGCCCAGGACGGCGGCGCCTGTTCGGGATTGCGAAAGTTGAGGTCTTGGGCGTGGCCCGGCGCTGTCGAGAGGATCAGCAGGCCGAACGAGAGCACGAGCGTGCCCCGCAAGATGAGCATGGTTCTGGACAAGGGTTGACCGCAAACAGCAGGCTGACAGGACGACGCAAGAGCATCAACGCCGGCAGCAACCAAAGCATGATCCGGAAAAGCGTGAAGCGGTTTTCCGTCGCGACAAGCGCGAAGTGTTTGCGCGGAGATCATGCTCAACGGGAAGCTAAGCGCGATGACGATACAATCTCACCGCGCTTTAGTCGCTCATTGTTGCAGGCATGTGACGCGCGCCGAGATGCTGGCGGCGCGGTGCGCGCGTGATGCGGTGCCGCTCATCTGCGGCCGGTCGTCTTCCTGGAAGCGCACACCATGCGCGGCGAGAAAGGATTTGGCGTGCGCGGCATCGACCGCCAGCACGCGATCGATCGTGGCCCTGCGGCTCACCACGCCTTCGACCAGGCCACGCGAATCCAGCACCGGCGCACCGCTGGCGCCGAAGGTGACATTCGAACGCAGCACGAGGTGCTCGGGATCGCGCTGGGTGGTGTCGACGAACGCATTGCCGAGCGCGCCGCCACGCGCAAGCATCGGCTTCAGGCGGTCATACGCCTCGGCAAACACCATGTCGTTGGCGACCGACGCATTGGCGCGCGGGAATACCGCTGCAAGGCCCAGCGTGCGCGGGACCTTGATCAATGCAATGTCGGTCGTTGCCAGCGCTACCACGCGGGCCGCGACGGCCCGGCCCTCCTTGCTGACAACAATGCGGGCGCACTCCGCGACCGCATGGCGCGCGGTCAGCATGTGGCCGAGATCGTCCACAAAGAACGCGGTGCCGTCGAGCCGCTGGCTAATGGCCGGCGGGCCGGTGACATCGCGCGCCAGCGGCTTCGCAGCCTCCGTCTGTCGCACCGGTTGAAACAGGGAGAACGGCACCTGCGCCGCCGCCTGTTGCGGCGTGAAGTCATTGACGGCGCAGCCGACCGCGATACCACAGGCCAGCCGGACAATGCGGACAGCCAACCCCGCGCGCGCCGACGACCCGCGGCCTGAAACCGAAACCGTGTGATGCACCTTCAGACCCAAGCCCGCCCGCCCGACGCCGCGCAAGTCGCTTGCCGGCAACATCTGCACATACACCGCACTCTCTACTTCATTTCGCGCATGGTGGCGATCCTTGCCCGACGACATGCCGAGCGAGGTGGCGGACGTCATGCGACCGCACAACCGGCCGGGGCTTTACGAGCCGGCATGCGCGCGCGACATCCGCCCGAGCTACTGCCCACCATTGAACGCGCCCCGGATCAGCGGCGCGCAACGGCCCCCGCCTTCGCGCGGGACGCCTGGAAGCGCCGCCGCGCAAGAGAGGCAACAGCGTCAGATCGATCTGAGTTCTTGATCGTCCGCCTACTAACCGCCGGGCGGCGTGTAGGCAGCCTTGAGCTTGCTCGCGTGCTGCCGCACCACCTTGATCTCGTCCTGGGTGAACAGCCGGATCAGTTTCACATTCTGTACGGCGCCGGCCGCCACGACCACGCCGGTGATGGCGGGTGCGACCGTCGGATCAGGCACATCGAAGATCACCATCAGTCCGGGGCCATCGGCCGCCATGCTGTACATCGAAATCAATTTGCCGCCGGCCGCCTCGATCAACTTCTTGGCGGCCTCATAGCGATTGGTTGTCGGGTTCTCTATGATGTTGTTGATGGAACGTGGCGTGTATTCCCCTGAGAGGCAGAAATGCATGACAATCGCTCCCATTTGCTGGAATGAAAAAACATTCACCCGGACGCGCGGCCCAGGCAGAGCATTACGTACTGAAAAATGAGAAGAAGTGGCCTGCCGATGGCCCGTTGCGCTGCCGCTCATTCTCCGGAATTCGGCGTGACCGGTGGCAGCTCGCCTCGCAATCTACATCAGATGCCCGGCAAATGAAATCGCATTCCTGCGCCGCGATAAAATCGCTCGATGATCGACGCGGTACTGTACGGCAGCGCGCCTGACACACGAGCGAGCATGGCGTGTCGACGACCAACCCGAACCGACCTCAGCCGCACCATTGCATCACATCATGCGACCGGCACGGCGGCTTGCAAACAAGGTCGATCTGCCGCAGTGTCCGGCGCCTGCCATCAAGAACAAGCGAAAAAACTCATGAAGCATCGCCCGCTTGGCCGCTCCGGCCTCACCGTTCCTCCCCTGTGCTTCGGCTGCAATGTGTTCGGCTGGACGGTGGACGAGACATCGTCTTTCCGATTGCTCGACACCGTGCTCGATCAGGGGCTGACGTTCCTGGATACGGCGGATGTCTATTCACGCTGGGTGCCGGGCCATACCGGCGGCGAGTCCGAGACGATCATCGGCAAATGGATGAAGGCGCGCGGCAGCCGCAACCGCATCATCCTGGCCACCAAGGTCGGCATGGACATGGGAGGCGGCAATGTCGGGCTGAAGCCGGACTATATCGCGCGCGCGGTCGAAGACTCGCTGCGACGGCTGCAGACCGACACCATCGACCTCTACCAATCCCACAAGGACGATGAGACGACGGCGCAGGAAGAGACACTCGCGGCCTACGACAAACTGATCAAGGCAGGCAAGATCAGGGCGATCGGCGCCTCGAACTTTTCGGCCGAGCGGCTCAAGAGTGCGCTCGATATTTCCAAGGCCAACGGGCTTCCCCGCTACGAATGCATGCAGCCCGAATACAGCCTGGCGGAGCGGTCGAGCTACGAGGGCGCGCTGCAACGCGTCTGCGAAGAGAACGACGTCGGCGTGATCACGTTCTTCTCCCTCGCCGCCGGATTCCTGACCGGCAAATATCGCTCGGAGAGCGACTTCGCCAAGAGCCCGCGCGGTGCGCGCAGCATTCCGAAATACATGAATCCGCGCGGCATGCGCATCCTCGCGGGCCTCGACGAGGTCGCCGCCGAAACCCGCGCCGAGCCTGCCGCGGTCGCGCTCGCCTGGCTGATGGCGAAGCCGTCCATCACCGCGCCGATCGCCAGCGCCACCAGGCCCGAGCAGGTCGCAACGCTGGTTGCGGCGGCCCAGCTCGAGCTGAGCAAGGGTCAGGTCGAGCGGCTGGACGCCGCGAGCGCGTAGTGGAGGGCTCCACTTCACCTCGCCCCGCGTGCGGGGAGAGGTCGGAACGCATCGTTAGATGCGTTCCGGGTGAGGGGGAGTCTCCGCGAATGCAGCTGTCAACGCAATCAGCGGAGCCGGCCCCTCACCCCAACCCTCTCCCCGTAAGAACGGGGCGAGGGAGCACACCGCCTTCGCGGCTACAGTTCAAGCTAATCTCACCTCGCCCTAGTCCCACGGACCACGCTGGCCTGAGGCACCGCCCCACGGGCTGCGCGGCGGATAGCTGGCGCCGGCGGGGCGCGGCGCGGTCTGGGTGCCGAGCTCGGCGGCGAGCTGCTGGAGCGCGGCGATGCGGTTCGCGGTCGAGGGATGGGTGGCGAACAGATTGTCGACGCCGTGGCCCGACAGCGGGTTGACGATGAACATGTGCGCGGTGGCCGGATTGCGCTCGGCTTCCGTGTTCGGCACCTGATGCGCGGCGTTCTCGATTTTCGCGAGCGCGGACGCAAGCCACATCGGCTGGCCGACGATGCGCGCACCATAATTGTCGGCGGCGTATTCGCGGGTGCGGCTGATTGCCATCTGCACCAGCATGGCGCCGAGCGGCGCCAGGATCATCATCGCGATCGAGCCTATGATGCCGGGACCGTTGTTGTTGCGATTGCCGCCGAAGAACATGCCGAACTGCGCCAGCATCGAGATCGCGCCGGCGATCGTCGCCGTGATCGTCATGGTCAGCGTGTCGTGATGCTTGATATGCGCGAGCTCGTGCGCGATTACGCCGGCGAGCTCCTCACGGCTCAGCTGCTGCATTAATCCTGACGTGACGGCGACGGCGGCGTTCTCCGGATTGCGGCCGGTCGCGAACGCATTGGGCTGCGCCTCGTCCATCACGAACACGCGCGGCATCGGCAAGCTTGCGCGCTGCGCGAGCTCGGCGATGAGACTATACAGCTCGGGCGCCGAGCGCGCATCGACCTGATGGGCGCCGTACATCGACAGCACCATGCGATCGGAGTTCCAGTAGGTGAACAGATTTGTCGCAGCCGCGATGACCAGCGCGATCACGGCGCCGGTGCCGCCGCCGATCAGATAGCCGACCCCCATGAACAGGGCGGTGAGGCCGGCAAGCAGGAGCGCGGTGCGAACGTAGTTCATCGTGGTTCCCTGACGGCAGGCGAAATGCTGCCACAACTGACGCGGCTGAGGTAGGGATTTTGCCGCTGATGTCGCAAGGGGAAACCAGTGCGTCGCAGCGACGCGGCGCGGATTAACAATCGGTCATCAAACAGCTACTCGTAGCCCCGATGAGCCTGTAGCCCGCACGAGCGCAGGGACATGCGGGGACACCGCCTCGGATATCGCTTGCGCTGATCCGGGCTACGGGATTGCGCCTATTGTCGAGCTGCTACTCCGCCGGCTCCTGCTGCGTGGCCGCGGCCAGTTCCTCCTCGCGCAGCGCGACCCGCAGCATGCGCGCGAGCTGGGCGCGGCTGTAGGGCTTTGCCAGGAACAGGATGCCCTGCTCGAGCTTGCCGTCCTGGCCGATGGCGTCATCGGTGTAGCCCGACGTGAACAGCACGCGCAGGCCGGGCCGCCGCTTCTGCGCCTCGGTGGCGAGGTCGCGCCCGTTCATCGCACCGGGCATGATGACGTCGGTGAACAGCAGATCGACCGGCGTGCCGCTGTCGAACACGGCTAGCGCTTCGCCGCCATTGTTGGCCGACAGCGTCGTGTAGCCGAGACTCTCGATCTGGGTCAGGACATAGGAGCGCACCAGCCTGTCGTCCTCGACGACGAGCACGATTTCCTGCGCGCCGCGCACATCCGGCTGCCGCCGCTCGGGCACTACGGCCGGCGAGACCACCGCCGCGCACGGCAGATAGAGCATGACCCTGGTGCCGCGGCTGACCTGGCTATCGAGCACGATGTGGCCGTTGGACTGCTTGACGAAGCCGTAGACCATGCTCAGCCCGAGGCCGGTGCCCTTGCCGACGTCCTTGGTGGTGAAGAACGGCTCGAACACCTTGGCCAGATCGGCTTCCGCAATGCCTTGGCCGTTGTCGATCAGCGCGATCGCGACGTAGTCGCCGGCCGCAAGCCCATCATGGCCGTGCACGTCTGAAGGCTTCAGCTCGACTGTGCGGGTCTCGATCCGGAGCCGGCCGCCCTTCGGCATCGCGTCGCGCGCGTTCAGCGCGAGGTTGATGATCGCGGTGACGAGCTGGTTGGAATCGACCAGCGCGCGCGGCAGACTGGGCATCGGGCGAAAATCGATATCGACATGGTCGCCGATGGTCGGCCGCAGCAGCTCGATGGTGTCGACCATCAGCGCATTGACGTCGACATCGCTCGGCTGCAGCGGCTGCTTGCGCGCGAAGGCGAGCAGATGCCGCGTCAGCGACGCGCCGCGCTCGGCGGCGTCGCGGATCAGCGAGGTGATCTCGACCAGCTGGCGGTTGTGGGTGACCGCCTCGGACAGGATGTCGATGGTGCCGGTGATGACGGTGAGGATGTTGTTGAAGTCGTGCGCGATGCCGCCGGTGAGCTGCCCGACGGCTTCCATCTTCTGCGCCTGGCGGATCTTGCTCTCATTGGCCTCGGCCTCGCGGAAACGCTCGAGCAGGAATTCCGAGCGCTGACGCTGCCGTCCTTCCTCGGCGAGCGCGACATGCGCCTCGCGCAGCTGCGCCTCGGTCGGGATCGCCAAGATCCGCGGGATCAGCGGCCAGAGCAGGACCGCGGTGAAGATCGAGGCGATTGCGGTCAGCGCCTTGAGCAGGCCTTCGAGGCCGTAGATCGGCACCCAGAGCGTGGTGATCGAGAACACATGTGTGAGGCCGCAGGCGAGGATGAAGGCGGCGAACGGCCAGGCCATCCAGCCGAACTGGAAATCGCGCCGCTTGGAGACGAGGATCGCCAGCGCAAACGGGATCGAAAAATACGAAGCGGCAATGATTGCGTCTGAAATCACGTGGAGCCAGATCAGCTCCGGCTCCCACAACAGGCAGATGCCGTGTGGCGAAAACGTCGACGAATCCAAAAGACGCTCGAGAAAACTCCACATGGGTCCCTCCGGGCGTGATCGATCCGCCGACACCCCTGCCCGCGAATCACGGTCGATCATAGCGGCGGCTGTTCAACCTGCCGAAGCCCAATTGGTCTAAGACCGGCACCCCCGTTGTTGCCCGGTATCGGGCTGGTGTATGCAGGACGGGCCTTAAATCCCCTTCTCCCAGCCGGTGACATCGATGCCAGCATCTCCCCTTCGCGCCCCGATCATGATCGCAGCGATCGCGGGGGTGCTGGCGCTCTCCTCGCTTGCCTCCTCGCTTGCTTTGGCGCAGCAGCCGCTGCCCAATCCCGCAGGCGCCGCCCCGGTCAGGGCGCGCCCGGCCGCCGCAGCGTCGCCGAGGGCGGCGTCCTGCCACAACGGCCAGAGCTTCGATCGCTTCCTCGCCGAGCTGAAGCAGAAGGCGGTCGCCGCCGGCGTCTCGCTACGCACGATCGCGGAGGCCGCGCCCTACCTGGTTTACGACCAGGGCATCGTCAACCGCGACCGCGGCCAGCGCGTGTTCGGGCAGATCTTCACCCAGTTCGCCGGCCGCATGGCCGCGAACTATCGCATGCAGCAGGGCCAGCAATACATCCGGACCTATGCGGCTGCGTTCGCCCGCGCCGAGAAGGAATATAGCGTGCCGCCGGCGGTGATCGCCGCGTTCTGGGGACTGGAGAGCGATTTCGGCGTCCAGATGGGCAATCTGCCGACGTTGAAATCGCTGGTATCGCTGGCCTATGACTGCCGCCGCTCGGAAATGTTCCAGGGCGAGACCATCGCGGCGCTGAAGATCATCGAGCGCGGCGACCTGACGCCCGACGAGATGATCGGCTCATGGGCCGGCGAGCTCGGCCAGACGCAATTTTTGCCGACGCATTATTTCAACTACGCGGTCGACTACGACGGCGACGGCCATCGCAATCTCCTGCAGAGCGGCCCCGACGTGATCGGCTCGACGGCGAATTACATCGCCAACGGATTGAAGTGGCGGCGCGGCGAGCCGTGGCTGCAGGAGGTGCGCGTGCCGCAGGTCGCGACCTTCCCGTGGGACCAGGCCGACCTCACCATCAAGCTGCCGCGATCGAAATGGGTCGCGCTTGGCGTCACTGCCACCGACGGCAAGCCGCTCGCCAATGACGAGATGCCGGCCTCGCTGCTGCTGCCGATGGGCCGGATGGGTCCGGCGTTCCTCGCTTACCCAAACTTCGCCGCCTACACCGAGTGGAACAACTCGCTGATCTATTCGACCACCGCCGGCTATCTCGCCGGCCGCATCGCAGGCAGCCCGCCGATGCAGCGGCCGCACGCGCCGGTCGCGCAACTGCCGTTCAACGAGATCAGGGAGCTGCAGTCCCTGCTGGCGCGCGCCGGCTATGACGTCGGCAAGATCGACGGCGTGCTCGGCCAGGCGAGCCGCAGCGCGGTGAAGGCGATGCAGATGAAATACGGCCTGCCTGCGGATTCCTGGCCGACCGCGGAGCTCTTGGTGCGGATGCGCGGCGGCCGCACCCAGCCGGCCGCGGACGCCGCGATGCCGGCGACGCGGTAGGACCTCCCAATCAGGGTCCAGGACAAGCGCGGGAAATATTTGACCAAGTGTTACGGCTTCCCGCAGTTGTATTCTTCCAGCGCAGCCCCACTTGCAGCAACACCGTTCGGTCCATCCGGATTTTCATCAGAACAGGGAGCATCACATGTCCTTTTATGACGCCGTCGTCCCCGCCTATCTGCAGATCCTCAACAGCCTCACCGGCCTGCTGACCAAGGCCGAGGCGCATTGCGAGGCCAAGAAGATCGCGCCCGAGGTACTGCTGGGATCGCGGCTCTATCCGGACATGCTGCCGCTGACCAAGCAGGTGCAGCTGGTCTGCGACCACGCCGCAAGAGGCTGCGCGCGGCTGACGCATAGCGAGGTGCCGTCGACGCCCGACACCGAGACCAGCTTTGCCGAATTGAAGCAGCGGCTGGCCAGGACGGTCGACTATGTGAAGTCGTTCAAGCCGGAGCAGTTCGACGGCGCCGACGCCAAGGACGTCACCTTCCCGATTGGCGGCGATCGCACCATGACCTTGAAGGGTCAGCAATTCCTCAGCGCCTTCTCGTTCCCGAACTTCTACTTCCACGCCGTCACCGGGCACGGCATCCTGCGCCACAACGGTGTCGAGATCGGCAAGCGCGACTTTCTCGGCGTGAGCTGACGCGCTCGCGATCCATATTCCCCGCCGCGGGATTTTAGCCTCACGCGCGCGGCCGTGCTACTGCTCCCTGACAACAACAAGACGTCAGGGAGCACGCCATGTCGACCACAACCCACGCACCGAAAGCCATCGATCCGTCCGCCTCGCTACATGCCGAAGCGCTGGGACTGGCGAAGAACCACGGCCGCCTCGCCGGCCGGCGCATCATCGTGGTCGGTGCGGGACAGCGCACAACCGTGGATGAAGCGCCGCCGATCGGCAACGGCCGCGCCATGAGCGTGCTGTTCGCGCGCGAGGGCGCCTCGGTCGCGTGCCTCGACGTCAACAAGGACGCCGCCGACGACACCGTCGCGCAGATCAGCAATGAAGGCGGCAAGGCCTTCACCGACGTGGTCGATGTCTCAGACGTCGCGGCGATCGCGCCCGCGGTCGAACGCTGCGCACAAAAGCTCGGCGGGCTCGACGGGCTGGCGCTGAATGTCGGCATTTCCTCCGGCCTGTCACTGCCCGGGATGACTGCGGAAGCCTGGGACCGCGACTACGCCGTCAACGTCCGCAGCCACATGCTGTTCGCGCAGAAAGCGCTGGAGGTGATGGCGCCGGGCGGTGCGATCATCCTGATCTCGTCGATGGCGAGCCAGCGCGCCGGCGGCCGCAACCCGGCCTATGAATCCTCCAAGGCGGCGCAGATCGCGCTGGGCCGGGCGATCGCGCGGGCCGGCGAGGACAAGGGCATTCGCTGCAATGTGATCGCGCCCGGCTTCATGGATACGCCGATGGGCCGCGATGCCAGCCGCAGGCGATCGGACCGCGCCGTGACAGTGCCTTTCGGCCGCCAGGGCACCGGCTGGGAGGTCGCCTATGCTGCGCTGTTCCTGATCTCGAATGAATCCTCCTACGTGAACGCGCACACCTTGTTCCTCGACGCCGGCCACATGGGCGGAATCGTGCGTGGCTAGCCTGCAAGCCGGGCATATCCCGGGCCATTGCGCTCGTCGCGGCAATGCACAACTGTCTCTCATCCATCATTGTCTGGAACCAGTTCACATGAGCCAATCGACCAAACTTCTCGAGCCCTACAAGCTTGGCGCGCTGACGCTGCCGAACCGCTTCGTGATGGCGCCGCTGACGCGCAACCGCGCGGTGCCGCCCGGCATGGTGCCAAGCCCGCTCGCGGTTGATTATTACGGCCAGCGCGCCTCCGCCGGTCTTCTGATCACAGAAGCGAGCCAGGTCTCGCAGCAGGGTCAGGGCTATCAGGACACGCCCGGTATCTATTCGAAGGAGCAGGTCGAGGCCTGGCGCAAGGTCACCGATCGCGTGCATGCGCGCGGTGGCCGCATCTTCATCCAGCTCTGGCACGTCGGCCGCATCTCGCACACCTCGCTGCAGCCGAACGGCGGCGCGCCGGTGGCGCCGAGCGCGATCCGTGCCAAGACCAAGACCTTCGTGAACGGCACCTTCGCCGACGTGTCCGAGCCGCGCGCGCTCGAGCTGTCTGAAATCCCCGGGATCATCGAGGACTTCAAGCGCGGCACCGCGAACGCGCTGGCCGCCGGCTTCGACGGCGTCGAGATCCACGGCGCCAACGGCTATCTGCTCGACCAGTTCGCCAGGGACAGTTCCAACAAGCGCACCGACGTCTATGGCGGCGGAATCGAGAACCGCGCCCAGCTGATGCTGGAGGTCTCCAAGGCGGTCGCCATCGAGGCCGGCGCCAACCGCACCGGCATCCGCATCTCGCCAGTGACACCGGCCAACGACGTCTCCGACAGCAACCCGCAACCGCTGTTCGACTACATCGTCGACCAGCTCAACGCGCTGAAGCTGACCTATATCCACGTCATCGAGGGCGCGACCGGCGGCCCGCGCGACGTCGCACCGTTCGACTACGCCTCGCTGCGCAAGCGCTTCAAGCAGGCCTACGTCGCCAACAACGGCTACGACTTCGCGCTGGCGGAGACGGTGCTGGAGGCAGGTGCTGCCGACCTGATCGCGTTCGGCAAGCCGTTCATCTCCAACCCCGATCTGGTCGAGCGGCTGAAGACCGGCGCGCCGCTCAACGAGTGGGACAAGGCGACCTTCTACGGCGGCGGCGCCAAGGGGTACACCGACTATCCAACGCTGAAGGCGACCGAGGCGGCGGAGTAACATCATCTGAAGCAGCAGGCGATCCGGGGCGCATCAGCGCTCCGGATTGCTGGGCGGCATATCCTTTGCTCTAATGCAACCATGAAGGAGACCGCCCAAGATTTGGTGCGACGCGCGACCGCTGCGTTCAATGCGGGCCGACCGGACGAAGCGCAAACGCTCTGCGAGCGCGGCCTTTTGCGCCAGCCCGGCGAGCCGATGCTGAGCCATCTGCTCGCCGCCGTGCTGTTCGCCAAAGGCGAGATCGCGCCGGCCCGCACCCATGTCGAGACCAGCCTGGCGCGGCGCCCCGACAATGCCGCAGCGCGGTTGCTTGCGGCCCGCCTTGCCCGCAGCGGCGGTGAATTCGATGCGGCACTGACGCATCTCGACCGCGCCATCGCGCTCAAGCCGCAACGCGATGCCTTCGTCGAGAAGGCACGCACGCTGGAATTGGCCGCCCGCAAGACGCAGGCACGGGAGGCCTGGGAGGCGATCCTCGAGGCTATTCCGGAGCATCAGGAAGCCAACGCGCGGCTCGGCCGGCTGGCCTGGGAGGCTGGTGACCTCGCCGCTGCGGTGAGCCTGCTCGAGCGCGCTGTTGCGAGCGCGGCGCCGGCCTCAGTGTGGTTCGATCTCGGCGTGGCAAAGCAGGATTTGCGGGACCACGACGGCGCCGCACGCGCCTATCGCAAGGCGCTCGAGATCAAGCCGGATTACGCCGAAGCCGCGCTCAATCTGGGGATCACGCTGCAGGAGAGCGGCGAGCTCGACGCGGCGATGCAGGCCTTCGGGCAAGCCTATGCCTTGCGTCCACACCTGTTCGGATCGATCGCGATGGCACTGACCTCGGCCTCGCACGGCCGGCTGTGGCTCGATGAACGCGCGCTGCGTGCAGCGCTAGGTAACTAGCCGGCCGCGCTTGGCGCGGAAATGCTTGCGATAGACATTCGGCGCAGCCAGCACTTCACCGACGACTTTGGAATAGGCTTCGCGATGCGCGTCGTCGAAGGCTTCGAACACCAGTTCGGGAGCCTCGCGCGGCACCGCGAAGCATTGCACGACCGGCGTTCCCTTTGGCAGCACGCCGGCGAAATCAGGCTGCGTCCAGACCGCCGGGAAATTGATCCCGCCGTCGTGAAACCGGTCGGCATCGACCAGCCCCGAGATCATGCGGAACGGCAGGTCGTCGCGATTGACCGGATGGGTCGCGAACAGCGACCAGCCCGACTCGAGCTCGATGGTCCAGAAGCTGTTGAATTTCAGCGCAGCCTGCCCGTCGCCGAACGGCGCGCCGGCGAATTGCGCGGCGGGATGGAAGCTCAGCGGCGCGCGCGGATGGCCCCGCGTTGCGGGCTCCGGAATGTCCCAGTCCCAGGCGAATGCACCGCGCTCGATCCTGATATCGCAAGGCAGCGGGATCATGACCCCATGGGCCATCGCATCGACAAAGGGTGGGCATTGCTTGACGGTACGGATCTCGCGGTCGTGGATGTCGGAATGCGCCTTCGCCGGCATCGCGCGCAGCCAATCCGGCAAAGCAGTGCGGGCCGGAAACGGCCGGGGCAGATGATCGGCAAGCCGCGGGTCGCAGCGAAAAATCATGCGCATGGCGAAACTCCCCTGATCATGATGCGATGACAGGAGACGCATGATGATCTCATCGTTGCATTTGAGCACAATCCTGAACCGGCCTCCACAGACACCGATCCAGCAAAAAGGCCGGGATTGCTCCCGGCCTTTGCAGTTTGCGGATGGCGTGGGCTGGTACGCCTTACCGCCTTACTTCGCTTCGGCGCGCTTGGGCGGGCTCGCCGGCCACGACTTGATCAGCGTGTCGTAGTCGATCGTTTCGCCCTTCGGCTTCTCGTTCGCGAGCTTGCGCTGCGGAGCGATGGTGCCGTCCTTCTCGGCCTTCTTGTACCAGAACTCGGCCGTTTCCTTCTTGTTCAGCTTCGGTCCGCAGGCACCCTGCACACCGGACTTCTCAAGACGCTCCATCACCGAATCCTGGGCCGAGGCGAGCGCGTCCATCGCAGCTTGCGGCGTCTTCGCACCGGACGACGCATCGCCGATGTTCTGCCACCAGAGCTGGGCCAGCTTCGGATAGTCGGGCACGTTGTTGCCGGTCGGGGTCCACTGCACGCGCGCGGGCGAGCGATAGAACTCGATCAGGCCGCCGAGCTTCGGAGCACGCTCGGTGAACGACTTGTCCCAGATGTCGGATTCACGGATGAAGGTGAGACCGACCTGGCTCTTCTTCAAGGACGTCGTCTTGGAGACGATGAACTGCAGATAGAGCCAGGCCGCCTTGCGGCGGTCAACCGGGGTCGACTTCAGAAGCGTCGCCGAACCGACGTCCTGGTAGCCGAGCTTCATGCCGTCCTTCCAGTATGAGCCGTGCGGCGACGGAGCCATACGCCACTTCGGCGTACCGTCCGCGTTCATCACGGCAATCCCCGGCTTCACCATGTCGGCGGTGAAGGCGGTGTACCAGAAGATCTGCTGCGCGATGTTGCCCTGCGAGGGCACCGGGCCCGACTCGGAGAAGGTCATGCCCTGCGCCTGCGGCGGAGCATACTTCTTCATCCAGTCGAGGTACTTGACGATCGAGTAGACCGACGCCGGTCCGTTGACGTCGCCGCCGCGCTCGACCGACGAGCCGACCGGACGGCAGCCTTCCATGCGGATGCCCCACTCGTCGACCGGTAGGCCGTTCGGGAGGCCCTTGTCGCCGTTGCCGGCCATCGACAGCCAGGCATCGGTGAAACGCCAGCCGAGCGAGGGGTCCTTCTTGCCATAATCCATATGGCCGTAGACCTTGACGCCGTTGATCTCCTTGACGTCGTTGGTGAAGAACTCGGCGATATCCTCATAAGCCGACCAGTTCACGGGCACGCCGAGATCGTAGCCATACTTGGCCTTGAACTTGGCCTTGTAGTCCGGGTTGGTGAACCAGTCGTAGCGGAACCAGTAGAGGTTCGCGAACTGCTGGTCGGGCAGCTGATAGAGGTGACCGTTCGGTGCGGTCGTAAACGACTTGCCGATGAAGTCGTCGACGTCGAGCATCGGATCGGTGACGTCCTTGGCTTCGCCCTTCATCCACTCCGTCAGGTCGACGGCCTGGCCGTAACGGAAGTGGGTGCCGATAAAGTCGGAGTCGTTGATCCAGCCGTCATAGACGTTCTTGCCGGACTGCATCTGGGTCTGGATCTTTTCGACGACGTCACCTTCCTGGATGATGTCGTGCTTGACCTTGATGCCGGTGATCTCCTCGAACGCCTTGGCGAGCGTGCGGGATTCATATTCGTGGGTGGTCAGGGTTTCGGAGACGACGTTGATCTCCATGCCCTTGAAGGGGACAGCGGCCTTGATGAACCACTGCATCTCCTTCATCTGGTCGTCCTTGGAGAGGGTCGACGGCTGGAATTCGCTGTCGATCCACTTCTTCGCGGCCGCCTCGTCGGCGCGGGCCGGCGCGACAAGAGTGACCGATGCTGCGACGAGCGCGACCGCGCTGGTCATCGTCAAAAGCTTATCTTTAGTCATTGGTAAATGTCGCATGTGATTCCTCCGGTTGCAGCGACTAAATCCAGGCCCGGGTAGACCCCGGATCTGCTCTTCTTCGCGTTCTTCAGACGGTGCGAAAAATCACCACGGCTGAAAGAAGCGAAATTACCGTTCCGAGCCACAGGCTCGAAATCTCGACGCCCTCCCCGATCGGGAGGGTGAAAATCGGATCGGTGCCGACGAGGCCGATCCACAGCAGGTGGATCACCGCCGCCAGCACCAGCGAAACGAACAGACGGTCGCCGCGGGTGGTCGGAATCCGCAGCACGCCGACCCGCTCGGCCTCGGGATAGACCGCGGCGAGCCAGGTCATCACGCCGAGCGTCGAGGCGAGCAGCACGAAGAAGATCGCGGTCGGCAGCGTCCAGGCCATCCATGCGATGGATTCCATGAGTGCCTCCTAGACCCGGCCGAGCGCGAAGCCGCGCGCGATGTAGTTGCGGACGAACCAGATCACGAGCGCGCCCGGAATGATGGTGAGCACACCGGCCGCGGCAAGCAGGCCCCAGTCCATGCCGGCAGCCGAGACCGTACGCGTCATGATCGCTGCGATGGGCTTGGCCTGCACCGAGGTCAGCGTGCGCGCCAGCAGCAGCTCGACCCATGAGAACATGAAGCAGAAGAAGGCGGCGACGCCAATGCCGCTCGCGATCAACGGTACCAGGATCTTGATGAAGAAGCGCGGAAACGAATAACCGTCGAGGAAGGCGGTCTCGTCGATCTCGCGCGGCACGCCGGAGACGAACCCTTCGAGAATCCACACCGCCAGCGGCACGTTGAAGATGCAGTGCGCGAGCGCGACCGCCCACGGCGTATCGAACAGGCCGATCGCCGAGTACAGGTTGAAGAACGGCAGCGCGTAGACCGCCGCCGGCGCCATGCGGTTCGACAGCAGCCAGAAGAACAGATGCTTGTCGCCGAGGAAGCGGTAGCGCGAGAACGCATAGGCCGCCGGCAACGCCACCG
The DNA here is from genome assembly GCF_050435825.1 of Bradyrhizobium sp. I1.14.4. NCBI lineage: Bacteria > Pseudomonadati > Pseudomonadota > Alphaproteobacteria > Hyphomicrobiales > Nitrobacteraceae > Bradyrhizobium > Bradyrhizobium sp. I1.14.4. The sequence goes on along the minus strand of NZ_JBNDLA010000001.1, from coordinate 631,296 downwards.
CGATCGAGATCACGGTGTTGATGACGACATATTCCAGCGAATTGATGTAGCCGGAATACCAGCTCTCGTCGGTGAAGATGCGCCGGTAATGCTGCAGCGTCGGCGTGTGCGGCCACAGCGTCATCGTCGAGACGATCTCGGCGTTGGTCTTGAAGCTCATGTTGACGAGCCAGTAGATCGGCAACAGCAGGAAGATCAGGAACAACGCCATGATCAGGCGGCGGCCAGGGATCGAATGCATCACGCCGCTCCTCCCTTGACCGGACGCTCGGAGCCGGCATTGGTCATCACGGTGTAGAATACCCAGCACACGATCAGGATGATCAAATTGTAGACCAGCGACAGCGCCGCGGCCTTGCCGAGGTCGAACTGGCCGAGCGCGATCTTGACGAGCTCGATCGAGACGAAGGTCGTCGAGTTGCCGGGACCGCCGCCGGTGACCACGAACGGCTCGGTGTAGATCATGAAAGAGTCCATGAAGCGCAGCAGCACCGCGATCAGCAGCACGCGGTTCATCTTCGGCAGCTGGATCGCCTTGAACACCGCCCAGCGCGAAGCGCCGTCGATCTGCGCCGCCTGGTAATAGGCATCGGGGATCGACTTCAGGCCGGCGTAGCACAGCAGCGCGACGAGGCTGGTCCAATGCCAGACGTCCATCACGATCACGGTGACCCAGGCATCGACCTCGTTGGAGACGTAGTTGTAGTTGAAGCCGAGGTGGTTCAGCACATAGCCGAGCAGGCCGATATCGGGCCGGCCGAAGATCTGCCAGATGGTGCCGACCACGTTCCACGGAATCAAAAGCGGCAATGCGAGGATGACGAGACAGACCGCGACGCTCCAGCCCTCGCGCGGCATCGACAGCGCGACGATGATGCCGAGCGGCACCTCGATCGCAAGGATCACGGCGGAGAAGAACAGGTTGCGGCCAAGCGAAGCCAGGAAGCGACCACCGAGATCGGTCGAGGGATCGAGCAGCTCCTTGAACCAGCCGACGCCGTTCCAGAAGAACTGGTTGTTGCCGAACGTGTCCTGCATCGAATAATTCACGACGGTCATCAGCGGCAGCACCGCCGAGAATGCGACCACCAGGAACACCGGCAGCACCAGGAACCAGGCCTTCTGGTTGATGGTCTTGTCCATCACGCGACCCCTTCGACCAAAGCACTGTCGGCATAGACGTGGACGTAGGCGGGATTGAAGATCAGGCCGGCGGTATCGCCGGAGACCGAGAAGCCCGGCGGCACGCGCGCCGCGAGCTTGGTGTTGCCGACACGAACGCGGGCGAACTGGATGCGGCCGAGATCGTCGATCCGCTCGATGGTGGCCGACAGCAGCCCCGACGCGGGCGCCGCGATGTCGACGAATTCCGGCCGCACGCCGATCTCGATCTTCTTGCCGGCCGGCAGAACGCCGTAGTTGCGACGCAGGCCGATGACGTGGCCGTCGATCCGCGCCTCGTGGCCACTGACCTCGGCGGGCACGATGTTCATGCCGGGCGAGCCGATGAAATAGCCGACGAAGGTGTGCGCCGGCTTGTCGAACAGCTCGGCCGGCGTACCGCTCTGCACCACGCGGCCGTCATGCATGACGACGACGGTATCGGCGAAGGTCAGCGCCTCGGTCTGGTCGTGGGTGACGTAGATCATCGTGAGGTCGAGCTCGCGATGCAGCGCCTTCAGCTTGGAACGCAGCTGCCACTTCAGCTCGGGATCGATCACCGTCAGCGGCTCGTCGAACAGGACGGCGGCGACGTCGGAGCGCACCAGGCCGCGGCCGAGCGAGATCTTCTGCTTGGCGTCGGCGGTGAGCCGCGTCGCCTTGCGTTTCAGATACGGTGTGAGGTCGAGCAGGTCGGCGATCTGCTTGACCCGCGCATCGACTACGGCCTTCGCGATGCCGCGGTTCTTCAGCGGGAAGGCCAGGTTCTGGCCGACCGTCATGGTGTCGTAGATCACCGGGAACTGGAACACTTGCGCGATGTTGCGCTTCTGCGTCGACAGCGGGGTGATGTCCTTGCCGTCGAACAGGATCTTGCCGCGCGACGGCGTCACGATGCCGGAAATCAGGTTGAGCAGCGTGGTCTTGCCGCAGCCGGACGGCCCGAGCAGCGCATAGGCGCCGCCCTGCCGCCAGGTCATCGTCACCGGCTTCAGCGCAAAGGATTCCGGCGGCGCATCGTTGCCGCTGTAGGATTGCGCGAGATCGACGAGGTCAATGCGGGCCATCGGGCATCTCCCTCAATTGCTCTTGCTGGCTGACGCGCTTGCCGCAAGCGAACTGCCATATAGTTCGCTTGCAAACGCGGTCGCGGGCGACGCGACCAGGCGGTCGGCTGCGTCAAACACAAAGATATTTTCGGGATCGAGCGCGGCGGCGAGCACCTGCCCGGGTTCATATTCGTGCACGCCGTGCAGCACCGCGACCCAGTTCGAGCCGTGGACATGGACGTGGACGAAGCTCTCAGAGCCGGTGATCTCGGTCACCGTCACGGCAGCGGAGAATTTGTGGCGGCCGGTCGCGGCGCTTCCGACCTCGAGCTGGTGCGCGCGGAAGCCGATCCGGTAGGCGCCGTCAGGCAAATTGGCATAGAGGCCGGCCGCGGGCGCCTGCTCGCCGCCGGCATAAGTCACTTGCGCGCCCTTCTTCTCGATGCCGATGATGTTGAGCGGCGGATCGGAGAACACCTGCGCGACGCGCAGCGTGTCGGGATGGCGATAGACCCTCGGCGTTGCACCGATCTGCAGCGCCCGACCTTCCCACATGCACACCGTGTCGCCGCCGAGCAGCAGCGCTTCCGACGGTTCGGTGGTGGCGTAGACGAAGATCGCGCCGGAGGCCTCGAAGATGCGGGGCAGCTCGGTGCGCAACTCCTCGCGCAGCTTGTAGTCGAGGTTGGCGAGCGGTTCGTCGAGCAGCACGAGGTCGGCGCCCTTGACCAGCGCGCGCGCGATCGCGGTGCGCTGCTGCTGGCCGCCGGAGAGCTGCAGCGGGGTGCGCTTGAGATACGGCTCGAGCCGCAACAGGCTGGCCGCCTCCGTCACCCGCTGCTCGATCTCGGCGCGCGGCTTGCCCTGCACCCGCAGCGGCGAGGCAATGTTCTCGTAGACCGTGAACGAGGGATAGTTGATGAACTGCTGATAGACCATCGCGACCGAGCGCTGGCGCACGTCGGCGCCGGTGACGTCCTTGCCGTCGACCAGCACGCGGCCGGTGGTCGGCTTGTCGAGGCCGGCCAGCAGCCGCATGATCGAGGTCTTGCCCGATAGCGTCGGCCCGAGCAGCACGCTGAGCGTGCCACGCTCCAGCGTCAGCGAAACATCGCGGATGGTCGCAATGCCATCCACGGTTCGCGTGACATTCTGCAGTGTAACGCTCATGCCCGTCCTCCCGCTTCGCGGAGGGGACGTTCACCGGACACGCGGTTGGCGAGCATCCACTCGTCGAGCGCGGCGATTTCACCCGCCGTCATCCGCAAGCCCAGCTTGGATCGTCGCCAGACGACATCTTCCGCAGTCCGTGCCCATTCGGACGCCATCAGGTACCGGACTTCACTCTCCGTCAAGGTGGCGCCGAAGGAGCGGCCGAGATCATCAGCCGATGCTGCGTTGCCCAAGACTTTGCCGGCGCGCGTGCCGTAAGCATGCGCGAGACGGTTGGCGTGCGGCTGCGTGAGGAACGGGTGATTGCGAACCAGCTCGGCGCTCAGCGCCGCGACCGCGGACACGTCCATGTCGCCGCCGGGCAGCGGCGTCTTGCCGGTCCAGCCCTCCTGCGCTTTGGTGCCGCGAAGATAGGGCGACAGCCGCTCCAGCGCCTCTTCGGAGAGGCGGCGATAGGTCGTGATCTTGCCGCCATAGATCGACAGCAGCGGTGCACCGCCGGGCGTATCGAGCTCGAACACATAGTCGCGGGTCGCGGCCTTGGCTTCGCTCGCGCCGTCGTCATAGAGCGGACGCACACCGGAGTAATTCCAGACCACGTCCTCGGGCTTCACAGGCTTGGCCAGATACGCGCTGGCGGAGGCGCAGAGATACTCGATCTCCTCCCGCGTCGCCTTCACCTTGGCCGGATCACCGTCATAGTCGCGATCGGTGGTGCCGATCAGCGAGAAATCGTTCTGATAGGGAATCACGAAGATGATGCGGCCGTCGGCGTTCTGGAAGATGTAGGCGCGGTCGTGGTCGTAGAGTTTGGGCACCACGATGTGCGAGCCCTGCACCAGCCGCACCTTGGCCCGCGCGTTGACGCCGGCGCCCGACGCCAGCACCTGCTCGACCCAGGGACCGCCGGCATTGACCAGCACGCGCGCCTTGATCGTGTCGCGGGCGCCGCTCACGCCGTCCTCGACGGTGACGTGCCAGACGCCGTCGACCTGCCGGATCTCGACCGCGCGGGTGCGGGTGCGGATCTCGGCGCCGCGATCGGCCGCGTCGCGCGCAGTCAGCGCAACCAGCCGCGCGTCGTCGACGAAGCAGTCGGAATATTCAAAGCCCTTGGTGTAGCGGCCCGGGATCAGCGGCTTGCCGACCACGTCGCGTGTCAGATCCACCGAGCGCGTCGCCGGCAGCAGGTGCCGGCCGCCGATGTGGTCGTAGAGGAAGAGGCCGAGCCGCAGCAGCCAAGCCGGCCGCAGGCCGGCGTGGTGCGGCAAAACGAAACGCAACGGGCGAATGATATGCGGCGCGATCTGCCAGAGGATCTCGCGCTCGATCAGCGCCTCGCGCACCAAACGAAACTCGTAATATTCGAGATAGCGCAGACCGCCGTGCACGAGCTTGGTCGACCAGGACGACGTCCCGCTAGCCAAGTCATTCATTTCGCAGAGGAAAACAGAATTTCCCCGGCCCGCCGCATCGCGCGCGATGCCGCAGCCATTAACGCCGCCTCCGATGATGGCGAGGTCGTAAATTCGATCCAAAGAACGCTTCCCCCGGCAACCGTCTTCGCTTTGACGATTTTTACTTTCGGATTGGAGTAGATCACAACCAAAAACGAAAGCAAAGTGAAAATAGGGAACTTTAGCTGGGGATTTTTTGGGCGGAATGAGTGCGGCAGGAGCAGACTCCCCGTTCGGCACATCCGGTAGCAGACCCGTCGCCCAGAGGTGCGAGCGGAGCGAGCCTCGAAGGGGTGCGCGGGCTCGGTCGGGCCGTCAGTCCTTCGAGAGCCGCTGAAGAAGCGGCCACCTCCAGCGACGACGGCAAAGCCGTTGCGCGGCAGTGACGGTGAGGGAATTGTGCGCTCGTCGCATTCCGCTGTCATGCCCGCTTCAAGCGGGGCATCCAGTCCGCCGCGACGTCGCGGCTCCAGCGTCAATGTCTCTGGAATACTGGATCGCCCGGGGCGATGACAGCGAGAGGCTCTGAAGTCACGCGCTGCGCAGCGTCGCGGGTGCGGCGTCGGCGCCGTTGTCGTCGATATCGACTGCCGGCTTGTCCATCGCGACCACCACCTCGATGCCGCGGCTGTGACAGATGTTGGCGAGGCCCGCAGGCAGGGGCGAATCGGTGACGAAGGTCTGGATCTGACTCATATGGGCGATGCGCACCGGCGCGCTGCGGCGGAGCTTGGTCGCATCCGACACCAGCATGACGTTGCGCGCATTGGCAATGATCGCCTGCGCTACCTGCACCTCGCGATAGTCGAAGTCGAGCAGCGCGCCCTCCTCGTCGATCGCGGACGCGCCGATGATGGCATAATCGACCTTGAACTGGCCGATCAGCTGGGTTGCGGTGGAGCCGACCACGGCACCGTCGGCGCGGCGCACCGTGCCGCCGGCCACCACCACCTCGATGCGCGGATGACGGTACAGCAGCATCGCAACGTTGAGGTTGTTGGTGATAACAAGCAGATCCTCGTGCGAGGTCAGCGCGCTCGCGACCTCTTCCGTGGTGGTGCCGATATTGATGAACAGCGAGCAGCCGTTCGGAATCCGCGCGGCCGCGGCGGCGCCGATCGCCTTTTTCTCCTCGGCGGCGACGAAGCGGCGCGCCTCATAGGCGAGGTTCTCGACGCCGGAGGCGATGATGGCGCCGCCATGGATGCGGGTCAGCGACCGCTCATCGCAGAGATCGTTGAGGTCCTTGCGGATGGTTTGCGCCGACACCTCGAATCGCTTGGCAAGGTCTTCGACCATGACCCGGCCAAACGCGCGTGCGATGTTGAGGATTTCAGTCTGGCGATGGGAGAGTCCGGCCACGGCGGCCCCCTTGAAACGGCAATCGGTTTGAGCATGAACCTTTCGGAAAACCGGTTTTCCACTTTTCCGGATCATGCTCCAGCCCATGGTGCGACCGTTCGGCACGGAGGTCAACGAGCAAGCATCGGCGGGTCAAGAACTGCGTTGCAGCAATGCCAGTTGCATTCCGGCACAACGCCTCACCACGCCGTATCTTTACCAGGCCATATCTTTACCAGGCCATATCCTTACCAAGCCATGGCCGATGCAACGAGGCGGATCAATTCCGGATCGTCGAACGCCCGCACGCTGGCGACCGCGCCGGCCGCGAGCAGATCGGCATGACTGAGCCCGGTTCGCATCCCGACCGTCGCGATGCCCGCCGCCGTCGCGGACTGAATGCCGGAGCGCGAGTCCTCGAACGCCAGCGAAGCTGACGCCGCCGCGCCCGCGAGGCGCAGTCCCTCAAGATAGGGCAATGGATGCGGCTTGCCGTGCGCCAATTCATCGCCGATCACGACCGCCCTGAAGCGATGGGCGATGCCCAGTCCCGAGAGCAGCAGTTCGGCGTTCGCGCGCGGCGCGTTGGTCACCGCCACCATGGGCACGCCGGCGCTATCGGCCCGGTCGAGCAACGGCATCAATCCCGGCACCGGCACGATCTGGCCAGAGACCAGTTCGCGAAAGATCCGCTCCTTCTCGCCAAGGATGCTAGCGCGGCGTTCGGGCGGCTCGTTTGCGAGGAAGCGTTCTCCGATCGACGCGTTGGAGAAGCCTTGCAGCTCCTTGCCGAACCGCGCGTGATCGAACGCGTGTCCATGAGGGCCAAGCACCCGGTTGAACGCTGCCAGATGCAGCGGATCGGTGTCGGCCAGCGTGCCGTCGATATCGAACAGCAGCGCTTTGCCTTGTGTCTGCGGCATCCGAAAAACGTTTCCGTGAGTTCGGATGCATCAATACAGACTCTTGCGGCGCGCGCAAACGGCGCGCCGCGTGGTTCCTGATCAGGAGGCCATTTGCAGATCCTGGCCGGTAACAAGCCGACGCGCCGCGCGCTCGGCCTCGCGTGCATTGCGAAAGATTTGGCCCTCAAGGACTTGGAACCGGTGCGACGCCGCGAAAAACGCGTAACCGCCGGTATCGCGCACCACGATACCCGCGGTCTCTGAACTTACCTCGATGACGTAGCAGTCTGACATTATCGGCCTCGGTTTGATTCCGGGCCGACAACGGTGTTGCTGACCGTTTGTTCCTCAGTTTATTTGCGAAGCGAAGCGCAGCTTTTGCAATCAAGCGGCGCTCCGGTCTCAGTTTCGACGCGTTTTTCCCGTGCCGAATCAGCGGCACTTTTCGCGCGAAAGATGTCAGGTCGAAATCGTCGTGCTCTCGCGCTGGATCGGTTGCGGATGGCCCTGCTCGTCGATCGACACATAGGTGAAGTTGCCGTCGGTCACGAGGATCGACTGCTGCTCGCGGCGGCGCAGCACCCAGGCTTCAAGATGCACCGTGACCGAGGTCCGGCCCAAGCGCACGAGATTTGCGTGCACCGAGACGAGATCGCCGACATAGACCGCTTTGCGGAAATTCATCGCCTCGATCGCGACCGTCACGGTGCGGGACTTCGCCACCTTCGAGGCGAACACGCCGCCGCCGACATCCATCTGGCTGAGCAGCCAGCCGCCGAAGATATCGCCATTGGCATTGGTGTCGGCCGGCATCGCCAGCGTGCGGATGCAGAGATCGCCCTGCGGCTCGTTGCCGCTGATCGGCGGCGCGTGAACATGAGTTTCAGGTGCTTGGGTGTCGGTCATTTGAATGTCTCCCAGCCTGCGTCCGGTGCGAAACGATCGCCGAACTTCTGCGCCAGCGCGCGCAGCGCGGATACGACCCCGTCGATGCCGCGGGTGCGCGCATAGTTGAGCGGGCCGCCGCGGAACGGGGCATAACCGGTGCCGAAGATCATCGCGCCGTCGACCATATCCGGGTCGTCGACGATGCCTTCGCGCAAGGCGGCGACGCAGACATTCGAAATCGGCAGCACCAGGCGGTCGATCATTTCGTCGCTCACGCGCGGGCCGGTTTCCGGCAGCGGCGCCTTCTCCGCCTTGCCGTCCTTCCAGATGTAGAAGCCCTTGCCGGTCTTGCGGCCGAGCTCGCCCTTGGCGACCTTCTCGCGCAGCCAGGCCGGCGTCGGCGGCAAGGTGTCGCCGAACTTCGAGCGCAGCATGTCGCCGACATCGAGGCAGATATCGAGGCCGACCTGGTCGGCGAGCTCGATCGGTCCCATCGGCATGCCGAACTCGACCGCGGCCGCGTCGATCAGGCGCTGGTCGGTCTTCTCGTCCAGCATCATCATCGCTTCCAGCATGTAGGGCGTCAGCGCGCGGTTGACGAGGAAGCCCGGCGAGCTCTTCACCGGCAGCGGCAGGCGGTCGATGGCGCCGACAAAGGCGAGCGCCTCCGTGAGCATCGCGGCATCGGTGCCGTCATGACTGACGACCTCAACGAGCTGCAGCCGCGACACCGGATTGAAGAAATGCAGGCCGAGCAGCCGCTCCGGCCTTGCCAGCGTGGTGCGCAAATCCTGCAGCGGGATGCTCGACGTATTGGTGGCGAGGATCGCGCCTTGCTTCATCTTCGGCTCGAGGGAGGCATAGACCTTCTGCTTCAGCTCGAGCTTTTCCGGCACCGCCTCGATGATCAAATCGGCATTGCGGACGCCCTCGCCGTCCATGTCGGGGATCAGCCGGTCCAGCGCGTCGCGCTGGTCGATCCGCCTGCGCATGATCTTGCCGAACAGCTCCGCGGCACGCTTCATGGCGCCCGCGATCGGCTCGGCCTTCATATCAGCGAGGGTGACGCGCATATCCTGGTTGGCGCACCAGGCCGCGATATCGCCGCCCATCGCGCCGGCGCCGATGACGTGGACGTGCCGAACCTTGTTGCCGCTGCCGGCCGCCCTCTTCATCTGCTCGCGCAGAAAGAAGACGCGGATCAGGTTCTGCGCGGTCGGCGTCACCATCAGATTGGCAAACGACGCCTTCTCCGCATTCAGCATTGCCGCGCGGTTGCCGGCGTGCTTTTCCCAGAGATCGATCAGCGCTGAGGGCGCCGGATAATGCTTGCGCGGCGCCGCCTTCTCGGCCTCGCCGCGCATCCGCGAGGCGAGGATGCCCCGGACCGGACCAAGATTGAGGATCGCGTTGAGCGCGCCCGGCTTGGCACGCTTCAACCGGCCGAACACCGCGTCCTTCACCGCGTTGCGGACGTGGCGCTCCTGCGTCACGGTGTCGACCAGGCCGAGCGACTTGGCGCGGCGCGCGTCGATCGTCTTGCCGGTCAGCATCAAGGTCATCGCCTGCATCGGGTTGACCAGCTCGGTGAAGCGCACAGTGCCGCCGAGGCCGGGATGCAGGCCGAGCATCACCTCGGGGAAGCCGAACCGCGCATCGTCGATCGCGATCCGCATCTGGCAGGCCAGCGCGACCTCGAGGCCGCCGCCGAGGCAGAAACCGTGGATGACGGCGACCGAGGGCACGCGCAGCGCCTCGAGCCGATCGATCACCGCATGCGCACGGCCGATCTCGGTCTCGACCGCGCGCGGGTCGTCGGCGCCGCGGAATTCGTTGACGTCGGCGCCGGCGATGAAGCCGCTCGTCTTGGCCGAACGCACCACGAGGCCGGTCGGCCGCTGGTTCTCCAGCGCCGCGACGATCGCATCGAGCTCCTCGAGCAGATCGGCGGACAGTGTGTTGGCGCTGGTGCCGGCGCGGTCGAACAGCAACCACGCAATGCCGTCCTCGTCACGGGTCAGCTTGAAGTTCTTGTACGGGCTGTCGGCGGCCGGCTTCGGCCCGAGCTCGAGCACGCGATCGGCGAGAACGTCCATGATCCGTGAATCCATGATCACACCGTCTCTATCAACATCGCGCCGCCCTGCCCGCCACCGATGCATTCGGTGGCGACGCCGCGCCTGGTGCCGAGCCGCTTCATCGCATTGACCAGATGCAGCACGATGCGGTTGCCGCTGGTGCCGACGGGATGGCCGAGGCTGATCGCGCCGCCGTCGACATTGAGTTTTGCGCGATCGATCTGACCGGCGGCGTCGTCAAGTCCCAAAATCTCGCGGCAGAATTTGTCGTCGTTCCACGCCGCGAGGCAGCCGAGCACCTGCGTGGCAAAGGCCTCGTTCAGCTCCCAGGTCTCGACATCCTGCAAGGTCAGCCCGTTGCGCTTGAGCAGCGCATTCGCCGACAACACCGGCCCGAGGCCCATGATCGAGGGATCGAGCGCCGACCACTGGCTGTCGAGGATGACGGCCTTCGGCGTCAGCCCGTGCTTTGCCACCGCCGTCTCGGACGCCAGGATCACCCAGGAGGCGCCGTCGGTGATCTGCGAGGAATTGCCGGCGGTGACCTGGCCCCACGGGCGCTCGAACACTGGCCTCAGCTTTGCGAGGGTCTCGGGCGTCGAGTCCGGGCGGACGCCGTCGTCATGGTCATAAAACTTGCCGTCGCGGGAGAATGCGGTCTCGACCTCGCCCTTCAGAAAGCCTTGCTTCTGCGCGTTGGCCAGCCGTTGGTGGCTCTCGGCGGCGTAGGCGTCGGACTGAGCGCGCGTGATGCCGAAGAGATGGCCGACCTTCTCGGCTGTTTGCCCCATGTTGAGCTCGGTGATCGGATCGGTCAGACCGCGCTCGAGGCCGATGATCGGCTTGAAGTAACTCGGCTTCACCTTCAGCGCCGCGGCAATCTTGGCACCCAACCCCTTGGCGCCGGCAAAGCCGGCAAACCAGCGCACGCCGGAATTGGGCCAGACCAGCGGCGCGTGGCTCAAGGCCTCGGCGCCGCCGGCGAGGATCAGATCGGAGATACCCTCCCGGATATAGCGATAGCCGGTGTCGATCGACTGCATGCCGGAACCGCAATTAATCTGCACGGTGAAGGCGACCATCTGCTCGCCCATGCCGAGCCTGAGCGCCGCGACCCGCGCCGGGTTCATCTCGTCGGCGATCACGTTGACGCAGCCGAGGATGACCTGGTCGAAGGCGGTGGGCGCGAAGGGCTGGCGCGCCAACAGCGGCCGGCCGCATTGCACGGCGAGATCGACCGGGGTGAACGGGCCGGGACCAGAGCGCGCCTTCAGGAACGGCGTCCGGCTGCCGTCGACGATGGTCGCGCCATCAGCTCGCCGCCCTCTGCTCACCCAGCTCCTGGAAGAACTGATGCACACCGGCGGATTTCTTGTAAATCGGCGACAGCGCCTCCGGCGCAAAATCATCGACCTCGATGACCTTTGCGACGGCCTCATGCGCAGCCGCGAGCTTCTCGCCGTCGGCCTGGGTGATGACGCCCTTCTTGACGGCATCCTTCCAGTCATGCAGCCGCGCCGCACGCAGCTGTTTGGCGGCGTCCTCGGCCTCGGCAACGAGGCGGAAGGCCTTCTCCAGCCGCGCGATGCCGCCGTCATCCTCGACAAAGGCGAGATCCGGTGTCAGGCGGTCGCGCGCCGTCGACGGCGACAGCACGAGCTGCGCACACAGATGCACGACGCGGTCCGACGGGCCCGTGACGCGCGCGCCGAACGGCTGGATCAGGAATTTCAGTACCCACGCCACGGGGCGGTTCGGCAAATTGGCAAGGATTTCCGCAAAGCGGTTCTCGATGGTCTTGAAGCCGGATGCCATGCACCAATCGAGCGCGGGAAGATCCTCCTTCTGGCGGCCCTCGTCCTGCCAACGCTTCAGCGCGGCCGAGAGCAGGTACAGCTCGGAGAGGATGTCGCCGAAGCGCGCGGAGAGCATTTCCTTGCGCTTCAGCGCGCCGCCGAGCGTGAGCAGCGCCATGTCGGCGCACAGCGCGAATGCCGACGAATAGCGGGACAGCTGGCGATAGAACTCCGTGGCATCGCCGGCATCCGGCGCCGGAGCGAACAGGCCGAAAGTCCAGCTGCGGCCCCAGGCGCGGAACATGGTCGCAAAGCTGTGGCCGACATGCTGCCAGAAGGCGGTGTCGAACGCGGTGAGCCCCTTGTCGCGATCGGCCTCGCCCAGCGCTTTCATCTCCTGCAGGAGATAGGGATGCGCGCGGATCGCGCCCTGCCCGAACACGATCAGATTGCGGGTCAGGATGTTCGCGCCCTCGACCGTGATGCCGACCGGCACCGAACGGTAGAGCCCGCCGAGATAATTCTGCGGCCCGTCGATCACGGCCTTGCCGCCATGGATGTCCATGGCGTCATCGATCGCGATCCGCATCCGCTCGGTGGCGTGCAGCTTCATGATGCCGGAGATGACGGCGGGGTGATGTCCCTCGTTCAGCGCGGCGCAGGTCAGCCGTCGCGCGGCGTCGAGCAGGTAGGCCGTGCCGGCGATGCGCGCCAGCGGCTCCTCAATGCCCTCGAATTTCGAGATCGAGATACCGAACTGCTCGCGGATGCGCGCATAGGCGCCGGTGGTGCGCGCGGCATAGGCAGCGCCGGCGGCCGACAGCGACGGCAACGAGATGCCGCGGCCGGCGGCGAGCGCCGTCATCAGCATCTTCCAGCCCTGGCCGAGCCGCTCTTGGCCACCGATGATGTAGTCCAACGGGATGATGACATCGCGGCCCCAGTTCGGACCGTTCTGGAACACCTGCATCGCCGGCAGATGGCGCTGGCCGATCGATACGCCGGGCAGATGGGTCGGGATCAGCGCGACCGTGATGCCGAGGTCTTCCTCGCTGCCGACGAGGTGATCGGGATCATAGGCCTTGAAGGCGAGGCCGAGCAGCGTCGCGACCGGACCGAGCGTGATGTAGCGCTTGTGCCAGTTCAGCCTGAGCCCAAGCACTTCGCGGCCCTCGAAATTGCCCTTGCAGATGATGCCGCTGTCGATCATCGAGGCGGCATCGGAGCCGGCCTCGGGGCTGGTCAGGCCGAAGCAGGGAATGTCCTGGCCCGAGGCCAGGCGCGGCAGCCATTTGTCCTGCTGCTCCCGGGTGCCGAAGCGCATCAGCAGTTCGCCGGGCCCAAGCGAGTTCGGCACCATCACGGTGACGGCCGCGGTCAGCGAGCGCGACGATATCTTGCGCACCACTTCGGAATGCGCATAGGGCGAGAAGCCGAGGCCGCCGAATTCCTTCGGGATGATCATGCCGAAGAATTTCTTCGCCTTGATGAAGGCCCAGACCTCCGGCGGCAGATCGCGCCATTCCCAATTGATCTTCCACTCGTCGAGCATCTTGCAGAGTTCGTCGACCGGACCGTGCAGGAAGGCATTCTCCTCTTCGGTCAACCTGGCCGGCGCGAACGCCAGCAATTTCGACCAGTCGGGGTTGCCGGTGAACAGATCGGCGTCCCACCAGACGTCGCCGGCTTCCAGCGCCTCGCGCTCGGTATCCGACATGGTCGGCAGCACGCCACGCGCCCAGGAGAAGATCGGTTTTGTAATGTAGTCGCGGCGGAAGCTCATGGCGGGGTCCTCATGGATCGGCGCAGCGCCGGGATGATCCTAACGGAAAGTGCCGGTCACGGGTGAACACTTCGCCCTGCAAATAAAGCGAAATTGACGCGGCCGAGCCGCCGTTTGTTAACGGCAGGCCGCGCGTTCAGTTCCGAAAGCCGAGCTGCGACAATCAGGTAGCAGGGGGACGCCGACAGCTCGTGCCGGCGCCCCGCTCCCGCGCCTTAGGCCGGCCCGGCGCCTTGGGTGGCGGTATAGACCGCGTAAAGCGACTGGCTTGCGGCCATGAACAGTCGGTTGCGCTTGGGGCCACCGAAAGTGATGTTGCCGCAGACCTCGGGTAGCCGGATGCGGCCGAGCAGCTTGCCTTCGGGTGACCACACCGTCACGCCGTTGTAGCCAACCGCGCGGCCGGCATTGCTCGAGCACCAGACATTGCCGTTGACGTCGCAGCGGATGCCGTCCGGCCCGCACTTCACGCCGTCGATCGTGAAATCGCTGAACCGCTTGCCGTTGGAGAGCTTGTTGTCGGCGCCGACATCGAACACGAAGACGTCGCCCTTGCCGCCGGGGCCTGTGTCGCCGGGTCCCTTGCCGGTCGAGACCACGTAGAGCTTCTTGTAATCAGGCGAGAAGCTGAGGCCGTTCGGGTCGGGCACCTGGTCCTCGCTCACGACGAGATCGACCCGCCCCGAGGGATCGATGCGATAGCAATTGGTCGGCAGCTCGCGCTTGGCCGGCGCGAAGCCAGCCGGTTGGCCGATCCGCGGATTGAGCTTGCCGGCGGAATTGCTCGGGCCACCGGCCGCGTCAGGCTCGCCCTCATAGAGCTGGCCGCCATAGGGCGGATCGGTGAACCAGTAGCTGCCATCGGGATGCGCGACGACGTCGTTCGGCGAGTTCAGCCGCTTGCCTTGATAGGAATCGGCAAGCACGGTCGCGGTGCCGTCATTCTCGTAACGCGTCACGCGGCGGGTGAGATGTTCGCAGGACAGCTGGCGGCCCTGGAAGTCGAACGAATTGCCGTTCGAGTAGTTCGACGGCATGCGGAAGACGCTGACATGGCCGTCATCCTCCGACCAACGCATCTGCCGGTTGTTCGGGATGTCGCTCCACAGGAGATAGCGGCCCTGCGAGCTCCAGGCCGGGCCTTCCGCCCACAACAGACCGGTATGGAGGCGCATGATCGAGGTGTTGGGCTGGGCAAGGTCGTTGAAGGACGGATCGACCGCGATGATGTCGGGGTCCCAGAAATAGGTGGTCGGCGCACCGCGGGGACTGAAGTCGCGCGGCGGGCTGGTGATCGTGGTCGGTGGCCCGACCGGCGCGGGCGCGTTCTGGGCCAGCGCCTTGCCAATACCCGTTGCGGCGGCAGCGGAAACCGCCAGCCCCTGGACAAGCGTTCGTCGTGAAACGTTCGGATCGCGCCGCGGTTCTTTTTGATCGCTCCGCTGTTGGCGTGTCATCGCATCCTCCCACTCTGTTGGCCGGCCGTTGATCCGGCCTGGCCGTGGGAGGTTAGACTGCTCGCGTCAAGGTTGCGAGTGACGGTTTTTCATCACAGCGCGCGGATATTTCACATTGTTGTGGTGAGGTCGTCATCGCGACGCGTGCGAGTAGCAGTACATCGACGTTCCCTACCTCGCCCCGCTTGCGGGGAGAGGCATAGGCCGCTGTCGGCGGCCGTTCTAAAGAACGCCGAAGCAGAGCTTCGGCTATGACGCATCGCAAGATGCGTTCCGGGTGAGGGGTACAGGTCTCACCGCGTTCGCAACGCGTGGAGACAGCCCCGCACCCCGACCCTCTAGGAGCGAGCTTCGCTCGTCTCGACCCCGCAAGAGCGGGGCGAGGGAGAAGAAAGAACTAATCCGGCCGGATCATCTCGAACAGGTTCTCCGGCTTGATCTCGAAATAATCGCCGCGCCGGCCGGCCCGGACGATCGGGTGGGCCAATCCGGTCTGGTAGACGCCGTCCTTGATGAAGGCCTTATCGATGTGGACGGCGACGACCTCGCCGAGCGTCAGCCAGGCCTCCGCCTTCTTGCCGTCGGCGCCCTGCAACTGGACGATCTGGCTCACCTTGCATTCGAACGACACCGGGCTTTCGGCGACGCGCGGCACGTTGACGAGCTTGCCGGCGACCTGCGTCAGCCCTGCGAGCTTGAACTCGTCGACATCGCGCGCGACATGCGCCGCCGTCGCATTCATGTGCTTGGCGAGATCCATCGTTGCCAGATTCCAGACGAACTCGCCGGTGTCCTCGATGTTGGCGACGCTATCCTTCCAGTTGGTGGAGGAGAAACCGATGATCGGCGGCACGTAGCAGAAGGCGTTGAAGAAGCTGTAGGGCGCGAGGTTGACGTTGCCGCCCTTGTCGCGTGAGGAAATCCAGCCGATCGGCCGTGGCGCGACAATGGCGTTGAACGGGTCGTGCTTCAGGCCGTGGCCATTCTTCGGCTCGTAGAAATGCAGGTCTTTGGCGGTCACGGCCGGCCCCTCTCACGGTAGCCCGGAAGAAGCGCAATCCGGGACTCGTCTCACAAGCGGAAGCAACCCGGATCACGCCGCGCTCCATCCGGTCTACAACGTCGCTTCGCTCGCAATGACGGGAGAGTCAACTGACGAAAATGTCAGTGCTGGCAGCTCAATTGGCGCGGGCGCGCGGCGACAGGCCGGCAAGGACGAAATCGATCATCTCGTCGATGGTCGGGCCCGGCTTGGTGGCGCACTGGGCGATCATCTGCGGGTGGAAGAACCGCATCATCGCCGTGCAGGCGCAGAGCGCGGCGACCTGAAGGTCCTTGACCTCGAACTCGCCCGAGGCCGCGCCTTGCGCGATCACCTGGCCGATGGTCATGGCGATCAGCTCCATATGCGCGGTGCAGACCTCCCAGTCCTCCTGCATCGCGATCTCGACCATCTCGTGCAGCTTGGAATCGCCGACATAGCGCTCGGTGTTCATGCGATTGATGGTCGTCATCATCTGCCGCAAACGGGTCGCGGCCGGCCCATCCGACGCCGCAATCCGCTGCGCCTCGATCTCGACCCCGCCCATCAGGGTGCGCGCCACGCCTTCATGGATCGATTTCTTCGAATCGAAGAAGCGGTACACGTTGGCGGGGCTCATCCGCAGCTCTTTGGCGATGTCGGCGACCGTGGTCTTCTGGTAGCCGATCTGCCGGAACAGGCGCTCCGCCACCACGAGAATCCGCTCGCGGGTGTCGGTTTCGCTATGTTCCGAGATCAGTGTCATGTTGGCCTGCTCAATCTTCAATTATTCGGCAGCCTCAGCAAGCGGAAATGCGAGTTCTCCCTTACCCGCATGCTGCGGCGCAGTATTGGTTTGCTCGGGGCCGCTCTCCTCGAGGGTCTTGCGGAACCAGAGGGCGTAAAGGCCCGGCAGATACAGCAAGGTCAGGAAAGTCGCAACAAACAAACCACCCATGATGGTGATTGCCATCGGGCCCCAGAACGCCGAGCGCGACAGCGGGATCATGGCGAGGATCGCCGCGAGCGCGGTCAGCACCACCGGCCGGGCGCGCCGGACGGTGGCTTCCACGATCGCCTCGCGCCGCGTCAGGCCGGACGACACGTCGCTCTCGATCTGATCGACCAGGATCACGGCGTTGCGCATGATCATGCCGGCGAGCGCGATCAGACCGAGCAGCGCCACGAAGCCGAACGGCTGGTTGGCGACATTCAGGCCGAGCGAGGCGCCGACGATGCCGAGCGGCGCCGTCAGGAACACCAGGAACAGGCGCGAGAAGCTCTGCAGCTGGATCATCAGGAGCGTCAGCATCACCATCACCATCACCGGGAAGAGGATGAAGATCGACGCATTGCCCTTGGCCGACTCCTCGAAGGCTCCGCCCGGCTCGATCCGGTAGGCCGGCTCGAGATGGGCCTGGATGTCCTTCAGCTTCGGCGAGATCTGGTTGGTGACGTCGGGCGCCTGCACGCCGTCGACGACGTCGGAGCGCACGGTGATCGCCATGTCGCGGTTGCGCCGCCACAGGATCGGCTCCTCATGCGCATATTCGATTTTTGCAATCTGCTGCAGCGGCACGACGACACCATTGCGCGAGGTGATGGTGAGATCGCCGACGCGGCCGAGATCGAGCCGCTCGGACGGCACCGCACGGGCGACCACGCCGACCTTCTCGATGCCGTCGCGGATCGTGGTGACCGGCGCGCCCGAGATCAGCATTGCCAGCGCCTGCGAAACATCCTGCGGGGTCAGGCCGAGCGCGCGCGCCCTGTCCTGGTCGACGGCGAGCTTCAGGTAGGGCGACTGCTCGTTCCAGTCGAGCTGGACGTCCTTGACGTTCGGGTTCTGGCGCATGACGTCGCGGACCTGGTAGGCGATATCGCGCACCTTGTTGGCGTCGGGCCCGATCACGCGGAACTGGACCGGGAAGCCGACCGGCGGACCAAAGTTGAAGCGGTCGACCCGGACCCGCGCCTCGTTCAGCGCGCCGTCGGCGGCGGCCTGCTCGATCTTCGCCTTGACGCGCTCGCGTGCCTCGACGTTCTTGGCGAGGATCACGATCTCGGCGAAGGCCTCGTTCGGCAGCTGCGGGTTGAGGCCGAGCCAGAAGCGCGGCGAACCCTGGCCGACATAGGCGGTATAGGTCTGAATGTCCTGGTCGTCCTTCAACAGCCCTTCGGCCTTCTTCACAGCCTTCTCGGTAACGTTGAAGGCGGTGCCTTCGGGCAGACGGAGCTGCAGGAACAGTTCCGGCCGTTCCGACAGCGGGAAGAACTGCTGCTGGACGTGGCCGAAGGCCACGATCGAGGCGACGAAGACGCCGACGGTCGCCACCACCACCTTGATGCGGTGATCGACGCACCACTGCACCACGCTGCGCAGGCCGCGATACATCCGCGTCTCGTAGATCGCGTGCGGATCGTGGTTCTGGTGCACCTTGATGTTCGGCAACAGCTTGACGCCGATATAGGGCGTGAAGATCACCGCGACGAACCATGAGGCGACCAGCGCGATCGCCACGATCCAGAAGATGCCGCCGGCATATTCGCCGACCGCCGAATTGGCAAAGCCGATGGGGAGGAAGCCAGCGGCCGTGACCAGCGTTCCCGTGAGCATCGGAAACGCGGTAGATTCCCAGGCAAAGGACGCCGCCTTCATGCGGTCCCAGCCCTGTTCCATCTTCACCACCATCATCTCGACCGCGATGATGGCGTCGTCGACCAGGAGGCCGAGCGCGATGATCAGCGCGCCGAGCGTGATGCGGTGCAGGTCGAGCGACATCGCATTCATCACGATGAACACGATGCCGAGCACCAGCGGCACCGACAGCGCCACCACGATGCCGGTGCGCCAGCCGAGCGCGACAAACGAGACGAACAGCACGATCGCGAGCGCCTCGACGAAGGAGTGCACGAATTCGCCGACGGCATGCTCGACCACCTTGGGCTGGTCGGCGATCTGCTGGATATCGACGCCCTGCGGCACCGCCTTCATGAACTCGGCGGTCGCCTTCTGGACCTCCTTGCCGAGATCCAGGATGTTGGCGCCCTTGGCGGTGACGATGCCGATGCCGAGCGCCGGCTTGCCTTCCTGGCGCACCACGAAGCTCGGCGGATCGACATAGCCGTGGCTGACGGTCGCGATATCGCCGAGCCGGAACACGCGGCCATTGCTCTCGACCGGCGTCTCCGCAACCGCCTTGACGCCGTCGAGTGCGCCGGTGACGCGCAGTGGCACGCGCTGCGAGGAGCTCTCGACGGTGCCGGCCGGGGTGACATTGTTCTGCTTGGCGAGCGAATCGAACAGCGCCTGCGGCGTGATGCCAAGCGTCGCAAGCTTGGCATGCGAGAATTCAACGAAGATGCGCTCGTCCTGGATGCCATAGAGGTCGATCTTGGTCACCCCTGGCACCTTTAGCAGGCGCTGGCGGAAGCCCTCGGCGACCTTCTTGAGCTGCGCATAATTGGCGCCGTCGCCGGTCATCATATAGAGGATCGAATCGACGTCGGAGAATTCGTCGTTGACCACGGGACCGAGGATGCCGGATGGCAGCTCGCCCTGCACGTCGACCAGCTTCTTGCGCAAGAGGTAGAAGAGATAGGGCACGTCCTTCGGCGAGGTCGAATCCTTGAAGGAGACCTGCATCGCCGTGAAGCCCGGCTTGGAATAGGTCTGCACCTTGTCGAAGAACGGCAGTTCCTGCAGCTTCTTCTCGATCGGATCGGCGACCTGCATCTGCATTTCCTGCGAGGTCGCACCCGGCCACATCACCGAGACGTTCACCACCTTCACCGTGAAGAACGGATCCTCGGCGCGGCCGAGCTTCTCGTAGGAGAAGAAGCCGGCGGCGCCGAGGATGATCATCAGGAACAGCACCAGCGTCGGATGGCTGACCGCCCAGGCCGAAAGGTTGAAGCGCTTCATCGAACTCTCCAGGTCCCAGAACCGTTTCCGCTGCTATTGCGGGGGTTAGAACGACAGCGACGATACGACCCGCACCTTCTGGCTGGGATCGAGTTTCTGCACACCGAGGGCGACCACCTTGGCGCCATCGTCGACGCCGCCGGAGATGACGACGTTGTTGCTCTCATAGGCCTTCACCTTGACCGGCTTCAGCGCGATGTCGCCCTTGTCATCCACGATGTAGAGCGAGGGATCGCCGCCCTGGCTGTACAGCGCCGACAGCGGCAGTTTTGCCACCCGCTCGCTCGCCTTGTCGGCCAGCGTCAGCGTCGCGGTCATGCCGAGCGAGACGGCCTCGTCGGCGTCCGGCAGCGAAAATTTGGCGAGATAGGTGCGGGTGGCGGGATCCGCCGACGGCGCAACCTCGCGCAGCTTGGCGGCGTAGGTCTTCTTCGCATCCGACCACAGCGTCACCGTGGCAACGCCCGACCTGGCACGAGCAAGAAGCGTCTCTGGGACCGCGACGACAGCTTCCTTCTCGCCAAGTCGGGCGACACGGATCGATGCCTGGCCCGCGGCAACCACCTGGCCGGGCTCGATCATGGTCGCTGTGACTACACCCCGGATGTCAGCCACCAGCGTTGCATAAGAGAGGGAGTTCCTGGTCAGCTCGACCGAACGCTCGGCGCGGTTCAGCCGCGCCCGCGCCTCGTCGCCGGCGGCCTTGGCGGAATCGAGTGCCGCATCGGTGGTCCAGCCCTTGGCCTTCAGGTCCTTGGCGCGCTGCTCGGCGGCCGCAGCCTGCGCCAGCACGCCGGTGGCGGCGCGGAATTCGGCCTCCGCCTGCTCGGCCTGCAGCTTCAGATCGATCTCGTCGAGGGTGGCCAAGGGCTGGTCGACGTCGACTGTCTGTCCGACCTCGACTAGCCGCTTGGCCACCTTGCCGGCAACCCGAAAGCCCATATCGGCTTCGATCCGGGGCTTGATGGTGCCGACAAAGCTGCGCTCAGGGGTTTCGGCTTCGTAATGGACGGTCGCCACCAAAACGGGACGTCCCGGATCGGTGTTTTCGGCGGCCTTCTCGTTGCAGCCGGCCAGGGCGAACACCGCAAAAGCCAGCGACGCTCCGGTCAAGAGCCTGTAATAGCTCGACAAAACGGAACGAACGAACATCTGAAATCTCCATCGGGCTGACCACTGATGAAGAGTATCGATTTATCACTGATGAATGTCAATATTCGTCAGTGAACACCAATTCGTGAGCCCGACGTTATTTAACGCGAGGTTAAGCGGGAACTTTTGGAAACCGCGTAGCCCGGAAGGAGCGCAGCGAAATCCGGGGCGGTCTGCGCAGCAAGTACGGCGACCCCGGATTTCGCTTTCACTCTACCCATCCTCCGGGTGCGCTATTTCGCTCCCGCAAACTCGGCCTTGGTCTCGTGGCTGCCGAGGAACACCAGCAGGCCGCCGATCAGCGGCAGCAGCGACAGCACCAGCAGGCCGGTCGACGTGCTGCCGGTCGCTTCCTTGACCCAGCCGATCAGATAGGGCCCGCCGAAACCGGCGAGGTTGCCGATCGAGTTGATCAGCGCGATCGCGCCGGCCGCAGCGGTGCCGGACAGCCAGGCTGTCGGCAGCGTCCAGAACACCGCGAAGGTGCAAAAGATGCCGATCGCGGCGACCGTCAGCACGACCATCGTCATGATCGGATTCGAAATGTAGCTCGAGACGCCGAGCGCGAGCGCGGTCAGCAGCAGCGGCGCGCCGACATGGAAGACCCGCTCGCGCACGGCGTCCGAACGGCGCGCCCACAGGATCATTGCGATCGTGCCGAACAGATAGGGGATCGCGGTGACGAAGCCAGTCTGCGCATTGGTGAGGCCGAACGCCTTGACGATCTGCGGCAGCCAGAACTGCATGCCGTAGAGCGCGCCGACGAAGCCGAAATAGATCGCGCTGAGCGCCAGCACCTTCGGCGAGGACAACGCCTCGAACAGCGTGAAGTGCCGGGCCGCCTGCTTGGCCGCGACCTCGGCATCGAGCTTCGCCTTCAGCCACGCCTTCTGCTCGGCCGAGAGCCAGTCGGCCTTCTCCGGCCGGTCGGTCAGATAGAACCAGGTGACGATGCCGAGCAGCACCGAGGGAATACCCTCGATGACGAACAGCCACTGCCAGCCCTTCAGCCCCATCGCGCCGTCGAGGCCGAGCAACAGGCCGGAGATCGGCGCGCCGATCACGGTCGAGATCGGCACGGCAAGCGCGAAGGCGGCGAGGAAGCGCGCGCGATACTCGGCCGGATACCAGTAAGTGAGATAGAGGATGATGCCGGGGAAGAAGCCGGCCTCGGCCACGCCGAGGAAGAAGCGCAGCGCGTAGAAGCTGTGCTCGTCGTAGACCGCCGCCATCAACGCCGAGAGGATGCCCCAGCTCACCATGATACGGGCGATCCATTTGCTGGCGCCGAACCTCTCCAGCGCCAGATTGCTCGGCACCTCGAAGATGAAATAGCCGACGAAGAAGATGCCGGCGCCAAAGGAGAACACCACCGGCGAGAACTTCAGCTCGGAGTTCATGGTCAGCGCGGCAAAGCCGAGATTGACGCGGTCGAGATAGGAGAAGAAGTACGCCAGGATCAGGAACGGGATCAGCCGCCAGGAGATCGCGCGGATCGTGGATGTCTCGATCTCGCTGCGGGCGCCGCCATCGGGCGCAAGGGTTGCGGTCTGGCTCATCAGTTCCCCCAAAGCTATTGCTTGCCTGAGGATTATTGGGTGGCCCCGGATTGAGCAATGGCAAAAAACTCATAGCGCACAGCCCGAACGGGGACCCTTGCCGTCCCGGGCGCGATGGTCCGTGGCAGCCTACGGATCGGCTATAAACCGGCTGTCATCGTCCGCGAATGCGGACGATGACAGTACGCCGCGGCCTCTCCGCATCACTACGCAAGCCTGTCGTTACTGGATGCCCCGCCTGCGCGGGGCATGACGGTGGTGGTTGTCGTGCGGTCGTTCAATCCGCGAGCTGGAAGCGCTCGAAGCGCTCGAGCTCCTCCTCGATGCGGCGCTTCAGCTCCTTGCGTGCCGCCTGCTTCTTGCCGTTGCCGACCCAGCTCCATTTCTGCATCAGGAGCTTCTTGTTCTGCCGGTCGGTCTTCAGGTCGAGCGCGGCGACGATGTCGTCACCGACCAGCACCGGGAGCGCGAAATAGCCGAACAGGCGCTTCTGCTTCGGCACGTAGGCCTCGAACCTGTGGCCATAGCCGAAGAACAGCTCGGTGCGCTTGCGCTGGATAATCAGGGGATCGAACGGCGAGAGGATATGAACGAGGGCGGGATCGCCCTCGCCGGTCGCTTCCAGCACCTCGGGCCGCGCCCAATGCTCCTGCTTGCCGGCGCCGTCGAGCGCGATCCGGACCAGCTCCTTGCGGCGCAGGCGCGCCTCGATCAGGCTGCGCACCGCCTTCTTGCTCGGCGCATCGAGATGGCAGATCGAGTCCAGGCTGACGATGCCCTGCGAGCGCAGCGCGCGGTCGAGCAGGTAGGCGATCCGGGCCGAGGCCGGCGCGGGTTTCGGCGGCTTGTCCCAGCCGAAATGCCTACTTATCAGCTCGTAGGTCTTCAGCATGCCGGCGCGCTCGCTGATCGTGACCACGCCGCCATAGAAGGCGAGCTGCAGCGCGCGCTTGGAGGGCTTTCGGCTCTGCCAGAGATGCTCCTTCTCGGTCAGCACGTCGTCGTCGATATCGCGGATAGTCAGCGGACCGGCACGCAGCAGCCGCATGACCTTGCGCGTATCCGCCGGCGTCACCGACGAGAACCATTTATGTCCGTCGCGCTTGTGCGCCTTCATCACCGGCAGGAAGATGCCGATGTCCTTGGACGGAATGTACGACAGCGCGTGCGTCCAGTATTCGAACACGCTCTTGTCCTGGCTCTGCGCCTGCCTGAGGTCGGCGCGGCGATAGTCCGGAATGCGGGTGAACAGGATGTGGTGGTGGCAGCGCTCGATCACGTTGATGGTGTCGATCTGCACATAGCCGAGATGGTCGACGGCGGCCGCCACGGCTGACGCCCCCTCCCCGAACGGCGCCTTTGTATCGAGCCGCTGCGCGCGCAGCCAGATGTGGCGGGCGGCGGCGTTGTTCAAGGACAAGGGTTCGGCGGCGCGGGGCATTGCCTCAGCAATGTAGTGAGATTCGCGCGGCTGTGGAGAGCCGCGCGAGGGAAATCAGCTCGGCGTCATCATGCACGTTTCGGCGTGCGGGCGATTCGGCGCAGCTACGCCAACCCGACGGCCCGCCGCAACCACGGGACGTCCCGCATCGCCGCCGCGAGTGCGGCGCTTTCCTCATGGAAGACCCGGGACGAATGACCGCCAACCGGAAACCAGCCGCGGCCATCTTCGACGTCCCGCCGATATTCCTCGAAGCCGATGGTCCCTTCCCGACGCACGAAGATATCGACGCAGCGCGCGGCATCTTCGTCATTGATCGAGCGCAGGACGCGATTGACGTGAGCCATGTTGGCTCTCCCTTTCAGCTGCCCCTTGCTTGCCGCAAAAAGGGCTCGGAACATCCATCTGTGATCTAGATCACATTCCCGGCTTTGAACCGGTCCTAGATTCCCAGCATCAAAACGACAGCAGCCGGATTGGCTGGCTCGACATTTTAAGGACGAAACCATGACCCGCTCTCTTTCTCTGTCTCTTTTGACAATCGGCGCTGCGCTGTCGATGACGGCGGGCGTTGCACTGGCCGGCGGCGACACCGTTCCGGCCGCCCAGATCCTCCATGCGCTGAAGCCGAAGCAAGCCACCCGCAGCCTCTCCGCCGGCACACAGGTCGACCCGGCCGCAACAGCCAAGGAGACGAGCTTCCTCAACACGGTTCGCAACCGGCAGACCCGCTCGCTCTCGCTCGGCGAACGCCAGGAGATCGCCGACATCGCCGCCAACAAGCCGAAGATCGATCTGGAGATTCACTTCGACTACAACTCGGCTGACATCAGCAAGGGCTCGACCCAGGCGGTGCAGGAACTCGGCAAGGCGCTGTCAGATGCCAGCATGAAGGGCTCGACCTTCGTCGTCGCCGGCCACACCGACGCGATCGGCGGCAAGGCCTACAACCAGGACCTGTCGGAGCGCCGCGCCGATACCATCAAGAAGTATCTGGTCGAGCATTACGGCCTGAACGGCTCGGACCTTGTGACCGTCGGCTACGGCAAGACCCGGCCGAAGGATCCGACTGCGCCGATGGACCCGACCAATCGCCGCGTACAGGTCGTCAACATGGATACCAAGACGGCGTCGCAGTAATCTCCCGCAAACTCGATCCGTCTGCCACGCCCGGCAGGCGGATCGCTTGGTCCCGAACGATTCAAATCCAGTTCTGGAACAGCATCAGCCGATTGAAGGTCGTCATTGACGTCTCGATGGCGGCCACCGTGACCGGCAGCATCGCGATGAAGCCCGCGCATCCGACCGCCACGAAAGCCCACAGCAGCCAGCGCGGCGCGCCCTTGCGCGTCAAGGCGTAGACCAGCACGAAGCTCGCGGTGGTCGCCGCCGGCAGGTAGTAATAGATGAAGCCGAGCGTGCGCGGCAGCAGCGCCCAGGCGAGATACGGGCCGAGATAGAACGCAAGCACGAGAAACGCGTCGCGGCCGCGAGTCACGATCCAATCGCGCAGCGCGATGATCAGCGCGATCAACGCCGGCCACAGCACCAGCGGATTGCCGAGCAACACGATCGCGGCGAACCTGTCATCGCCGACCTTCTCGAACAGGTACCAGACCGGGCGCACCAGAAACGGCCAGGACGGCCACGAACTCATATAGGTGTGGCCCGCGATAGCGGTCGTGGTGTTGTCGGCAAAGATGCGGCGTTGGGCCTCCATGATATCCGTGAATGAGAGGCCGTACAGCGGCACGAAGGCCGCAAGATAGACCGCCGATGGGATCAGCACGAAACAGACAAGGAGGTGCGGAAGACGGAAATCCGGCCACAGGTCCGGCCGGTACCAATCTTCCGCATTGGCGTCGGCAAAACGCGTGCGCCAGCCTTGCATCAGGCGGATCGCCACGATGATCGCGATGCAGGTCGCGAGCACGAACAGCCCACTCCATTTGCAGCCACTCGCAAGCCCCGCGGCCAATCCCGCCAGGGCAAAGGCCGATTGCGGCCGCGCCTGCTTGAAGCCGTGGATGAACGCCGCGATCGCGAACAGGCAGAAGGCGAGCGCAAAAATATCCAGCATCGCAATCCGTGACTGCACGAACAGCATCTGGTTGAAGAAGGCGAGCAGCACGGCCGCGACCGCGCGCTCCTGCGAGGCGAACAGCGCAAGCCCGCCGAGATAGACGCCGACCAGCGCCAGCGCACCGAACAGCGCCGCGGGATAGCGCCACCCCAACGGCACGTCGCCAAACACCTTGATCGAGAGCGCGATGATCTCCTTGGCGAGCGGCGGATGCATCGGGTTGAGCATCGGGCCCTCAACCACCGGCAACAGCATCTGCCGCGCCGCCGGCACGTAATGCACCTCATCGAAATAGAGCTTGTCCGGCGCGGTGATCCCGATCATCAGCACGACGTGGCTGACGATGAAGACGATTGCCGCGACGATCGCCGTGCGCGCGGTGGGACGCCGCGGAACAAAAGAAGATTCGGATGCGATGTTCAAAGGGCGAGCACGGTGCGAGGGGAACGCAGCTTGCGACAACTATACGATATCAGCTGCATCCGCGATCCGTCGCCACGGTCATGTGACGGAACCATCGTGCCGACAATCCGCAACCAGGGCTGGTTCGAATGTGGCGGCCGACTTGGCTTCCGCATCACAAGGGCTGGATCGCCGACTTGTTCCTGGACGGCACCGCCGGGCCGCAGCCGGTCGGCAACTGGGTTCACGGTGGCGTGGGGCTGCGAATTCATTATGAGGCATACTGTCATGCCCCGCTCCATGCGGGGCATCCAGTACGCCGCGGCCCGTCCGTCGAGCACAGACGTCTCTGGAATACTGGATCGCCCGGACGACGAGCCGGGCGATGACAGTGAACGCACCGACCTTACGCCGCCGCCTCGCCCTCATAGGCCCGGCGCAAACCTTCGACGTCGAGCTTGATCATACCGAGCACGGCTTGCATAACGCGCGCCGCGCCAGCGGCGTCGGACCCGCCGAGATATTGGCGGACCGCCGTCGGCACGATCTGCCAAGCCACGCCGTAGCGATCGCGCAGCCAGCCGCACTGCTCCTCCTTGCCACCATCCGCCAGCAGCGCGGCCCAGAGCCGATCGACCTCGGCCTGATCGACGCAGTCGATCGAGAACGAGATCGCGTGAGTGTGTTCCATCCTCATTCCACCGTTCAGCGCCATGAAGCGCTGACCCGCGAGCGTGAACTCGACCAGCAGCACCGTGCCGGCCTTCCCGCCGGGGCTATCGATGACATTTTTCTGGACCGCCTCGATCCGAGAACCGGGCAGCAGCGAGACATAGAAGTTCGCGGCCTCCTCGGCCTCGCCGTCGAACCACAGGCAGGGTGACACCTTTGACATCGATGAACTCCTTGTCGGCGGGCGATCAGGCGGTGGCTGCGGCGGACTGCGCCTTCATCGCGGCCTCGACATCCATCCACATCACTTCCCAGATATGTCCGTCGGGATCCTCGAAGCTGCGGCCGTACATGAAGCCGTAATCCTGCTGCGGCGACGGATCGCCAGTACCGCCCGCGCCCTTCGCCTTGGTCACGTAACCATCGACTGCGTCGCGGCTGTCGGCGGAGAGGCAGATCAGCACCTCGCTGGTGGCGCTGGCATCGGCAATCTTCTTCGGGGTGAACTGCCGGAACTTGTCGTGCGTCAGCAGCATGACGTGAATGGTGTCGGAGATCACCATGCAGGAGGCGGTATCGTCCGAAAATTGCGGGTTCTTGGCCGCGCCGATCGCCTCGTAGAAGGCGGTGGCGCGGGCGAGGTTGCTGACCGGCAGGTTGACGAAGATCATTGTCGGCTTGGCCATGAAAGGCTCCTTTTCGCGGGGTTGTGCCCCGAGGACGAACCGGTTGGCCGGCTCCCGACATCACCACCCCAATTTTTCTTGCGGCGTCGTGCCGCAGGCAGCCTCAGGTCGCGATCGGCGTCGGCATGGTCAGAAATGCCCGCGTCACATGCCAGAACAGCTCACGATTGGTGGCAAGCGCCACCGAATGTGCCGTGCCGGGCAGGATGATGAACTGCCGGTCGCCGTTCGGCAGTTTGTTGAAGAACTCCTCGAGGTCCGGCACCGCCGCGATCCCGTCATACTCGCCGCGGACCAGCAGCACCGGCGCCAGCACCTTCTCCGGATGCACCACCGGCAGGTTGGCCGTCATGTCGAGATAGGTGCCGGTCGGGATCTGGTCACCGAACTGCATCTCGACATCGGCCAGCACCTCGACCACAGCGGGGTCCGACGTGCCGGGCTTGTCGCGGGTCGCGATCGAGCGGATCATGTCGCGGTCGCGCTTGCGCATGTTGTGGCTGCGATAATAGGCAAGCTGCTCGGCACGCCTTGCCAGCGTCGGCGAGCCCTCGCCCTTGTAGGTGAAGGCCGCGCACACCAGCCTGTCGACGCGCTCGGGGGCGGCCATCGCGAAAGCGCCCGCCCGCAGCGCGCCCGAGGATTCGCCGACGAAGTGATATCTCGTCTGCCCGGTCTCACGCGCGATCACCTCGACCGCCGCTTTCAGGTCCTCGACGCCGCTCGCGATGTCCGCATTGCCCGAGGTGCGGCCCGACTTGCCGTAATTCTCATGGTCCATCGTCCAGCAATCGAAGCCGTAGCGCGCAAAGACATTGAGCAACGAATATTCACCCCTGCCGGGCACCGTGAGATCGAACACCCTTGATGTCACCGACGAGCCGTGCACGAAGAAAACCACGGGCCGCGCCGGTTCGCCCGGCTTCGGCACACCGATCCGCTTGCGGAACATCCACAAGGGAATGTCACCCTTCTTCGCCCAGTATTCGTTGCTCCATATTTCTCCGTCGGCAGGAACGGCGGTCGCGGCCTGTGTCGGCGCTTCGCCGAGCACACCGGCTGCCGTCGCAATGCCGATGCCTCTGATAATGGTGCGCCGCGAATGGTCTGACAGCATCATCGTTCGCTCCCTCCGGAGTTCTTCGGCCGATCCGGCGCGATCGAGCATAGCAGCGCGCATGCCTGGTTGCGCGACGCCGGCATCTCGCGACCGCGGATACGAAATGCACGATTTTGTGAACACGCTTTGCGGCAATCGGCGCGGACGACGGACGGGCTTGGTCCTAGTCTCGATGGCGATCCGACCGGAAAAAATCCGGCGAGAAGCGGGAGCGAAGAATGAGCAGCAATCTCACCGACGAAGAACTTGCCGCGTTGATGCCCTCGGAACTGTGCCAGTACCAGACGCCGATTCCGACCCAAATCGTCTCCAGCGACGAGTTTTATCCCGACCCACAGAACGAACGGCAGCGCGAGGTCGAGGCGCGGCTGCTCGCGATGGCCGACGATCTCGGCGGCAAGCACGGCCTCGACCGCCGCAGATTCTTCCAGACCGCGGCCGGCATGGCCGCCTCCTTCGTCGCCATGAACCAGGTCTACGGGGAGTTGTTCGACGTGACTCCGGCGGAGGCCGCGACGCCCGCGATGGCCGAGGGGCGCGCCAACGGGTTGAAGGACCAGTTCATCATGGACATGCACACGCATTTCCTGCGCGACGACACCCGCATCATGGGCTTCGTGGAAATGCGCAAGGCGGTCGGCAAGGCCGGCTGGAACAAGGAGCTCAGCGATCACGAGCAGACCATCGAAGATCTCAAGTTCAATAACTACAAGAAAGAGATGTTTCTCGATTCCGACACCAAGATCGCGCTGATCTCCTCGGCGCCGTCGGATATCGAGCAGGACTGGTTCCTGACCAACGAGCAGATGGCCGACGCGCGCAAGAAGATGAACGACGAGGCCGGCTCGCGGCGGGTGTTCTGCCACGCCATCTTCACGCCCGGGCAACCCGGCTGGCTCGACAAGCTCGACGCCGCGTTGGCGCTAAAGCCGGAATCCTGCAAGGGCTACACGATCGGCGACAACACCCACAAGGAGATCAGCCGCTACCCCTGGCGGCTGGACGACGAGAAGGTCGCCTACAAGGGCTATGAGAAGATGGTGAAGGCGGGCATCAAGAATGTCTGCGTCCACAAGGGACTGTTCCCGCCCGGGATCGAGAAGCAGTATCCGAATCTGCGCGGCTTCGCCGACGTGGCCGATGTCGGCCGGGCGGCGAAGGACTGGCCGCAGCTCAACTTCATCATCTATCACTCGGCTTATCGCCATGTCGGCGGCGATCCGAAGGTGGCGCTCGCCGAGTTCGAACGCACCGGCCGCATCGCCTGGACCTCCGATCTCGCCGACATCCCGGCGCAGTATGGCGTCAACAATGTCTATGGCGATGTCGGGCAATTGTTCGCGACCACGCTGGTCGCCGAGCCCAATGTATGCGCCGCGCTGATGGGCACGCTGATCAAGGGGCTCGGTGTCGACCACGTCTGCTGGGGTACCGATGCGCTATGGACCGGCGCGCCGCAATGGCAGATCGAGGGGCTGCGGCGTCTGGAAATCCCCGAAATGATGCAGAAGAAGTTCGGCTACGCGCCGCTCGGCCCCGCCGATGGCCCGGTGAAGACGGCGATCTTCGGCGACAACAATGCCCGGCTTTACAACATCCAGCCGAAGCGCGCGATGCTGGAAATCAGGGGCGATCGCTTCGCGATGATGAAGGCGCAGTATGAGAAGGCCGGCCCCGAGCCGTCGAATACGCGCTACGGCTATGTAGTGCCGAACGGCCTGATCGATCATCGGGTGTTTGCGTAACCCTCGCTCGTCATTCCGGGGCTCGCGAAGCGAGAACCCGGAATCTCGATATTGTGGCGCGAGATTCCGGGTTCTACGCTTACGCATCGCTCCGGAATGACTACGTCATCTCCCCGTAAACCTCGGCTTGCGCTTCTCGCTGAATGCCTTGGCGCCTTCCTTGATGTCCGCGCTGTCCTTGATGGCGTCGAGAATCCGGCGCACCTCGGCGACCGTCTCCAGCGGCCCCTTCGGCATCGCATCGCGGGCGAGTTTCTTCAGCGCCTGCACCACCAGCGGCGCATTGTCGGCGATCTTGGCCGCCACCTCCTGCGCCGCCGCGAGGTGCCGTCCCGGCGGCGTGATGCGGTTGACGAAGCCGATCTGGTAGGCACGCTCGGCCGACAGTTCCTCACCGACGAGCAGAAACTCCATCGCGATCTTGTGCGGCATGCGCGCCAGCACCGAGGAGACGCCGCCGCCGGTGGTGCCGATCTTGGCCTCCGGATAGACGAACCGCGTCGTCTCCGAGGCGACGCAGATGTCGGCCATCTGCACCAGCACGAAGCCGCCACCGACCACCCAGCCCGACGTCGCCGCGATCACCGGCTTGTCGAGCTCGACACCGAGCCCGGGCACCGCTTGCCACATGTTAGCGGGAAAATCCCTGACGTCGGCGCCGACGCAGAAATACTTCTCCTCGGCCGAGGCCAGCACCGCGACGCGGTCGTCGCTGTCGCGAAAGCGCCGCCAGGCGTTCTGCAACTCATCGCACAGCGCGTTGTTGAGCGCGTTGTGCGACGAGACACGGTCCATCGTGATGGTCGCGACGTGGTCGGCGCTCTCGTAACGAACGAGCGTCATGCTGGCCTCCCTGATCTGTTGTTGTTTGTCGACGCGGCGTTGCCGCGGCGCTATTTCTTCTCGTCGGGATGCCGGTGCACCGGGTCGACCCACAGCACGGTCTCCGGCTTCTCGATCGGCTCGATGTCGAGATTGATCGCGACCGCCTCGCCGTCGGACCGCACCAGCACACATTCCAGCACCTCGTCGCGGCTGGCGTTGATCTCCTGATGCGGCACGTAGGGCGGCACGAAGATGAAATCGCCGGGACCGGCTTCGGCGGTGAACTGCAGCTTCTCGCCCCAGCGCATCCGCGCCTTGCCCTTCACGACATAGATGATGCTTTCGAGGTGACCGTGATGATGCGCGCCGGTCTTGGCGTCCGGCTTGATGCTGACGGTGCCCGCCCACAATTTCTGCGCACCGACGCGGGCGAAATTGATCGCGGCCTTGCGGTCCATGCCGGCGGTCGACGGTACATTCGGATCGAGCTGGTTGCCGGGAATCACGCGGACGCCGTCGTGCTTCCAGCGCTCGTCGTCGTGATCATGATGGTCGTGGGGATGGGTGTGATCGTGGGAACCGCTCATCGTTCTTGCTTTCGTTGGTCAGGTTTCGTGCGTGGAACGCTAGCGAAAAGCGCCCCTGCAGGCGAGCGCAAAATCGGAACATCGCCATGTGCCGGCGCGTTGCATCAGCGTATTCCGAACGCATTCCGAAGGAGTAATTTCATGGGTAGCACGACCGACAAGATCAAGGGCACGGCCAATGAGGCGATCGGCAGGTTCAAGCGGCGTCTTGGCAAGGTCACCGGTTCTCCGGCGATGCAGGGCAGAGGTGCGATCCTGGAAGCCAAGGGCAAGGGACAGAGGGCACTCGGCGGCGTCAAGAGCATCGTCAGACACGCCGTCAACAGGGTGACCGCAGCGGCTCACTGGCCTCGCTGAACGAGAGATGAGACGGCCGGCCTATCAAGCCGGCCGTTCGAGCATTTGCGTCGGTGGTCAGCCGCGCCGGCGCGGATGTGCCAGCACATCCGGATGTGCCAGCACATCCGGATTGACCACGTTCGTCGGCGTGCCGGCGGCGTAGGCCACGATCTGATCGAAAATATCGGTGAACTGGATTTCGTATTCGTCGCGCGAGACGTAGCCGAGATGCGGCGTGCAGACCACATTGTCCATGTTGAGCAGCGGATCCGCGGTGTCGCGCAGCGGCTCCTTCTCGTAGACGTCGATCGCGGCCATGCCGGGCCGGCCGGCCCGCAGCGCATTGACCAGCGCGCCCGGCGCGATCAATGGCGCGCGGCTGGTGTTGACGATCAGCGCGGTCTCTTTCATCCGCGCAAGATCTTCCGCCTCGACGATGCCGCGCGTTGCGTCAACCAGCCGCATATGCAGCGACAGCACGTCGCAGCGGGCAAAGAAGTCTGCCTTGCTGGCCGCGGTCTCGTAGCCGTCGGCGCGCGCCTTCGCCATCGCCGGCTCGCGCGCCCACACCAGCACGTTCATGCCGAACGCCCTGCCGTAGCCAGCGACCACGGCGCCGATGCGGCCGTAGCCGTAGATGCCGAGCGTTTTGCCGCGCAACGTATGGCCGACGCCGATCTGCCACTTCCCCGCCTTGAGCGCCGCCATCTGTTGCGGGATCGCGCGCATCGCCGCGAGGATCATGCCCCACGTGAACTCGGCGGTGGCGTAGGACGGCGTGTCGGCG
Source organism: Bradyrhizobium sp. I1.14.4 (assembly GCF_050435825.1). NCBI lineage: Bacteria > Pseudomonadati > Pseudomonadota > Alphaproteobacteria > Hyphomicrobiales > Nitrobacteraceae > Bradyrhizobium > Bradyrhizobium sp. I1.14.4. The sequence continues at coordinate 597,864 of NZ_JBNDLA010000001.1, read as the reverse complement.
TGCTGGCTCGACGACACGATGATGCCGAGCCGCGTGCAGGTGTCGATGTCGATATGCGGATAGACACTGCGCTGGCTGATCAGCTTCAGCTTCGGCAGACGTTCGAGCAGCGGCGTGCGGATCTGGGTGCGTTCGCGGATCAGGACCAGCGCGTCGGTGTCGCGCAACCGTTCCGCGAGCGCATCGACGTCCTGGACGTGATCGTTCCAGATCTTGACGTCGTTGCCGTCGAGCTTGCGGTAGCAATCGAGGGTGCGCAGCGTGTCGAAATAATCGTCGAGGATCGAGATCTTCATCGCTGCGCCCCTCGTCTTGTGGGCCGGTTACTTGACCGCCAGGAGCTTACTTTACACCAAGCAGTTCGACGTCGAACATCAGCGTGGCATTCGGCGGGATCACGCCGCCGGCGCCACGCGCGCCGTAGCCGAGGTTCGGCGGGATGATCAGCGTGCGCTTGCCGCCGACCTTCATGGTGGCGACGCCCTCGTCCCAGCCCTTGATCACGTGACCCTGGCCGATCGGAAATTCGAACGGCTCGTTGCGATCGACCGAGGAGTCGAATTTCTTGCCCTTCTGGCCGTTCTCGTAGAGCCAGCCGGTGTAGTGCATGACGCAGGTCTGGCCGGGCTTCGGCGAAGCGCCGGTGCCGGCCTTGCTGTCGATGATCTGGAGGCCTGAAGCTGTGGTCATGGGCTTTCCTGCAGTTTGGGCCGTTGCCGTTCCGCCGGCAACGGACATGGAGACTGCCGCCGCAAGGCCGGCGAACGCAGTCCTGATGATCGTGCGTCGTGAAGATTGCATCCCGGACGTCCTTCCTTGATTGATATTGATCCCGATCAGTAGCCGAGCGCGCAGCCGTCCTTGCGCGGATCGGAGCTGCCGGTCAGCGTACCCTTGTCCCAATCGATCCAGATGCCCTGGCCGCCGCCGAGCGGCGCGACCACGCTGGTGGTCTTGTGGCCGATCTTCTTCAGGCCCTCGACGATCTCCGCCGGCACGCTGTCCTCGAGCTGGTAGACGCCCTCGTAGTGCAGGCCGCGCGGCATGTCGATCGCCTCCTGCATGTCGCAGCCATAGTCGAGCATGTTGGTCAGCACACGGGTCTGGCCGACCGGCTGATACTGCCCGCCCATCACTCCGAACGGCATCACCGCACGGCCGTTCCTGGTGGCGAGCGCCGGAATGATGGTGTGCAGCGGACGCTTGCCCGGCGCGATGCAGTTCGGATGTCCGGGCTGGATGCGGAAGCCGCCGGCGCGATTCTGCAACAGCACGCCGGTCTTGTTGGAGACGATCGCCGAGCCGAATGAATGCGCGATCGAGTTGATGAAGGAGCAGACGTTGCGATCCTTGTCGACCACCGTGATGTAGACCGTCGACGGGTTCATCGGCGGCGCAACGTTCGGGAGGTCGAGCAGCCGGTCCATCCGGATGTTCTTGATGTGCTCGTCGGCGAATTCGCGGGCAAGGATGCCGGCAACGTCGACATGCACGTGCTGGGGATCGCCGATATGCTGCTCGCGCATCATGTAGGCGATGCGCGCAGCTTCCGCCTCGAGGTGGAAACGCTCCACGCTGAGCGGCTTGAACTTGGTCAGGTCGAAGCGCGACAGGATGTTGAGCATCACCAGCATGGTGATGCCCGGGCCGTTCGGCGGGCATTGCCAGACGTCGTGGCCCTTGTACATCGTTCCGATCGGCGAAGTCGCCTCGGTCGAATGCGCGGCAAAGTCCTCCAGCGTGTGCAGACCGCCGATGCCGCGCAGCGTCTCGACCATGTCGGCGGCGATATCGCCGCCATAGAAGGCGTCGCGGCCATTTTGCGCGATCGCGCGCAGCGTCTTGCCGAGCTCGGACTGGCGGATCACGTCGCCGGCGACCGCAGGCTTGCCGTGCGGCAACAGATAACGCTCGGTGTTGGTGCCGTTCTTCAGCTTCTCGAAGCCGTTCTTCCAGTCGAACGCGATACGCGGGGCGACGACATAGCCCTCTTCGGCGGCCTTGATCGCGGGCTGCAGCAGCCGGTCGAAGCCGAACTTGCCGTGATCCTTCAGGATCACGTCCCAGGCATCGATTGCGCCGGGAATGCTGACCGCATGCGCCGAGGTCAGCGGCACCGAATGGATCTTGCGTTCGAGGTACCACTCGGCAGTGGCCGCCATCGGCGCCCGGCCGCTGCCGTTGTAGGCCGTGATCTTGCCCTCGCCCCTCGGCTGGATCAGCGCGAAGCAGTCGCCGCCGATGCCGGTCGATTGCGGCTCGATGACGCCGAGCAGCGCGCAGGCCGCGACTGCCGCGTCGGCGGCCGTGCCGCCATCGCGCATCACCTCGATGGCCACCAGCGCCGCCTCCGGATGCGACGTCGCCACCATCGCGTTCTGGGCGTGGACCGTGGAACGGCCGGCGAAATGGAAATTCCTCATATCGGAGTGCTCGCTTGATCGTGATGGTCGGATGCTGCTGCGGCGGATGGATGCCAGGGGAATACGAAGTACATGGCACATTCATCCCCGGCAGGGCAATGCTTGGCATGCCAGAGGAATTATCCCGATAATGCATGGCTTTGCGGGGTTTCGCAGGCCTGACCGGCCTGATAAACCCCGGCCATGCCCTTCAAGGTCGCCGCCTTCTACCAATTCGCCGCGCTGCCCGACTTCCGTGCGCTGCGCGAGCCGCTGCGCGCGTTCTGCACTAAGCTCGATCTCAAGGGCAGCGTGCTGCTCGCCCATGAAGGCATCAACGGCACCATTGCCGGCACCGATGAAGCCATCGACGTCTTCGTCGCGGAGCTCAGGCACGGGCCGCTGGTCGGCGGCCGCCTCGACAATCTCGAGCTGAAATTCTCCGAAGCGGCGCAGACGCCGTTCCAGCGGCTCAAGGTGCGGCTGAAGAAGGAGATCGTCACGCTCGGCGACATCACGGTCGATCCGACGCGACAGGCCGGCACCTATGTCGATGCCGCCGACTGGAACGAACTCATTGCCGCACCAGATATCATGGTGCTCGACACCCGCAACGCCTTCGAGGTCGCGATGGGCACTTTCGAAGGCGCGGTCGATCCCAGGCTCGCGAGCTTCGGGCAATTCAAGGAATTTGCCGCGCGGCACCTTGATCCCACGAAGCACCGCAGGATCGCGATGTTCTGCACCGGGGGCATCCGCTGCGAGAAGGCGAGTGCCTATCTGCTCGCGCAAGGCTTTGCCGAGGTCTATCACCTCAAGGGCGGCATCCTGAAATATCTCGAGGAAACGCCGCAGCAGGACAGCCGCTGGCGCGGCGACTGTTTTGTGTTCGACGAACGTGTCGCGCTCGGCCACGGCCTGCGCGAGCGTGCAAGAGCGCTTGCGATCGAAGCGGAGAGTGAGCGTGGCTGCTGCGAGGCTGCCGACCATGAATGATACAGCGAAACTGAGCGAGCGAATCGATGCGCTGGAGGTCCGGCTGACCTACCAGGACGAAACCATCGAAACGCTGAACCAGACCATCACCGCGCAATGGAAGCAGATCGACGCGCTGACGCGTCAGATCGTGGAGTTGCGCGATCGGCTTCAGGAGACCGAACGACAAGCGCCGGGGCCCGCCAACGAGCGCCCACCGCACTACTGATCAATGCCGCCGGAACGCGGCGGCACTGATCTACATGTTGCTCACCTGACGCATCGGCTTCGCGCCGCTGAAGAACAGGCTCGACAATCGCTGCACCATCGCCGTCGCCCGGCTTCCTTCGAGGCCCGGACGAACGCACAGCAACCGCTTCTGCAGCGGGAGTTCCGGCAGATAATAGTCCTTCGCCGAAACCAGCGAGGACGGGATCATCCGCTCGGGAAACGCCGTCAGTCCGTATCCGGCCCGCGCGGCTTCCAGTCGCAATTGGTGGTTCGGGCTCCTGAACACGATTTTGAACGAGATGTTGTGCTTGGTCAGCGTCCGGATCATCCAATCATCACCGGGCCAGGCCAGGATCGGGATCGGTGCACCGGGCCGAAGCACAAAATCGCGTGATCGCACCCAGACCGACCGCTCCTCGGCCTCGGCGGCGATCGTCACCTCGTCGTCGTTCTGCAGCGAAGGGTTGCTGTAGACGAACGCGATGTCGATGTAGCCGTCGATCAATCCTCTGATGACGATCGGCGACATGTCGGCGTGAACCAGCACATCGGCGAGTGCGTCGGATGGATGGACCTTGAGGAATTCCTCGGCGAGCATCGTGCTGATTCCCAGCCGCAACGGCTGGGGTCCTTCATGATTGCCGCCGAGTCGAAGCAATTGATCGTTGGCTTCGAGGATACGCCTTGCCTGCTGCACGGCGACTTTGCCGAGGTCAGTGGTTGTGGTGCCGTTTGCCGTCCTGACGAAGAGCGCGCCACCAATCAGGCTTTGCAGTCGCTTGACCTGCGAACTGATCGCCGGCTGACTGAGGCCGAGGCGCTCCCCGGCCTTCGATAGACTTCCCGTCTCTGCAATCGCAACGACGGTGCGAACGATCTCAGTAGGAATATTCAAATGCTGACGTGGTCTGTGCATCGCGAGCCCTCCAATCTCAGCACGGGACGCAATTGCGATCTCCATAGTATGTGGTTCAGCTATACTAACATTTGGTTGCATTTTCGTTTAGCTTCAATTTGCTGCGACTCTACCGCAATTGCAGTCCATATGTATTGTTACGTGCATTGCTACGTAGTGCTACGGTATCGCACGGCCGTGCCTGCACACGCACGCGGCACCTCAACACCATCGACCCCGGAATTCTGCGGACATGCCATCAAAGATTTTGATCGCCCCATAAGGCATCGCGCATCCGATAAGTTCTAGTGCAGCCATTCATTTGAATTGGCGCCACTGATTCGCGGAAGCGTTTTCATAGTTTTCCTTAATCAAAGCCTCGCAACGTGCAGCCGTCGTTTGCGTTTCGAGGTGTGCCATGACCAGGTTCTTTCGCTGTCGAAGCGGCGCTTCTGCTGTCGAATTTGCGATGATACTACCGCTGTTTCTTGCCTTCATTTTCGGCATCATCGTATTCGGCTCGTACCTCGCGATGGTGCATGGCGTTCAGCAGCTCGCCGCCGAAGCGGCGCGGTCATCTATCGCGGGAATGACCGACCCCGAACGCAACAGCCTCGCGACGAATTACGTCACCGCCAATGCATCGACCTATCCGTTGCTGGTTCCCGGCAACCTCACGGTCAATGCCGCGCCATCGCCATCGAATGCCAACGTCTACGTCGTGACGGTCAACTACAACGCGGCCGGAAACTTCATCTACAAGCTGCCTTTCGTCCCGGCGCCGGCGAGCACCATCGTCCGCTCGGCCGCTATCCAGTACGGGGGGTTCTAGGATGACGGGCATCCTCATGCTGATGCGGCGCTTCGGCGCCGACGAACGCGGAAACTTCGCGATGATCACGGCCGGCCTGATGACGCTCGTGATCGGGTGCGCCGGGCTTGCAATCGATCTCGGCTCGATCTTCGCCGACCGGCGCAAGACCCAGAGCACCGCCGACCTCGCCGCGATCGTCGCCGCCGCCAACCTGAGCAATCCGGTCAACGCCGCCACCGCGACGGTGACGCAGAACAACTATCCGGCCAGCGCACTGGTCAAGGTTGAGACCGGGACCTACACCGCAAACAGCGCCATCGCGCCGAAGGCCCGTTTCGTGACTCCGGCGGTCGGCATTGCGAACGCCGCGCGCGTCACGCTGAACACCAAGACTCCGCTCTACTTCGCGCGCTACCTGACTGGTGCGAGCAGCTTCGCCATCACGACGACCGCCACCGCGACATCGACGGAAATGGCTTCGTTCGCGATCGGGTCGAGGTTGCTCTCCGTCAATGGCGGGGCGCTCAACGCGCTGCTCGGGTCCATGCTCGGCACCACGCTGTCGCTCTCGGTGATGGACTACAACTCGCTGATCAGCGCGAAAATCGACGCGCTGGACTTCCTGTCGGCGCTGGCAACCCGGGTCAACCTGACCGGCGTCACCTACAGCGACCTGCTGAGCAGCAATCTCAAGGTCGGCGATATCATGGCGGCCGCACTGACCACACAGCAGATCACCAACGGCGCGAACGCGGCGACGACCGCGCTGTCGACGATCTCCCAGGCCGTCACCGGCTCCTCAACCAAGATTTCGCCGGGCACCCTGGTCGATCTCGGTCCCTTCGCCAACCTCACGGTGGGGCAGAAACCCAAGATCGGCGCCAGTGTTTCGGTGTTCGACCTCATCAATACGGTGGCACAGATCGCCAACGGCAGCCATCAGATCGCGACGTCGATCAATCTCGGCCTGCCCGGCATTGCCAACGTATCCGTGATCGCAACGATCGGCGAGCGCCCGGTCGGCTCGAGCTGGATCGCGATGGGCACCCAGGGCGTGAGCGTCCACACCGCGCAGACCAGGATTCTGGCGACGGTCAACGTGCTCGGCTCCGGCAGCGTTTCCGCGGTCAACCTCCCGGTCTATGTCGAGGTCGCCTCGGGTACCGCGACGCTCAACGCGGTGTCCTGCGGCCATCCGAATATCAACACCTCGCAGGTCACGATCGGCGTGACGCCGGGGATCGTGGATGCCTGGATCGGCAACGTCACGGTCGCCGACATGACCAACTTCACGACCAAGCCCAATCCGCCGCCGGCGACGCTGGTCAATCTCGGCCTCATCACCGTCACCGGCCTCGCCCATGCCGGCATGGGCAATACCACACCGACCAACGTCAATTTCAGCTACAGCGACATCCAGTCGGGGACCAAGAAGACGGTGACGACGACCAACTTCCTTTCATCGCTGACAGGAAGTCTGCTCGGTGACCTTTCGCTCACCATCAATGTCGGCCCGCTCGGGCTACCGATCCCGGGATTGGGCGCGCTCGTCATGAGCATCCTGAACGGCGTAACGAGCTCAATCGATCAGGTGCTGGCGTCCCTGCTCGCGACACTCGGCATCGGACTCGGCCAGGTCGACGTCTGGGTGCTGGGCATCCGCTGCGACGGCGCGGTGCTGGTGAACTAGGGGAACGATCGCGACGGCCATCACATCAGGGGTACGGAGACTGCCGTGAGCGCAACAATAAGAAGATACAAGACCGACAGCCAGCGAACGGTCCTGATGAAGCGCGGAACGATCTTCTTCCGCAACACCAGCATCGGATGTCTTGTGCTCAACATCTCGACCGGCGGGGCGGGGCTTGCGGTGGAAAGCGACGTGGCCGTTCCGTTCGCGTTCGACCTCGAAATCGAGAGTGAGCCGATCCGACGCCACTGCATTCTGGTCTGGCGCCTCGAACGCCGGCTCGGCGTGACCTTCGAGTTTGACCGGATGCAGCGCCCCGAGGTTGGCCCGATCTAGTCTGCCCCGCCGATCACAACATGCGGGCAGCTTCGCTGATCGAGGTCGCCAATCCCGGCTGCGACAATCACGTTCCAGACACGGGCGCACGCTTCCAACCGCCGCTGCGCGGCTAATCGTTTGCGGCATGGTTGAACTCATGTCGCATCGTGGTTAGCGACCGCTGGGATATACCAGCTAATTGTCCCGATTGCCGTCGTGCTTCGATGGCGCGGGCTGCGTGGCGCTGACCGGATCGGAGGCCGGAAAGGTATCTTCCAATCCCTCCTTCAGCCGGGTGCGAGCCTTGCGGTCTGCGGCCCGTGCCTCGTGCGGCTTCTCGGCATGCTTGTCATGCGGGGCAGGATCGAATTTCTCGGCCATATCGTTCCTCCATACCCGGGGACAACGCGGCCGCGCAAAGGAGGGTTCCAGAACCGCTTGGCCCATTGCGCCGCAGCGTGTATCAGGGGCGCGAATTTTGACCGTGATCAGGAACCGTCCGTGCCCCAGGATCCCACCAGAAAGCCGCTCATCGACGTCCTGTCGGGCCACCGGCAGGCCGTGCCGCCGGTCTGGATGATGCGGCAGGCCGGCCGCTATCTGCCGGAATATCGCGAGCTGCGCGCCAAGGCCGGCGGCTTTCTGGATCTCTGCTTTACGCCCGAATTCGCAACCGAGATCACGCTGCAGCCGATCCGCAGGTTCAACTTCGACGCCGCGGTCATCTTCTCCGACATCCTGGTGATCCCCTACGCGCTCGGCCGTTCGGTGCGCTTCGAGGCCGGCGAAGGGCCACGGCTCGATCCGCTGGCAACGCCCGGCGAGATCGCGACGCTGGCGACGCGGGCCGATTTCGACAAGCTCGAGCCGGTCTTTGAAGCCCTGCGCCGCGTCCGGCGCGAGCTTGCGCCTGACATCGCGCTGATCGGCTTCTGCGGCGCGCCATGGACGGTTGCGACCTACATGGTGGCCGGACAGGGCACGCCGGACCAGGCGCCCGCGCGGATGCTCGCCTACCGCCATCCGGACGCGTTCGCTGCGATCATCGACGTCCTGGTCGAGAACTCGATCCACTATCTCGTCGGCCAGTTGAAGGCCGGCGCCGATTGCCTCCAGATCTTCGACACCTGGGCCGGCGTGCTGCCGCCGCGCGAATTCGTCCGCTGGTCGATCGAGCCGACCCGGCGCATCGTGGCCGGGGTGCGCAAGCAGGTCCCCGATGCCCGGATCATCGGCTTTCCGCGCGGCGCGGCAGGCATGCTGCCGGCCTATGTCGAGCAAACCGGCGTCGACGCCGTCTCGATCGATTGGGCAGCCGAGCCGGCAATGATCCGCGAGCGCGTGCAAAGCCGCGTCGCCGTGCAGGGCAATCTCGATCCGCTGGCTCTGATTGTCGGCGGCGCCGCGCTCGACCGCGCGGTGGACGACGTGCTGGAGAATTTCGGCAAGGGGCGGCTGATCTTCAATCTCGGCCACGGCATCCTGCCGGAAACGCCGATCGCCCATGTCGAGCAGATGGTCGCGCGGGTGCGTGCGCATAAGGGCTGAGGTCCACGGCACTGCCCTCTCACCGTCATCCCCGCGCAAAGGCTTCGCCTTTGTCGCTGGAGGAGCGCGCTCTTGCGCGCGTCTCGAAGGGTCGACGGCCCGGATTTCTCTGAGCGGATGGAGTTGGGCCGCGCATCCTTCGAGGCTCGCTCCGCTCGCGCCTCAGGATGACGGAACTGAGGACTCCTACCTTGCGTCCTCCAAAATCATATCCGACGCCTTTTCCGCGATCATGATCGTCGGCGCGTTGGTATTGCCCGACATCAGGTCCGGCATGATCGAGGCATCGACCACGCGCAGACCGTCGATGCCGCGCACCTTGAGCCGCTGGTCGACGACCGCGAGCGGATCGTTGCCCATCCGGCAGGTCGAGGTCGGGTGATAGACCGTGCTGCCGGTGCGGCGGCAGAAATCGAGCAGGTCGTCGTCGCTGACCACCTTGGCGCCGGGATCGACTTCGCCGACGGAGTATGACTTCAGCGCCGGTGCCGCCAGGATCTTGCGCAGGATGCGGATGCCCTCGATGAAGGCGCGGCGATCGGTCTCGGTCGCCAGATAGTTGATGCGAATTTCCGGCGGTACGCTCGGATCCGCGCTCCTGATCTTCAGCGAGCCGCGGCTCTCCGGCCTCAGCTGGCAGACCGAAGCCGTGAAGCCCGAGAACGGATGCAGCTTCTCGCCCATCTTGTCGGTCGAGAACGGCAGGAAGTGGATCTGGATGTCGGGCGACGCCAGCCGCGGGCTGGTCTTGAAGAACGCGCCCGAGGTACCGGCGGCGATCGTCAGCGGCCCCTTGCGCAACGCCGCGTAGCGCAAGCCTGCCATCACGCGGCGCACGGGATGATTGATGACGTCGTTCAGCGTGACGGTTTGCGCGCAGCGCGTGACGATGCGCACCTGCATGTGATCCTGCAGGTCATTGCCGACGCCAGGCGCATCGAGCACGATTTCGATGCCGTGCTGCTTCAACAGATCGGCCGGGCCGACGCCGGAGAGCTGCAGCAATTGCGGCGAATTGTACGCGCCGCTCGACACCAGCACCTCCTTGCGCGCCTTGGCCTCGCGCGATTGCCCGTTCTGCTGGTACGCGACGCCGCTCGCACGCTTGCCGTCGAACACGACGCGCTGCGCCAGCGCCGAGGTCTCGACATGCAGGTTGCCGCGCGTCAGCGCCGGCCGCAGATAGGACCGCGCCGTGCTGGCGCGCCGGCCGCGCCGCGTCGTGGTCTGGAAGAAGCCCGCGCCCTCCTGGCTCGCGCCGTTGAAATCCGGATTGGTGGGAATGCCGACTTCGGCCGCGGCGTGAACGAAGGCTTCCGACAGCGGATCGTGATGCCGCCAGTCCGACACCGGCAGCGGTCCATCAGCGCCGTGATACTTGTCGGAGCCGCGCTGCTGGTCCTCCGCCTTCTTGAAATAGGGCAAGACGTCGTCATAACCCCAGCCGGCATTGCCGCGCTGCCGCCAGCGGTCATAGTCCTCGTGCTGGCCGCGCACATAGAGCAGGCCGTTGATCGAGCTGGAGCCGCCGAGCACCTTGCCGCGCGGCTGGAACACCTGCCGCCCGTTCAGGCCGGGCTCGGGCTCGGTCTGGTACATCCAGTTGACGGATTTTTCCTTGAACAGCTTGCCGTAGCCGAGCGGGACATGGATCCAGATGTTGGTGTCCTTCGGCCCGGCCTCGAGCAGCAGCACTGAATGCTTGCCGTCGGCGCTCAGGCGGTTGGCGAGCACGCAGCCGGCCGACCCGGCGCCGACGATGACGTAATCATGCTCGGCCGCATCATTGTTGTTCACTGGTTTCCCCCGGCAAGTCTTTTTCCAGAATGTCTTTCTTCCGGTGGTACAGACAAAGCGCCGCCTTGAAAAGCCTAGCGCCCTGCGCTGAGGTTCTGGAGCAGTTGCCCGACAAGCATATTGAGCTCGTCGGCACTGCCGGCGGCGCCGAATACGTACCGGTCGGGCCGCACGATGACTGCCGCGGCGCCATGTTGCCGCATCCATTCGGCGAACAACCCATCGCGCTCGACCACGGTCAAAATACCGTTGGCATTGCTGCTTTCGCCGGATGCGGTGATGACGACGCGCTCACCGGACAGACGCTGCCAGGCGGCACCAGACGTCTCCGACAGCCACGCCATCGGCTCTGTTGCCACCGTCACGATCGCAAATTCCGGTTTCAGCAGATCGTCGAGCCGGTATGTCCGCCCGTCCGGCGCACGCACATGCGGCTGCACGAACAACCGTCCGGCGAGCGCAGCGTCGCGCGCGATCAGACCGGAGACGAGATCGGGGATGAATTTCTGCCTGATGGTTTCGGCCTTGCCGGCCTTCAGGTCGGCGCGCAGCCGTATGTCGCGCTCAGTGGCCGCCACGGGATCGAGTTCGCCGATGATCTTGCCGAACTCCTTGGCGCTGGCGACGACGGCGCGGACGTGCGGCTTGCGCTCGATCTCGTAGCTGTCGAGCAGCGCCTGGTCGGCGTCGCCGCGCAGCACCATGCGGAGCTTCCAGGCCAGATTCACGGCATCGCGGATGCCGGCGCACAGACCCTGCCCAAGGAACGGCGGCGTCTGGTGCACGGCATCGCCCATCAGGAGCACGCGGCGATCGCGCCAGCGCTGCCCGAGCAGCGCGTGGAAGCGATAGACCGCCGAGCGCCAGATCGTGAGGTCGGAAATGTCGGTGAAGCCTTTGAGCAGCTTCACCACGTTGTCGGGCGCGCCGGCCGCCTCGGGATCCTCGCCCGGCAGCAGCTTGATCTCCCAGCGCCGCAGGTTGCGCGGATCCGGTATGAAGGTGCCGGGACGCGACGGCCAGCAATACTGAAAACTCTTGGCCGGCCGCTTGGCCGGCCGCTTGGCGGGATCGCTGGTCAGCGCGTCCACAACCATCCACCACTCGTCGAAGGCGAGGTCGTCCAGGTCGACGCCGACCTGCTTGCGCACAAAGCTGTTGGCGCCGTCGCAGCCGACCAGATAGCGCGCGCGGATCAAGAACTCCTCACCTGGTTCGCGCCGCGCGGTCAGTGTCACCGCGCCGTCGTCCTGCCGCAACGCCACGCCGGTGGCCGCAAGGAAAACGTCGACATGAGGGTATTCGGCGAGCTTGTCACGCAGCGCCCGCTCGACGTCCGGCTGCACGAAGGTCACGTTCGGAATCCAGCCGAGCGGGAACGGCGGCGGCATCGGGTCGAAGATCTTGATGATCTCGCCGTCGACGCCGAGATAGTGCGAGCCGTTGTGCGGAGCGATCGCCTGCTCCATGAAATCGCCGAGCCCGATCGCCTGCAGCACGCGCAGCGCCTCGTGATCGAGCGTGATCGCACGCGGCTTGTCGTAGATGTCGGCAACACGCTCGACGATGGCGACCCTCAAGCCGGCTTTCGCGAGCAGGTTGGCGAAGATGGCACCGACCGGCCCGAGGCCGACGATTGCCACGTCATGGATGGGATTATGCTCGGGGTTCGCGACGGACAACGACATGCTACCTCGCGAGGTAGCTCTCGAGCGTCAGCGGCTTCGGCTTCACCTGCGGCTCGCGGATCGCGACACCTTCGAACGGCGTCGCCTCCTCGAACCAGGCCTGCCGTGCCGGCAGACCCCAGGGAAACGAGATTTTGTGGTCGGACGGATCCCAGCTGATCGGCTCGTTCTCGATGTCCATGATCTGGTAGTGCGTGTTGAACAGCTCGACGCGGTGTCCGTCGGGATCGCGCATGTAGACATACATTGCGTGTCCCGGCCCATGCCGCCCCGGACCGCGTTCGACCGCCGCGCCATAGCCGAGCTCGCCGGCGAGATCGCAGGCGTTCAGCAAATGATGAACCTCGGGCGCGAGGAAGGCGAAATGATGCAGCCGCGGTCCCGCGCCGTTGAAGAACACGATGTCGTGCGGATTGCCCTTGCGCTGCAGGAACACGCCGCGCAGATCGAAGGTATCAGCGGGCGCGATGTATTCGCTGAGCCGAAAGCCTGCCGCCGTGTAGAACTCGCACACCTTGCGCACCTCCGGCGTCAGCACCTGATAATGATCGAGCCGCAGCGCCGAGCCGCCGGCATGGCGGGTGAATTGGGTGATCATGCGCGGCACCACCGGCATGGTCGCGCAGAACTCAAGCGGCGTGCCGGCCGGATCGGCTGCATGCAGGGTGCGGCCCTGATGCGGCGCCTCGGCCCAGGCGGCCCGGCATCCATGTGCCTCGAAGAAGGCCTTGAGCCGGTCGAGGTCCTCGTCTTGAAACACCCGCAGGCCGAGCCGCGCGCAGACGGCGCCCTCGCCCTTGCGCAACACAAGGCTGTGATGACAGGCCTCCTCGACGCCGCGGAAGTAGAGCGCGTCGCCCTCCTCCGCGGTCAGGATCAGCCCGATCACCTTTTCGTAGAATTGCCGGCTCGCCGCGAGATCGCGGACGGTCAGGACGACATGGCTGGCCCGCGTGATACGAAACCCGGGATCGTGGTTCGTGGTCGGGAGGCTCATGCGCACCTTCTGGTTTTGCTGGTTTTGCCGGTTCGCGGGAACTCAAGTCATTGCGAAAAACCGGCGGAGGATCAAGCAGCGTGGCGTTGGGCAACCTTTTGCCGGTCCGTGACGTCGCGTCACGCATTTGTATCGATTTGTTAGCAATGCCCGCCGGTGGAACCGAAAGGCGCGCCCGCCGTGGCACGGTTCGTTCCAATAGTTCATAGTTTGTCAAAGGTTTGCAGAGAATTCTTCGCCACTGCGCCATCGCCAAACCGCGCAAGCAACGTAGTGAGATGCGTACCAATCTCAGATCATATTTCGCGACCTTGTTCGCGGGTGACCTTGCGGCCTTCGGTGCGCCACCGACGGATGAAGCGCTTGCGGGCCACGTCCGCGCCGAGCAGGTTTCGCTCGTGCTCGGATACTCCTTTGGCATCATGCTGGCCAACGCCTGCAACGCGCTGGTGCTCGCGGTTGCACTTTGGCGATCGCCGGACTGGGCCTTTGCGCTGGTGTGGGCGGCCGCCGTGAGCAGCGCGGCGCTGTTCTTCGGCCTGCAGGCGCGCGCGTCGCGCCGCATCGCCAAGCCACAATTCGTCTCGCGCCGAACCATGTACCGGCTGGTGCGCAATGCGTTGGCGCTCGGGGCGGCCTGGGGCGTCGTTCCGGTCGCCTTCTTCGCGAACGCATCGAGCGGTGCGCAGTTGGTGATCACCTGCCTGTGCGCCGGAATGCTGGCCGGCGGCGCCTTCGCTTTCTCCACCGTCCCGATCGCCGCGATTGCTTTCACCGCGCCGATCTTCGCCGGCACGGCGATCTGCCTCGGCAGGGACGGCGACCTCATCTATCTCCTGATGGCCGTCCTCGTCGTGGTCTACGGCTCGGTCCTGCTGCGCGGCGTCTTCGTCAACGCATTCGAGTTCAGGCGGCGCATCATCGCCCAGCACGAGGCCGAACGAACGGTGCGGCAGGATCCGCTGACGCATCTGCCGAACCGCATCGCCTTCAATGAGGCGCTCAACGGCGCGCTGAGCCGGCTGGCGCGCTCCGGCGAGGAATTCGCCGTGCTGCTGCTCGATCTCGACCGCTTCAAGGAGATCAACGACAGGTTCGGCCATCCGGCAGGCGACGAGTGCCTGGTGCAGGTCGCGGCCCGGCTGCAGCGCTGCACGCGCGCGGCCGAGCATGTGGCCCGAATCGGCGGCGACGAGTTCGCGCTGATCATGTCCAATTTGACGAGGCCCGAGGATGCGCTCGCGATCGCCGAACGGTTCGTCGCGGCCTTCGCCGATCCGTTCCCGATCGACGGGTTCGAGATCACCAGCGCGATCAGCATCGGCATCGTGCTCGCGCCCAGGGACGGCAGCCTCTCCCATGATCTACTCAAGCATGTCGACATCGCGCTCTATCGGGCGAAGAAATCCGGCCCCGGCACGATCAGCTTTTTCGAGGCCAGCGACGACAGGTCGGCGCGCGACCGCCGCGCCCTGCAGCAAGATCTGGAACAGGCCATCGAGGCGGACCAGCTGTTTCTCGTCTACCAGCCGTTCCTCGACATCCGCAAAGGCCGCGTCACCGGCTTCGAGGCGCTGTTGCGCTGGCAGCATCCGACGCGTGGCCTGATCCCGCCGACCGTCTTCATCCCGATCGCCGAGGAGAGCGGACTGATCCACCAGCTCGGTGAGTGGGTGATCCGCCGTGCCTGCGCGATGCTGTCGCGCTGGCCGGACGACATCAGGATCGCCGTCAATTTCTCCGCGGTCCAGTTCCAGAACGTTGGCATCCTGCAGACGATCGTCGAGGCGCTCGGCGAGGCGAACGTCGCGCCCAACAGGCTCGAGATCGAAATCACCGAGTCGATGCTGATCTCGAAATACGGATCGGCCCCCGCGATCCTCAACGCGCTGCTCGAGCTCGGCCTGACGGTCGCGCTCGACGATTTCGGCACCGGCTTCTCCTCGCTGACCTATCTGCGCAAGCTGCCATTCAGCCGTATCAAGATCGATCAATCCTTCATCCGGGACATGCTGACCCAGCCGGATTGCGCCGCGATCGTCAAGTCGGTGATCGGCCTCGCGCAGGACCTGCAGATCGGGGTCGTGGCCGAAGGCGTCGAGACCGCGGATCAGCTCGAATATCTGCGCCAGACCAGCTGCGATGAGGTCCAGGGCTATTTGATCGGCCGGCCGATGTCGGGCAGCGAGATTTCCGCGCTGCTCGATCACAATCCGCAGCTCTCGGTACACGCGGCGTAACCCTGATTGAACGTCCGCGCGGCTGCCGGGCGCGTCAGAGCGCGTCGACCCGATGCAAGGTGTCCACCGTGATGGTGCCGCGGGCACGCGAGACGCATGCGCAAATCTTGCGGCTCTCCTGCTTCTGATGATCGCTGAAGAAGACGTCGCGATGGTCGATTTCGCCGTCGACGTCGATCACGTCGAGCGCGCAGACGCCGCATTCGCCGCGCCGGCAGTCGCTCATCACCTCATGGCCGGCTTCGTTGAGCACATCCAGCATCGATCGATCGCGCGGAATCACGAACTCGGTCCCCAGCTCGGTCCCTTGGCCCCTGAGCCGCACGCGGAACGCCTCGGTCGGCAGCAGCCCGCTCGATCCAAAGGTCTCGTAGCGCAGGTCGGGCATCGGGCGACCTGACGCTTCCCAGGCGCGCCGCGCCGCATCCAGCATCCGCATCGGGCCGCAGAACAATGTCATGGTATCCTGCGGTAAGCCTGCGAAGACACTGTCGAGGTCGAGCCGCTTACCCTCGTCGCCGGCATGGACGATGAGGCGGTCGCCAAGCAGATGCTCAAGCATATCGAGGTAGGCCGCATCGCGGCGCGTGCGCACGGCATAATGCAGCGTCACGCCGGCGTCGCGGCGGGCCAGCGCCTGTGCCGCACCGACGATCGGCGTGATGCCGATGCCGCCCGCGATCAGGCAGAACTGCCGCCGCGTCCAGTCGAGTTGAACCAGCGAGGTCGGCAGCGTGATGTTGAGCCGCGCCCCCGGCGCGAGCGACCACATATAGCGCGAGCCGCCGCGGGAATCCGGCGCGCGCCGCACCGCGATCCGGTAGCCCTGCGGATCGGCTTCGCCGACCAACGAATAGGATCGGATGGACGGGCGGCCTTCGATGGTGACGCCGACATCGATATGGCTGCCGACGGGATAAGGCGCACCCGTGAAATTGTCGGGCCGCAGCAGGAATTCGCGGATGCCGGGTGTAAGGTCGCGCGTCGCCAGCAGCGTGGCGGACGTCCAGGTTTGAATGAATCGCATGACGCACTCCGCTCAGCCAGCCGTCGAATTGATCAGCGCCAGCGCCGGCAGCAGATCGAGATGGGTGCGGTTGCGCAGCGCCAACCGCAGATTGCGTGCCGCAAGCCGGGCATGCTCGCGCATGATCGCCTCGGCGCGCGCGCCCTCGCGGTTCTCGATGGCGTCGACGACGACGCGATGATGGTCCTGCGCGATCAGCAGGATCTGGCGCGCCTCGGGCAAGGCCGACTGCGCCATCACGAAGGCGCTCGGCGAGGCGAACGGCAGCGCCGAGGCGCGGTCGATCTGCCGGATCAGCGGCGGGCTGCGTGACAGCTCGGTGAGCAGCGCATGGAAGCGTGCGTTGAGCGCGACATAGGACGAGAAGGCTTCGACGGAGATCGGATCCCGGCGCACCAGCCCGTCGATCTCATTGAGACATTCTTTCAGCGGCTCGAGATCGCGCGACGAGACGCCGCGCTCGGCGGCAAAGCGCGCGGCCAGCCCTTCCAGCGTGCCGCGCAGCTCGATCGAATCGAGGATGTCGCGCTCGGAAAATGCCTTGACCATGAAGCCGCCGGAAGGGATCGCCTCCAGAAGGCCTTCCTCCTCCAGCCGGACCAGCGCCATCCGCACCGGCGTACGCGACACCCCGGTGAACTCCACCGCCTGCAGCTCCGAGATGCGCTCGCCCGCCCGCAGCCCGCCCGAGAGAACGAGGTCGCGCAGCGCGAGCTGTGCCCGCACGGTCTGCGACACGGCGCGATCGGTCTCGCGTTCCGCCATGGCTTGCTCCTCGCCTACTCGGCAGCCTGCAGCTGCTGCGGCGCATTTTCGCTCGCCACCATGCGGTCGATGACGCGCCGTGCCCACATCGCGCCGGCATCGATGTTGAGATTGTAGAACACGCGGTCCGGATTCTCATCCATCGCGCGCTGCTGCGCTTCCAGGATGATCTCGTCCTCGTGGAAGATGCCGGCGACGCCGTCGCGGATTTCCGTGGTCAGGCGCTGCTCGGTGATGCGGTGATTGCGAACGAAGGCCCAGAAGTAATGGCAGGTCTTCTCGGTCTCCGGCGTGATGGTGTTGAGCACATAGCCGTTGACGCCCTGCGATCGATCGCCTTCGGGCGCACCCGACCCGGCCGGCGCAACGCCGACGTCGATGTTGACGGTGCACGGCGCCTCGAAGCGGATGATCTGCCATCGATCGACAGGGCCCGGCTTCTGCAACTGCTTGGCCCAGAACGGCGGCGCCTCGATGCCCTTCATCCAGCGCGTCACGGTCACGGTCTTCTCGCCATGGGTGACGTCGAACGGCGCTTCGGCGACCGCATCATTGCCGATGCTCGAACCATGCACGAAGGTCTCGTGCGTGAGGTCCATGAGATTGTCGACGACGAGGCGATAGTCGCATTTGACGTGAATGGTCTTGCCGTCACCGGCCCAGGCCGGATCGTGGTTCCAGTGCATGTCGGGCACCAGCGCGGGATCGGCGAGCGCGGGATCGCCCATCCAGAGCCAGATGAAGCGATGGCGCTCGACGACGGGATAGGCGCGGACGCAAGCCGACGGATTGATCGTCTCCTGCGAGGGCATGAAGGTGCAGCGGCCCTGCGCATTGTATTTCAGGCCGTGATAGCCGCAGACCACGGTATCGCCGTCGAGCCGGCCCTTGGAGAGCGGCACGAGGCGATGCCAGCAGGCATCCTCGAGTGCCACGACCTCGCCGTCGCCCTTCCGGTACAATACGACATGCCTGCCGCAGATCGTCCGCGGCAACAGCGCGTGCTTGATCTCGGCGTCCCAGCCGGCCGCGTACCACGCGTTCATTGGAAAGGATTTTGGCATCGGTCACCGTGTTGGGATCCGTTCGGATACCCTATGTATACATAAATCCCTATAGCGTGGCAAATTGAAGTAGTATAGTACCTCCATCGGATATTTACGTATACATCGTTCGCGGCACCCATGGGAGTTTTGCCCGCGCTTCTGCCGCGCCTATGGCGCATTGCCCGGCGCTTTCGCGCCGGAGGAGAGGAGACTCACTGAGGATTGACGAGTTCGCTGAACCGGCCATGCCGGTGCACGGCCTACGAGTTCGACGCCGCGCGGGTCGAGGCCGACTTGACGTCCTTGATGCTGACCACGACGGCGATGCGCTTGATCGTGCCGCTGCGATAGGCCTGCAGGAATTTGTCGTAATGCTTGACCGAGATGCAGCCGTTCGAGTCGCCGTTCGGCCCGAGCATGTAGCTGTGCACGAGCAGGCCGACACGCCCGAATGTGTCGCTGCCATCGACCGGGGTCATGCGCAGCGCGGGCACTCCGTGGAACAGCTTCTCGCGGGGCTTCATCTCATAGACGCCGGGCGGCGTCGCACCGGCGTTGCGGGCGGTCACATGCGACGGATCGTCGAGCAGATTGCCGAGGCCTGAATGCGCTTCGAACTTGGTGCCGTCGGGCATGTACACGATGCGGCCTGTGATGTCGTAGACCGCCGTGGCGCTGTCATAGCCGAGCGCGCCGAGATCGGGGCTCGGTCCGGACAATCCGTCGCTGGGATCGAGCGAAGCCAGTTGCAGCTTGCCCGGCATCATGTCCGCGATCTTCTGCAGGAATGTCCGGTTGTCGGCCCGCTGCACCGGCGCCTGTGGCGGCAGTACCGGCTGATCGTTCCGCGCTAGCAGATTGGCCTCGGCAGGCCGCGACCGCGGCATCGGCACTGTGGATGTCGTGGTCGTCGCGGCGACGGACGCCGTCGCCGGCTGGCTGACCGGCAGTTCGGTCTGCGTGTCACGCAGCTGGCCGGCCAGCGCGTCCTCGATCTGACCGAACTCGGAATTGAAATCGCCGCGGCTCGAACGGAATCCGCGACGCAGCGGATAATAGAGCGAGGCCGAATTGATCGTGGAGCGAGAGCCGAAGCGATCGTCGAAATTCAGCGAGGCGGCGGTATTGGCGAGCGCCGGTCCATGCAGCCATGCGGTAGGGTCGATGCCGACCATCCAGGCGGCAAGGCCAGACGACAGGACGAGCGCGCTCACGGCAAACGCCGTGCTGCCCACCAGAGACATGCCGCGCTTCGACTTACGCGCGGCAGCTTTCGTCGTACGTTGACCCATCCGTCCCCAAGTTCGGTGCTCTGGGGCCTGTTACCCGACCCACGCGGGATTCACCGATCACTCATCATATCAGGGAATTAGAGTAAGGCATAATCGAGACGAAGCGGGCAACGACAGGATTTTTAAACGTTTTTCGGATGGAAAGTGCCAGGGAATCAGCTCCGGGCGGGCTGAAACGGCCGAAAAAGTCTCGATTCGGGACAATTTTGGCGACTCAAGCGATCTTTTCTTCCCAGAGGGTAAGGACCGGGACCGGCTTCCCGATCGCGTAGCCCTGGGCGTAGTCGACCCCGATCTGGCGCAGCTCGTCCAGGATCGCGAGGCTCTCGACGAATTCCGCGACCACCTGCTTGTGCATGATCTTCGCGGTCTTGGTGATCATCTCGACCATCGCACGATCGACCTTGCTGTTCAGGATCTCCTTCACGAACGAACCGTCGATCTTGATGATATCGACCGGCAAGTGCTTCAGATAGGCGATTGATGACATGCCGGTGCCAAAATCGTCGAGCGAGAAGCTGCAGCCGATTTCGCGCAGCCGCGCGATGAATTTCTGCGCCTCGTCGAGATTGGAGATTGCGCTCGTCTCGGTGATCTCGAAACACACCAGTGCCGGCGAAAAATCATGCTGCGCGAACAGCCCGGCCACGAAGTCGACGAAGTCGCTGTCGCCGATGGTGGCGCCTGAAAGGTTGATGGCGTAGCTCGCAACCTTGCGCGGGTGATGCTTGCGCTCGGCGATGATCTCGAAGGCGCGGCGGACCACCCAGCGGTCGATCAGCGGCATCAGCCCGTAGCGTTCTGCCGCTGGCAGGAAGCTGCCCGGCGGCACCAGGGCACCGCTCTCGTCGCGCAGACGCAGCAGCAGCTCGCGCCGGTCGTTGCCCTTCAGCGCACCGTTCAGCGGGCGAATCTCCTGCTCGTAAAGGCAGAAGCGCCCCTCGTCCAATCCCTTGCGGATGCGATTGACCCAGCTCATCTCGGCGACACGCACCGCCATGCCGGTATCGGACGGACGGTGCTCCTGGACGCGGTTGCGTCCCTTGTCCTTGGCGAGGAAACAGGCGACGTCGGCGAGCCGCAGCGCGTCCTGCACGCCGGCGCTGTCGGCCAATGCAACGAGGCCAATGCTCGCGCTGGTCCGGAAGCTCGAGCTCTCATGGACGAAACTCGATTGCTCGATCACCGCCCTGATCCGCTCCGCGACGTCCGCGGCGACGTCGTGCGCGGCGGAGGCATCGTCGTGCAGGAGAATGCCGAACTCGTCGCCGCCGAGACGCGCCACCAGCCCGCTGTCGCCGACCTCGGCAGCGAGCAGCCTCGCCACCTGCTTCAGCAGCCGGTCGCCCGCCATGTGGCCGCAGGTGTCGTTGACGATCTTGAACTGGTCGAGGTCGATCAGCATCAGATCGGCGTCCATGGCTGGCGAGCCCGACATCGCCTTGTGCAGTTCGAACTCGAATTGCCGCCGGTTCGCAAGGCCGGTGAGCGCGTCATGAGAGGCGGCCCATGCCAATTCCTCGACCAACCGCCGCTCGGCGGTCATGTCGTGAATGATCATGACCCGGCCCGCCGGTTCGCCGGCATGCACGATCGGGGTCTCGACCACCGAGACCGGCACGCTGGAATGATCCGGCCGCACCAGCAGCCGCTGCGGCGGCCGGCTTTCAGCATCGACATCTGCGCTCTGGAACGATCCCCGCACCGGCTGCTCGGCGATGCTGAACAGCGACGAAAGCTGCCAGCCGGACACGTCCTGACCCGACGTGATCAGCCGTTGCGCAGCGGCGTTCATGTAATCGACGCGATCGTCCTGCGTGGTCACGATGACAGCGTCGCCGATCGAGGCCAGCGTGAGCTGGGCGCGCTCCTTCTCGACGGCGAGCGCAGTCTCCGCAAGCCAGCGCCGCCACAGCATCCGCCTCGTGTGGAACAGCACGATGCCGGCAAGGCAGGCCGCGATCACGAGGTTGGCCAGCAGCAGCAGCGCGGAAACCTGGCGCGACGCCTTCCCCAGATGATCGGAGAAATCGACGGCGAGCGTGCTCAGCGCGGCGTCGACCGCGCCGATCCGCTCGGCCCAGTGCCTGATGGTCGCAGCCGAGGGATCATGCAGAGCGACGTCGTTCGCGGCCTCGTTCCTGATCTCGATCAGCTGATCGAGCAACGCATCCGAGTTGCGCCATGCCGCCACCGCGCCGGCGACGTGGTGCATCTTGCGGAAATATTTGAACAGCCAGATCAGGCCGCCGATGTCGTCATCATGATTGCCGGCCCGGGCGAATCCGTCCCGGGCCATGGCGTCACTGTTGCCCGGCGCTTCGAGCGCGAGGCGCGCGGTGCGATCGGCCAGCGGCACCGCGATCGCGGCGTCGAACTTCTGCAGATAGAGCGGCGCGCCGGTGCTGACATAGATCTGAAGGTAGTGAATGGCGTCCTTCTGGCCCTTGGACCAGAGGCTCTCGCCTGCCACATAAGCCCGCACCGCGGACATCACCTGCAGGCTGCCGGCCGACAGGCCGGCGAGCAGCAACACGATCGCCAGCAGAGGCCCCACCACCCGCCACAGCGACCGGCTTCGAAACGAAAAGAACATGCCCAATGCGCCCGACCCTGAAATTTGCCGGGCAAGCCTAGAAATGGCGACTTAACCTCACGTTGCAAAACGCGACGAGTTTGAAACGACTTGGCCATGGCATAATTGCGTCAAACTTTATTCATCCCGGCAATTCGGCCGGCGAGGCTCAGGGACGCAATGTCGGCGACGTGTTCGGCGCCGGCGCCTGCTCCATCTCGGCCTCTTCGGGCAGCCTGTCGGCATGGACGGCAAGCGGCGCGCCGATCCAGAGCGGATCGTCGCGATGATCGCGGCGCGGGTTCGTCGTGTTGGGATGGACCAGGATGCTCAGGCTGCCATGATTCAGCATCAGCCATGGCACCAGGGTCGGAAACAGCTCGGCCGCGAACGCCACCTGGTACATCGCCTGATCGTGCGGGCCGACCTTGACGTCGTGCCAGCGCCCGAGGGTGACCAGGAAGCGGTCGCTGATCCAGTTGCGCAGCCGTTCCGCCTCGCCCCGGCTGGCCGCGGGGTCGTAATAGACATGGGCGTGGTAGCTCGCGATCTCGCCGATCGTCCGTGGCGCGTCGATCATCTCACCACTCCCTCTGCAGCCGGTCATTTGCGCCGCAGCACGCTGAACTGGAACGACTGCGTCGCGCCCCACGGCGTGACGTGCCGGTGCGCCTCGTGCGCGATCAACTCGAATGCCGGACCGATGGTCCGGCTGAGCGTTGCGGAATCATAACGCTGCACCGGCAGGCCGCTGCATTTTTCCGGGCCGTCCAGCGCGAAGGTGCCGATCACGGCGTGGCCGCCTGCCCTGACGCCGCGATGCAGCCGGTCGAGATAGGCCGCGCGATCGCTCTCCTCGACGAGAAAGTGAAACGCCGCCCGATCGTGCCAGACGTCGAAGGCCTGCTGCGGCTGCCAGACCGTCGCATCATCGGCGACCCAGCGCACCGCTTCGCCTGCAGCGCCGATCCGCTCCCGCGCGCTCGCCAGCGCGGCTTCGGAGACATCGAGCACGGTCAGATCGTGGAAGCCGCTCGCCAGCAGCGCATCGACGAGGCGCGAGGCCCCGCCGCCGACGTCGATGATCGACGCGTCGCGGCCCGGCGCGACGGATTCGATCAGGCGCAGCGATGGCTGCGGATCGGCCTGCGACCAGCTCACCTGCTGCTCGCCCTTGGTCAGATAGACGGTCTGCCAATGCGATTGGCGGTCAGAAGCAGTCATGGCGGTAGATCCCGAAGGCGGCAGCAAACCTGCGTGGCGCACGATTAACCATGAGCTAGGCGCGACGGCTTCCCACGTCAACCGGCGGCAGCAGACAAGCGTGGCCGCGCAACCGCAATTGCCGCATTTGCACCGCCGCATTTTCCATCTAACCTGACCGACAGGTTGAGAACGGGGCGCCCGGGATGGCCAATTTCGGCTGGACACGCGTCAACAAGCCTGCACAAGCGGAGGACGCCGCCAGCGACTTGCGCGGCCTCACCGATCCATTGGCGTTTCTCGCCGCGCTCGACAAGGTGGTGCCGCGCTATCTCGATCTCGCCGACAACGGCGTGCTGGTCTATCCGGCCTGCAAGCGCAAGCCCGGCGACCTGCTCGGCGATATCAGAGCGATCTGGGAGCACACGCGGCTCGAAGCGATGCGCTATGTGCCGATGCTGCCGCGGCAGGACACCTCGCTGCTGGTCGATCCGTCCCGCCAGGCGGAGATGATCGACGCTTTCCTGCGCCAGCGCGCGCACGACAACACCGTCGTCGACTTCACGGGAACCGCGATCGAGGATTACGGGATTGCGATCTACGCTGCGCTGAACTGGCTGAACCATTGCGGCGCCATCGTGAGTGCCGATCCGCAAAAGTTCTCCGGCACGCTGCGAAGTTTCCGCAGGGTCATGGTCGTCGCCCGACAGTGGTGGGCGATCGACGGCGCCGCGGAGCGGTGCCGGCAGCTGCTGGAGGCGCGCGAGCGGCCGCCGCTGGTGTTCTTCCTGCTGTGGGCCGAATGCACCAACCGGGCGCGCGAGATCGCGATCGCGTCGGCCGGTACGGCAGCGACCGAAGACAGCATCGCGCGCGTGCGCGCAGCCGAAGATCCGGAACAGCTGTCGTAGCAAAGCCGGCGGAGTCCGGCCCTCAGGCAACCGGCTCCGCGTCGGCGGACACCACCTGCAATTCCCTTGACTTGCGCGCGATCAAGCGAGCCAGCTCGCTCTGCTTGTAGGTCTCGACGAATTTGATGGCAAATCCGTTCGGCAGATGCCGGACGACGCGCCCAACGCAGGCACCGATCGCCAGCGGCATGCCGATCGGCGGCTGCGCCTCGGAGGACACCGCCGCGCCCGACAGCGACATGTCGATGATGAAGCAGCTCTGCATGGTGCCGTCCGCCAGCGTCAGCATGGCATGCGGCGCGACGGGGACGAAGCGCGGGTTGTTACGCGTCTCGCGGAGGCTCGGATCCTTTTGCTTCTTCTCGATCCAGGTCAGCTTGTCGGCGAACTTCTCGCGCATCGCATGCGTCATCTCGAGCTCGAGCAGGAAGCTGCCGCTCATCGTGTCGGTGATGCAGCCCTCGAACTTGCCGAACTCCTCGAAATACGAGGTCAGCCGGTCGCCGACCTTGCCGACGACCGGCACGTCCACGATCATGCGAAACGGCGAGACGCGCGTGGTGCGGCAGGCGAAGGTGCGCAGCCTGCCCTGCGCGTCGTACCAGTTCGGCAGCGTGTAGCTGCCGTTGACCATGATCCTGACAGCGCGTTGCTTGAGAAACTTTTCGACAGACACGACTGGACCTCGCCCGAGGCGATGTGAGTGCACGGAGGTCGGGATTGACCGACATCCCCGGTCGGTCTGGTGGTGGGACATCCGCTACCGACGCGATAGCAGCGGGAAGGCTGCGGTATGCGTCCCAGCGCGCCGCGGGATGGTGCTGGCGCGCAGGTGCATACAGTCGTACCGTCGAAAAACTAGGAAAAAGTTAAACCGGGACGGGGCGCGGGCGGCGCACTCTATGGTGCAACCCTTTCGCGTCAGTTTATTTTGCGAGCCGTACAACTACCGGGAGAGTTGCTGCACTCCAATGCAATCGCGCCGTGCCCTGGACCGCCTGCCTCGGCTCGCAACCGGGTGCTAGCCTTGGCCGAAAGCTAGCCTTGGCCGAAAGCTAGCGTTGGCCGAAAGCTAGCATTGGCCGAAAATCAGACCGGACCCTCATATGCCAAACATCTCAGATAAATCGCTTGCCGACGGCAAGATCCTGCAAAGCGTGGTCGATGGCGTCGGCGTCATCACCTTCAACAATCCCGACAAGCGCAATGCGATGTCGCTGGAGATGTGGGAGGGGCTCGGCGAAGCGCTGACCGCCTTGCGCGATGATCCGGCCGTCCGTGTCGTGATCCTGGTCGGCGCCGGCGACAAGGCCTTCGTGTCGGGCGCCGATATCAGCCAGTTCGAGCAGGTCAGGCACAATGCCGAGGCCTCCGAGGAATATTCACGGCGCAGCGCCGCTCAGCGCGCCTTGCTCGCCGATTACCCAAAGCCGACCATCGCCTGCATCCGCGGCTTCTGTCTTGGCGGCGGCATGCAGGTCGCGATGCTGACCGATATCCGCATCTCCGGCGCCAGCGGCCAGTTCGGCATTCCCGCCGCCAAGCTCGGCATCGCCTATGGCTATGAGGGCTTGCGCCATCTGGTGTCGCTGATCGGCCCGTCCTGGGCGCGGCTGATCATGTATACGGGCATGCGGGTCGACTCCGCCGAAGCGCTGCGGATTGGCCTCGTCGATCGCGTGCTACCGGATGCCGAGCTCTGGGACGCGACCATGGAGATCGCGCGCACCATTTCGGGCAATGCACCGCTGGCGATCAAGGCCGCCAAGATCACCATCGCGCAGGTGCTGAAGGATCCCGCCGATCGCGACACGGCCGCGATCAAGCAGATCGGCATCGAATGCATGGACAGCGCGGATTTCCGCGAAGGCCGCAGCGCCTTCATGGAAAAGCGCAAGCCGCAGTTCAAGGGCCGGTAGCGGCGTCCTCATCCTCACCTGTCATCGCCCGCTCGACCGGGCGATCCAGTACGGCGCGGCCCCTCGGCTCAAGCACGACCGCCTCTGGAATACTGGATCACCCGCATGCGCGGGGCGATGACACCGGATGGCTATTGCACGGTTTTCTGTATAATAGAATAGTACCGCCGATTTGCCCGACATGTCAAGTTGCCGTGACGAACGCCGGCAGCCGCCGGCTACTTTGCATGGGGTTGTTTTCGATATTTTGGCAGTGTGCTCGCGATTGAACCTGCCCACTACTTCTTCTCGTTGACCGGCACCGTGTAGTTGAGGATCAACCGCCCGCCGTCCGGATAGATGGTCTGGCCGGTGATGTAGGAGGCATCGTCGCTGGCGAGGAATGCCACGACGGAGGCGACCTCGCTCGGCTCGCCGCAGCGGCCGGCCGGGGTGCGCGACAGCACGCTGCGTCGCGCGTCCTCCGACGAGAAGATCGCCGTCGCCACCATCTCGGTCAGGATCGTGCCGGGGCCGACCGCCACGACGCGAATGCCGTGCGGCGCCAGCGCCACGGCGGCCACCGAGGTGAGCTGCTTCATCGCGCCCTTGGACATCGCGTAGGTCGCAAGCGAGGGGATCGCGAGCAGCGCGTTGACCGAAGACATGTTGACGATGACGCCGCCGCCGCCCTGCGCGATCATCTGGCGCGCCGCGGCCTGGACGCCGAAGAATGCGCCCTTGAGGTTGATCCCCATGACGTCGTCGAACTCGGCCTCGCTGATGTCGAGCAAGTCGCGGTTGCGCGCGACGCCGGCATTGTTGACCATGACGTCGAGCCGGCCGAATTCCTTCACCGCGGTCGCGACGATGCGATCGACATCCGCGCGCTTGCTGACGTCGGCTTCGACGGCCCGCAACTGATCGATATGTCCGAGTTCCTGGGCGGTGTGGACGAGCCCAACAGCGTCGACATCCGAGATGACGACCCTGGCGCCATCGGACAGGAAGCGCGCCGCGCAGGCCTTGCCGATGCCGCGCGCCGCGCCGGTGATGGCGACGACCTTGCCGGAATTCTTCATGGGAGTGCCTCCAGAACAAACCGTTCACGGAGCAATAGCGCATTGCGCGGCGGCAGGGAACGCGGCGGATTCTCCCCGCGAGAGCTCAGGACTTGATGCGTGCGAGAATCCGGTCGGCCTCGGTACGCCAGTCGGCGCTGCGGGCGAAGTCCGGCGTTCCCCTGGGTCCGAACACGCCCTCGTCGGCAAGATCGGCGATCCAGCCCTGCCGCTCGGCGGTGGCAGACGCGGACCATGGCGTCAGCCCGGCCTCGCGCACGGTCTCCGCCACCTCGCGCACCTCCTCGGCACGCCGGCGGCCGTGCTCGATCACCCGCTGGAAGACATAGGCGCCCTGCTTCTCCCAATCGATGCCCGGAAAGGTCTCCTTGAGCGAGGCGACCACCGCATCCTCGACGCCATAGGCGCGTGCCGTGGTGAAGCTCTCGATCACCATGGCCTCCAGGCCCTTGATCATGATGCTGCGGCACATCTTGACCGCCGAGGACACGCCAAGCTCGTCACTCGCGACCTTCGCCACGAAGCCAAGCGCGACCAGCAGCGGCGCCAGTTCCCGCGCGCCGAGGCCGCCGAGCAGCAGCGGCACCTTGATCCGGTACGGCGGCAGCGACGTCATCACCGCGCCCTCGACGTAGCGGCCACCGGCGCCATCGATATGGGCCGCTGCGCGCCGCTTGGCGCCGGGCGACGCCGAGTTGAAATCGAGAAACCAGGCGCCTTTCCGGATCGCGGGCGCGCAGGCCTCGGCCACCGGCACCGCCTGGCTCGCCGTCACCGCCGAGATGATGAAATCACCCCGCGCCGCGAGATCGGCATGGGATTGCGCGAGCTCGACGCCGATCTCCGCCGCGTGTGTGCGCAGCGGGGCATCCTGCTCGCGGTCGAGCTTGATATCGTAGGCAACAACCTTCACGCCCCGCTGGCGCAGATCTTCGGCCAGGATGCGGCCGACCTCGCCATAGCCGAGCATGCCGACCTGCCATTGCCGCGGATCGCCGGAGATTGTCATCAGTTCAAGGCCCGTGTTGTGTCGTCGAACAACTCGTCCACCGTGACGCGCCGGGGGATCAACGCCTGCTCCACGCAATAGTCGATCATCAGTTCGAGCGGCTTGCGATTCGCCTCGACGCCGAACGGCACCGGGTCCGGCACGCCCGGCGGACCAGCTCCTGCCTTGCTGCGCTTCAGGAGATCGTAGAGGCTGCGCACCACGTCCGGCCGCGATGTCGCAAGCTGCTCCGTCACCACCAACAGATGATTGACCGGCACGACGCCATGCCGCGCGTACCACCGCGCCGCCTCTGCGGCCGGATCGGCGAACAACGGCTTGAGCGCCGGATCGCTCGAGGTCTCGCCCAGCACGGCATCGAGTTCGCCGTCCTTGAGCATCTGGATGATGGTCTTGCCCTTCGGCGCACGTTCGGTGCTGTCGGTATATTCGGCGACATGTGGATCCTCGAAGGTGATCCAGTTGATGCTGTCGAGGTTCACGCCATGGTCGTTGGCAAGGATGCCGCGCATCCATGCCCCCGTCGTGGTCGTGAACGAGCGTATGCCGACCCGCTTGCCTGCGAGATCGGCGGGTACCAGCGTGCCGCGATCCCTGCGATAGAGCGCGTGACCATGCTGGAAGCGGCCGACCATCGCGGCCGGCAGCAACACCAGCGGCTTGCCATGCGCGCGCGCCATCAGATAGGTCACAATGGCCATTTCGCAGATGTCGAACGCCTGCTCGCGCACCATCGGCTTGAACGCGGCGTTGGTCGGCGTGAATTCGGTGAAGTCGAGATCAAACAGGTCCGAGCGCAGCTCACCGCTCTTCACCGCTTGGATGTGCGGGTGATTGCCAAGCACGGTGCGCAGCCGAAGTTTCTCCATGGCGACGAACTCCGCGGGATCAGGTCAGCGCTCGTCCGGGACTTGCGCCCGGCGCCTTGCGCGGCGCCAGCGCCCCTTGGTCGAGCGGCGCGGCCTGCAGCGCGGCAACGGTCGCGCGCACCAGTTCCTCGATGGCGTGACCGGGGTCGGTGCCGTCAGCGCTGCCGCGCGACAGGCGCGAGACGCGCTCCGGCGTCACCAGCGTGTAGTAGAGCGCGCCGAGCAGGAAGTGGCCGCGCCAGACCAGGTCGGTGCGCGGAATATGCGGCAAGCTTTCGTGAATCGCGTCGATGAAGGCATGGCTGGTGTCGTCGAAGGTCTGCGCGATGATCTTGCGCACCACCTCGTTGCCCTCGGCCGACATGATCGCGCGCAATCGCGTGAACCGCGTCCCGCCGCCGGCAAGGTCGCTGCCCGAGGTGAAGGCCGGCAGCACATAGGCGCGCACGATCGCCTCCAGCCGGTCCTGCAGGTCGCGCACCCGCCGGGCCGCCGCCAAAAGCTCCGAGCGCCGCCGGTTCATCGGGCCGCAATGGCGCCGATAGATCTCGAGTAGCAGGCCATCCTTGGTCTTGAAGTGATAGGTCACGCTGCCGGGATTGGCGCCGGCGGCCTGCGCGATGTCACGCACCGAGACGGCATTGAAGCCGTTGGTCGAGAACAACTCCTCCGCCGCAACGAGGATCGCCTCGCGCATGTTCGGCTTGCGGGTGCTGGCGGCGGCCTTCACGTCGGCATTCACGTCGGCCTTGGCAGGTTTGCGGACCATATTTGTACTATCGTCCAAATAATCAGGTCGCGTCAACAAGGCGACGGCAGGCTGAACGGTCAGGATAGTTTGACGTCAGGCTCGCCACGCCCGCGCGCCGCAGCATCGAGCAGAAAGGTTTGGCCGTGCCCGGGATCGGCAGCGCGTTGCGCCTCATCCATGTCCTGCCAGGCCGAGGTAACCAGCACGCGCGAGAAACCGCGGCCGACAAAGGCCGGGCAACTCGACTGCTTCGCCGGCACAAGAAGCGAACGCAGGTGTCGGCCGGCAGGATCGTAGATATCGACGCAGCCGCCGCCCCAGCGCGCGTTCCAGATCATCCCGTCGGCATCGACGATCGCGCCGTCGAGCCCGCCGGCGCCCTGATGTCTGATCAATACGGTGGGCTCGCCAACCGGCAGTCCCGTTGATGGATCGAGCGGCACGCGATGCAGGACGTTGGTCGCGGTATCGGCGAAATAGCCGATATCGCCCGCGGGCGAAAAGCAGATCGCATTCGGGATCGTGATCCCGCGATAGAGCCGCGTGATGCGGCCCTGATGCAGTGCGTAGATCGCGCCGGCGCCCTGCTCGGCATGGCGTCCCATCGTCCCGAGCCAGAAGGCGCCGGACGGATGCACGCGCGCATCATTGGAGCGCGTCAACGGATTGTCGGCCTCCAGCGCGGCGAACAGCTCCAGGCGGCCGCCGGTGACCTGCCGGACGTAAAGCCCATCCTCGGCTAGGATCAGCTGCCGCTCGCCGTCGATCCGCGCCAATGCGCTCGCCATTTTCGGCAACTCGTGAATGACAGTGCGGCCGCTTGCAAAGCGATGCTCGAACAGACGCCGCTCGCGGATATCGAACCACCAGGCGGTGTCGGTCGCCGCGTCGTAGGTCGGGCCCTCGCCGAGATGACAGCGCTCGGCCGACAGCACGGATGTCGGCACCTCTTCGATCGGCGACTGGGCGGCACGGTACGTCATTGCGTCACTCACACGGTTGAAAAGCGGTAGACGATGCTGCGCCGATAGATCTGCCCGGGATCGAGCCGCGCCGACGGAAAGTCCGGCCGGTTCGGCGTATCCGGCCAGGCATGCGGCTCGAGACAGAGCGCGTCGGATTGCCGGTACAGCCGATCGCCCTTGCCGGCGATCGAACCGTCGAGGAAATTGCCGGAATAGAACTGCAGTCCCGGCTGATCGGTGAACAGCTCCATCACCCGGCCGCTGTGCGGCGCCTCGAGGCGCGCGGCCAGGCGAAGGGCTGTCCCTTTGGCCAGACAGAAATTGTGGTCATAGCCGCGCCCGAGCCGCAGCTGCTCGTCATTCATCCTGATCCGCGCGCCGACGGCCGTCGGCTTGCGGAAGTCGAACGGCGTGCCGTCGACCGGCCGCGGCGGGCCCTGTAGCGGGATCGCGGTGGCGTCCACCGCGAGGAAATGGTCCGAGGCGATCGTCAAACGATGATCGAGGATCTGCGTGCCGGCGCGCGCGCCCTCGAGATTGAAGAAGCTGTGATTGGTGAGGTTGAGGTATGTCGACCGATCGGTCGTCGCCTCGTAGGTGACCGCGAGTTCCATCGGACTGCGCACGCGATAGGTCACGCGCGTCGCGAGATTGCCCGGATAGCCCTCCTCGCCATGCGGGCTCTCGCGCTCCAGAACCAGCGTCGGCCCCGGATCATCTGATAGTTCGACGATCCGCCACAGCTTGCGATCAAAGCCCTGCGCGCCGCCATGCAGCGCGTTGGGACCGTTGTTGGCGTCCAGCTTCATCGTCTCCCCATCGAGCACGAAGCGCGCGTCGGCAATCCGGTTGGCGTAGCGCCCGATCGTCGCGCCGAAGAATTTGCGCTGCGCAAGATAGCCATCGAACTCATCATGGCCGAGCACGATGTCGTCGCATTGCCCGTCACGATCGGGCGTGAGCAGCGCTTGCAGCGTGGCGCCGAAGGGAAGGATGGCAGCCTCAAAGCCGTGCGCGCCGCACAGCGTCACGCGCTCGACGACGGTGCCGTCGTGCAACGTGCCGAAGGGGGCGCGACCAATTCTGGCTGATGTCATCTCCAGTCCTCGAACGCCCCGACGAGGCGCCCTCGCCCCAGCATGAAGCTATCGGCGACGAGCCGCAAGGGCGTGAGGTCGACGTCGGAGTCCAATGCTCCGGGGTGTTGTTCTGACGCAATTTCTTCGCACGAACCGGTCAGCACTTCGCTGGATCGCCGGCAATGGTCTCAAACGGAGTCCGATTCCGTGCTAAGCCCGGCGCCAAGCAATGATTCAGGCACGCAGGCAAGCGAATTCCGACCATGGCGAGCGGCAAGGCGGAGACGGAGGATGCGGCAACCGGGCGGCGCGGCCGGCCGCGCTCCGCCGCGACCACGGCCGCGATCCTGCAAAGCGCCTATACGCTGATGGCGACCACCGACCTCGCCGCCACCACCATCGACGCGATCGCCAGACACTCCAACGTCTCGAAGATGACGATCTACAAATGGTGGCCGTCGCGCGAGGCCTTGCTGATCGACGCCTTCCTCGACCAGGCCTCTCGTGCCGTGCCGCTGCCTGAGGCGGGCAATCCGGTGGCCCGCATCCGCCGCCATGTCGCGACCTATGTCGAGGCGCTGCAGGGCGAGTTCGGGCGGGTGCAACTCGCAGTGATCTCGGAATGCATCTCAAAGACCGGCACCGCGGAATTGTTCTACGAGCGTTACCTTGGCCTGCGCCGCAGCAAGATGCTTGAGATCATCACGGCCGGCCAGAAGGACGGCAGCATCGGCGCACCGGGCGTACCCGGCGACATCTATGACGTGATCTATGGCAGCCTGTTCTATCGCTATGTCTTCGGCATCAAGCCGCTGACACCAGCCTACGCCCGCAATCTCGTCAACCTGGCGCTACGGCCCCGCGCCGACACTTAGGCCGAGCGCTGCCGCTGACGGCGAAACCAGGCCCAGGTCTCGCGCGTCACCGCGCGGTAGCTACGACCACGGTAGACAATGTGGCCATCGACGATGGCATTCAGCTTCGTCAACGCATGGAACGGCACCGTCGGATAGGCATGGTGCTCGACATGGTACGGCATGTTCCAGGCGAACCATTTCATGATCCGGCCGGTCATCGTGGTGCGCGTGTTCTCGAATGCACTTCGGGTCCGCTCGCAACCGGTGTGCTCGGCATAGAGATACGGACGCAGGATGAGCTGACCGGCCAGCAGCGGCACGATCCACGCCCAGAGCAGGATCGCGCTATGCAGCGCGACCGACACCACCAGCAACAGCAGGTAGCCGGCGAGATAGAGCCTTGCTTCCAGCACGATCGACGGGCGCCTGTGCTCCGGAATCCACGGCACGATCACATGTCCGGTGAGCGCATGCCGAAACATCAGCCGGATCCGGACCAGTACCTGCAGCAGTCCCGAATAGGCGATCGCGAGCTGGGCGTCCGACGCCGGCTTGGGACCGACGATCAGCTCCGGATCCTTCTCCGGATCCTGGGTGTAGCGATGATGGTCCCAGTGAAACAGGCAGTAATATTGGTAAGGCAATCCGATCATGAAAGCGGACAGATTGCCGACGACAAGATTGAGCACGTGACTGCGGAACGCCGTCTTGTGCGCGGTCTCGTGCACCACCATGAACAGGAACGCGACGAAATACCCCTGGATGGCAATCAGCGGCAGCGCCCACGCGAGACCATAGCGCGATGAGATCGAGAAGATCAGCGCGCCGACAACAACGATCATCCCGTAATGGCTTGCCGCGCGCACCGCGCCGGCAAGGTTCGACTTGGTCGACAGGTCGCGCAAGGTCAGCGGGCTGAGCGGCTTCAGGCGAGGTCCGGCGTCACTGGTCTCGGCGGTGCTCATCGTCGTCTCACCTGTCAGCGTTGCAGGAGCGCCGAGATTTCGGCGTTGATGAAGGCGCGGTCTTCGGCGTTGTTGACCGGATTGCCGGCCCGGTGCCCATGGATCGAGGGGATCGCGTGCAGCGCCGCCGAGCGCGCATTGACCAGGCGGCCGAGTTCATCCTCGTTGTCGCGCGGGTCGAAATAGCGGTCGGTACGCCCCGGCATCAGCAGGACGTGTGCCTTGATCGCGCCCATCGCCCGGTCGAAGTCGCCGCCGAACTCATCGCAGCGGCTGATGTCGCCGGCCTGCCAGATCGCGACTTGCGCCAGCAGATCATTCGCATCGCGCCGCGCGAAGGCACCGTCCCACGATCCCGCGAGGTAGTCTTCCAACGAGTTGAAGCCGGCCGCGCGCCAGATTTCCTCGCGGTAGAATTCATGCGACATCGCCCAGCCGGCATAGACGCGCCCCATCGCGCGAAGGCCCGCTGCAGGCTTGGCGACGAAGCGGCCATCCCGGTAGGCCGGGTCGGCGGTCAGCGCGGCCTTCACGCCTTCGAGGAAGACATGATTATACGGCGAGCATCGCGCGCTGCCGCAGACCACCGCCGCGCGCTCCACCATGTCGGGGTAGCGCGCGGCCCAGTGATAGGCCTGCATGCCGCCCATCGACCAGCCATAGACCAGCGCGAGCTTGGTCACGCCGAACCGCTCGGCCAGCAGCCGCCGCTGGACTGCAATCGCGTCATGGCAGGTGAAGGCAGGAAACGGCGCACCGCCGAGCAACTCGCTCGAATTCGAGGGCGAGGATGACAGGCCGTTGCCGAACAGGTTCACGATGATGATGAAGTAGCGATCGGGATCGAGCGCGCCGCCCGGCTGCACCAGCCATTCGATGTCAGAGTGCTGTGCGGCGAACGACGTCTGATAGAGAATGACGTTGTCCCTGGCGGCGTTCAGCGTGCCATAGGTCTGGTAGGCGAGCCTGAGCTCCGGAAACACGCCACCGCCCTGCAGGCTCACCCTGCCTGCCTCGAACACCTCATAGTCGCGTGACGTGGTCATGCGCATTCGACCTCGAACGGAGGGCGCGACGCTGCGCCCTCAATAACTGTACTATACGTACACTAATTAAGGAACCGAGGCAACAGCGGCGAAGGTGGCATGACACCAGGCCGATCCATTCAAAATCGGTATGGATCAATACCCGTTTCGGCTTGGACCCATTGTCGTCATCTCTCTAGGACAGACCCCGAGGAAAATTTCGAGGAGGCGCGAATGAGCGCAATTGTGTCCGCCACGGACGCGCGGCGATCCCGCGTCCGGCTGTTGATCGTGACGATGCTGTTTCTCGTCACCACCGTGAACTACGCCGATCGCGCCACGCTCTCGATCGCCGGCCCCGCCCTTTCCAAGGAACTGCATCTCGATCCCGTCGCGATGGGTTACGTGTTCTCGGCCTTCGGCTGGTCCTATGTGATTGCCCAGGTGCCGTGCGGCTGGCTGCTCGACCGCTACGGCTCCAAATGGGTCTATGCGATCAGCATCACCGTCTGGTCGATCTTCACCGCGATGCAGGGCCTGGTCGGGTTCCTCTCCGCGGGCGCGGCCGTGGTCCTACTGTTCGGGCTGCGCTTCCTGGTCGGCTTCGCCGAGGCGCCGTCGTTCCCGGCCAATGCCCGGATCGTCGCGGCCTGGTTCCCTGGCAATGAGCGCGGCACCGCGTCGGCGTTCTTCAACTCCGGACAGTATTTCGCGACCGTGATCTTCGCGCCGCTGATGGGCTGGATCGCGCACGAGTACGGCTGGCGCCACGTGTTCTACGTGATGGGCGGGCTCGGCATCGTCATGGGGATCGCCTGGATCAAGACGATCTATGAGCCGAAGGACCATCCCGCGATCAACGAGACCGAGTTCGACTACATCAAGCAGGGTGGCGCGCTGGTCGACATGGATGCGGCGAAGGCTGGCAAGACACACGACAGCGGCCCCACCTGGGATCATATCCGGCAGTTGCTCGCCAATCGCATGATGCTCGGCGTCTATATCGGCCAGTACTGCATCAACACGCTGACTTACTTCTTCCTGACCTGGTTCCCGGTCTACCTCGTGAAGGAACGCGGGCTCTCGATCCTGCAGGCCGGCTTCGTCGCGACGTTGCCGGCGCTGTGCGGCTTCATCGGCGGCGTGCTCGGCGGCGTGATCTCGGACTATCTCCTGCGCCGCACCGGCTCGCTGACCATGGCGCGCAAGATCCCGATCGTCGGCGGCATGCTGCTGTCGATGGCGATCATCGCTTGCAACTATGTCGACAGCCAGGCGCTGGTGGTCGGCTTCATGGCGCTCGCCTTCTTCGGCAAGGGTATCGGCGCACTCGGCTGGGCTGTCGTCTCGGACACCTCGCCGAAGGAGGCCGGCGGCGTCTCCGGCGGGTTGTTCAACACCTTCGGAAATTTGTCCTCGATCACCACGCCGATCATCATCGGCTACATCCTCGCCGCCACCGGCTCGTTCAACGGCGCGCTGGTGTTCGTCGGCGCCAATGCGCTGGTCGCGGCGATCGCCTATTTGTTCATCGTCGGCGAAATCAAGCGGGTGCAGCTGAAGGCGGTCTGAGTTGGCAGGTCATACGGAGATACTATCCCCTCATCTCGAGGAGCCCGCGCAGCGGGCGTCTCGAAGGATGCAGGCCACAGACCGGGCCTTCATGGTTCGAGACGCGCGTTCCGCGCTCCTCACCATGAGGGGGTAGCAAACGAACTCAAACGGCGGCTTCGGCCGCCGTCTTTGTCTTCTTGGCCAGTGGGAGGCATCGATGCTAGAACGTACAAATCCTCGCGCGATCCATTCCGGGCTAGCATCAATGTTCGACCTGAACCAGCTCCGCTGCTTCGTCACGGTGGCCGAGGAATTGCACTTCGGCCGTGCAGCGGCGCGGCTCAACATGACGCAGCCGCCGCTGAGCCGGCAAATCCAGGTGCTCGAGCACATCATCGACGCGCCGCTGCTGGAGCGCACCAGCCGTTCGGTGCGGCTGACCCCGGCAGGACGCAGCTTCCTGCCCGAGGCGCGGCGCATCCTCAAGCTCGCGGAATCCGCTTCGCAAGTCGCCCGCCGCATCGCACTCGGCAAGACCGGCTCGCTCAAGATCGGCTTCACGGCCGCGGCTGCCTATGGCTTCCTGCCCGACTTGATCGCAGCCGCCCGTTCCCGCCTGCCCGAGGTCGATTTTTCCCTGAAGGAGATGGTGTCCGGCGACCAGTTCGAGGCGCTGACCACCGGCCAGATCGATGCCGGCCTGCTGCGCCCGCCGATCGCGCGGCCCGAATTCGCCAGCCGGCGCGTCGTGGCCGAGCCGCTGCTCGCCGCGATCCCGAAGAAGCATCCGCTGGCCGCGGCCGAGACCGTCGGCATCAAGGATTTCGACGACCAGCCCTTCGTGATGTATTCGCCTTATGAGGCGCGCTACTTCCACGACCTCCTGGTGTCGATGTTCACCCGCGCCGACGTGCTGCCGCGCTACGTGCAGCATCTCAGCCAGATCCACTCGATCCTCGCCATGGTGCGCGCCGGGCTCGGCATCGCGATCGTGCCGGAGGCCGCCGCCAGCCTGAAGATCGCCGATGTCCGGCTGAAGCCGCTGAAGCTGCGCGCGCCGGTGCCGGTCGAATTGTTCATGGTGTGGCGGCGCGACCACGAGAACCAGTTGCTGCCGTCCTTGATCGAGATCGCAACCGAAATCGCAGCGCCGCATCTGCGCGGCGATTGATGCAGATTGTGCATCGCTCGATACCGCGTTTGGCTTGGACGCGTATCGAACCATTCCTTAGATAATCCCGCCATGGACGCGCGCTGCTCGCGCATCCCGTTCCCCCAGCAACATTCAAGGAGTGGCGCCATGAGCAAGATGACCCCTCAGGAGATGGCCGCGAGAATCGGTGGCGGCCTCCTGTCCTTCCCCGTGACCCCGTTCAAGGCGGACTATTCGTTCGACGAGGCGACCTATCGCGCCAACATGGACTGGCTGTGCGGCTATGACGTCGCCGGTCTGTTCGCCGCCGGCGGCACCGGCGAGTTCTTTTCGCTGACGCCGGCTGAAGTTCCCCACGTCGTGAAGATCGCGGTCGACGAGACCAAGGGCCGCGTTCCCGTGCTGGCCGGCACAGGCTACGGCACCGCGATCGCGCGCGAGATCGCGATCGGCGCCGAGAAGGCCGGCGCCGACGGCCTGCTGCTGCTGCCGCCCTATCTCACGCATGCCGAGCAGGACGGCCTTGCCGCGCATGTCGAGGCGGTATGCGCGTCGGTGAAGATCGGCGTCATCGTCTACAACCGCGACAATGCGATCCTGCAGCCCGATACGCTGGCGCGGCTCTGTGAGCGCTGCCCGAACCTGGTCGGCTACAAGGACGGCATCGGCGACATCGAGCTGATGACCCGCGTCTACACCAGGCTCGGCGACCGCCTGACCTATATCGGCGGGCTCCCCACGGCGGAAACCTTTGCGCTGCCCTATCTCGACATGGGCGTGACCACCTATTCGTCAGCGGTGTTCAACTTCGTGCCGGAATTCGCCACCAATTTCTATGCCGCGGTGCGCCGGCGCGATCATCAGACCATCCATGCAGGTCTGAAGGATTTCATCCTGCCGCTGATCGCGATACGCAACCGCAAGAAGGGTTACGCGGTATCGATCATCAAGGCCGGCATGAAGGTGATCGGCCGCGATTCCGGCCCGGTGCGGCCCCCACTCACCGATCTCACCGAGCAGGAGATCGCCGAGCTCGCGGCACTGGTGGCGAAGCTGCCGCAGGCGGCGACCCGGCAGGCGGCCGAATAAACCGAACGGCGCAAGAAAACGGCGAACGACCAAGGGAGCAGCAGATGATTCAAGACACGATCCGCACCGGCTTTGCCGGCGCCCCCGTCGTCACGGCGATGGAGGTGATCCCGGTTGCCGGCCGCGACGGCATGCTCCTCAATCTGAGCGGCGCGCATGCGCCGTTCTTCACCCGCAACCTCGTCATCCTGTCAGACAATTCCGGCCACACCGGCGTCGGCGAGGTGCCGGGCGGCGAGAAGATCCGAAAGACGCTCGAGGACGCCCGCGACCTCGTCGTCGGCCAGACCATCGGTGGGTGCAACAACATCCTGGCGTCGATGCGCCGGACGTTTGCCGACCGCGACGCCGGCGGCCGCGGCAAGCAGACATTTGACCTGCGCGTCACCATCCATGCGGTGACAGCCGTGGAAGCCGCGCTACTCGATTTGCTCGGCCAGCATCTCAATCTTCCGGTCGCAGCGCTGCTCGGTGAAGGCCAGCAGCGCGCCAGTGTCGAGACGCTCGGCTATCTCTTCTTCGTCGGCGACCGCAGGAAGACTAGCCTGCCCTATGTCGAGGGCGAGAGCGGCAAGCCCGACTGGTTCAACCTGCGCCATCAGGTTGCGATGACGCCGGACGCGATCGTGCGCCTCGCCGAAGCGACGCAGGCGCATTACGGCTTTGCCGATTTCAAGCTCAAGGGCGGCGTGCTCAAGGGCGAGCAGGAGATCGAGGCCGTCACCGCGATCGCCAGGCGCTTTCCGAACGCGCGCGTCACGCTCGACCCGAACGGCGCATGGTCGCTCGATGAGGCGATCCACCTTTGCAGCAACATGCATGGCGTGCTCGCCTATGCCGAGGACCCCTGCGGCGCGGAGGCCGGTTTCTCCGGCCGCGAGATCATGGCCGAGTTCCGCCGCGCCACCGGGCTGCCGACCGCAACCAACATGATCGCGACCGACTGGCGCCAGCTCTCCCACGCGCTGCGGTTAGGAGCCGTCGACATCCCGCTGGCCGATCCGCATTTCTGGACCATGCAGGGCTCGGTGCGGGTGGCACAGACCTGCCGCGACAACGGCCTGACCTGGGGCTCGCACTCCAACAACCATTTCGACATTTCGCTGGCGATGTTCACCCATGTCGGCGCCGCCGCGCCCGGCAAGGTGACCGCGATCGACACCCACTGGATCTGGCAGGACGGCCAGGCGTTGACCCGCCAGCCGCTGCAGATCAAGGGCGGCAAGATCGCAATTCCGGATCGGCCGGGCCTCGGCATCGAGCTCGATCGCGGTGCCATCGAGGCGGCGAACGCGCTATACAAGCAGCATGGCCTCGGCGCCCGCGACGACGCGCTGGCCATGCAGTTCCTGATCCCCGGCTGGAGCTTCGACGACAAGCGTCCCTGCCTCGTGCGCTAAAAAAAGAAAGGTTGGAAAACATGACCGCTCACCAGAAGAACTTCATCGCCGGCGAATGGGTCGACGGAACAAGCATCACGCGTGACATCAACCCCTCCAACACGACCGACGTGGTCGGCGAATACGCCAAGGCCGACAAGGCGCAGACCGAAAAGGCGATCGCCGCGGCGAAGGCCGCCTTCCCGGCCTGGGCGCGCTCGACGCCGCAGGAGCGTTTTGACGCGCTGAACAAGATCTCGGTCGAAATCCTCGCCCGCAAGGAGGAGTTCGGACGCCTGCTCGCGCGCGAGGAAGGCAAGACGCTGCCGGAAGGCATCGGCGAGGTGGCGCGCGCCGGGCAGATCTTTGCATTCTTCGCCGGCGAAGCGCTTCGGCTGATGGGCGAGAAGGGTGCATCGGTTCGCCCGGGCCTCGACGTCGAGATCACCCGCGAGCCGGTCGGCGTCGTCGGCCTGATCACACCGTGGAATTTCCCGATCGCGATCCCGGCCTGGAAGATCGCCCCGGCGCTCTGCTACGGCAACACCGTGGTGTTCAAGCCGGCCGAACTGGTGCCGGGCTCCGCGCATGCGCTGTCCGAAATCATCGCCCGCTCCGGGATTCCCGCAGGGGTCTTCAACCTCGTGGTCGGCTCGGGCTCGGTGGTCGGCCAGACCCTGCTCGAACATCCCGACGTCGCCGCGATCTCCTTCACCGGCTCGGTTCAGACCGGCCGCAAGATCGCCCAGGCCTGTGTGCTCTCCAATCCCATGAAGAAGTTCCAGCTCGAGATGGGCGGCAAAAACCCGCTGGTCGTGCTCGACGACGCCGACCTCAAGGTCGCGGTCGAGGTCGCCGTCAATGGCGCCTATTTCTCGACCGGCCAGCGCTGCACAGCGTCGTCGCGCCTGATCGTCACGGCGGGAATTCACGATCGCTTCGTCGACGCGATGACCGAGCGGATGAAGGGACTTTCGGTGGACGACGCCCTGAAGAGCGGCGTGCATGTCGGCCCTGTGGTCGACCAGAGCCAGCTCGACCAGGATCTCCGCTACCTCAAGATCGGCCAGGACGAAGGCGCCCGCCTGCACTGGGGCGGCGAGTTGTTGAACCGCGAGACGCCCGGCTTCTACCTGCAACCGGCATTGTTCACCGAAGCGACCAACCAGATGCGGATCGCCCGCGAGGAGATCTTCGGCCCGGTCGCCTGCGTGATCCGCGCCAAGGATTATGAAGAAGCGCTGGCGATCTCCAACGACACCGAGTTCGGCCTCGCCTCGGGCATCTGCACCACCAGCCTCAAATACGCCTCGCATTACAAGCGCAACAGCGAGGCCGGCATGGTGATGGTCAATCTGCCGACCGCCGGCGTCGATTACCACGTGCCGTTCGGCGGCCGCAAAGGCTCGAGCTACGGCGCGCGCGAACAGGGCGCCTATGCCCGCGAGTTCTACACCATGGTGAAGACGGCTTACACCTTCCCGGGTTGAGACTTACCGCACGGGACGTGCGCCACCTCTCCCGCTTGCGGGGGAGGGTTGGGGTGGGGGCTCTCTCCAAGAGTCATACTGTGGAAAGAGCCCCCACCCGGATCGCATCATTCGATGCGATCCGACCTCCCCCGCAAGCGGGAGAGGTGAAGCCAAGCCAGGAGGAATGCGGCATGGACCAGTCGATCGGTACGAAGGAGCAGCCCCGCTACATCAAGCTCAACGAGCGCGACAATGTCGCGATCGTCGTGAATGATTTCGGCCTGCCCGCCGGCTCCCGCTTTGCCTGCGGCCTGACGCTGCGCGCCTTCGTGCCGCAGGGCCACAAGACCGCGCTGGACGACATCGCCGAGGGCGCGCCGATCCTCCGCTATGGCGAGGTGATCGGCCATGCGCTGTCGCCGATCCTGGCTGGCGAATGGGTCGATGAGGCCCGCATCCGCATGCCCGACGCGCCGCCGCTCGATCAGCTCGAGATCGCGACCGCGGTGCCGCCGGCGCTGCCGCCGCTCGAAGGATTCACCTTCGAAGGCTACCGCAATCCCGACGGCTCGGTCGGCACCAAGAACATCCTCGGCATCTCTTCGTCGGTGCAATGCGTCAAGGGCACGATGGAATACGCAGTCAAGCGGATTCGCGCCGAGCTGCTGCCGAAATATCCCAATGTCGATGACGTCGTGCCGCTGACGCACGCCTATGGCTGCGGCGTCGCGATATCAGCGCCCGACGCCGTGGTGCCGATCCGCACCCTGCAGAACCTGGCGCTCAATCCGAATTTCGGCGGCGAGATCCTGGTCATCGGGCTCGGCTGCGAGAAGCTCGCGCCCGAGCGGCTGGTTCCGGAAGGTATCAGTGACGCCATCGTGCGCATGCAGGACGAAGCCTTTGACGGCTTCGGCGCCATCGTCGAGGCGATCATAAGCCAGGCCGAGGCCCGGCTGAAGGTGCTCAACGCCCGCACGCGCGAGACCTGCCCGGCCGGCGATCTCGTGATCGGCCTGCAATGCGGCGGCAGCGATGCGTTCTCCGGCGTCACGGCCAACCCCGCGGTCGGCTTCGCCGCGGACCTGCTGGTGCGCGCCGGCGCGACCGTGATGTTCTCGGAAGTGACCGAGGTGCGCGATGCGATCCAGCTCCTGACCCGCCGCGCCGTCAACGAGGATGTCGGCCGCGCGCTGATCCGCGAGATGGCATGGTATGACGCCTATCTCGCCCGCGGCGGCGCCGACCGCAGCGCCAACACCACGCCGGGCAACAAGAAGGGCGGGCTCGCCAACATCGTCGAGAAATCGCTCGGCTCGATCGTCAAGTCGGGCTCCGGCCCGATCGCCGGCGTGCTGTCGCCGGGCGAGAAGGCGCGGCAGAAGGGCATGCTGTTTGCGGCTACTCCTGCCAGCGACTTCATCTGCGGCACGCTGCAGCTCGCTTCCGGCATGACGCTGCAGGTGTTCACCACCGGCCGCGGCACGCCCTACGGCCTGGCCGCTGCCCCCGTCATCAAGGTCGCGACCCGCAGCGAACTGGCACGGCGCTGGAAGGACCTGATCGATTTCGACGCCGGCTGCATCGCAACCGGCGAAAAGACGATCGAGGAGACCGGCTGGGACCTGTTCCGCCTGATCCTCGACGTCGCAAGCGGGCGGACCAAGCCGTGGTCGGACCGTTGGGGCATCCACAACGATCTCACGTTGTTCAACCCGGCGCCGGTGACCTAAAGCACGCTCACATTGCGGCTTAACCGCCCGTTAGCCACGCCTCCACTGACCGTGGAACGTCGCAGTTCGATTCAAATTGTCTGGACATGGAGGCAGCCATGAGCCGGACAATCAACGATCTCAAGGACGAGGCCGACCGCGCTGAGCGGCTGGCACGCACCGGTTTGGATCCGCTGACGATCGAGCGCCTGCGCACGTTCGCCGAGGAGTGCCGCAGGCAAATTGCGGCGGCCGATAACGGATGCGACAGGCCCTTCGCCACCTCGCACACCGCGTAAGTTCCTGTCGTGCGAAAAGCTTGCCGGCACACGGCGGCACATGCATCAAAACGGCCGCA
Organism: Bradyrhizobium sp. I1.14.4; assembly: GCF_050435825.1. NCBI lineage: Bacteria > Pseudomonadati > Pseudomonadota > Alphaproteobacteria > Hyphomicrobiales > Nitrobacteraceae > Bradyrhizobium > Bradyrhizobium sp. I1.14.4. The sequence continues at coordinate 554,233 of NZ_JBNDLA010000001.1, read as the reverse complement.
GTCCCCGCACTTCCTTCGCGGCGACCTGGATCAACGGCTTGACCGCCTGCTCCTCGCGGCCAAGCACAACGCCCGAAGTAAAGGCACGAGCGCGCTCCTTTCGATGCGGGGCCTTCAGCGCCGCGTCAACGGCCAGCTTGCGGTGCGCGACGAAATCATTGAGCGAGCCAAGCGCGTCCTGGACCTGCTTCAGATGCCGGGACAGCCGCGCGAGCCGCTTCCGTTCGTGCCTGCCCGGAAACAGACTTTCGAAGAAGTCGATCGCGTATCTGATCTTCTTGGCCCTGATGCGCACCTTGTGCCGCTCGCGGGCTGACAGCTCGTCGAGACGCCGGCCATCCTTGCGTAGCTTCTTGATACGCCGATGCAGCAGCGCGCTGGCGAATTTTCCGATCGGGCCGCCTTCGTCCTCCGCGGCAATCGTCTGCTTTGCCTCGATCCACTGCAACGTATCGATCAGCATGGACCGGTAGCGCTGCGAACTGACCGCGTGCCGCGCCCGCGCGAAGGCCCGATCACGGCGGCCGGAAAATTCCTGCCGGATCGCTTTGCCGCTTCGCCGCAGCAGCGCGTCATGCGATGCAGGCTCGATATCCTCCTTGACGAATACATCAAGCTCGCGAGCCGGCGCGAGCGCATTGGTGAGCCACTTCAGCTGCGTCTTGATGTCTTCCGTCGAGGCCACGGTCAGGATCTTCGAGAACAGCGAGATCGCGGCGCGCAGCCGCCGCAAGCCGACCCGCATTTGGTGAATGCCCTCCGCCTCGCCCTCGCGGACGGCGTCGGCATTCGATGAGAAGTGACGAAGCGCGGCGCGCGCGATCACCCGAAACGCCGCGCCCGCCGTGAACTCGGAATCAAGCACGACCTTTTCGGCGGAGACGATGCCATGCTCATCATTGCCGGCGAGTTCATACCCACGCTCGGCCTTCGAACAGAGATCGAGTTCGGCGCCCGACCGCCGCTCCAGCGCCCTGGCAATGCGGAACAGATCGAGCACCCGCCCGGCCTTCAGTTCGAGCTCGATCTCCTGGATCGGACGGGACCGATGGCCGGCTGTTGTGTGTCCGCGATCGATGGCGAGCTCGATTTCACTCCGCTTCATGCGTAGCGGCACCGTGATGCGCCGCACCGACGTCTCGAACACGGGCTTCAGCTTGCGGCGCAGCTTGCCGGACGCGAGCTCCTCGAGCGGTGTACCTTCGGCCTTGTCGAGGTCGAGCCCGTCATCCTCGAGTTCGGTCTCCCATTCACCCCGCTCAAACTGTGGACCCGCCCCGGACTTGATCGTCTGAACATAGTCGCGGCCGTCCCGGCGCACGCGCAGCGTGAGCCCATGCCGCTTCAGCTTGTGCTTCGCGATATCAAAATAGGTCGAGACGAGATCGCTCGCAGACGGTTCACCGCTCTTGGCGCCCGCGATCCGCGGCTTTTCCAGCGCCTTCAGCTTGCGCCCGGGAACACGAAATTTGAGCTCTGTCTCGGCGGCCATTGCCTCTCCACGAATAACGCCTCGGGATCAGACGAGCAAAAATCTGCCGCGACCGGACTCCGGCGGACTATAGATCGCACGGCCATTCAACCGCTGGTCGTCGTCGTGATGAATGATGGACTTGCTGCGATTGCAGAATTCGTCTTGCTTCTTGATCACGATGGTTTCGTCAGCCTCGCGCTCCCTGATTGGTGGTTGACGACGTGTTGTCGGAGGAACGTCGGGTACGACAAACGGTTCCCACAGCAACTGTGCTGCACGTGCTCAAAACGCTCTCGCGTTGCGGAACTTGCTGAACAGGCATTCACCTGTGTGGCGAAATGCTCATATTTCGCATGTTGAATGGCCTAAATTGATGTCCCACGTCCTTATCAACAGGAGGACGTTCCATGAAGCAATCGCAGCATTTTCTCGACAATGCGGAGAACTGCGCGCAGCTTGCCGAGCGCGCTGACGACGAGCCGGCCTACAATCGCTACAAGCGAATGGAAGCGGCCTGGCGCGCGCTGGCAAAGGAGCAGGATTGGCTCGACGGCGAGACCTCGCCGTCGGAAAACGCTGCGTGAGCTCGAAGGTGGCCCGTGCGCAACATCTGAATGTCGCCGCGGGCCGCCTTCTATTCGGCGCTGCGCTGCCGCTGCCAGCGCAAGAGATAGGCCTGCAGCCGCCAGATGATCGCCGACAGGACGACGCCGACCAGCATCAGCACCACGACGGCAACCATCATGCCCGAGGCCTCGCCCCGTGCCTCCGACTCGATGATGAGACGGCCGATGCCCCGCTCGGCGCCGATGAACTCGCCGACGATGACGCCGATCAGGGCGAAGGAGATCGCAGGGGTCAGCGAAGCGAACACCCAGGCCATGGTCGAGGGGATCACCACCGTCCGGGTGATCTGCCACTCGCTGGCGCCGAGCAGCCGCGCGGCATGGGTAAAGCCTTCGTCGATCGAGCGTGCGCCCTCGAACGTGTTGAAGAACACCAGGAAGACGACGACGATCCAGGAGGTCACGATCTTCGACATGTCGCCGATCCCGAACGCCAGCACGATGATCGGCGCCAACGCGATCCGCGGGATCGAATTGACCGCGGTGATGAAGGGCTGGAATATCGCGCTGAGGCGGTCGGATCGCCCGAGGATCAGTCCCGCGACGAAGCCGCTGACCACGCCGGTGACGAAACCGAAAAAGGTGTTCTTCAGCGTGACGGCGGTCGCGGCCCAGAGATTGTTCTCGTTGCGCGCCAGGCACTTTGCGAAGTCGCCGTTGAACCAGCTGTTGAATGCGCCGAGCTTCGAGGTCAGGCAGCTCTGGATCAGGAAGTTGTCGAAGATCATCGACGGCTTCGAGATGAAGTAGGGATCGAGCAGGTCGGGCACCAGCCACGGCAGTTTGGCGCGGAGGTCGTAGCCCCACTGCCACACCGACAGCACGACGGCGCAGATCAGGACCTGCCAGCCGACCGTGCTGAGCGTGCCGTACCTTCTCATGCGCCGCGGCCTTTGACGAATTCCTCGCCGAGCGAGTGCCAGATGTGCTGGAACAGCTCGGAATAATGCGTGGTCTCGCGCACCTTCACCGCATCGCGTGGGCGCGCGAAATCGACCTCGAACATGTCCTTGATGCGGCCCGGCCGGGCCGAGAACAGGATGATGCGGTCGGCCAGCGTCAGCGCCTCGCCGAGATCGTGGGTCACGAACAGCACAGTCTGCTGCTCGCGCTCCCAGATCCTGAGCAGCACCTCGTGCATGTCGATCTTGGTGTGGGTATCGAGCGCGCCGAACGGCTCGTCCATCAGCAGGATCTGCGGCTCGACGATCAGGGTCCGCATCAGCGCCGCGCGCTGCCGCATGCCGCCCGACAGAGCCGACGGGTAGGCGTGCTCGAATCCCTTCAGGCCGGCCTGCGCGACGCATTCCGCGATGCGCTCCTTCCGCTCCGACGCCGGCACGCCTGATAGCTCCAGCCCATAGCCGATATTGTCGGCGACGGTCCGCCAGGGAAACAGCGTGTCGCGCTGGAAGACATAGCCGACATTGGGCGTCGCCTTGCCGGGCACGACACGCTTGCCGTCGATCAGGATCTCGCCGCCGGTCGGCCGGATCAGCGAGGCGATCATGTTGAGCACGGTGCTCTTGCCGGAGCCCGACGGCCCGAGCAGCGCGACGAACTCGCCACGGCGCACGTCGAAGGTGACGTCGCGGACGGCCTCGATCGTGGTCCTGGCAAGCTGGAACGACTTGCTCAGGCCCTTGACCTCGACGCGTCGGTCGGCCGAGGCGCGCGGCGACAAGGTTGCGCTTGTCTCGAGCGCGCTCAACCCGGATAGGCCTTTCGCGCCGCGTCGATGAAATTGGGGCTCACCATATCAGTGATCTTGAGCGGCTTGATGCCGGTCATCTCGCGGAACCAGACCTTCTCGCCGCGCGCGAAGCTCGCCGCGTCGATGATGCCCTCATAATCCGCGACCTTCTGAATAGCCGTGATCTCGAGCAGATTGGCCTCGCGGGAGGTACTGCCGACGTAGGGCTCGATGGCGTCGTAGACCTCTGTCGGCTTGTGCGTCTTGATCCATTGTGACGCGCGCCACAGCGCGGTGACGAAGGCCTGCATCTTGGCCGGATCCTTGTCGATGGTGGCCTGCAGCGTGAAATGCGCCGTCACCGGCACCTTGCCGCCGATGTGCTCGTTCCAGATCGCCTCGTCGGTGCCGTCGAACAGCAGTTCGCCCCAGCCCTGTTGCTGCGCCTCGTTCAACAGCGACAGCGAGCTGACGAGGATATCGACCTGCTTCGACTTCAATGATCCCAGCATGGTGTCGACATTGCCGGTGCCGATCCAGGTCACCTTGTCGTCGAGCCCCATGGTTTCCATGTAGTAGGACGCCCAGACATGGTTGGTGCCGCCGAGCGAGGAGACCGAGACGATCGGCTTGCGGCCGTCGGGCCGCTTCCATTGCGTGAACGCCTCCAGCGTGTTGATGCCCTGGTCCTTCAGGTCCTTGCGGAGGATGAACATCACCGAGTTCGATCTTGTGTCGACCGGCAACAGCACGCGTGCGGCACGGCCGTGATTAGTGAGTTGCATCGGATGGGTGACATCGCCGATGCCGATATCGCCCTGCGACGAGGCGATGATCTCGCGGGTCTTCACGCCGCTACCGCCCTGCAGCAGCTTGCAGTCGAGGCCGGCTTCCTTGAAGTAGCCGTTGCGGTCCGCGACGAATTGCGTCTGATAGACCGGCACCGCGACCGGATAGATCACCCGGCCCGTGGTCGCCTGCGCCCATCCACGCCCGGTCGCCAGTGCCGCGCCACCGGCGGCGATCACCGTCAGTGCCGATCGCCTTGAAACATGGGGCATGGCGACATCAGCCATCACGCGTGCTCCTTGGCGGAAACCTTGTCGAGCGCACGCAGCACCGCATCGCCCATTTCAACGGTCGAGAGCCTTTTCGCCCCGGCTTCCGCGATATCCGCCGTGCGCGCGCCGGACGCCAGCGCGGCGTGCACCGCCTGCTCCAGCAGGTCGGCATCCTCAGGGCGGTTCAGCGTCAGGCGCAGCAGCATCGCGACGCTGAGGATCGAGCCGAGCGGATTGGCTATGCCCTTGCCGGCAATATCGGGCGCGCTGCCATGCACCGGCTCATAGAGCGCCTTGCGCCGGCCGAAGCGATCCACCGGACCGAGCGAGGCCGACGGCAGCATGCCGAGCGAACCCGAGGCCATCGCCGCGCAGTCGGACAGGATGTCGCCGAAGATATTGCCCGTTACCATCACGTCGAACTGCCGCGGCTCGCGCACGATCTGCATCGCGGCGTTATCGACATAGAGATGGGTCAGCTCGACGTCGGAGAACTCTTCCTTGTGCAGCTTGATCACTTCCTCGCGCCAGACCACGCTGGTCTCCAGCACATTGGCCTTGTCGACCGAGCAGACCTGGTTGCGCCGTGTCCGCGCCAGCTCGAAGGCCGAGCGCGCGACGCGGCGAATCTGGTTGGTGGTGTACTGCTCGGTGTTGAAGCCGCGGCGCTGGCCATCGGGCAATGTCTCGATGCCGCGCGGCTCGCCGAAATAGATGCCGCTGGTCAGTTCGCGGATGATGACGAAGTCGACGCCGTCGAGCACCTCGGGCTTGAGCGGCGCGGAGGCCGACAGCGCCGGGCTCGCCACGATCGGCCTTAGGTTGGCGTAGAGATCGTATTTGCTGCGCAGGCCGAGCAGGCTGCCGGCCTTGCGCGCCGCTGCCGGCACTTCGGTGGTCTCCGGACCGCCGGTCGCGCCCCACAGGATCGCGTCGGCCTCGTCCATCGCTTCGGCGGTGTCCTTGGGCAGCACCTTGCCGGTCGCCAGATACGGGATCAGGCCGTACTGCGCCTCACGCAGCGTCATCGGCACGTTACGTTTCGCCGCGAACCAGTCGAGCACGCGGCGCGACTGCGCGGTGACCTCGGGACCGATGCCCTCGCCGCCGACGACGGCAACCTTGACCATGTTGGATTGGACCATGTTGGATTGCGTGCTCATGCGGGTGTCCTTGAAGCCGGTGTCCTTGCAAAATGAATCCAGGGCCGCGCCGCGCGATCGGAAGCCTGGAAGGTGTGGATCTCGTCGTCGCGCTGCAGCGTCAGCGCGACCTCATCGAGCCCCTGCAGAAGCCCCTCGCGCCGACGTGGATCGATCTCGAAGGAATGGCGCGCGCCTGACGGCGAGACGATGGCCTGCGCCTCGAGATCGATCGAGACCTTGCCCGCCCCCTGCGTCGCCTCGATATCGGCGGCGAGAGAATCGACCACCGCCTTGTCGACGATGACGGGCAGGATTCCGTTCTGGAAGCAGTTGGCGAAGAAGATGTCGCCGAAGCCCGAGCCGATGATGGCGCGGATCCCCCTCTCCTGCAGCGACCACACCGCGCCCTCGCGCGACGAGCCGCAGCCGAAATTCGGCCCCGTCACCAGGATCTCGGCCTCGCGGAACGGCTCGCGGTTGAGGATGAAATCCGGGTTCTCCGAGCCGTCGGCCAGATAGCGCAGCGAGCCGAATGCCCATTTGCCGAGCGTGCCGCGGATCGAGTTGCCGACCAGGCGCTCGATGCGGATGATCACGTCGGTATCGATATTGCTGCGCATGATCGGCGCAGCGGTCGCGGTGAGCTTGTCGAACGGTTTTGGCATCACTGGCGTCCCATCATCCTGACATCGGCGATCGCGCCGGCAATCGCCGATGCTGCGGCACTCGCGGGGCTCGCCAGATGCGTTCGTGCCCGCGGCCCTTGCCGGCCGACAAAATTGCGGTTCGAGGTCGAGACCGAGCGCTGCCCGGGCGCCACCACCTCGCCATTGGCGGCAAGGCACATCGAGCAGCCCGGCTCGCGCCACTCGAAGCCGGCATCGATGAAGATCTTGTCGAGCCCTTCGGCGACCGCCTCGCGCTTGACGTTCTCCGATCCCGGCACCACCCATGCGCGGACCCCGGCCGCGACCTTGCGGCCGCGCGCGACCTCGGCCGCGGCGCGGAGATCGCTCAGCCGGCTGTTGGTGCAGGAGCCGATGAACACCCAATCGACCGGTGTGCCGGCAATCGGCGCACCGCCTTGCAGACCCATATACTCAAGCGCGGTCTCGATCGCGGCGCGCCGTGCCGGATCGTCGACCCACTTTGGATCGGGAATGACGCCATCGACGCCCACGACATGCTCGGGGCTGATGCCCCAGGTCACCTGCGGGATGATCTTTTCGACATCGATCACGACCTCGCGGTCGAACACCGCGTCCGGATCGCTCGGCAGGTCGCGCCATGCCTTGACCGCGAGATCCCACATCTCGCCTTGCGGCGCATAGGGACGGCCGCGCAGGAATTCGAATGTCTTTTCGTCCGGCGCCACCATGCCGATCTTGGCGCCGAGCTCGATCGAGAGGTTGCAGATCGTGAGCCGGCCTTCGATCGGCAGCGCGCGGATCGCGCTGCCGGCATATTCGACGGCACAGCCGGTGCCGCCGGCGGCGCCGATATGTCCGATCAGCGCCAAGATCATGTCCTTGGCGGTGACGCCGAGCGGCAGCTTGCCCTCGAAACGCGCGCGCAACGTCTTCGGACGGCGCTGGATCAGCGCCTGCGTCGCCAGCACATGAGTGAGCTCGCTCGACCCGATGCCGAAGGCGAGCGCGCCGAGGCCGCCATGGGTGCAGGTGTGGCTGTCGCCGCAGACGATCGTGGCGCCCGGCAGGCTCAAGCCGAGTTCCGGTCCGATGACGTGGACGATGCCCTGGCCGGGTTGATCGACATCGAACAGCGTGATGCCGCTCGCCGACGTTTCGACCCGAAGCGCCGCCAGCAATTCCGTTCCGATCTTGCTGGTTCCGACGCGGCCGGGCGCCGTTGAAATCGCGTGATCCGGCGTCGCGAACGTCAGTTCGGGATTGTGAACCTTGAGGCCACGGCTCTTGAGATCGAGCAGGCCGCGCGAGCCGCCGAGATCGTGCAGCAGATGGCGGTCGATATGAAGGAGATCGGTGTCCTCGCTGAGGCGGGCAATGACATGCTGGTCCCAGATCTTGGCCAGCATCGTACGACCGGTCTTTTCCAAGACAGTCCTCCCTTTGGGCTTCTTGAGGCCAGCGGCGCGCGCCGCTGATCGCCGCTTTGCACGGCTTGCGTTGCGCGCATCAAATCACGCAGGCGACCGCCCGGCCAGAGCCGAGTGACCGATATGATCTGGAAGGAGGGCTGCGCTTGCGCGGCTTGACAAGATCGGACGACGGTCCGAAGCGCGCAGTTCGACGAACGCGTCTCAATATCGTCATGGCCGGGCTTGTCCCGGCCATCCACGTCTTTCTGGTGCATGGAAGCAAAGACGTGGATGCCCGGCACGAGGCCGGGGATGACGGCGCTAGATGGACGAGCGTGGCTTCAACCGCCTCACGACGCCAGCGCCTCCTCCGGCATCACGGCGGACAGATGCTGGCTCTCGGCGACGGCGCGGTTGGTGATGCGGCCGCGATGCACATTAAGGCCGGCGCGCAGATGCGGATCCTCGACCAGCGCGCGCAGCCCCTTCGACGCCAGCGCAAGACCGAACGGCAGCGTGGCGTGGTTGAGCGCGTGGCTCGAGGTGACCGGCACCGCGCCCGGCATGTTGGCGACGCAGTAATGCACGATGTCGTCGACCAGATAGGTCGGCGCCTGATGGGTGGTCGGCTTCGAGGTCTCGAAGCAGCCGCCCTGGTCGATCGCGACGTCGACCAGCACCGCGCGGCGCTTCATGCTGGCAAGCTGCGCGCGCGAGACCAGTTTCGGAGCGCTGGCGCCCGGGACCAGCACCGCGCCGATCACGACATCGGCGGCGACGATTTCCTGCTCGATCGCCTCCAAGGTCGCGTAGCGCGTGCGAACGCGGCCGAGGAACAGATCGTCGAGCGCGCGGAGCCGCGGCAATGAGCGGTCGAGGATCGTGACGTCGCTGCCGAGCCCGGCCGCCATCCGCGCCGCATGAGTACCAACCACGCCGCCGCCAATGATCGCGACGCGCGCCGGCGGAACCCCCGGCACGCCGCCGAGCAGTTTGCCCATGCCGTCGGCGGATTTGCGCAGCGCGGCTCCCGCAGCCTCGATCGCAAGCCGGCCGGCGACTTCGCTCATCGGCGCCAGCAGCGGCAGCCCGCCATGCGCATCGGTCACGGTCTCATAGGCGACCGCGGTGCAGCCGGAGGCGATCAACCCCGCGGTCTGGGGAACGTCGGGCGCGAGATGCAAATACGTGAAGAGGATCTGTCCCTCGCGCAGCCTGATCCATTCGGACGGCTGCGGCTCCTTCACCTTCACAATCATCTCGGCGACGGAGAACACCTCTTCAGCGGTGTCGGCAATCCGTGCGCCGGCCTGGGTGTAGACGTCATCGCCGGCACCGATGCCGTCACCGGCGCCGCGCTGGACCACGACTTCGTGCCCGTGCGCCACATATTCCCGCACCGAGGCGGGCGTCAGCCCGACCCGATATTCCTCGACCTTGATCTCCTTGGGCACGCCGATGCGCATGGTCCGCTCCTTGAAAGATTCGCTTCCGCCAGACCCAAGGCTATTCCCCGTCACACGGCGTTTCTCAGCGATTTCCGGCTTGCTCACAGCCAAAAGCGCCCATATCCTTCGCTACCGGCTCAGCCTTTGAAGGAAAACTGCGTGGACGGTCTCGATCGTATCGATCTCAGAATCCTCGCCGAGCTGGTCACCGATGCCCGCGCGAGCCAGATCGAGCTTGCCGAGAAGGTCGGGCTGTCACCGACCGCGTGCGCGCGGCGCATCCGTCATCTCGAGGAGGTCGGCGTGATCCGCGGCTACCGCGTCGACCTCGAACCGACCGCGCTCGGCCTCGTCACAACCGTCGTCGTCACCATCACGCTGGAGAGGCAGAGCGAGGATTATCTCGCAGCCTTCGAGGCCGCGATCGCGCGCTGCCCCGACGTCGTGTCCTGCCATCTGATGTCGGGCAGCGACGACTATCATTTGCAGGTGATCGCCCGCGACATCGCCGACTTCGAGCGCATCCACAAGCAGCATCTGTCGCGGATGCCGGGCGTCGCCCGCATTCACTCGAGCTTCGCGATGCGCGAGGTGGTCCGCCGCACCATTCCGGAAACCGCGCTGCGCGGCTGACGGCCCAACGCTGCGTCAGGATGGATTGCGGCTCGCGCGCGGCCACATCCGCGCCAGCGTCTCGTCCTTCTTGACGACGACATGCCAGAGCGTCGCGGCGATGTGCAGCGCGACCACGGCATAAACCAGGTAGGCGAGCGCGCCATGCGCAAGCTCGCCGGCCTGCGCGACCGCCTTGTTGTCGGTGAACAGGCGCGGCCAGCTGAAAGTTCAGAAATAGCGCAGCGAATAGCCACCCGCCGACGAGAACACATATCCCGTCACCGGCATCACGAAGAGGATGGCGTAGAGCGCCCAGTGATTGAGCCGCGCGGCGATCCTGACCAGCGGCGAGAAGGAGCCCGGCTGCGGCGGCGCCGTGGTTGCGGCCCGCACGATCAGCCGCAGGATCGCCAGCAGGAACAGCGTGATGCCGAGCGACTTGTGCACCTCGAGCAGTTCGCGCCGCGGCGACGTCCCCGCCGGCTGCAGCCCGCAATAAAGCCCGATCAGCATGGCCGCGATGAACAGCACCGCCGTCGCCCAGTGGATTCTGCGCAGCAGCGGATCGTAGCTGACCGTCTTGTCCGTCGTCACGAGGTGCCTTCGCTTGAAGCCAGCCCGAGCGGGTACGGCCCGAAAAAGGAAGCCCGTCCAATAGATGATGGCGCGGAGCCTGCCTACCGGCGCGGGCCTCACCTTCGATCACGATCGCGAAGGCCGAGGCCTGGCGCCCCTCGTCATTCCGGGGCGCGCACTGTCACAATCGGAGCCGCCCGCGCCACACGTATTTTTTAGTCGTGATTCGCCGTCTTCTATGACAGAATTACTACAATTCAATATCAATTCGGTTACACGCGGAGCGGTGAATGAGCATGGAGTGGCGGGCGCGGCCGGTTTCGCTGGCTTGGTCGAATCCAGTGGTCCGGTGGTGGGGCTTCCTGAGCCTCGTCAGCGCAGCCAACATCGCGGTCTGGTTCGCGCTCTACCGTCAGTTCCATGAACAGGCCAATGGCAGCTTCAGCAACACGTCCGGCATCGGCCTGATGCTGCTGCTTTGCGCCGCCTATGTGTTCGGCTGTGCCTTCCGCTCGGTGCTGCCGCGCGCCGACGTGCAGCGCATCTGCCTGTTCGACACCTGGCTGTCGAGCGTCGTGGTCGGCCGCACCGTCGCCACCGTCGCCGAGGTCTGCTTCGCCGCGCAATGGGCGATCATTCTGCATCAGCTCGGCACCATGACCGGCGCCGAGACCACCGTAACCATCGCCTGGATCATCGTGCCGCTGATCGTGATCGCGGAATGCTTCTCCTGGTATGCGGTGCTGACCACTCATTATCTGTGCAACGCGATCGAGAACTCGATCTGGGCCGTGGTGTTCTTCCTGGTCGGGATTGCGCTCTGCCGGCTGCTGCCGGAGTTTCAAGGCCCGGTGCGCTGGGCCTTCGTCGTCGCGATCCTCGGCATCGCCGGCTTCCTCGCCTTCCTGATGACCGTCGACGTCCCGATGTACCTGAACCGCTGGCGCGCCAACCTCGCCGCCGGCGGCACGCTGCTGCATCCGCTCGAGGGCCTGCGCGACGTCAGCAGGCGCTGGGTCGTGACCCACGACATCGCCGAGTGGCGCGAGGAGATCGCCTGGATGTCGCTGTATTTCAGCATGGCGGTGTGGTCGAGCCTCGCGCTCTGCGTCGGCTATTCGCTCGAGGATCAGCTGCCGCGCTACCGCACCGAACCGGCGATCGCCGCGACCACGCCTGCGATCACAACCGCGACGCCGGCGGCACAGCACACCGCAACCATCGAGGCGGCGGCACCGTCGCAGAATTGATCGAGGGCCGCCACGCGCGGCTTGTGGCCGTCAGCGCTTTCGGAGTAAGGCTGGGTCATCCTCGCTCATCCCTCAGCGCGTCCCATGCCCCGCATCACCATCATCGAAACCGGGCTCGTCAGCCCGCAATTCCGCGAGCGCCACGGCAGCTATCCGCAGATGTTTCAGCGGATGCTGGCCACAGCCGATCCGTCCGTTGCCTGCGACGTCGTGAGCGTCGCCAAGGGCGAGGCACTTCCGGATCCCACGACATTGGACGCGATCCTGATCACGGGATCACCGGCCGGCGTCTACGACGATGTCGGCTGGATCGCGCCGCTCGAAACCTTCGTGCGCGCGGCCCATGACCAGCGCATTCCGATGGTCGGCGTCTGCTTCGGCCACCAGTTGATCGCGCAGGCGCTCGGCGGCACGGTGCGCAAATCCGAGAAAGGCTGGGGCATCGGCCGCCACGTCTATCAGATAGCGCCGGACAACGGGCTGATCGAGGGCGAGGCGATCGCCGCCGCCTGCTCGCATCAGGACCAGGTGATCACCCCGCCCGCGTCCGCACGCACCATCATGTCGTCCGACTTCACGCCGCATGCCGGGCTGCTCTATGCCACCGGCACCACGCTGTCGGTGCAGCCGCATCCGGAATTCACCGCCGACTATGCCGACGCACTTTGCGACCTGCGCCGCAGCCTCGCGCCCGATGCCGTGGTCGAAACCGCCAAGGCATCGCTCGCCGAGCCGCTCGACCACGCCACACTCGGCGGCGTGGTCACGCGCTTCCTCACAAGCCGCCGCACTTAACCCTTGCGCCACTGCGCGGCAGCATCGCGGGCAAAGTTGCGATAGGCCCGCGGCGAGCGGCCAAGCAGCCGCGTCAGACGCGCCACCTCATCGGCCGTCGCGACGGCGCCGTCGCTCTGGTACCGGCCCATCATCAGACGCATATCGAGCGCGAGCCAGGCCGGTATCGCGGCCTTGAGACGCTCTTCCATCACCACGAGATCGTCGCCACCATAGCTGACGGCACGGCCAAGCGCATCGCGCCAAATCGTGGCGATGTCTTCACCGGTCAGGGGATCGGGCCCGACCAGCGCGTAGGTTTCGCGGGCCAGCGGTGCGGACGCGCGCTCGCGGCGCACCAGTTCGATCGCGGCGCCCTCACCGATGTCTCGGATATCGACCATCGAAATGCCCTTCGCGCCGATCGGCATGCCATAGACGCCGAAATTGAGCAGCGGCTCCTTCAGCCGAAGATCGTTCTGAATGAAATAGGCGGGACGCAGGATGGTCGCGGGAAGATCGAGCGCTTCGATCATCCGCTCGACCGTGTGCTTGCCGGCGAAATGCGGCACGTCGGCATAGGCCTCGCCCTTGAACACCGAGAGATAGACGATGCCTTTGACGCCGGCCTCGCGCGCGGCGGTCAGCGTCAGCATCGCCTGCGTCAGTTCGTCGGCGACGTTCGGCACCAGCAGGAAAAGCGTGCTGACGCCGTCGAGCGCCGCGCGGACCGAATCTGCGTCGGCCAGATCGCCGCGAACCGGCGTCACGTGCTGCGGGAACTGAGCCTTGCCGGGCGAGCGCGTCAGGGCGCGAATCTCGACGCCGTGACCGGCGAGATGGTTCAGAACCTGGGTGCCGATGGTGCCCGTGCTGCCTGTTACCAGAATAGTCATGTTGGATTCTCCTCTTTGGGGCAGACCGTCTGCCGTTGGGGAGAAACTATCCGTTCCAATTTTGCTTTGGAGATGCCAGTAATTGGACACACCGTCTCGAATATGGAACAGTCTCGATGGACCTTCAGGCGCTCACCGATTTCAATCTGGTTGCCGCGCATGGCGGGTTCGGCCGCGCCAGTCGCGCTTCCGGGCGGGCGAAGGCAACGCTGTCCCGCCGCGTCGCCGAACTCGAACAGAGTCTTGGCGTCCGCTTGATCGAGCGGGGTTCGCAGAGTCTTCGATTAACGGACGAAGGCCGCGCGCTGCACGAGCGCACCAGCGGTCCATTGTCCGACATCGCCGAAGCCGGCGAAGCCGTGGTGCTCGGCGCGTCGACGCCACGTGGCCGGTTGCGGGTCAGCGCGCCGGTTTTGCTCGCCCATGTCGCGTTCGGCCGGATCGGCGCGCGTTTTGCGCGCGCGTTCCCCGAGGTGCAGCTTGAGATCGTCGCCGAGGATCGCGTAGTCGATCCGGTGGAGGACGGCTACGACCTCGTCATCCGCATCAATCCGTCACCGGACGAACGTCTCGTCGGCCGCCGCTTCCTCCGCGATGAGCTGCTGGTCGTGGCGCATCCCGATTTGCCACAACCGATGACCGCCGCTCGCGGTGCAGGCGACATCACGGTCGATGCCGTTGTCATGTCGCCAACGGCTCCAGACACGATCTGGCGCATCCGGAAGCACGATGAGATCGCGCTCAGGCCGCGGCCGGTGTTGCGTCTTTCATCGATGCAGATGATACGTGATGCAGTGCTGGCGGGCGCAGGCGCCGCCCTGCTGCCCAAGCTGCTCGTCGACGACGATATTGCCGCGGGCCGGCTTGCCTGTTGGGGAACGGATGCCAGACCTGCGGTCGAGATCTGGGCACTACAGAGCTCGCGACGACTGGTCGGTGCAAAGGTTCGCGCGTTTCTCGACGTCGTCGAGCAGGCGTTCCCGAACCGGGTCTTCGTCCCGCCCGCCTGAGTTGCAGCCCGGACGGCGCGCCTCAGGTCATGCTGCCCGGCATGAAGCAGCGCACGCGCGGATGGCCGTCGATATAGTGCTTCCACACCATGGTTCGCCCGATCTTGTTCGGCTCGGTGATCACGGCCTCGTTCGGCACCACCACCCATTCGTCGTCGATGTGCACGCGATAGTGCCCGCGATCCGACTCCCAATCGGGATCGGCGACCACATAGCCGTCGGCGTCTGAACAACATTGTCCGTAGCCGCTGTGCAGGCTTTCGAACCATGGTTTGAGCGGTGAATTGGCGTAGCGGCCGTCGTCGCGCGCCAGGGTCGGCGATGTCAGCCACATCGTCCCAAGCAGCAGTGCCGCACGCGTAATGGCGTGCATGTTGTCGTCTCCATAAGTCTCGATCCGGCCGCGGGCACGCGCGTCATCGTCCATCCGCCGCGTTGCCGCGGCAGACGAGGACACGACACATCGACGCCCCAGCACCTGGCATTCACGTATGCAAGGAGAGCGCCAGACTGGCTTCCGGGAGATTACTGCCGACGAAAGTTGGGGTACGCACGCCGTCACGTACCGTTCGCGACACGCCCCTGCCTCGCGTGCGAAGAGGCGCGCTCTCTTCGCAGCTCAATCAACCGCCCACCGCCGCAACGTCGGGAACGAGCGCCGGCGCACTGCGCGACGCCGCCTGCAGCGCGCATTCGACGAACCGGCGCGGCAGCAGCGAGGCGGTCGAGCGCATCGCCACCAGCATGCGGCTTTCCGCGTCCGGTGTGTCCAGCGTCTTCGCGACGACGTTCATGACGCCGGCCTGCTGGTAGCACGACGGCAGGATCGAAAGGCCGATGCCCGCCGCGACAAGGCTGAGCACCGTGCGCAGTTCATGCGCCTCCTGCGCGATGCGCGGGGCAAAGCCGGCCCGCCGGCACAGCATCGCGGCCTGGTCGCCGACGCCGCAACCGCTCTCGACCATGCCGACGAATTCATGCTCGGCAAGATCGGCGACGTTCAGTTTGCCGGGCGCGGCGGCGAGCGGATGATCGACCGGCAGAAACACCATCAGCCGGTCGCGCCAGACAACATGCGCCTGCAGATCGGCCGCCGGCCGGAAATCGAGCGGAGGCCGCATGATCGCGACATCGAGCTCGGCGTCGGCAAGCGCCTGGAGCTGCTTTGCAGTCGACATGTGCCTGAGTTCTATCTTCACCCGCGGATAGCTGGCGCGGAAACTGCGGAACAGTTCGGCAAACATGTCGAGCATCGGCACCGAGTCGGTAAAGCCGACACGGACCGCACCGGCTTCGCCGCGTGCTGCGCGGCGCACGGTTTCCGACGCGAGGTCGAGTTCGCTGACAGCGCGCCGCGCATGTTCCAGCAGCAATTGCCCGGCCTGGGTGAGCTCGACGGCACGGCGCGTCCGCGACAGGAGCTGGGTGCCGAGCTCCTCCTCCATCGCCTTGATCTGCGTGCTCAGCGGCGGCTGGCTGACATGCAGCCGCTTCGCGGCGCGGCTGAAGCTGAGCTCCTCGGCAACAGCGATGAAGTAGCGAAGCTGCCTGTAATCCATCGCTTATTCCGATTCCCTATAAGTGAGGGTTCAACAAGGTATTTGACCTCATCGAGCCGTTTCCCGATCTTGGCGCCAAAATGCCGGTGCTCCAAGAGAAGTCCCGCGAGATTATGCATCACGATCGGGCTTTGCGGCGTAGCGCGCATGGCCGGTCTGCCATGCGATATCGCGGCCGACGCTCCGCTCGGAACATCCGAGAAATAAGACAAGAAGGCATGACAGGGAGGATTCCAATGGCCCAACCGGCCGCACGCGAACTGGAGAGCCAAACCATCCGCCGCGTCTATTGGCGGCTGATCCCGATCCTGTTCGTCATGATGTTCTTCAACTATCTCGATCGCATCAATCTCGGCTATGCCGGGCTGACGATGAACAAGGATCTCGGCCTTAGCCCCGCGATCTTCGGCTTTGCCGCCAGCATCTTCTTCCTCGGCTATATGGTGCTCGAGGTGCCGAGCAACCTGATGCTGCACTGGCTCGGGGCCCGGATCTGGCTGGCGCGGATCCTGATCACCTGGGGCCTCGTCGCCACGCTCACCGCCTTTGTCTGGAATCCGCTCAGTCTCTATGTCATGCGGTTCGGCCTCGGCATCGCGGAAGCCGGCTTCATGCCCGGCGTGGTGCTCTACCTCACCTACTGGTTCCCCTCGCGCTATCGCGCCCGCGCTGTGGCTGGCTACATCATCGCCGGCTCGTTCTCGGCGGTGCTCGGCGGACCGATCTCGACCAGCATCATGACCTGGTTCGACGGCGCCGCTGGCCTGCATGGCTGGCAATGGATGTTCCTCGCCGAGGGCGTCCCGACCATTCTGCTCGGCCTCTTCACGCTCTATTATCTCACCGACCGCCCGGCCAAGGCGAGCTGGCTGACCAAGGAGCAGGCCGCCTGGCTGGAGGGCGAGCTCGCCGCCGAGCGGGCCGAGATCGAACAACAGGGACAGCACAGGTTGATCGAATGCGTCCTCGATATCAGGGTCTGGCTGCTGGCGGCGCTGTTCGGCTGCGCGCTGGTCGGCATCTATGGCCTGCTGTTGTGGCTGCCGCAGATCATCAAGGGCATGGGCAATCTCAGCAACATCGAGGTCGGCTTCCTCTCGGCGATCCCGCCACTGCTCGGCGTCATCGGCACCATCGTGGTCAGCCGCAGTTCGGACAAGACCGGCGATCGCAAGTTTCATCTCGCAGCCGTCTATCTGCTCGCCGCCATCGCGATGCTCGGCAGTGCCTATGTCTCGAGCCCGGTGCTGGCGTTCGTGTTCCTCTGCATCGTCGGCTTCAGCCTGAATGCCGGCAACCCGCTGTTCTGGAGCATCAACGCCTCGCTGCTGACGGGCGCGGCCGGCGCCGCCTCGATCGCCATGGTCAATACGCTGGCGCAGTTCGGCGGGCTGATCGGGCCGTGGTGCATCGGCCTGATCAAGGACTCCACCGGAAGCTTCTCCTGGGCGCTGGTCGGCATCGCCGGCTTCCTGCTCGTCGCATCCGCCATCGCCGCCACCATGCGCGTCAAACCGCGCGAGACGGAGCTTGCGGGAGCGATCCCGTCATCCGTCGCCCACTGACAACCCTGCCAAGGGAGCAACAGGAAGCAACCATGATCATCGATTGTCACGGCCACTACACCACCGAGCCCGCCAAGCTGCAAATCTTTCGCGACAAGCAGCTCGCCGGCCTCGCCGACAGATCGCGCCGGCCACTCACCACCAATCTCGGCATCACCGACGACGAGATCCGTACTAGCGTCGAAGGCGCGCAGCTTCGCCTGCAGAAGGAGCGCGGCACCGACGTCACGATCTTCTCGCCGCGCGCCGCCGGCATGGCGCATCATGTCGGCAAGGAAGCGACCAGCCGCGAATGGACCACGATCTGCAACGACCTCGTGCACCGCGTCTGCACGCTGTTCCCGCAGAACTTCGTCCCCGTGTGCCAGTTGCCGCAGAGCCCGGGCGTCAAGCCTGCGAACTGCATCGAGGAGCTGGAGCGCTGCGTGACGCAGCTCGGTTTCGTCGGCTGCAACCTCAACCCCGATCCCGCCGGCGGCTATTGGTGCGATCCGCCGCTGACCGACGAATGGTGGTATCCGCTGTATGAGAAGATGGTCGAGCTCGATGTGCCGGCGATGGTCCACGTCAGCTCGTCCTGCAATCCGTGCTTCCACGGCACCGGCGCGCATTACCTCAACGGCGACACCACCGCCTTCATGCAGTTCCTGACCTCGGACCTGTTCAAGCGCTTCCCGACCCTGCGATTCATCATCCCGCATGGCGGCGGCGCGGTGCCCTATCACTGGGGCCGCTACCGTGGCCTCGCGCAGGACATGAAGCTGCCGCCGCTGTCGGAGCATCTGTTGAAGAACGTGTTCTTCGACACCTGCGTCTACCACCTGCCCGGCATCGAGCTGCTGACCAGGGTGATCCCGATCGAGAACATCCTGTTCGCGTCCGAGATGGTCGGCGCGGTGCGCGGCATCGATCCCGAGACCGGCCATCACTTCGACGACACCCGCCGCTACGTCGACGCGCTGCCGTTGAGCGCGGAGGACAAGGCCAGGATCTTTGAAGGAAATGCCCGCCGCGTCTATCCCCGCCTCAACACCCATCTCGACCGCCGCGCGCACTAGGCGACCACGCCAACAACAATCCCGGAGAAAACCGATGGCCATAGGATTTGCAATTCACAAGGCGAAGCGCAAAGTGTCGCCCGACCTGGTCGCGCGCTACCGCACCCTGCCAGTCGCCAATATCAGCGATGTGATGTCGCGGATCGCGGGCACCAACCGGCTGCGGCCGATGCATGCGGGCGGCTGGCTCGGCGGCCCGGCGCTGACGGTGAAGACCCGGCCCGGCGACAATCTGATGGTTCACAAGGCGATCGACCTGGCCCAGCCGGGCGACGTGATCGTGGTCGACGCCGGCGGTGTCCTGGTCAACGCCATCATCGGCGAGATCATGTCGACGCTGGCCGAAAAGAAGGGCGTGGCGGGCTTCGTGATCGACGGCTCGATCCGCGATGCCGGCGCGATCCGCGTCGGATCGTTCCCGGTGTTCGCCGCCGGCGTCGCCCATCGCGGCCCCTACAAGGACGGCCCGGGCGAGATCAATTGCACCATCTCGGTCGACGGCATGATCGTCGAGCCCGGCGATCTCATCCTGGCCGACGACGACGGCGTGCTCTGCGTGCCGCATGACGACGCCGAGGCTGTCTGCAAGCTGACCGAGGCCAAGAAGGCAACCGAGGAAAAGGCCATCCAGCAGATCCTCGCCGGCACCAGCGACCGCCGCTGGGTCGATGAGGCCCTGCAGCGGCTCGGCTGCGAGTTCAAGGACTGACGTGCCACCGCCTAAGAGGGTGGGGATGCCACCTCTTAGGCATAAACCTGCGCAAAACCGACCGGAGACACCGCCTGGCGTCGGGTTTGCGCATTCGGCCCCGGCATCGGGAATTTTTCCCGATTACAGATGGAAAAGAATCCCGGCCCGCCGGGACCGATCTTGTTTGCCAAACCCGCAGCGCTCCCGCAGTCTCAAAGCCAAGGTTCGTCGGGGAAAAAGTCGAACCGCGACTTAGGGGTGGGCGTCATGGCCGGTGCGTTGTTGCGTACGGCAACACGATTTTTGTCTTGTTCGGTCTATACGCGCAGCGCTGCGGCCATGCTCACCGCCATCGGAGCCGCAGCGCCGCTGACCGCGGGCGCCCAGACCCCTGCCCCGACCGAGCTGCCGCCCGTCAATGTGATTGCCCCCTCGCCGCTTTCAGGCACGCGGAGCATCAAGCCCGCGGCACGGCCGGCGGTGCGGACCTCGCGAACCACAAGGCCACGGGCCGCGCCGGCCCAGACCGCCGCCGCGCCTGAGGGCGGCGCCGGGGTCCCCGGCCCCTCCGACCGCGACGCGAGCCTGATCGATCGCGACAAGGTCCCGTCCAACACCGAGGTGCTCACCTCGGCGGATTTCAGCCGCAACTACTCGACCAATTTTCTGGACTCGGCGAATCGCAAGCTGCCCGGCGTCACCCTCACGGATCAGACCGGCAATCCGTTCCAGCGCAATCTCGACTACCGCGGCTTCGTCGCCTCGCCGGTTCAAGGAACGCCACAGGGCATCGCGGTCTATCAGAACGGCGTCCGCGTCAACGAATCCTGGGGCGACGTGGTCAACTGGGACTTCATCCCGGAAAAGGCCATCGACAGCGTTGCATTGTTTCCCAACAACCCAGTGTTCGGCCTCAACGCGATCGGCGGCGCGCTCAGCATCCAGATGAAGAACGGCTTCACCTATCAGGGCGTCGAGGCTGAAGCGTTCGGCGGCTCCTATGGCCGCGTGCAAGGCAGCGTGCAGGCCGGCGGCCAGAAGGACAACGTCTCCGCCTACGCGGCGTTCGAATCCGCCTATGACCGCGGCTGGCGCGACTACGCGAATTCGTCGCACATCAACCGCATGTATGTCGACGTCGGCGCGCGCAACGATCAGACCGAATTCCACGTCAATTTCACCGGCGCCAGCAATCTGCTCGGCAATGTCGTGGCAACGCCGGTCCAGATGCTCAATCAGCGCTGGTCGAGCGTCTACACCTGGCCGCAGTCGACGCTGCTGCAGCTCGCCTTCGTCAACGCGACACTGAACCACAATTTCTCGGACACCTGGTCGTTCCAGGGCAACGCCTATTTCCGTGGCTTCCGGCAGTCCCATGTCGACGGCAATGGCACCAATGTACAGCCATGCGATGGGGGGGATAGTCTGTGCATCGGCGACGGCCTTCCGATTTTCGGTCCGGCTGGAGGTCCGTCGGTTCCGAACACGTTGGGCAACGCTTTTCTCGGCGAAGTCGACCGTAACAGCGCCGCAACCAACAGCTACGGCGGCACAGCCCAATTGACCAACTCGGACAAGTTGTTCGGGCACGACAACCACATCGTGATGGGCGTCAGCGTCGACCACGGCAACACAAAATTCACGGCGACCAGCGAACTCGGAACGATCGATCCGAATAACCTGTTCGTGACGGGCACCGGCATCTTCATCAACCAGCCCGACGCCGGCCTCAGCCCGGTCGATCTGCGCGCCACCAACACCTACACCGGCGTCTACCTCACCGATACATTCGATGTGACGAACAGGTTCTCGGTCACTGCCGGTGGACGTTTCAACTATGCTCAGATCGACCTGCAGGACCAGACCGGGACAAACGACCTGCTCAACAGCAGCAACCGCTTCCAGCGCTTGAACCCGGTGATCGGCGGTACCTACAAGATCACGGCGAACCTCACCGCCTATGCCGGCTATTCGGAAGCCAACCGCGCACCGACACCGCTGGAGCTCGGCTGCTCCGATCCCAACCATCCCTGCATGATCGACAGCTTCCTGGTGGCCGATCCGCCGCTCAAGCAGGTGGTGGCACACACCGTCGAGGCCGGCCTGCGGGGCGGCTGGGGCCGCGACGCCAGGACCGGCGTGCTGACCTGGGGCCTGGGCGCGTTCCGCACCTTATCCGACGACGACATCATCCAGGTGGCAAGCCCGCTCGGCGTCAACAATTTCGGCTTCTTCCAGAATGCCGGGCAGACCCTGCGGCAGGGCATCGAGGCCAAGCTCGACTACCGCTACGATCGCTGGAACGCCTACGCCAACTACACCTATGTCGACGCCACCTACCAGAGCGCGATTACGTTGTCGTCGCCGAACAATCCGAACGCCCTGACCAACGACGCCGGCGCCGAATTCGTCAACGTCAAGCCGGGCGACCACATCCCGGGCATTCCCGCGCACCGCTTCAAGGCCGGCGTGGACTACAACGTCACCGAAGCGTGGAAGGTCGGCGCCGACGTCAACGTCGTGGGCAGCCAGTGGATCATCCATGACTACACCAACGAGAGCCCGAAAATCCCGGCGTATGCCGTCGTCAATTTGCACACGTCATACCAGCTCACGAAGAACATCGAGGTGTTCGGCCTGATCAACAATGTGTTCAACCAGCACTACTATCTGAGCGGTGCGTTCTTCCAGACCGGCGGCTTTGCCAGCGCCACACCGAGCGTCACCAACCTGATGGCGCAACTCTCCGATCCCCGCACCTTCGTGCCCGGCATGCCGCTCGCCGCCTATGCCGGCATCAGGGCGAAATTCTAGGCGAGTGTCCTGAGAGTCTGGCTCAGAGGGCAGCCGACGAGCCTGGCTTTCCACGAAACTCGTCATGCCCGGCCTTGTGCCGGGCATCCACGCCTTTTTTTCTCCGCTTGAGCAGGCAAAGACGTGGATGGCCGTGACAAGCCCGGCCATGACGATGCTGGATCCTACGCCACCGTCCCGCCGTCGACCGGCATCGCGATGCCGGTGACGAACGACGCCTTGTCCGACAGCAGGAACACCGCGACCTCCGCGATCTCCTCCGGGCGCGCGGCGCGGCCCATCGGATTGCGGGTGACCGCGGCCTTGATCAGCTCCTCGGGATCGGCCTCATTGTGACCGGGCTGGTCCGGCCGGTTGACGAACACCCGCAGCATCGGCGTGTCGATCGCGCCGGGGCAGATCGCATTGACGCGCACGCCATCCTTGGCGTGGCGCTTGGCGAGCGCCCGCGCCAGGCCGATCACGCCGGCCTTGGCCGCCGAATAGGTCGGGCTCCACGGTGAGCCGACCAGGCCCGAGGTCGATGCGGTGAACAGGATGCTGCCCTTGCGCCGCGCCGTCATCTGTCCGAGCGCCGCATTGGTGGTGATCAGCTGCGAGCGCAGATTGAGATCGACGCTGAGATCCCAGCCCTCCAGATCGTCGATCACGGACGGACCGGGAATGCCGAGATGATTCCACACGCAGTCCAGCGCGCCGAACTCCTTGACGGTCGCTGTTACGATATCGCGCGAAAAACCGTCGTCGCGGAGATCGCCGGTCAGCGCCAGCGCGCGTCCGCCGCCCTTTTTGATCTCCTCGACCACCGCCTTCGCGCCGGGCTCGTTCTGATCGACGACCGCGACCGCCGCGCCCTCGCGCGCGAGGATGAGCGCCCCGGCTCGGCCGGCGCCCGACGCCGCGGCGGTGACGAGTGCGATCTTGCCCTGCATGTCCATGTTTCGATCCTGACTGTGCTCGTGACCCCGAGCCTTCTTGGTTCTGGTTGAAGGTCTGGTTGAATCAGGACCGCAGCTCTGCCGTCTTGCGCTGACGCGCTATCTTCACGCCGCTTGCGTCGCGCTAGCGGCCGCCGAACAGAACCGGAGACTGGCCGGGCAGCAACTGCGAATGAATGTCGCTGTCCATGCGCTCGGCCCCCTGCTGAGCGAAGCCAACCCCGAACGACAGGCTGACATTCGAACTCGGGCGAAACTCAAGTCCTGCACGCGCCGCATATCCAGCGTTGACGGCGGGATTGCCGCTGAACGGCGCCAGCGGCCCGCCGGCGCCGGGCGGATTGTATTTCAAGGTGTCGAAACCGGCGAAGAAGGTCACGGGCGATCCGCCGACGCCCTTGAAATTGTAGCCGAACTGCGCGCCCTGATATTCGAGCGAGCCGAACGCGGCCGATTGGCCGAGCGTGTTCCAGCCGACGCGGCCGCCTTCACTGCCGACAAACCAGCCGTCCGGCTGATTGCCGTTCAGATACGAGAAGTCGCCACCCTGCGCGCCGGCGGCGTCAAAACCCGGAAAGTTTCCGTAAGTGTCCACCTTCTGGCCATCGGCCAGGCTGCCGCCGAAGCCGAACAGCGAGCCCGGCGTCCAGTAGCGTACGGGTCCGGCCTGGGCGTTGGCCTGCGGGCTGCTCAGGAACAGCGCCAATAATGGGATTGCGAGGCCGAGCTTGCTTGCGAAAGAGGACATCAGGTTACCGTCACGTGCCCGCAAACTATACCCTTCGGGCGCTGGCAATGCCAGCGGTGCCGCCCGGTCAGAAGTAGCTCGTCTGGCCCGGTCACAAGGAACACCGAAGCCGCGCCGGCGAACGGCCGAGCACCAGGGAAGCATTTGGCTTTGCCAGACGAGGCCAGAGCACCTCAGTCATCATCGTGAACCTGACGATCATCTGACACATCGCTCGATCACACCGAGACCCGGTCGTGGACCGATGTCGCCGCCGACATCGCAGTGTTGCAAGATCGTCCGGACGGCCGGAAATCGATCGCATCGCTCGGCAATGCGGATTGACAGGCCGGCACGTTTTCGAAAATGTGCGACACCGCGTCGCAGGCGCCCTCCGTCGGTCTTGTGACCCTCTCGGCGCGGAATGGCGTCGTCATGAAGTGGTTTCGTTCGAACATCAGGCACGGGACTCGGCTGGCGCTTTTGGCGCTGGCGGTCCAGTTCGTGCTGTCGTTCGGCCATTTTCATGCCATTGCGCCGGCACAGGCGACGGCCAACTCGTCGTTGCAGCGGTCGCAAGCTTCGATCGAAGCCGCCCTCGCGTCGCTCGCGGTGCATGTCGAGAACACATCGCGCGACGAGCCGCGTTCGAATCCTGACTCCGATCAGGCCGCAGATCTTTGCGCCATCTGCGCCGTCGTGGCGATGGTCAACGCGGCAATGCCGGCGCTGCCGCCGCTACAGCTGCCGGATGCCGCCGGTCTGCTTTCCTGGCACATCGACAATTATGCGGCCCCGGTCGACATCAGCCGGCTTCACTATCAGCCGCGCGCGCCTCCGATCTCCTGACATCCCAGCACAACTGAACTGCGAACGCAGCCACATGCCGGCTGCCGTTTGATCAATGGGGAATGTCGCCGTCGCGCCTCGACGGCGGGCTCGACCGCGTCCTGTTCGGAAGGATCCGGATCGCGGCCTCACGGGATCGGGAACCAACATGTCAGGAAATATCAGACGATACGCCGCCGCCGGTGCGGCATCTCTCTTGTTCTGCGGGATGAATGGCGCGGGACTGGCGCAGACCGCCGCGCCGACCACCGAGCTTCCGGACGTCACGGTGACGGCGCCGCAGCGCCACACCGCGCCGTCCGGGCCGAAAAAGCCGAAGACGCGCATTGCGACCGGAAGCGGTCGACGCGCGCGAAGAGCCGGTGCGGTATCGACGGCGCCCGAATCCGCCGAACAGAGCGAGGCTCGGGGAATAGCAGGCCAGAATGCGCGGCTCGACCAGGCCCGCGCCGCCCTGCTGGCGCCGACCGGCGCCAACACCTACCAGATGAGCCAGCAGCGCCTCGAGTCACTTCCACAGGGGACCAACACCACCCTGGACAAGGCACTGCTGCAGGCGCCCGGGGTTTCGCAGGACTCGGCCGCAAGCGGCGAACTGCACGTGCGGAACGAGCACGCCAACCTGCAATACCGCATCAACGGGATCATGCTGCCGGACGGCGTCGGCGCCTTCGGCCAGATCATCGACACCGGCATCGTCGGCAGCATGGCGCTGATCACCGGCGCGCTGCCCGCGCAGTACGGCCTGCGCACCGCCGGCGTGCTCGACATCCAGACCAAGGCCGACGCCTTCAACAATTCCGGCAGTATCGGCGTCTATGGCGGCAGCCACGGCATGTTCACGACCAGCGTCGACTATGGCGGCACGATCGGACAGACCCAGTATTACGTCTCAGGACGCTATTTCGGCAGCGATGTCGGCATCGAGAACCCGACGCCGGCCTACAATGCCATCCACGACAGGACGGATCAGGAGAAGGGCTTTGCCTATGTCTCGACGGCAATCGATCCGACCAGCCGGCTGACCTATATCGGCGGCGTCTCCAACGGCGCCTATCAGATCCCCAACAATCCCGGCCAGACTCCGGCCTTCACTGCCTTCGGCGTCTCGAATTTCGATTCCGCGCTATTGGCCGAGCGGCAGCAGGAGTTCAACCAGTTCAACGTCGTGGCCTATCAGAAATCGGGCGACGGATTCGACTACCAGATCGCCTATTTCAACCGCTACAGCCAGCTGCACTTCATGCCCGATCCGGTCGGCGATCTCGTGTTCAACGGCGTTGCTTCGGACGTGTATCGTCAGAGCACCATCAACGGGATCCAGGAGGATACGTCCTACAGGCTGGGCTTCGCGCACACGCTGAAGTTCGGCGTCGCGTTCAGCGCCGAGCGCTCGCTCGTCAACAACGGCTCGACCGTGCTGCCGCTGGACGACGCCGGCAACCCGATCGATGCGCCGCTCTCCGTGTTCGACTCCAGCGCCAAGACCGGATACCTGTTCTCGACCTACATCGCCGACGAGTGGAAGATCACGAACCAGCTTACGCTCAACGCCGGTCTGCGCTTCGACCAGATGTGGCAATATGTCGACGCCAACCAGCTGAGCCCGCGGATCAGCCTGACATGGAAGCCCTATGACGGCACGACCTTCCATGCCGGCTATGCCCGCAACTTCACGCCGCCCGAGCAGGTGCTGGCGGCACCGACCAACCTTGCGCTGGTACAGAACACGACGGCGCAGCCTGCGACCACTGCCAATGACCCCGTGCTGCCGGAGCGCTCGCACGTGTTCGACGTCGGCGTCACCCAAAAGGTTGATGCGATCCAGGGCCTCGAAGTCGGCATGGACGCCTATTACAAGATCGCGACCGACCTGCTCGACGACGGCCAGTTCGGCCAGGCCTACGTCCTGACCGCCTTCAACTACGCGAAAGGCACCAACGAAGGCGTCGAGCTGACGGCGCGATACGACCACGACAATTTGCATCTCTACGGCAATGTCGCCATCGCGAAGCAGGTCGCGACCACCGTCGTCTCGAACCAGTATCTGTTCGATCCGGACGAACTGGCCTACATCGCCAACAATTACGTCAACACCGACCATGCCCAGACGCTGACCGCGTCGGTGGGCGGCTGGTACCAGTGGCGCGACACCAAGTTCAGCGCCTCGCTGATCTACGGCTCAGGCTTGCGCGACGGCTTTGCCAATACCGGCACGGTGCCGCCCTATACGCAGGTCAACCTCGGCGTCTCGCACGACTTCAACATTGTCGCGCCGAACAAACCCACCACGCTGCGCCTCGACGTCGTCAACCTGTTCGACACCGTCTACCAGATCCGCGACGGCTCCGGCATCGGCGTATTCGCCCCGCAATACGGCCCGCGCCGCGGCGTCTATGCGGGCATCACGCAGAAATTCTAGCGAGACATAAGGCCAAATCCGGAAGTCGCCAGGGCGTGACTTCCGGATTCAAATTGATCGAGCGCTCGGTCTTACTTGTGTAATGGCGACGCCGGAGATCGCAAGCAGCCCACCGACCATCAACTTCGGGGTCATGCGGTCGCCGAGGAACAACACGCTCGAAATCAAGGCAAACAGCGGAATCAGCAGGCCGAATGGTGCGACGCGGTTCAGGGAGCATCGGGCGATCAGCCAGAACCAAAGGCCAAACCCGACAATTCCTCCGATGAAAATCGTGTAGGCAAGTGCCAGCCAACCACGTCCGTCCGCCGTGGCAAGGCTCGTCAGTTGTCCATATTCAAGGAGCAATGACATCAACAAGACCTGCGGCACCGTGAGCAGCGACGACCACCCCATCAACATCAAAGGATCAAAAGGGCCGTAGCGCTTCGTCAAGACGCTGGACACCGCGAACGCGAATGCTGCCCCGACCACAAGCAGCAGCGGAAGTGCATTTGCCGACAGGCCGGGCCCTGCTGCCACCACGACCACGCCGACGAATGCAATCACCACTCCGGCGGACGTGGTGAGAGACGGCCTCTCCGCGAGCAGCGGCCAAGCCAACAGGACGGTGAAGGGCGGCGCGAGTTGATAGGCGACGGCCGACATGCTTCCCGAGCCGAGCCCAAGGCCAACGTAGAAGAGCCCGAAGTTCAGTCCACCAAGGAAAATCGAAATAGCGGCGACGGGGCCGAACTGCTGACGCGTGGGCTTTTTGACGAACGGAACAAGCAGCAGTGCGATGGCCATGAACCGCAGTGCGAGGAAGAAGAGCGGCGGAAACTCCGTGACGCCCACTTTGATGGCCACGAACTGATAACCCCAGAGCAAGGGAACGGCCACCGCGCAGACGATCTGGATGGCAGACATGGCATCCTTCCTTTCAAGACCATTTGGTCCAGATATAGGTGCGCCAACAGCGGAGGCGTCCATGGGTTGTTTACCTGATGAAGCGGTCGAGAAGAGCGTCAACGGTAGCTTGCGACGTGATCCGTGTCGGTGCCGTTTTGGCGACCACTCGCAGCCCCCAAAGGAAACAGACGAGAATTCGCGCGGCACTTGAAGGCTCAACACCGTCTGCTAGCTTGCCCGCCGCCCTTGCACCGGAAAGCGCATCCGCCACCCTGGCCTCCATGGCTTTGAAAAAGCTCGCGATGCGACGATCAACTTCAGCATCATGGCCGGCCAGTTCCATGACGGTGGCCACCAGCAGGCATCCGCGCCGGCCATTGGCGCCGCTGGTGCGATCAACGTAGCCGGCAAGGTAGGCCCGCAGGCCGTCGACCGGCTCTCTGCCGGGGGCGAGTTCGATATCCATCCGTGTCAGGGCATCGGCAATGTAGCGGTCAAGCGCACGCAGGAAGAGCGAGTGCTTGTCACCGAATGCGGCGTAAAGGCTGCCACGCGAGAGCTTTGTCGCACGAAGCAGGTCCGGAAGCGCAGTCGCGTGGTAGCCGCGCGACCAGAACACATCCATCGCGCGCTCGACGGCGGCCTCCGTGTCGAAACTTCGGGGGCGGCCACGGGGCAACTGCACGGGGGTCTGGTGGCGCATAGGTCATATATAGACCATTCGGTCCATATATCAAGCCAGTCCGCGCCCTAAAGTGCGATGAGCAGGTGTCCTTTCAACAGGTCCGCCAGCCAATCGGCAAACACCTGCAGCCGCCGCGACAGGTGCTGGCGGTGCGGATAGAGCAAGGTCATCGGCATCGGCGTCGCGCGATGCCGCGGCATCACCTCGACGAGTTCGCCCGCATCGAGGTGCCGCTTCACGTCGTAAGCAGGAATCTGGATCAGGCCGAGGCCGGCGAGGCAGCAGGCGATATAGGCCTCGGCGCTGTTGACGGTGACGCGGCCGCGCATCGCGATGGTGCGCGCCGCGCCCTGCTCGCGCCATTCCCATTCCGCGATGCGGCCGGTGGAGGGCGAGGCGTAGTTGACCGCCCAATGCGCGCCGAGATCGTCCGGCGTCTGCGGCGTGCCGTGGCGCGCGAGATATCCCGCGCTCGCGACATTGATCAGCGTCAGATTGCAGAGCGGCCGCGCGATCAGACCGGAATCACCGAGCGGGCCAACGCGCACGACGCAATCGGCGGAGTCCGCGATCAGATTGATGGCGCGATCGGTGACGCCGAGATCGATGTCGATCTGCGGGTAGCGGTCGAGGAACGCGGGCAGCGCCGGCGCGATAATCAGGCGTCCGATCCGCCCGGGCACGTCGACCCTGAGTCGACCAGACGGCTCGGCGGCGGCATGGCGGAACAGGGTCTCGGCCTCCTCGACATCGGCGACGACGCGCAGGCACCGTTCGTAGAAGGCCGCGCCATCATGGGTCAGCGACACTTTTCGCGTCGTCCGGTGCAGTAGCCGGGCGCCGATGCGCTGCTCCAGCTCCGCGACCGCCGAGGACGCCGACGAGCGCGGCAGCCCGAGCGTGTCGGCCGCCCGCGTAAAGCTCGCGCACTCGACGACGCGGGCGAAAACGCGGAAGAGATCGATGCGGTCCACGACTAACGCCCCGATTGTTCGCTATTTCTGACAAGTGAGGTCAGAATGCATGGCTTTATCGGCAAATCCTAGACGATATCGTTGCCTCCAGGAAGCGGCCGCACGCGCGGCCGCATGATCCGGAGAGGCAAACGCCATGACCGACCACAGCATCAAGGGCAAAACCGTCATCATCGCCGGCGGCGCCAAGAACCTAGGCGGCCTGATCGCACGCGATCTCGCGGCCCACGGCGCGAAGGCGATCGCGATCCACTACAACAGCGCCGCGACCAAAGCCGACGCCGACGCGACCGTCGCTGCGATCAAGGCGGCCGGCGCCAACGCGGTCGCTTTTCAGGCCAACCTCACGACATCGGGCGCGATGGAGAAGCTGTTCACCGACGCCGTCGCCGCGATCGGCCGTCCCGACGTCGCGATCAACACCGTCGGCAAAGTGTTGAAGAAGCCGATGGTCGAGATCTCGGAGGCCGAATACGACGCGATGAGCGCGGTCAACACCAAGTCGGCGTTCTTCTTCCTCAAGGAAGCCGGTCGCCATGTGAACGACAACGGCAAGATCTGCACGCTGGTGACGTCGCTGCTCGGCGCCTACACCCCGTTCTATGCGGCCTATGCCGGCACCAAGGCGCCGGTCGAGCACTTTACGCGCGCGGCCTCTAAGGAGTTCGGCGCACGCGGCATCTCGGTTACCGCGATTGGCCCCGGCCCGATGGACACGCCGTTCTTCTATCCGGCCGAGGGTACGGATGCGGTCGCCTATCACAAATCGGCAGCGGCGCTGTCCGGCTTCTCGAAGACCGGTCTCACCGACATCAAGGACATCGTGCCCTGGATTCGCCTCCTGGTGTCGGACGGCTGGTGGATGACCGGCCAGACCATCCTCGTCAACGGCGGCTACACCACGAAGTGAGATCGCCGTTCTCTGCGTGCACGCGCCGTGCTTTGCAGCGGAAAACAGGCCGCCGGCGGAATTTGACCGCCGGTTTGGCCGGCGATATCTTTCGCCCTGCTGGGCCCTTCGCAGTGACGGTCTATTCGAGGCGCACATGGAATGGTCGACCAGGCCGGCCCGTCCGGATCAACCCTTCGGCAGTTGGGCAGACGACCTCGCAGCTGCCTTCGTGCGACTGGAACCGCGCAGGATTGCCGAGGAATCGTTTGCGGGCGCGATCTGCAAGGTCGACGCCGCGCCGCTGCAGATATCGCGGGTCACGGCGAGCGGGCACATCGTGCACCGGCTCGCCTCGCACATCGCTGCGAGCACCGACGACCTTTGCTTCGTCAACCTCCAGCTCGAAGGGCTAGGACGCACCTCGCAGCGCGGCCACGAGCAGATCAGCGCCCCCGGCGATCTCGCGGTTGCCGATACGACGCAGCCGTTCGAGATCGCCCACCGGCATAATTTCAAGCTGTTCTGCTTTGCCGTGCCCCGGCGTCTGTTGCCGGATGCGCTGTTCGACCACCCGCGGCTCGGCCTGTCTGCGACCGAAACCGGCCGCGCGCTCTCGCGGACGCTCGCGAGCTACGCCGAGCTCTGCCTGAGCGGCGGTCAACTCGCAACAACCTCGGCGATGCTCGGCACGCATATCGCCGAGCTGATCGCGCACGCCCCCGACATCCTCGCCGACACGGCGGCAGAGCGCGTGCATACGCCGGTGCTGCTGTCGATGATGCTTGACCATATCGCGCGTCACAGCGACGACCCCGAGCTCGGTGCACCGGCGCTGGCCACGAAATTCCGCTGCTCCGAGCGCTACGTGCACCGCCTGTTTGCAACCACCGGCCGCTCCGTGGGCGAACATGTCAACGAGCAGCGGATCGCCTCTTGCACGCGCGCCCTGCTCACCTCTGCCCACAGGACGATTGCCGAGATCGCCTTTGCCGCGGGCTTCCGCGACATCTCGCATTTCAACCGCCGGTTCAAGCGCCACAATGGCCTCGCCCCGCGCGAGTTCCGCCGCGCCGCCGCGCACTGAAGCGCGACGAGACCGGGTTCACGACCCGGTTCAGTCCGCGCCAAGAAATCGGGCACTGCCGTCCAAGATTTCCTGACCATGACGCGATAGCGATAAGCCCGACACGGAGGGCATCGGCATGGCGATCGATTTCACGCTCACGGCGCAGCAGCGCGAGCTGCAACTCGCCTCCCGCAAATTTGCCAGGGCGCTGCTGGCCGAAGCCAGAGCCGCCGAAAAGCTGGCAACGCCGGAGCAGCGCTTTCTCGCCACCAAGCCGACGTACGAGGCGATGGTGGCGGCAGGCTATTTGCGCAAGTGCATTCCGGCGCCGGCGGGCGGCGACAATGCCGGTATGATCGATATGGCGATCCTGGCCGAGGAATTCTACAGCGTGAACCCCAGCGTGACGCTCACCATGCTTGGCAGCGTGCTCGGCCTGCTGCCGCTGCTGCTCGGCGGCACGCCGGAGCAATGCCAGCGGCTGCTTCCGCCCTTTCTGAAGACCAGCGGCGCGCCGCTCGCCGCCTTCTGCTCCAGCGAACCGGGCGGCAGCGCCAACGCCGCCTCACCGCCGCCCGGCGAGGGCGTCCGCACCACCGCCCGGCGAGAGGGCGACAACTGGCTGATCAACGGCCGCAAGAAATGGGTGTCCTCGGCCACCGGCTGGAATCGCGAGGGTGCCGATCTTCTGACCATTGTGTGCCGGACCGATCCGGTGGCAACAGCGGACACCGCCATCTCGATCATTGCCGTGCAAGGTCCGGTGACCGGCCTTGTGTTCGAACGCGCAATCGACAGCATCGGTCATCGCGCGCACCTCGTCCCGCAGTTTGGTTTTCAGAATGTCTCGGCACCGCACCACAATCTGCTCGGACAGCCGGGCTCAGGTCTCGCGCTGACGGCGGCGGCGTTCACCGGCACGGCGGCACTGGTCGGAATCTTCGGCGTCGCGCTGATGCGGGCGGCCTTCGCGTTCGCGCTTGATTTTGCCCGCAGCGAAAAGCGCGGCGGCGTTCACCCCATTATCGAGCATCAGGCGGTCGGATACGCGCTCGCCGATGCCAAGACCACGATCGAAGCGGCGCGCACTCTCAGCTGGCGTGCCTGCCATGCCCTGGACACCCAGTCGCCGGCGGCCGAGGAGCTTGCGGTGCAGGCCAAGATCTTCGGCTCCGAGGCTGCCGTGCGCGTCATCACCGATCTGATGCGGGTGGTCGGCATCGACAGCTACGACCATGAAGCTCCGTTCGGTGGCCTGCTCCAGGACGCGCTCGCGCTGCCGATTTTCGACGGCGGCAATCTTGGCATCCGGCGCCGGCAGCTGCACACGATGTTCAAGAGCCGCGACTACAGCCCGCTCGCCGCAAGCGGAGCGGCATAAGCGCGGAGTTTTTAGAGGGCACAATCATGAGCACAGAGCGGAAAGTGGCAGTCGTCACCGGCGCATCTCAGGGGATCGGCGCCGGTATCGTTCAGGCCTTCAGGGATCGCAACTACCGGGTCGTTGCGACGTCACGCTCGATCAAGCCGGCCGCCGATGCGGATATCGTCACGGTGGCGGGCGACGTCGGCGCGCCTGACACGGCGGAGGACGTGTTCAAAACGGCGCTGGAGCGCTTCGGCCGCGTCGACACGCTGGTCAACAACGCCGGCATGTTCATGGCGAAACCGTTCACGGCTTACACCCAGGATGACTACGCCAGCTACATCTCGACCAACGTGACCGGCTTTTTCAACATGACCCGGCGCGCGCTGGAGCTGATGAGCAAGCAGGGCAACGGTCACATCGTCACGATCACGACGAGTCTCGTCGACCAGCCGATGAGCAGCGTCCCGGCCGCCCTCACCTCGCTGACAAAGGGAGCCTTGAGCGCCGCAACTCGCGCGCTCGCCATCGAATACGCAAGGAGTGGAATCCGCGTCAACGCGGTGTCGCCCGGAATCATCAAGACCCCGATGCACCCGGCGGAGGCGCATCAGGCGCTGGCGGCACTTCACCCGGTCGGCAGGATGGGAGAGATCTCCGACATTGTCGACGCGGTGCTCTACCTCGATGGCGCAGGATTTGTGACCGGAGAAGTGCTCCACGTCGACGGCGGACAGGCTGCCGGCCACCACATGCCGTAGCAAAGCGATGCCCGGACCGTGTTGCCGCTCCGCGCTGCTTCGGGCGTCGCGGCAGCGCTAGTTCGGACAAATCATGTCGCGGGAATGCGGATGTGTGACTCATAAGTGGCGCAACAAGTTTAGTGTCGTCCCGGCGAAGACCGGGACTCATAACCCCAAATACTGCTTGTTGCGCGATGCTGGAACGACGAGTCCCGTTCACAGATCCGCTGCGGCGTATGGGTCCCGGCCTTCGCCGGGACGACGATTGCGTATGCGGCGCTGCATCGGACTCCAGGATAGGCAAAGCCTCACCCACACCGTCATCGCCCGGCTCGACCGGGCGATCCAGTACGCCGCAGCCTCTCAGCTTAAGCACGAACGCCTGGAATACCGGATCACCCGCATGCGCGGGTGATGACACCGAACACGCGACCGCGACATTGCGCCGCGAACCTCGTTGCGGCGCAACAATCAAAATGAGACTGCCCGTTAAGCTACCCCGCGTCGACGACATCCGCGCCGCGCCTGCCTTCGGCTAGCTTTATCAGCAACAACCGGACGCCCATCAGCCTTCGTCAGGCCATGTGGACGCCGGCGACAACACCAGGGAGGAGCGCGATGTTGAAAGGCAGTTTGGGACTGATTGCGTTGGGCAGCCTGTTGCTTTCGGGCACGGCGTTCGCTCAGGAGAAGATCAAGGTCGGCGTCACCGCAACGCTCGAAGGCACCTACACGGTGCTCGGCGAGGACGGCATGCGCGGCTTCCAGACCGCGCTCAACGTGCTGGGCAAGAAGATCGGCGACAAGGAGCTCGAATTCGTCGTCGCCTCGACCGACGCGACGCCGGACTCCGCGGTGCGCGCGGTGCGCAAGCTGATCGAGCAGGACAAGGTGCAGATCCTGCTGTCGCCGCTGTCCGGCGACGAAGGCATCGCGGTGAAGAACTTTGCCAAGACGCATCCGGAACTGACCTTCGTCAACGCCGCCTCCGGCGCCCAGGAGACGACCTATGTCGATCCGGCGCCGAACTTCTTCCGCTACAACATGGACGGCGCGCAGTGGCAGGTCGGCCTCGGCAAATACGCCTATGAGACCAAGGGCTATCGCAAGATCGCGACCGTCGGCGAGGACTACTCCTTCATCTACACCCAGGTGTTCGGCCTGGTGCTCGAGTTCTGCGGCGCCGGCGGCCAGGTCACCAACCGGCAATGGGTGCCGCTCGGCACCAAGGACTTCGCGTCCGTGATCGCCGCGCTGCCTGACGATGTCGATGCAATCTATCTCGGCCTCGGCGGCGCCGACGCCGTCAACTTCCTCAACCAGTATCAGCAGGCCGGCGGCAAGGCGCATCTGATGGGCGGCTCGATCATGATCGACCAGACCATCCTGTCGTCGAAGGGCAGCGCCAAGAACGCGCTGGTCGGCACCATCGCGGCGAGCGGCCAGGCCGATACCTGGGAGGATCCGGGCTGGCAGAAATTCGTCAAGGCCTATCAGGACTCCTTCCCGGAGAGCAAACGCTTCCCGAGCCCGTCGCTGCTCGCCACCAACTACTATGGTTCGACGATGGCGCTGATCCTGGCGCTGCGGCAGGTCAACGGCGACCTCTCCAACAACCAGGCCAAGCTCAAGGACGCGCTGGCGAAGATCGAGATCGACGCGCCGAACGGCAAGATCAAGCTCGACGCCAACCGCCAGGCAATCGGCACCAATTTCGTCACCGAGGTGGTCGATGACGGCAAGGGCGCGCTGTTCAGCAAGGTCGTCAAGGTGATCCCGAACGTCAACCAGACGCTGGGCTACGATCCGGCGGTGTTCGCCAAGATCGGCCTGCCGGGCCGCACGGTTCCGGAGTGCAAGAAGTACTGACGTATTTGTTGCAGTGCAGGCAAGCCAGCCGTGACCAAGGCGCGCGGTTGCATCGAGAGCCCTGCTCGCCCTTGCTTTCCGCGGGCGGATGTTGAACGCTTGTCGAAAAGACAAGAACATCCCGCGGGAGGGGAGGCATGAGCAGGGCGCTTGCCGTCTTCCACGGCCGGTTCGGTCGCGCGACGGTCTATCAGTTGAACCGTCCCTTCAACGTGCATGCGCACCGCGAAGGGCACCTGATCTTTCATGTCGGCGGCACGCCGGCCCAGATCGACGTCTCCGAGCAGCGCCTGCTGCTCAAGGACGACACCGTGGTCGCGGTCAACCCGTGGGAGCCGCACAATTTTCTGCCGACCGACATGGACCACGGCGCGATCTTCTTCGTGCTCTATGTCAACGCCGAATGGTTCACGCCGCAGCCCGCCAGCACACAGGGCCTGCGGTTCGGCCGCACCTTCTTTCCGCGCACGGAGGCGCTCGACCGGCTGATCCGCCGCACCGCAGCACTGGTATGCGGCGCGCCGTCGCTGCGCAGCCTCGATAGCGAGCTCCGGCAGTTGATCGACTCCTGCTACGAGGAGAGCTGGCAGGCCGCGCAGGATGCGCGCGCGGCCGCCGCCGTGACCGATTTCCGGGTCCGCAAATCGATCAAGCTGATGTCGGAAAGCCCCGGCGCCGAAAT
The DNA here is from genome assembly GCF_050435825.1 of Bradyrhizobium sp. I1.14.4. Classification (NCBI taxonomy): domain Bacteria; kingdom Pseudomonadati; phylum Pseudomonadota; class Alphaproteobacteria; order Hyphomicrobiales; family Nitrobacteraceae; genus Bradyrhizobium; species Bradyrhizobium sp. I1.14.4. The sequence continues at coordinate 517,815 of NZ_JBNDLA010000001.1, read as the reverse complement.
CGAGCTCGATGCGATCGCGCGGGAGGCGGGGTTGTCGCGGCCGCATTTCTACCGGCTGTTCCGAACCCAGACCGGCGTCACCCCTCACCTCTACATGAACACGCTGATCATGGAGCAGGCGCTGGATGCGCTGGTGGCGACCGAAACGCCGATCGCCGATATCGGCTTCGATCTGGGCTTCTCCTCGCAGAGCGGCTTCACCCGTTTCTTCGCCGCCAATGTCGGCATGGCCCCGACCGACTATCGCCGCGCCGCCAAGGTGTTGCGGCCGTAAAGAAGTTCCGCACAACGATGGAGCAGCGATAAAAGATACTCTCGATCAAATCCGACGCCTTCGCTCTCGGTAGGATGCAGGACACGCGACCCGGCAGACGGTCGCGACCGACGGAGGGAACGCGACGGAGATGGCCAGGTTCATCGAACGCCATCCGGCCTGGGCGCTGATCGTGATCATCGCGGTCGCGGTGCTGCTGTGGCTGGTGTTCGCGATCTGGCCGCCGGGGCTGGAAGCCGCGATCGGCCGCAAGCGGGTGTTCCTCAACGCTGTCTTGAACGGCATCACGCTCGGCGGGCTGTATTTCCTGGTGGCCAGCGGCTTCACGCTGATCTTCGGCCTGATGCGAAATGTCAACCTTGCGCACGGCTCGCTCTATCTGTTCGGCGGCTATGTCGGCTATGCGATCAGCACCTGGACCGGGTCCTGGCTGCTCAGCTTCATCATAGCCTTCATCGCGGTGGCGCTGGTCGGCGTGATCCTGCAACTTGCCGTGTTCCGCCGCATGGAGGGACAGGACCTGCGGCAGACCATGGTGACGATCGGGCTCTCGATCGTGTTCGCCGATTTGATGCTGTGGGTGTTCGGCGGCGACTTCTACCAGGTCCAGACCCCGAGCTGGCTGATCGGCCCAGTGCAGCTGCCGCTGCTGACCGCGGTGAAATCATCGGGCGAGCCGGTCTATCTGCAGTATCCGCTGGTCCGGCTCGTGATCTTCCTGGCCTCCGTCGTGATCGGGATTGCGATGTGGCTGGCACTCAACCGCACGCGGATCGGCATGATCGTGCGCGCCGGGGTCGACGACCGCGACATTCTGGCCGCGACCGGGGTGCGGATCCAGCTCGTGTTCGTGCTGGTGTTCGCGCTCGGCGCAGGGCTCGCCGGCATCGCCGGCGTGGTCGGCGGCACCTTCCAGTCGCTGTCGCCGGGCGAGGACACGCGCTTCCTGCTCGCCTCCCTCGTCGTCGTGATCGTCGGCGGCATGGGCTCGATCCCGGGGGCCGCGCTTGGCGCCGTCATCATCGGGCTCGCCGAGCAGCTCGGCTCGGTCTACATCCCGACCTACGCCATCGTCGTCACCTTCCTGATCATGGTGCTGGTGCTGGCGCTGCGGCCGCAGGGCCTGCTCGCGAGGCGATGAGATGTCGTTGCTCCAGAGCACCCAGCTTCGTCCCGACCCGTCTGCCAACGCGACCCGCGGCGCCCTGATCCGCGCCTGGCCGGAATTCCAGAATCCGGTGGCCTGGCTGGTCGCGCTGATCCTGGTGATCATGCCGCTGATCGCCAACGGCTTCTTCCTGATCGAGATCTTCGCTACCACGCTGATCCTCGGCATCATCGCGCTCAGCCTGATGTTCCTTGCCGGCTATGGCGGCATGGTCAGCTTGATGCAGCTCACGATCGCGGGCTTCGCCGGCTACATGGTCGCGGTGTTCGGGGTCAGCGGCAACGCCAATATCAGCCTCGGCTGGCCGTGGTGGCTCGCAACCCCGATGGCGTTGGCGCTGGCGACGCTGTTCGGCACGCTCGGCGGCGCGCTCGCGGTCCGCACCGAGGGCATCTACACCATCATGATCACGCTCGCGATCGGTGCAGCCTTCTACTATTTCACCAACCAGAACTGGGCGATCTTCAACGGCCATACCGGCATCAACACCGTCGCGACGCCGCATTTCTTGGGCGTCGACTGGCGCGGCGATATCGCCTTCTACTACGTGACACTCGGCGTCGCAGCGATCTGCTATTTCGTCGTCCAATATGTCTCGCGCGCGCCGTTCGGCCTCGCGCTGCAGGGCGTCCGCGACAATTCCCGCCGCATGGCGGCGCTGGGCTTCAACCCCAATGCGCACCGCATCGCGGCCTACGCCTTCGCCGCCTTCATCGCGGCGCTCGGCGGCGTGCTGCAAGTCTGGAACTACCGGCAGATCTCGCCCGGCTCGGTCAGCGTCGGCGCCTGCATCGACGTCTTGATCATCGCCATAGTCGGCGGCATCACGCGGCCGATCGGCCCGTTCATCGGCGCGCTGATCTTCGTCCTGCTGCGCACTTTCGCGCTCGACGTGTTGATCAAGTTCGGGCTCGACGGCAACCGCTTCCGGCTCTTGATCGGGCTCGGCTTCCTCGCCATCGTGTTCTGGTCGTCCGACGGCGTGATCGGCCTCTGGGACCGCTGGCGGCGCAGCAACACATCCTCGACACAACGTTCAGGCGGAGGCCGCCATGGATAGCGTCGCGCAGCGACTGTCTGTGGTCGGCGCCGGCGCGGCCCTGGAGCTGCGCGGCGTCACCCGGCTGTTCGGCGCGCTGGCGGCACTGACCGACGTCACCATCACCGTGCGTCCCGGCGAGCGGCGCGCGGTGCTCGGCTCGAATGGCGCCGGCAAAACGACGCTGTTCAACTGCATCACCGGCGACTTCCCGCCCTCCTCCGGCACGATCCGCTTCTTCGGCGAGGACATCACCCAATTCCCGCCCTATGAGCGCATCCGCAGGGGCCTGCGCCGCACCTACCAGATCTCGGCGCTATTCCCCGGCCTCACGGTGCAGGACAACGTCTATCTCGCCTGCCGCGGCGTCTCGCGCGGCCGCTTCTCGTTTCTGCGCCCGGGGCAGAACGATGCACTGATGCACGCGACCGAAACGCTGGTGCAGGCCGTACACCTTGCCGGCGTCAAGGACCAGCGCGTCGCCGAGCTGGCGCATGGCCAGCAGCGTCAGCTCGAGATCGCGCTGGCGCTGGCCGGCGCGCCGCGCTTCATCCTGTTCGACGAGCCGGCGGCGGGACTGTCGCCAACCGAGCGGCGCGAGCTGATCGAGATCCTGACCTCGCTGCCGGCGCATATCGGCTACATCATCATCGAGCACGACATGGATGTTGCGCTGCGCGTGGTCGAGAGCGTGACGATGATGCACAACGGCCGCATCTTCAAGGAAGGCCTGCCGCGCGAGATCGAGTCCGATCCCGAGGTGCAGGAGCTCTATCTTGGAGCCGGCCATGAGTGACCGCCGCGCCGCCCCCGCGCTCGAGGTGAAGGGCCTCGACGTCTATTACGGCCATTCGCATGCGCTGCAAGGCGTCGACCTCACGCTCGATTCCGGCGTGTTCTCGGTGGTCGGCCGCAACGGCATGGGCAAGACCACACTGTGCAAGGCGATCATGGGCCTGGTGCGCGTCAGCGGCGGCTCGATCCGGATTCGCGGCGAGGAGGTCACCCGACTGAACCCGGCGCGCATCGCCCGGCTCGGCGTCGGCTACGTACCGCAGGGCCGGCGCCTGTGGCGCTCGCTGACCGTCGACGAACACCTTGCGCTTGCCGGTGGACTGCGGCGCGGCGCCTGGACCATCGAGCGGATCTACGACACCTTCCCTCGCCTCGCCGAGCGCAAGAACAACGGCGGCAACCAGCTCTCCGGCGGCGAGCAGCAGATGCTCGCGATCTCGCGCGCCCTGCTGACCAACCCGCAGCTGCTGATCATGGACGAGCCGACCGAAGGCCTCGCGCCTGTGATCGTCGCCCAGGTCGAGGACATGCTGCTGCGCCTCGGCGATGAGGGCGGCATCTCCGTCCTGGTCATCGAACAGAATATCGGCGTGGCGACGGCGGTCTCCCAAAACGTCGCCATCATGGTCAATGGCCGGATCAACCGCATCATCGACTCCGCCCGCCTCGCGACCGACCGCGAGCTGCAGCAGCGGTTGCTCGGCGTCGGCACTCATGGCGCTGACGGGACCGACGCCGAGACCGCGCCGGCAAAGGTCGAAGCGGCCGCCACGCCGCAGCCGGAACGCAAAGGGCCGGCCCGCATCTACGTCTCCAATCCCGTGCTGCCGACGCGCTGGTCGCAACCGGTGCCGATCGCCCGTATCGAGGCCGCCGCACGGACGCAGTCCGCCGCCGTCAGGCGTCTCGAAGAGGCAACCCGCACGCGGCGCGAACCGGCAACGTCGAGAACATCCGGGCCTCCCGTGGTGCTGGTCGTTGGCACGCTCGACACCAAGGGTGCGGAGCTGCGCTTCATTCGCGACATCCTTGCCGGCAGCGGCCTGCGCACCCGGCTTGTCGACGTCTCGACCAGCGGCAAGGCGGCGAGCTGCGACGTGACCGCGCAGGAGATCGCGCTGAACCACGGCCGCGGCGGCGCAAGCGTGTTCGGCGCCGATCGCGGCGCCTCGGTGACGGCGATGGCGGAAGCATTCGAGCGATGGCTGCGCCGCCAGGGCAACATCGCCGGCATCATTTCGGCCGGCGGCTCCGGCGGCGCGTCGCTGGTCGCCCCCGGGATGCGCGCGCTTCCGGTCGGCGTGCCAAAACTCATCATCTCGTCGGTCGCCTCCGGCGACGTCGGTCCTTATGTCGGGCCCGCAGATATCACCATGATGTATTCGGTGACCGACGTGCAGGGCCTCAACTCGATCTCGCGCACGGTGCTCGGCAACGGCGCCCATGCCCTGGTCGGCATGGTCAAGGCGCGGCTCGACGAACAGGCCAGCAAACAACGCGATACGAGCGCTCATCTTCCCGCCATCGGCATCACCATGTTCGGCGTCACCACGCCGGCCGTGCAGAAGATTGCAGCCGATCTCCGTGAAGATTTCGAGTGCCTCGTCTTCCACGCCACCGGCGTCGGCGGCCGCTCGATGGAGAAGCTGGTCGAGTCCGGACAGCTCGCCGGGGTCATCGACCTCACCACCACCGAGGTCTGCGACCTCCTGATGGGCGGCGTGTTCCCGGCGACCGAGGATCGTTTCGGCGCCATCATCCGCAGCCGCGTGCCCTATGTCGGCTCGGTCGGCGCGCTGGATATGGTGAACTTCGACGCGCCCGACACGATTCCGGAGCGCTACCGGCAGCGCAAATTCCATGTCCACAATCCGCAGGTCACCTTGATGCGGACCACGCCGGAAGAGAACGAGCGGATCGGCCGCTGGATCGGCGAACGTCTCAACCAGATGGACGGGCCGGTGCGCTTCTTCCTGGCCGAAGGCGGCGTCTCCGCGCTCGATGCACCCGGCCAGCCGTTCTGGGACCCGGATGCTGACGCTGCGCTGTTTCGCGCGCTGGAGCACACCGTGCGTCAGACCGGCAACCGGCAGATCATCCGCATCAAGCGCAACATCAACGATCCCGAGTTCACCGCCGCCATCGTCAGCGCGTTCCGTCCGCTGCTCGGACGCGCCGGTGGCCGGCGAAGGATGGCGAGGTGACCCATGCCCAGGTTTGAACGCGCGGCGCTGTTGAAGAAGTTTCACGCCATGATCGCGCGCGGCGAGCCGATCGTCGGCGGCGGCGCCGGCACCGGGCTGTCGGCGAAATGCGAGGAAGCCGGCGGCGTCGACCTGATCGTGATCTACAATTCTGGCCGCTACCGCATGGCCGGCCGCGGCTCGCTCGCCGGACTGATGCCCTATGGCGATGCCAACGCCATCGTCGTCGAGATGGCCGGCGAGGTGCTGCCGGTCGTGACCAAGACGCCGGTGCTCGCCGGCGTCAACGGCACCGATCCATTCCGCGACATGGAGGTGTTCCTCGACCAGCTCAAGGCGCTCGGCTTCTCCGGGGTGCAGAATTTCCCGACCGTCGGACTGATCGACGGGACCTTTCGCGCCAATCTCGAAGAGACCGGAATGTCCTACGCGCTCGAGATCGACATGATCGCGAAGGCGCACGACAAGAACATGCTGACCACGCCCTATGTGTTCAGCGAGCAGGAAGCGACCGCGATGGCGATTGCGGGCGCGGACATCATCGTCTGCCATATGGGGCTGACCACCGGCGGCACGATCGGCGCGCACACCGCCCTGAAGCTTGCGGACTGCCCTGCCCGGATCGAAGTCTGGGCCGAGGCCGCGCTCAGCGTCAATTCGAACATCATCGTGCTCGCGCATGGCGGTCCGATCGCGGACCCCGCGGATGCCGATTTCATCATGAAGCAGACCCGCAACTGCCACGGCTTCTATGGCGCCTCCTCGATGGAGCGCTTGCCGGTCGAGCGGGCGCTGACGGATCAGGTTCGCAAGTTCAAGGCGATCGGCGCGCGCTAGAGCCGCCGTGACCAAGGGAGGAAGAGATGTCGGGGATGCTGGTCGGTGAATTGATCCTCTGGCTCATCGTCGCGATCGTCGCGATCGTCATCATCGTCTACGTGGTGAACTGGCTCTACCACCGCTCATCGAAGGAAACCTCCTTCGTCCGCACCGGCTTCCTCGGAGAACGCGTGGTGATCAACGGCGGTGCCTTCGTGCTGCCCTTCATCCACGACTACACGCCGGTCAACATGAACGTGCTGCCGATGGGGATCGTGCGCTCCCGGCAGGATGCCGTCATCACCCGCGACCGCATGCGCGTCGACATCGAGGCCGATTTCTACGTCCGGGTGCAGGCGACCCGCGAGGCCGTCTCGATCGCCGCCGCCACGCTCGGCCGCCGCACTATGGAACCCGAACAGCTGCACACCCTGCTCTCCGGCAAGTTCATCTCCGCAATCCGCTCCGTTGCTTCCGAGATGACGATGGAGCAGATGCACGAGCAGCGCGGCGAATATGTCGCCCGCGTCAAGGCCAATGCAGCGGAAGCGCTGGCGCAAAACGGCCTCGAACTGGAATCGGTCGCGATCACCGATCTCGATCAGACCGACCTCGAATATTTCAACCCGTCGAACCGCTTCGACGCCGAAGGCCTGACCCGCCTGATGGAGGACATCGAGTCCAAGCGCAAGTTGCGCAACGACATCGAGCAGGACTCGATGATCAAGATCCGTTCCCGCAACCTCGAAGCCGAGCGGCAGGCACTGGACATCGAGCGCGAGAGCGAGACCGCCCGCCTCGAGCAGGAGCGCGACATCGAGATGCGCCGCGCCCAGCAGCGCACCGAAGTGGCGCGTGAACGTGCCTTGCGCGAGACCGAGTCCGAGCAGGCTCAGATCGCGGCACGCGAAGCCATCGAAAAGGCCCGCATCGCCAATGAGCAGGCCATCACCGAAGCCCGGATCGCCTCCGAGCGCGAGACCCGGCACCGGGAGATCGAACGTACCCGCGCGGTGGAAGAAAGGGAGTTGCTGGCGCGTGAGGAGATCGAGAAGGCGCGTATTGCCAACCAGCGCTCGGTCGACACCACGCGCATCGCCTCCGAGCGCGAGGTCCGCCAGCGCGAGATCGAGCGGATGCGTACCGTCGAGGAAGCCGAGATCGCCGCCCGCGAGGCGATCGAGAAGGCCCGCATCCAGCAGGACCGCGTCGTCACCGATGCCCGCATCGCCAATGAGGAAGAGACCCGCCGGCGCGAGATCGAGCGCACCCGGGCGGTCGACGAGGCCGAGATCGCGGCCCGCGAGGCCACCGAAAAGGCCCGCATCGCCCAGACCATGGCGGTCAATGTCGAGCGCATCTCCTCGGATGAGCGGACCCGCGCGCTGGAGATCCAGCAGATCTGCACCATCCAGGAGGCCGAGATCGAAGCGCAGAGGGCGGTCGAAGCCGCCCGCATCGCCCGCGAGAAGACCCTTGCGGCCGAGCGCATCGCCGCCGACCACGCCACCCGCAAGCTCGAGATCGAGCGCAACCAGGCGATCGAGATCGCCGGAATCACCGCGCGCGAGGCCACGGAGGCGTCGCGGATCGCCCAGGAGGAGCACGTCCGGGCACTCGAGATCGCGCGCACCCGTGCGATCGAGGAAGCGGACATCGCCTCGCGCGAATCGATCGAGGCGGCGCGCATTTCGCAGGAGAAGTCGGTCGCCGCGCAGCGCATCCGTGCCGAACGCGAGACGCGCGCGCTCGAGATCGAGCGCACCGGGGCAATCGAGGCCGCCGAGCTGAAGCGCCGCGACGCCGTCGAGCGGCAGCGGATCGATGTCGAGCTGGCGCTGGAGAGCGAGCGGATCAGCTCCTCCAAGACCCGCGAGGTGCTCAACATCGACCAGAAGCGGGCGATCGAGCTCGCCGACGAGGAGCGCGTGATCGCACTCGCCGCCAAGCGTTCGGAACGCATCGATGCCGACCGGCAGGTCAAGCAGGCCGAAATCATCGCGCGCAAGGAAGTCGAGACCACGGACGTAACCCGCGAGCAGGCGCTGGAGGCTGCGCGGATCGCACGGCGCCGCTCGATCGAGCAGCTCGAGGTCGCCCGCAACCAATCGCTGCAGGAAGCCGAGATCGCTGCGCGCGAGGAGGTCGAGCGCGCGCGCATTTCGTCAGACCGCGGCCTCGACGAGGCCCGGATCGGCCGTGAGCGCGAGCTGCGCAAGCTCGAGGTGAACAGGGAGAGGGACGTCGAAACCGCCTTGATGGAGAAGGCCATCGCGCTGCACCAGAAGTCGCTGGAGGAATCGGCGGCGCGCGCCGCTGCCGAGGACGCGAGGGTCCACGCCACTGAGGCTGCCGAGCGCGTCGTCACCGCGCGCGAGAGCGAAATCGCCAAGCGGCGCAAGACCGTCGAGGTGCTGCTCGCCGAGAAGCAGGCCGAGGAGACCAGGATCGCCGCCGGGGCCGAACGGGTGCGTGCGACGGTCGAGGCCGAGGCGCAGCGCCTGCTCAACGAGGCCGAGAACGTGCTGACCGACCAGGCCCGCTACTCGCTGTTCCGTCGCAAGCTGCTCGACCGGATCGAGGGCATCGTGCGCGAGAGCGTCAAGCCGATGGAGAAGATCGAGGGCATTCGCATCCTTCAAGTCGACGGTCTCAACGGAAATGGCAATGGCAGTGGTTCCGGCCGCAGCGCCACCGACGAGGTGATCGACTCGGCGCTGCGCTACCGCGTGCAGGCGCCGCTGATCGACTCGATCCTCTCGGACATCGGCGTCGAGGGCGGGAGTCTCGCCAAGATGCCCGGCCTGATCCGCGAGGCGCGAGACATGCAGGGCATCAAGGACTCCGCGCGCAAGAGCGGCGGCGACGCCAAGCCGGCACCGCCCGAGGGCGGTGGCGAGCCGCGCCCCGAGCGCACGCCGCGCAAGAAGGACTGAGCTCACGCCATGGCACGGGTTTACGTCTCCACCGTCGTCAACGCCCGCAACGACCGGGTCTGGGCCCGCGTGCGCGACTTCAACGGGTTGCCGAACTGGCATCCCGCGATCGCGGAAAGCCGGATCGAGGGCGGTGAACCCTCCGACAAGATCGGCTGCGTCAGGGATTTTCGTCTGCGCAATGGCGATCGCATCCGCGAGAAGCTGCTCGGGTTGTCCGACTATGACATGTTCTGCACCTACTCGATCCTTGAATCGCCGATGGGCGTCGAGAACTACGTCGCGACCCTGCGGCTCACGCCGGTCACCGATGGCGACCAGACCTTCCTGGAATGGACCGCCGAATTTGATTGCGCGCCGGAGCGCGAGACGGAGCTCGTCAACAATATCGGCGGCGGCGTATTCCAGGGCGGATTCGACGCGCTGAAGCGGGCGTTCGGAGGATAGGCCGTGCCGCATATCGTCAAAAGCACGATCCTGGATGCACCGACCGATGCAGTGTGGGCCGTGCTGCGCGATTTCAACGGCCATGACCGCTGGCACCCGGCGGTCGCGACCAGCGGCATCGAGCGGGCGCAGCCCTCCGACAAGATCGGCTGCGTCAGGCGTTTCAAGCTGAAGGACGGCGCCGAACTGCGCGAGCAGCTGCTGGCGCTGTCCGATCTCGAACAATCGTTCAGCTACTGCCTGCTCGATACGCCGATCCCGATGTTCAATTACGTGGCGCATGTCCGCCTGCTGCCGGTCACCGACGGCGACCGCACCTTCTGGCACTGGGAGTCGCGCTTCACGACCCGGACCGAGGACAAGGACCGCATCACGCAGATGGTTTCGGAAGACATCTACCAGGCCGGCTTCGAAGCCGTTCGCCGGCATCTGAAGGAGGCCGCGTAAGCGGGAAAGAACATCATGCCAGTCACGGTGAAGACCTTCACCAACACCCATGACGCGGCGGCAGCGCTGTCGTCGGATCGCAGCGCCCGCTATCTCGGCGGCGGCACGCTGGTGATGCGGGCACTGAACGAGGGCGACATCTCGATTTCGACCGTTATCCGCGCCAGCGACCATGCCATGACGCGGATCGACGCCACCGGCTCGCGCATCACGCTCGGCGCCGGCGTCACCTTCGCGCGTATCCTGGCCGAGCGCGATCTCGCTTTCCTGCATGCCCCTGCCCGCTCGATCGGCGGACCGGCGGTCCGCAACATGGGCACGGTCGGCGGCAACCTCTTCGCGCCAGTGCCGTATGGCGACTTCACAGTCGCGATGCTCGCGCTCGACGCCATGGTATCGGTGCAAGGCGGCCTCGGCGGCCGCGACATCCCGATCGAGGAGTTTTTGCAGTCGCGCGACCGGCAGACCGGCGTGCTGGTGCTGGCGATCTCCTTTGCCAAACCCGGCAGCGCCGATGCCTTCCGCTACCGCAAGATCGCGCGGATCAAGCCGAAGGGCGGCGCGGTGATGACGCTTGCGGCGCATCTGCCGGTCAACGGCAGCCGCATCATCGGCGCCCGCGTCGCACTCGGCTCGATGGCGCCGACGCCAATCCGTGCGCGGGCCGCCGAGCGCGCGCTGGAAGGCCGCGCGCTCGACACGTCCACGATCAATGCAGCTGCCGCGGCGGCCGTCGAAGGAGCTTCGCCCGGCGACAATGCGCTCGCCAGCGCCTGGTATCGCCGCGAGATCGTCGGCGTGCATCTCAGGCGCCTGTTGTCCGGTCAGGAATAGATCGCCATGGCCAAGACCCCTCTCCAATTTCAGCACAACGGCCGTGACGTCGCGATCTTCGTCGATGGCGGCACCAACCTTTTGGTCGCGCTGCGCGAGCTGATCGGTGACATGACGCCGAAATTCGGCTGCGGCCAGGGTGGCTGCGGCACCTGCAGTGTGCTGATCGACGGCGAACTGCATCTCTCCTGCCTAACGCTCGCCGAAACGGTCGCCGGCCGCTCCGTCGAGACGCTCGACGGCATCAAGGACGGTCCCAATCTGCACCCGCTGCAGCGCGCCTTCGCCGACAATTTCGCCGCGCAGTGCGGCTACTGCACGCCGGGTATGCTGATGGCCGCGAAGGCGCTGCTCGACCGCAATCCGCAGCCGAGCCGCGCCGAAGTGGTCGAGGCGATCTCCGGCAATATCTGCCGCTGCACCGGTTATGAGCCGATCATCAACGCCGTGCTGGCTGCCGCTTCCGGCGGCCGGGCGCGCGCGTAAAGGAACAGTGTCATGCTGGAATTGCGCAAGGATCTCTTCGCCGACGAGCGCGACGACAATCTCAAGGAAATCGGCAAGGGCACGCAGCGCCAGGACATGCTCGGCCATGTCACCGGCACCTCGCCCTATTTCGACGACCACAAGCTGCAGGGCATGCTGCACCTGAAGGTGATCCGCAGCGCCCATTCTCATGCAAGACTCCGGCGCATCGACACCTCCGAAGCGGAGCGATCGCAGGGCGTGCGGCGCGTGATCCGCGCCTCCGACGTGCCGCGTAACCTGAACACGCTGCTCAGCCTGATCAATTTCGGCAAGGATGACGAGCCATCGCTGGCGGTCGACAAGGTGCGCTACAAGGGCGAACCGATCGTTGCCATCGTCGCCGACAGTCCACGCGAGGCCTATGAGGCCATTGCCAAGGTCAAGATCGACTATGAGCCGCTGCCGGCGGTGTTCGATGTCGAGGAGGCGCTGAAGCCGGGTGCACCCGTGGTCAACGAGGTCTATCCTAAGAACACCTTCACCTATCACGAGACCTACGATCGCCAGCAGCTGCGCTTCGGCGACGCCGACCGGGTGCTCGCCACGGCCGATCATGTGCTGGAGCAGCGCTACCAGATGTCGCCGATCGAGCACGCGCCGACCGAGACCAACGGCTCGATCGCAGCGCCCGACACCAACGGCCGCTACATCGTCTACACTTCGACGCAGGCGCTGTTCTTCTCGGTCGACACCTGCGCCAAGATCCTCGACGTGCCCTCCAACACCTTCCATTTCATCGGCGGCACGGTCGGCGGCGGCTTCGGCGGCAAGGTCGATACGCTGACCGAACCGCTTTGCATTCTCGGCGCGATGCTGACCGGACGCCCGGTGCGCTACGTGTTCGGGCGCGAGGAGGAGATGCAGTACGGCCCGCCGCGCGGCGCCGAGCGCATCTACATCAAGGACGGCGTGATGCGCGACGGCCGCGTCGTCGCCCGCAAGGTGCGTGCCTATTTCGACAGCGGCGCCTATACGCGGCTGTCGAGCTATGCGGCGGTGAAATGCGCCGCGCACCTGCCCGGCCCCTACACGATCCCGAACGTCCATGGCGACGTCTACTGCGTCTTCACCAACCGGACGCCCGCGACCGCGATGCGCGGCTTCGGCGTCACGGCGATGGATTTCGCCATCGAATGCCAGATGGACAAGCTTGCTCATCTCGTCGGCATGGATCCCATGGAGTTCCGGATCCTCAACGCGTATCGCGACGGCGACATGAAGGCGCATCGGCGCGAGGCCAAGAACACGGCACTGATCGAATGCGTGCAGGTTGCCGCGGAAAAAGCCAAATGGCCGATCCGCGAGGATTTCAAGCGGATGTCGTCGCGCAAGGATGGTGGCGGCGCGCGCGCCGCCGTGACGCTGACGCCGCGAGAATCGCATGCGCCGCTGGCCGCACCGTCGCAGCAGCGCACGACGTATGACCGCGCGCCGGCCGCGACCCGCGAGCCGCCGCCACCGCCGCCCTCTTCGCCGCCACCGTCACCTCCGCCATCACGTCCGAACGCGCCGTCGCATGGCGCCGCCCGCTTCTCTTCCGTCTTCGGCACCAGGAGGCGCTGACCATGACCCGGCATCGCGGACGCGGCATCGCGTCGGTCAATTATCCCATCGGCATGAATCTCGGCGGCGACCCGAGCCAGGCACTGGTGCACTCCAACCCGAGCGGCAAGTTCACCGTGGCGCTGTCCTCGATCGATCTCGGCCAGGGCATGAAGTCGGTGACGCGGCAGATCTGCGCCGAGACGCTCGGCGTGCCGGTCGAGGACGTCTATGTCGACACCGCGGATTCCGACACCGGCCCGCACTGCATGGGCTCGTTTGCCTCGCGCGGCACGCATCGCGTCGGCAACGCCGTGATGGCGGCTGCGCACGAGGCCCGCGGCGTGATGATGGAAGCCGCCGCCGAGGAGCTGGAAGTGAACGCCGCCGATCTCGAAACCGACGGCCGCGGCAACATCCACGTCAAGGGCGCGCCGCATCGCTCGATCTCGACCAAGGACGTCGCGATCGCCGCGCAGTTCAAGCAAGGCAAGACGATTTCCGGCCGCGGCATCTTCCTGGTGCCGCTGTCCGACGTCGATCCGGAAACCGGCGAGATGTCGCCGGCGACATGCTACGCGCATGCCTGCCTGGTCGCCGAGGTCGAGGTCGACGACGAGACCGGCGAGGTCGACATGGTCAGGATGGACTCTGCCTACGAGCTCGGCCGCGCGCTCAATCCCAGGCTGGTCGAGCAGCAATTGGTCGGCGGCGCCTGGATGGGCGTGAGCCACGCGCTCTACGAGACGCCGGAGCCTTATTATCCGGACCCGGTGCACGGACCGCGCGATTTCGTCGAATATCTGATGCCCGGACCGGGCGACATCTGCCCGCACGACATCGCGGTGCTGGAACGCCCGGCGCCCGACGGCCCGTTCGGCGCCAAGGGACCGGGCGAGATGTGCGCCAATCCGGTGCTGCCTGCCGTCGCCAACGCGATCTTCAATGCCGTCGGCGTCCGGATCGACGACCTGCCGATCACGCCGGAGAAAGTGTTGCGCGCGATCAAGGCGCAGGGCGGCGCGCGGCCGCAGCCGCGGCGCTGAGGTCTTTCCATGCCGGTCCGCAGCAACATCGTCGGCATCGACAGCCCCGAGGCGCTGGAGAAGGCGCTGCGCGCGGCCTATTACCTCGCCGACGACGGCATCGCGACCGCCGCCTATCTCTCGCTCGCGCTGGGCAAGCCGCTGCTGCTCGAGGGCGCGCCGGGCGTCGGCAAGACCGAGGCTGCGAAGGCGATCGCCGCCGTGCTCGGCCGCAGGCTGATCCGGCTGCAATGCTATGAAGGCATCGACGCTTCGGCGGCGCTCTATGAGTGGAACTATCCGCGCCAGATGCTGGCGATCCGGCAGGCCGGCGAAGAGAGCATCGACATCTATGGCGAGTCGTTCCTGATCGAGCGCCCCATGCTGGCCGCGCTGCGCGCGCCGGACGCGACCGTGCTGCTGATCGACGAAATCGACCGCGCCGACCAGGAGTTCGAAGCCTTTCTGCTCGAATTCCTCTCCGACTTCCAGATCTCGATCCCCGAGCGCGGCACCGTGCGCGCCGCCGAGCACCCCGTTGTCGTGCTGACCTCGAACCGCACGCGCGACCTGCACGAGGCGCTGCGGCGACGCTGCGTCTATCACTGGATCGACTATCCGAATGCCGAGCGCGAGGCCCGCATCGTGATGATGCGCGCCTCCAGCGTCGCCGAAGCCACCGCCCGCGCCGTCGTCGCCGCCGTCGGCCGGCTGCGCCGCGAGCCACTGAGCAAGGCGCCGGGCATTGCCGAGGCGGTCGACTGGGCGGAGGCCGCGACCTTGCTGCACAAGGGCGGCGCGCGCTGGCCGGACGCCTTCAAGCGCTCGATCGGCGTCGCGCTGAAGGACGAGGAGGACCTTCATTTCATCTCGCCGCGGCTCGATGCGATCATCGCGGAGGCAGCCGCGTGAGCGACGATCTCAAGCTGCCGCGCGCCGCGCAGATATTCGTGTCCTTTGTCGCGCTGCTGCGCGCCAACGGATTCTCGGTCGCGCCGGACCAGACGACCAGCTTTCTGGCTGCGATCGAGCTGCTCGGCCCGCGGAGTTTGGAGCACATCCGCCAGGCCGGGCTTGCGACGCTGGCGCCGCCGCCGGAGCGCCGCGCGACCTATGATCGGTTGTTCGACATCCATTTCCGCGGCTCTGAAGCGATCGAGCAGGCCGACGGCGAGGACGAGGAGACCGTCCGTATGCAGGAGGAAGGCCGCGGCAAGGACGAGCCGCCGCTCGCCGACGAGGCCAATGAATCCGGCCTCGCCGCGGCGCGGGCCGAGGCGCTGGTCGAGCGAAGATTTGCGCAGACTGCAACCAGCGATCCGCTACGGCAATTGTCGCGCGAGGCGGCCCGGCGATTGCCGCGACGGCGTGGCCACCGACGGCGCCGCGCGAAGAGCGGCCCATTCGCCGATCTCCGCCGCACCTTGCGCGACAGCGTGCGCAATGACGGCGAAGTGCTGCGGCTCGGACGGATGCGCCGACGCCAGCGGCCGCGCAAGATCCTGTTCCTGATCGACGTCTCCGGCTCGATGAAGGCGCGCACCGAGGAGAACATGAGGCTCGCGCATGTACTGATGCAGTCGGCCGGCAATGTCGAGGTGTTCACCTTCGGCACGCGGCTGACCCGCGTCACCCCGGCGCTGCGGCTGAAACGCCGCGAGCAGGCGCTCAACGCCGCCTCGTTCCTGGTCAGCGACTGGGACGGCGGTACCCGCATCGGCGATGCGCTGCAGGCCTTCCTGGCCGTGCCGCGGTTCGGCGGATATGCCCGCGGCGCTGCGGTGGTGATCGTCTCCGATGGTCTCGAGCGCGGCGATCCGGCCGCGCTCCGCGATGCCGTTGCAAAGCTGTCGCGCCGGGCCTGGCGCGTGAGCTGGCTGACGCCGCTGGCAACCGCGCCCGGCTTCAAGCCGCAAACCGAGGCGCTGATCGCGATCCAGCGCTTTGTCGATGATCTCGTGGACGGCGGATCGAGCGCGGCAATGGTCGCGCATCTGCTGTCGCTTGGAACAAGGAGAGCTGCGTGACTGGTATTGTCGACGGACATCATCACATCTGGCGTCAGGCCGATCTCGCCTGGCTGTCCGGCCCGATGCAGCCGCGCATTTTCGGCCCCTACGAGCCGATCCGCCGCGACTATCCGATCCAGGAATATCTCGAGGACCTCAAGGACACCGGTGTCACCCGCTCGGTCTATGTCCAGACCAACTGGCCGAGCGGCAAGTTCGAGGATGAGGCAGCCTGGGTGCAGCAGACCGCCGACCAGCACGGCTGGCCGCACGCACTCGTTGCCTATGCCGATTTCTCCGTCGACGACGTCCGGCCACAGCTCGATCGGTTGAAGCGTTACCCGCTGGTGCGCGGGGTGCGCATGCAGCTGCACTGGCACGAAAACCCGCTCTATCGCTACGCGGCGCGTCCGGACCTTTGCGCCGATCCCGTGATCCGGCGCAATGTCGGCCGCCTGGCCGACTATGGCTGGAGCTTCGACCTGCAGGTGTTCGCGCCGCAGATGGCCGATGCCGCCGGTCTCGCTGCAGCCTGTCCCGGCGTGACCTTCATCCTGCAGCATGCCGGCATGCTCGAGGATCTGTCGCCGCAAGGCCGCGCTGCCTGGCGCGCCGGCATGGCGCGGCTCGCACAATGCCCCAATGTGGTGTCGAAACTGTCCGGGCTCGGCACCTTCATCCACCGCAACGATGCCGAGCATATCACCGGCGTCGTGACCGATACGGTCGCGATCTTCGGCGCGGAACGCTGCCTGTTCGGCTCGAACTTTCCGATCGAGAAGCTGTGGACCAGCTATCGCGATCTGATCGACGCCTTCAAGACGGGCACAGCAAAGCTCAGCGCTGAACAGCGCGAGGCGATCTTCGGCGCGACAGCGGCACGGGTCTATCGGCTGGGGCCCTAGCCACGCGGCGACGAATACGACAACGAATACGAATCGGGAGGGAGAGCGATGCCGTTGGAGATCAAGATCCTGGACTATGGCGATATCGAGCTGGAATCGAGCTTCCTCGTGCTCGGGCACAATTGCGGCCGCACCCGCCGCGTGCTGACGCTCGGTTTCCTGATCCTCGGCGGCCCCTACCCCGTGCTGGTCGATACCGGCTACCGCTCCAACCAGATCATGGAGACGCTCGGCATGCGCGGTCTCCAGTTCCACGAGAACATGATCGAGAACCAGCTCGCCCGCCACGGCGTGCGCATGGGCGATGTCCGTTTCGTCTGCCACACCCATCTGCACATCGATCATGCCGGCAAGGACGATCTGTTTCCGATGAACACGACCGTCGTGCTCAACCGCAAGGAGCTGGAATACTCCGTGTCCGGCCTGATGCACCCGCAATATCCCGCGCCCGACATCAAGCACCTGATCGACCGGTTGCACACCAAGAGCGCACTGCGCTTCCTCGACCTCGAAATCACGGGACCAGTCGAGCTGATGCCGGGCGTCTATTGCGACGCCGCCAACGCCCATACCGAAGGCTCGATGAACATCCACGTCCACACCGCCGACGGCATCGCGACGATCTGCGGCGACGTGATCTACGATATCAACGATCAGATCGTCACCCCCTTCAACGAGATCCATGATTGGGAGCCGCGCACCACCGGCAACCACGGCACCAGCAAGCGCGCCGAGAAGGCCGCGATCAAGAAGCTGCTCTCCAGCTCGCGCTACCTGCTGCCGGTGCATGATCGTCCGGCCAAGATCGAGGGCGGCATGGTGGTCGGCCGGCTGCACGACCAGGTGCCCGGGCCGGTCGTGCAGAGCATGCCGCAACGCAACTGGTTCCCGGCATAACAGCGAGGACGAACGCGATGACGCATGTCACGCTGCGGCCTGAGTTCGAAGACCTGATCGACCCCTATGCGCCGGTCGGCCAGGTCGGGACGGGCTTCGATTTCACGGAAGGACCGATCTGGCACCCGGTCGATCACTTCCTGCTGTTCTCCGACATGCCGGGCGATGTGCGACGGCGCTGGGATGCGCGGCGCGGCGTGGTCGAGGTCAAGCGTCCGTCGAACAAGTGCAACGGCATGACCTATGACGCCGACCTCAACCTGATCGTCTGCGAGCACGCGACATCCTCGCTGATCCGCGAATGGCCCGACGGGCGGCGCGAGGTGCTGGCCTCGCATTACGAGAACCAGGAGCTCAACAGTCCGAACGACGTCTGCGTCCATTCCTCGGGCGCGATCTATTTCTCCGATCCCTGGTACGGCCGGATGCCGGTCTATGGCGTCGAACGGCCGCGCCAGCTCGGCTTCCAGGGTGTCTACCGTGTCCCGCCCGGGGGCGGCGCGCCGAAGCTGCTGGTCGACCGCTATCTGTTCGAGCAGCCGAACGGGCTGTGTTTTTCGCCTGACGAGCGCATCCTCTATGTCAACGACACCATGCAGGCGCTGATCCGCGCCTTCGACGTCACCGCCGACGGCGCGCTCGGCAATCCGCGTGTTTTCGCCTCCGGCATTCGCTCCGAGCTCGAGCCCGGCCTTCCCGACGGCATGAAATGCGACCAGCGCGGCAATGTCTGGGTCACCGCGCCCGGCGGCGTCTGGGTCTATTCGCAAGGTGGCGACCTGCTCGGCAAGGTCCGCCTGCCCGAGCTCGTCGCCAATCTCGCCTGGGGCGGCGCCGATCTCCGCACGCTCTATCTGACTGCAACCCATTCGGTCTACGCGATCCCGACCAAGGTCGGGCCGCGCCATGAACCCTATATGAGCGGCAAGCGCGGCGGGGCGAGTGCCGCGACGTCTGCGCCCGCGCCGAACCTGACCGCCGGCGAGATGCAGCTCGATCCGCAGCGCTGCGCGATGATCATCCAGGACATGCAGAACGATGTCATCATGGATGGCGGCGCGTTCGCCGATTCCGGCGCGCCCGCGCATGCGCGCCAGCAGCACGTCGTCGAGAATATTCGCCGTGTGGCCAAAGCCGCCCGTGCGCGCGGCGTCGCCATCATCCATGTCTGGTTCGTCGTCGAGCCGGGCGCGCCCGGCGTAACCTTGAACGCACCGCTGTTCGAGGGGCTGGTCGACAGCAAAGCGATGGTGCGCGGCAGCTGGGGCGCGGCGCCGGTCTCCGGGCTCGAGCCGCGCCCGGGCGACTTCGTGGTCGAGAAGATGCGCATGAGCGCCTGGGAGGGCACCCGGCTCGAGACCATCCTGAAGGCCACCGGCCGCGACATGATCATCAACACCGGCGCCTGGACCAACATGTCGGTCGAGCACACCGCGCGCACCGGCGCCGACAAGGGCTATTTCATGATCGTGCCGGAGGATTGCTGCTCGACCATGAACGCCGGCTGGCACAACGCCGCGATCAATTTCGCGCTGCAGAACGTCTCCGTCGTGACCAACGCCGACACCGTCATCAAGGCGCTCGGCTAAGGAGGCGCGGTGCCGAAGCTGCTGCATCTCGCCTGCTCTCCTCGCGCCGATTCGGAATCGGCGGCCGGTGCGCGCGTCTTTCTCGACCGCTTCCGCCAGGCGCGGCCGGACTGGGAGATCGACGCGATGAACCTGTGGCACGATCCGTTGCCGGAGTTCGA
Organism: Bradyrhizobium sp. I1.14.4; assembly: GCF_050435825.1. Taxonomy (NCBI): domain Bacteria; kingdom Pseudomonadati; phylum Pseudomonadota; class Alphaproteobacteria; order Hyphomicrobiales; family Nitrobacteraceae; genus Bradyrhizobium; species Bradyrhizobium sp. I1.14.4. The sequence continues at coordinate 498,196 of NZ_JBNDLA010000001.1, read as the reverse complement.
GGGGTATCTGCTTGAAGCCAAATACGCCCGGATCGGTGGCAAGGCCTTCACCAATTCGCAGCACGATGCTTTCGCAACCGCGGAACGCCTCGCGCTGCGGCTGTCGCTGGCGGACCGCGTGCTGATCTCGACCCCGATGTGGAATTTTGGCATTCCCTACAAGCTCAAGCAGTGGCTCGACGTCATCATCCAGCCTGGGCTGACCTTCCGGTTCGATCCGGCGCAGGGCTATCTGCCGCTGCTCAGGGACCGGCCGACCATCGTGATCCTGGCGAGCGGCAGCGATTTCGTCACCGGCATGAACCGCGGCCGCATCGACATGGCGACGCCCTATCTGCGCGAGGCGCTGCGCTTCATCGGCCTCAGCGACGTGCGCTTCGTGCCGATCGGTCCGACCACCGGACCCACTGAGCCGATCCGCGCCGCGCGCGAGGCCGCGCACCGGAGACTCGCGGAGATGGCGGCGAGGTTTTGACGCTCGCAGCTCTCCGCCGTCGTCCCTGCGAAAGCAGGGACTCCGGCGGATGTTAGGCGGGCCCCGCCGTTCGTCGTCCTGGCGAAAGCCAGGACCCATAACCACAGGCGTTTGCTGCGAAACGGATCGTGGTCCCAGCTTCGCACAGCAACGAGCTTTCGGGGTAATGGGTCCTGGCTTTCGTCAGGACGACATCGAATGTGTTGCACGGCCTCTGACTCGTGCTTCCGCAGTCTCGCAACGCGCTGGACCCGCTTGCGCGCTTACACGGCGGCGCTTGCACGATTTCGGAATATTGGAAAATTACCCCTGATTTGCCCGACGTGTCAAGTTGCCTAGTCTAGTCGAACACCGGCAGCCGCCAGCTCCTTTGCATGGGGTTGTTTTCGATATTTTGGCGGAGCGCACTTACGTCGGGCGAAAGAAGGCAGAGGGAGCAACCCGCCGAAGTGCCGCGAAGGAATCGGTTGGTTACGCCGAAGCTTGTCATCGGGCCGCGCTACGCGCGGACCCATTGGACCAACCCACCCTACGTTCCTACGTTTCCATCGGCGGAAAGACGAGCCTGCACAACAAACCCGGTGCGTTGTCGTGCAATTCGATCCGCGCGCCGTGCAGGCTCGCGACCGCCGCGACCAGGCTGAGGCCGAGGCCGTTTCCGGGCGTGTAGCGGCTCTGCTCGAGCCGGTAGAAGCGCTTGAAGACGCGGTCGTGCTGCTCGGCGGGAATGCCGGGGCCGTCATCAGCGACCGAAATCACCGCACCACCCTCGTCGTTGTCGCACGTCACGGTCACCCGTCCGCCCGGGCGACCATGCTTGATGGCGTTGTCGACGAGATTGGCAATGGCGTCGAACAGCAGGTCGCGATCGCCCGTCACAAGCACCTCGGCGTCGCCGGCTAGATCGAGTCGGGTGGTGACTTCTTCGGCGGCGGCGTCGTAGAGCTCGACCACCTCGCCCGCGATCTCGACGAGATTGACGATCCGGAATGCATCCTTGCGGGCACGCGTCTCGATCTCGGAAATCCGCGTGATCGACGCGAACATCCCGAGCACCGCATCGAGATCGGCGATGGTGTCGCCGATCAGCGCGGCATCGCCCTCGCCGCTGCGCGGGGCGTGATAGGCCTTCTCGAGCCGGCCGCGCATCCGGGTCAGCGGCGTGCGCAGGTCGTGGGCAATATTTTCGCCGACCTGCTTGACGTCCCCCATCAGGGTCTGGATGCGATCCAGCATCAGATTGAGATTTTCCGCGACCCGATCCCATTCATCGTGGCTGCCATGGAGCGGGATGCGCTGGTCGAGGCCGGAGAGCATGATGGCGCGACTGGTCGCATTGATCGACTCGATCCGGCCGACCGTTCGCCGCGTGACGCCGATGCTGGCAGCAGCCGCAAGCACGATGATCAGCACGACAACGGCAATGCCCGCGGCCCTGATCTGCGCCATGAAGCCGTCGAGATCGCTGATATCGCGGCCGACCAGCAACCGATCGCCGTTTGATAAGGTCTCCGTCACGCCTCGCACCAGCGACGCTGCCGACGGAGAACGCGGCAACGGCGCGCGAAGTTCGACCCATCCCTGCTTCGCGGCGCTCTCCGGCCACTGCCCGAGATTTCCGGCGAGCACCGCCGACCCGGGGCCAAGCAGGAGGTAAACATGATCGGCAAAGCCCTTGTCCGCGATCCGTTGCGCGATCAACGCGCTCAGGCCATCGCGGCCGGAGCGCGCATAGGCATCATCCAGGCTCGCTTGCTCGGTCATGATCGTGCGATCGGACCTGTCCCGCACATAGGACAGCGTCGACCAGTACACATAAGCGAAGATCGCCGACACGATCAGGCCGAAAACGCCGATGGCGATCAACGCCAGGCGGAACGTCGACGACTTGAGGGTTTTAGCCAGGAGCACGGAGGCAGTATCCGATGCCGCGGATCGTGTGGATCAGCGGATAGGCCTGCTGATCGTCGACCTTGCGGCGCACCCGACCGACATAGACGTCGATGATGTTGGTCGAGGGATCGAAATGCAGGTCCCACACGTGCTGCAGCAGCATGGCGCGCGACACCACGCGGCCCTCGCTGCGCGCGAGATATTCGAGCAGCTGGAATTCCTTCGGCAGCAGCGGAATCTTCCGGCCGCGGCGGCTCGCCGTCCGCGCGATCAGATCGACCGCGAGATCGCCGACCCGCAGGATGGTCTCCTTGGCAACGGTCTCGCTGCGGCGGCCGAGCGCCTCCAGCCGCGCCAACAGTTCGACAAAGGAGAACGGCTTGACCAGATAGTCGTCGCCACCGGCACGCAGACCCCGCACGCGATCGTCGACCTCGCCGAGCGCGCTGATGATCAGGAACGGCACCGCGATGCCGTCGTCGCGCATCTGACGCATCACCGCGATGCCGTCGATGTCGGGCAGCATGCGATCGATCGTGATCACGGCATAGTCGCGCGCCGCGCCCTGGCTCAGCGCCTCGCGGCCGTTCGCAGCCAGATCCACGTCATAGCCGCTGGTGGTGAGCTCCTCGACGAGCTGACCCGCGGTTTCAGGATCATCCTCGACGACGAGAATGCGGCGGTGAGCTCCGGTCATATTCTTGAACTCTCCGAGGCGTCTTGAACTCTCCGAGCGCCCCGCGACGATCGCCGCCAGACTATCCCATTCCGGGGCGGGATGGAACGCCTGGCGACGACCGCGACAACGGTGCGGTTGGTTGGGCGATCAATAGTCCCCGCACACATTGACCCATTGCAGGCCGTAGGACGTCCATACCCGGCGCCAGCAGCCGTAGTCATAGCCGGCATAGAGATAGGGCGCGCCGAAGAACGCGAAGCGATGGAAGCGGTGGTGGCGGAAGAAGCCGCCGTGATGGAAGAAGCGCGAGCCGTGGAATCCGGCGCCGGCAAACCGCGGGCCAATAGCCGGTGCACCGACGAAGCGGGGGCCGCCGAAGTGCCCGCCGGCAAAATGCCCGCCACCGCCCATGGCCGCGAACGCCGCGCCTCCACCACGCATGCCGCCGCCGAAACCACCGCCATGCATGCCGCCGCCAAAGGCGCCACCATGCATGCCGCCACCCATGGCGCCAGCAAAGCCACCGCCGTGGCCGCCACCGAAGCCACCGCCGCCGCCATGTCCGCCGCCACCGCCTCCGCCTCCGCCGCCTCTGGCGAGGGCAGCGGGTGCGAGCGCAACGCTGACAGCGAGCGTCGCCGCCGTGAAACACGTGAGAAGCCTGTTCTTCATGAGATCCTCCCTGATTGGGACCGCGGCGACCTCGTATCGCCGCACGCAGAGGATGATCAGAAGACGCAAGCCGACGCCCAACTTCAACTGACAAATGCGCCAGATTCTGACACCGGATTTAGGATTGGCGAGCGAGCCAGCACGCGCAGCAAATGCCTGGATCGGACGCCACGACCAGGCTGGCCGAGATCGACGGAGATTTGGCTGGAATCAGCGGATAGCGCGCGTTGAATCGACGCACCTGGTTTCTTAATTCTCGGCCTATCCAAGAAGCGACGTCGTCGTGGCGAGATCGTAGATCCGGCTCACAATTTGTCGATCACCGGGCCTTCCCTCCGCGCCGGCCGTAACCCGATCCGCGATGCAATCGCCCGTTACCTGACCTCTCTGCAGAGCCGGGTCGACCAGCGCTGACTTCCAGCAAGGAGCTTTCGATGAGCGACGAGATAAAAAGACCGTTTCTGACCCACGCTTCCGGCGCCCCCGTTGCCGACAATGTGAACATCATGACTGCGGGGCCGCGCGGGCCGGCGCTGCTGCAGGACGTCTGGCTGATCGAGAAGCTGGCGCACTTTCACCGCGAAGTGATCCCGGAACGGCGCATGCACGCCAAGGGCGCCGGCGCGCACGGCACCTTCACCGTCACCCACGACATCACGCGCTACACCAAGGCCAGCATCTTCTCCGAGATCGGCAAGCAGACGCCGATGTTCGCGCGGTTCTCGACTGTCGCCGGCGAGCGCGGCGCGGCCGATGCCGAGCGCGACATCCGCGGCTTTGCGCTGAAATTCTACACCGATCAAGGCAATTGGGACGTGGTGGGCAACAACACGCCGGTGTTCTTCTTCCGCGATCCCCTGCGCTTCATCGACCTCAACCACGCGATCAAACGGCATCCGCGCACAGGCGTGCGTGACCCCGACATGAACTGGGATTTCTGGACGCTGCTGCCGGAAGCGCTGCACCAGGTCACCATCGTCATGAGCGAGCGCGGCATCCCCAAGAGCTTCCGTCACCAGCACGGCTTCGGCAGCCACACCTACAGCATGATCAACGCCGACAATGAGCGCGTCTGGGTGAAATTCCATTTCCGCACCCAGCAAGGTGTCCAGAACCTGACCGACGCCGAGGCGGAGGCGCTGGTCGGAAAGGACCGCGAGAGCCACCAGCGCGACCTGTTCAACAGCATCGAGTGTGGCGATTTCCCGCGCTGGACACTGTTCATCCAGGTGATGACGGATGCGCAGGCCAATGCATTCCCGTTCAACCCGTTCGACCTGACCAAGGTATGGCCGAAAGGCGATTATCCCCTGATCGAGGCCGGCACTTTTGAGCTCAACCGAAATCCGGAGAATTTTTTCGCCGAGGTCGAGCAGGCGGCGTTCGCGCCCGCGAATGTGGTGCCCGGCATCGGCTATTCGCCGGACAAGATGCTGCAGGCCCGCCTGTTCTCCTATGGCGACGCGCAGCGCTACCGGCTCGGCGTCAACCACCACCAGATCCCGGTCAACGCGCCGAAATGCCCGTTCCACAGCTATCACCGCGACGGCGCGATGCGCACCGACGGCAATCTGGGCGGCACACTGACCTACTGGCCGAACAGCCATGACGAGTGGACCGACCAGCCGCAGCTGAACGAGCCGCCGCTGGAGCTGTCAGGCGCGGCCGCGCATTGGGACCACCGCGTGGATGACGACCACTGGCAGCAGCCCGGCGATCTGTTCCGCAAGATGGGCGCCGCACAAAAGCAGGCGCTGTTCGACAACACCGCCCGCCAGGTCGGCAATGCGTCGAAGCACATCCAGGAACGGCACGTCGCGAATTGCAGCAAGGCCGACCCGGCCTACGGCAAGGGCGTCGCCGACGCGCTAGCCAGGTTCGCGGCCGGCAAGCTGTAACGAAGATGAGGGCGGCGAGCTCGGCTTGCCGCCCTCCTTTGCGGCTCAGGTCGGCTTGCCGCGGCCGTTCTTCTCGGCGGCGCGGCGCAGCGCCTCCGCGAGGGCGCCGCCGCCGGACTGCTCCTGCGCACGACGCGGCGCGGACGACGTCATCTTGCCGGAGCCGCGCGAGAAATCGCGCGACGATCCGGCATTGTCCTTCTTCGGTCCGATCTCGTCATCGAGCCGCAGCGTCAGCGCGATGCGCTTGCGCGCGACCTCGACGTCCAGGACCTTCACCTTGACGATGTCACCCGGCTTCACCACCTCGCGCGGGTCCTTGATGAAATTCCGCGACATCGCCGAGATGTGCACCAGGCCGTCCTGGTGCACGCCGATGTCGACGAAGGCGCCGAAGGCCGCGACGTTGGTCACGGTACCTTCGAGGATCATGCCCTTCTTGAGGTGCTTGACCTCCTCGACGCCGTCCTTGAACACCGCCGCCTTGAACGCCGGACGCGGGTCGCGGCCGGGCTTCTCCAGTTCGCGCAGAATGTCGGTGACGGTCGGCAAACCAAAAGTGTCGTCGACGAAGGATTGCGGCCTCAGCCCGCGCACCATGTCGGCGTTGCCGATCAGCGCCTTGATGTCGCTCTTGGTGGCCTCGAGGATGCGCCGCACCACCGGATAGGCTTCCGGATGCACACCGGATGAATCGAGCGGGTCCTCGCCGTTGCTGATGCGCAGGAAGCCGGCGCATTGCTCGAACGCCTTCGGCCCGAGCCGCGGCACCTCCTTCAGCGCCTTGCGCGACTTGAACGGGCCGTTGGCGTCGCGATGCTGCACGATGCTCTGCGCCAGCCCCTGCCCGATGCCCGACACACGCGAGAGAAGCGGCACCGAGGCGGTATTGGCATCGACGCCGACCGCGTTCACGCAGTCTTCCACCACGGCATCGAGCGAGCGCGCGAGCTTGGCCTCGCCGAGATCGTGCTGGTACTGGCCGACGCCGATCGCCTTGGGATCGATCTTGACGAGTTCGGCCAAGGGATCCTGCAGGCGCCGCGCGATCGAGACCGCGCCGCGAATGGTGACGTCGAGGTCGGGCAATTCGTTCGAGGCGAAAGCCGAGGCCGAATAGACCGACGCGCCGGCCTCGGAGACCACGATCTTGGTCATCTTGCGCTCGGGCAGCCGCTTCACGAGCTCGGCGGCGAGCTTGTCGGTCTCGCGCGAGGCGGTGCCGTTGCCGATCGCGATCAGCTCGACGCCGTGCTCGATCGCGAGCTTGCCGAGAATGGCGAGCGCCTCGTCCCAGCGCCGCTGCGGCTCGTGCGGGAAGACCGCCGTATGCGCCACGACCTTGCCCGTCGCATCGATGACCGCGACCTTGACGCCGGTGCGATAGCCGGGGTCGAGCCCCATGGTGGCGCGCGCGCCGGCCGGCGCGGCAAGCAAGAGATCGCGCAAATTCGAGGCGAACACGCGCACCGCCTCGGTCTCGGCCGCGGCCCACAGCCGCATCCGCAGGTCGATATTGAGATGGATCTGGATCTTGGTGCGCCAGGCCCAGCGCACCGTCTCCGTCAGCCACTTGTCGCCCTTGCGGCCCTGGCTGGAGATCGCAAAGCGATTCATGATCTTGAGCTCGTAGAGGCCGGGCACGCCGACGGCCGGTGCCTCGGCCTCCGGCTTGATCGCGAGGTCGAGGATCTCCTCCTTCTCGCCGCGGAACAGCGCCAGGATGCGGTGCGACGGCAGCTTCGGCAGCGGCTCAGAGAAATCGAAATAGTCCTTGAACTTCTCGCCTTCGGTCTTCTTGCCGGTGCGGACGGTCGAGGCCATGATGCCGTTCGACCACATCTCCTCGCGCAGCGCACCGATCAAATCGGCATCCTCGGCGAAACGCTCGACCAGGATCGCGCGCGCGCCGTCCAGCGCTGCCGCGACGTCGGCGACCTGCTTCTCGGCATCGACGAAGGGAACGGCGGCCTCGTTCGGGTCGCTCTCGGGCTGTGTCAGCAAAAGATCGGCGAGCGGCTCGAGCCCGGCCTCCTTGGCGATCTCGGCCTTGGTGCGGCGCTTTGGCTTGTACGGCAGATAGATGTCCTCGAGCCGGCCCTTGCTGTCGGCGGCCATGATCTGGGCCTCGAGCGCGGCATCGAGCTTGCCCTGCTCGCGGATCGAATTGAGCACCGCGGTGCGGCGCTCCTCGAGCTCGCGCAGATAGGTCAGCCGCTCTTCCAACGTGCGCAGCTGCGCGTCATCGAGCGCGCCGGTGAGCTCCTTGCGGTAGCGAGCGATGAACGGCACCGTGGCGCCGCCGTCGAGCAGCGTCACCGCCGCCTCGACCTGCTCGTCGCGAACCCCCAGCTCCTGCGCAATCTGATGATGAATCTTTGCCACGCTCGTCTCTCTAGCCCCATTGCGCCGCCTGTCCAATGGTGACGCGGACGCCGCTTATGGACCATCCCGGAATGATTCATCAAGGCGCGCTGTGGATCAAATTTGGCGCGCCGCGTGCGCCAAAGCTCGATGAATTTGAATCCGCGCTTTAGCGCCTTGTTTAAGCATGATCTTTTCGGAAAACCGCTTCGCACTTTTCCGGATCATATTCTATTTCTGGGATGTTGGCCGTCCGCGGCTTGACAAATAGACCCGCGCCGCATTGCCGCCGAAAATCGCAGCTCTCGCCTCACTTGACAAATCGGCAAGCAGGCTCTCCGCGGCTGCAAGCCAATGCGCATAACCGCCGGCGAGATTGACGACGGGCCAGTCGCTCCCCCACAGCATCCGCTGCGGTCCGAAACATGCCAGTGCATGATCCACGGCCTCGCGCAAGTCAGCGACCTGCCAGTTCGGCGCCGCCTCCGTCGCCAAGCCGGACAGCTTGCAGACGACGTTGGACCGTGCGGCCAGGCTTGCAATATCGTCCTTCCACGCCGCGATGTCGCCGGTTGCGAGCCGCGGCTTGCCGAAATGATCGAGCACGAATTGCAGGTCCGGATGACGATCGACCACCTGGACGAGCCGCGGCAAATGGCGCGGCAGCGCCAGCGCGTCGAATACAAGATCGTGCCGCGCCACGGCCTCGAGCGCTGCCGCCAGTTCCGGCCGCAGCAGCCAGTCGTCGTCGGCGATGTCCTGCACCATCGGCCGCAGGCCGACCAGCAGCTCGCGCGCGGCGATCGCATCGATGCGCGCCACGGCATCGCCGGCATCGAAGTCGATCCAGCCGACGACGCCGCGGACCTGCTCGGCTCCCTTGGCGATATCGAGCAGGAAAGCGGTCTCGGCTTCGGTTGGTGCGGCCTGCACCAGAATGGTGCCTTCGATCCCGGCTGCGGCGAGATGTGGCGCGAGATCGGCCAGGCCGAAGTCGCGATAGATCGGCCCGCGCTCGGGCGTCAGCCAACCGTAATCGGCGCGCGCCAAGGTCCACACATGGTGGTGAGCGTCGATCCGCATCATGCCGGCACCGGCGCGTGCTGATCGAGCAGCCCCTCGGCTTTCAAATCACGCCACAGCGCGGCCGGAACAGGCGTAGCCAAGGCAGCGACGTTGCGCTCGACCTCCTGCGGGGTCTGCGCGCCGAGTACGAGGCTTGCGACCGCGGAATGGCCGAGCGCGAAATGCAGGGCGGCGGTCGGCAGCGCGACGCTATGGACGCGGCAGACGCGGTCGATCGCCGCCACCTTCTGCATCATCTCGGGCGGCGCGTCCTTGTAATTGTACTTGGCGCCGGCAACCGCGCCGGTCGCCAGAATGCCGGAGTTGAACACGCCGCCGAGCATCACGCCGATGCCCTGGGCCTGCGCGAGCGGCAGGAACTCGGCGAGCGCCGGCTGCTCCAGCAGCGAGTAGCGGCCGGCGAGCAGCATGGTGTCGAACGTTCCGGCCTTGGCGAAACGTACGCACATCTCGGCCTCGTTGACGCCGATCCCGATGCCCTTGACGACCCGCTCGGCGCGCAGTTTGTCGAGCGCAACATAGGCGCCCTCCATCGCCTCGCGAAACCGTGCCTCGATCGCGTCGGCACCGTGGGTCCAGACGTCGACGTCGTGGATCAGCAGCAAGTCGATGCGATCGGTGCCGAGCCGCAGCAGCGATTGCTCCACCGAGCGCATCGTGCCGTCATAGGAATAATCGACCACTGCGCGATGCGGCTGGCCGCCGACGAAATTCGAGCCGTCGCCGCGTCCGCGGAACGGGTCCATCCAGCGACCGACCTTGGTGCAGACGACGATATCGTCACGCGTGGCGCGGCGCAGCGCGGTGCCGCTGCGGTGCTCGGCGAGGCCATGGCCATAGAGCGGAGACGAGTCGAGCAGGTTCACACCCAGCGCAAACGCCCGCTCCGCCGCCGCGATCGCCGCCGCGTCGTCAAGCCGCGCGAAGAGATCGCCGAGCGGCGCGGTGCCGAAACCGAGGATGGAGACGTCGAGCCCGGTGCGGCCGAGCCTGCGACGTGGCAGCGCCGACGCAGACGCCGGATGTGAGGATGGAGGTTGGTTCACCGTGACGGCTCCCTTGCAGTGTTCTTGCTTGCAGGGAGAGTAGCCTCGCGGGCGAGCTGAGCACAAGCGGATGCACATCGCGCCTCGCATGCAGCGCACCGACCGGGCGACGGTCGAAAGTTCCGTGCCACCGTCGATCTGCGGTGACGGCGCCTTCCTATTCATCGTCGGAGCTGATCGTCTCGGCAACATTGTCGACCACGACGGGACTTTCGAAATAGGTGACCGTCGGATCGGCGCCGTACTTCTCCCGAGCGCGGGCGCGCCATGCATCGGTGTACAGCGCTTCCGCTTCCGCCCTCGAGTTCCAGAAATAGATGCCGCCGGCCGTCATGCCGTCCTCGGACAGCACATAGGTCTTCCGAAACAGCCCCGGTATGCCGCGATAGATCGGTGCGGTGCCGAGGAAGATGCTGCGCGCTTCCTCGGGCGTGATCGGCCTGGGCAGTCTGAACGTCGTGACGGCGGTAATCATACTGATCTCCTTCGGCATCATTCTTGACATCATTGTCAAATTTGACGATTGTGTCAAGAATGACCGGACGGAGGACACGGAATGGCAGGCGTGCGTCAGTTCGACGAAGACGAGGTGATCGCGACCGCGCTCGATGTGTTCTGGCGCAAGGGCCTGCACGACGCGACCATGCAGGACCTCGCCGCTGCGACCGGCGTGCAGCGCGGCAGCCTCTACAACGCCTACGGCGACAAGGAAGCGATCTTCCTGCGCGCCTTCGATCAATATGCCGGGCAATTCCTGGAAGCGGCAGGCAACGCGCTGGCCCACGGCGACGCGGCTGCGGGGCTCCGAGACTTCCTTGACATGATCATCGTCAACATGACGGACGGTTCGCCGCCGCGGGGCTGCCTGACCACGCGCACGGCACTCGACGCGGCCATTTCGGGCACGGACGTGCGGCAGCGCGTGCAACGAGTGCTCTCTCGGCTCGAGCAACTGATCGGCAAGGCCATCGGCACGGCTCCCGGTAAGCGCAGCGCGGCCGATGCCAACCGGCTGGCGTGCGTCATTGTCACGTTCACGCGCGGGCTGGCCGTGATGGAGCGAGCCGGATACAGCCGCAAGCAGTTGAGGGATTTAGCCGCGACGTTCATCGATGCGGTGATTGGCAAGCTCTGAGGCCTCTCCGTCCCAGTGCTTGCGCGACCATGCGCCGACAAAGATCGGCAGCGCAAAGACGCCCTGCATGGCAACCACTTCAGCGCGCAGACGCTCGGCAAAACTATCCAGCGCCAGATCCGCTTCGGTGGCGACGCCGAGCTTGACGATGTGCGGCAGGTTGCTGCGCAGGCCGCCCGCCATATAGTCGTAACCGTCGAAATCGGCACCGCCTCCGGCCGGCGCAAACAGGCTCATGCGCGGCGCGGGAAGGCCTGCCGCCACCAAGGCTCCGTGCAACGACAATCCCATGCGGTTGTTGAGCCCGGCTCGCTGGAACATCTCCTTCACATACCCCCATGCCTGCGACAGCAGCGGCGACGGCGGATCGGCGATCGGCCCCTCGCCCCAGTCGAGGTCCTGAAACGCCACGATGCCGCCGGGCTTGACGTGCCCAAGCAGCTGTCGAACCAGCGCCGCGGGATCCTTCACATAGATCAGCACGAGCCGGCCGACGACGGCATCGAAATCGCGCTCCAGCTCAATCGTGTTGATGTCGCCGACCCGGAACGAGACCTGGCCCAGGCCGAGCGAATGCGCCTTGCGCGCGGCCTCCTCGACGATCGCGGGATTGCTGTCGACGCCGACGACCGCCCCGGTTTCGCCGACAAGGCCTGCCGCAATGAACGACACGTTGCCGGCTCCGCTTCCGACATCGAGCACCTTCATGCCCGGCGACAGCCCGGCCTCGCGTAGCAGCTGCGATGTCGACGCATCGTAAAGCTGCGACTGTCGCCTGAGCCTGTCGGTCTCCGCGGTCGAGCGCCCCATCACATAGTTCGGGTCGTAGCCGGAGGTCTCTTGCATGGATGCCTGCCCTCGATTCAACAGGGATAACGAGCGCCGATCTCAGCGTCCGATCTGCCGGAACTTGTCGGACAGGCCGTCGAGATAACCAACCCAGGTCGAATTGATCGGCTGGTTCTCGACCAGCGCGTGAAAGCGGATCATCATGCAGATCAGGAACAGCGGCTGGATGAACGCCGCGCGCACCGTCACCGCCAGCAGGGCCGCGATGAGGACGGTGACCATGGCGCCATACTCCCTGACAGCCTCCGGCAACCAGACCGTCGCCACTCCGGCGGGGACCAGCAGCAGCAGGCAAAGCAGGACGCTCAAGATCCGCTCGACGATGACCATCCAGACCGACGTCGTCAGAATAGGCTTGGCGTTCTGGCAATAATAGACCAGTCCGTCCTGGATGTTGCGCCTGGGATCGTCGCCGCCGCGCGCCAAGTCGTAGGACAGCACCACCTTGTCCAGATAGCGTGTCGCGGCCGACAGGATGGTGTTGAGCAGACCGACGATCGCCTTCATGCCGGGCGCCGGCAGCCATTCGCCAAGCGTATCGAGCGCATTGTGAAACGCGCGAAGCACGGCGCGGACCAGCGCATTGAGCCCGAACAGGACCGCAACCTCGCCGAACCGGTCCATCACGATCCGGCGGCCGTAGGCAAACTGCCCTTCGGTGCCGTTGCCGATGCGGCCATGCGTGATCAGCTCGGTCAGCACGGCGACATGGCCGCAGGCGATCATGTGAAGCGTGTAGCGCAGGATGGCACCCCAGATCCATCCACCGAGCAGCAGGATGCCAAGCAGCCAGCAATAGCCGAACACGCTGGCGACGTGGGTGCCGAGCCACACGGCGCCGCCGACGGCGACGATGGCCCAGACCACGCACGCCGCGGCAAACCCCAGCAACACGCCCCATCGCGCCAGCGCATAGGGCAGGGTTTCGAGCAACAGCTTCAGCGCGGTGCCAAGACCGTGATCACGCACCAACAGCGGATAGGAATGCGACGATCCTTGCGCCGGTCCTTGCGACGGGCCGGTGCCGCGCCGTTCGGCTGAACCGCCGTCACCCCGACCGCCGTTATTGGTCAGACTCATGTCAGACATGTGGGCTCTCTTCGATTATCGGGATCTATTGCCGGATCAGCTCAATGCGACGGTTCTTGACGCGGCCGTCATCGGCCGCTTTGCCGGCAATCGGCGCCGGCAGGCCGGTTATCGTTCTGCCTGGCGTCACAGCGTCAACACCCCGGGGCTGGCAAAGGGTTGATCCGTTGGCGCTGTGAGCCGGCGCAGCCGGACAAGTGCTGCCGCGACATCGATCCGGGAGGAGCGCCGATGTCGCGGCTAGCGATCATTGACCGGCCGGCAGTTCGGCGTAGTTGCCGTCCTTGTCGCGGCGGTACACGACGTAGTCGATCAGGGTGATGTCTCCCTTCGGCGTGTAGCTGATGTTACCGAGCACGGTGTCCCAGCTTCCGGCCTTGATGGCCGCTGCAACCTTCTTGGCATCCGTGGTCTGGGCACGGGTGGCGGCCTGGCTCCAGATCTGGAAGGCGGCATAGCTGTAGAGCGTGTAGCCGTCCGGATCGATGCCCTTGTCCTTGAACTTCTTCAAGGTCGCGGCCGCGGTCACCTTTTTGCGCGGATCGGGCGAGAAGGTGAACAGGGAGCCCTCGGCAAGCGGACCCGCGATCGCGGCGAACTGCTTGTCGACCAAAGCGTCGCCGCCCATCAGCACGGCATTGACGCCCTGCTCGCGCATCTGGCGCAGGATCAGCGCAGCTTCGGCGTAGTAGCCACCGACATAGACGAAATCGATCGATTCCTTCTTGAAGCGAGACACCAGCGCGGCAAAATCCTTGTCGCCCTTGGTGTAGGCTTCGTAGAGCTTTTCCTTCACGCCCGCCGCGTTGATGGCGTTCTTCGTTTCGTCGGCCAGACCTTTGCCGTAGGTCGTCTTGTCGTGGATGATCGCGACGTTCTTGGCCTTGTAGTTCTTGATGATATAGGCGGCCGCGACCATGCCCTGCTGATCATCCCGGCCGCAGACGCGGAATGTGTTCCACAACCCGCGCTCGGTGAAGAGCGGGTTGGTCGAGCCCGGCGTGATCTGCAGCACATTGCCCTCGGCATAGGCGTCCGACGCAGGGATCGAGGTCGACGAGCAGAAGTGCCCGACGACGAACGGAATCTTCGCACCTGCCATCTTCTCGGCAACCGACACGGCCTGCTTCGGATCGCAGGCATCGTCGCCGACTTCCAGCTTCAGCTTCTTGCCGAGCACGCCGCCCGCCGCGTTGATGTCGGCAATCGCGAGATCGGCGCCGTTCTTGAACTGCTGGCCGAAGCTCGCCTCCGAGCCGGTCATCGGCCCAACCACGGCAACGCTGATGTCCTGGGCCATTGCCGCGCTGGACAATGCCAGGCTCGCACCAACCGCAAGAAAGTATCCTCGAAGTGCAAACTTCATCATATTCTCCTCGATGGTCTCAAGTCGCCTCAATGCATCGCAATCGACTGGTGTCGCCGGGTGCGACGATCACCGGGGGCTGCCTTGTATGCGCGCGGTGGCCGGCAGGCTCGGACTGAGGCGACGGGGGATTGGACATATGCGACATCGGGCAACAATGTGAAACACGTTGCCGTGCATTGGCGCCTGGAATGACACGCACGACCGGCGCGATCGGAGGCGGTCTTGTGTGCGCGACAGCACATAGCTGGTGATGATTCGATCAGGGCCGCACCAGCGGCTCGGACTCTGCTGGCTTGACCTCAGCTCCGACCGGTGCCGCGGCCTCGACGGCACCTTTCAACTCGATCTCGTAGTAGCCACCGACCTTGATCGCGCCCCATTGCGTCGAGACCGCCAGATTGATTCGTTGTCGCGCCGGAAAATCGGCGTCGGTGTGCCGGCGGGCGATGCCGCCCTGCGACAGGACTTCGATGTGGGACAGCCGAACGCCGTCCGCATTCCAGAAATCGAAGTTGAGATGTTGCGGCAGCGGACGGCCGAACACCCCCATCTCCTTGAAGGCGAGCTCGACATCGATATGGCCCGGCCCGGCCATGAAGCTGTAGTAATGACCGCGGATATCATTGGTGATGTTGGCGCGATTGACACCGGCGCCGAGCACCGTCGGATGATGCGGATCGATGGACTGTGCCGATGCCGCGCCAGCCACCCCGCCAAGGCAGAGAACCAGGCGCACGGCCGGATTCGCGAGGATCCTGGACTTGTTCGTCATGGCTGGAACGCGCCGGCGCTAGTTCGGGTTCGGGACAAGGATGACGGCGCGGTCATCCGAGAACAGCAAGGGCGTCGACCGCATGTCCGCCCCGAGATACGCCTCGCCGGCCATCTGATAGTTGGCCGGCGCCAAAGTGAGATGCTGGACGGCAGCATGGACGTCCCGCACGCAGCGTTCGAGCCCGCAGCTCACGTCCAGCGCGGACGAGCCGCCGGCAGCGAACATCAGCTCGGTCGCCTGCTTGGCCGTGTTCGCAGCATGGGTCGAAGCCAGCCAAAGCGTGGCGCGCTCGGCAACGCTGAGCACCTCGCCGGCGCTGACGGCCTGCCACGCCTCTCCCAGCTTGCCGTAAAGGAAAGCCCGTCCCGAGCCCAGCAAGGCCTCGGCGCGGCCGAGATCGGCCTGGATCAGCGCATCCTCACGGAGCAGTTTGCGCGAACGCGATGCGATCTTTCGTCCGACAAGCTCGACCAGAATGTCGATCGCGTGGCGGGCGATGCCGAGCGGCACGGCCGCGAGCGCCGCCCCGAACAGCGCGATGGTCGGAAACGCATAGAGCGGCCCCTGCTCCACCGGCGGTTCGCGAAACGAGAGCGACTGCGCGGATGGCACGAAGGCATCCGCGATAGCATAGTCATGGCTGCCCGTGCCGCGCAGCCCGATACTGTGCCAGGTGTCGAAGATCTCGCATTGCGCGGTCGGAAACAGCATGAAGCGCATCACCGGGGTGCCGTCAGGGTGCAAGCGCGGTTGATCGTCGTCGAATATCCGGCAATTGCCGATCATCCAGCCGGAGTGCTGGCAGCCGCTTCCGAGCGGCCAGCGGCCTGTGACGCAATAACCGCCATCGACGACCTTGGCGGTGCCGAACGGCCGCAAGGCTCCCGCCGTCCGAACCAGCGGATCGCTGCCATAGATGTCGCGCGCGGTTTCCTTCGCGAGATAGCCGCCGAACACGCCATAGGCGCCCCCGATGGCCATGCACCAGCCGGTGGCACCGTCGGCGCGCGAGATCTCCTCGACCACCCGAACGAGGGTCATCGGATCGGTTTCCTCGCCGCCGATGACGCGCGGAATCCAGAGCCGGAAGAGCCCGGCCTGCGCCATCGCCTCAACCAGCGAGACAGGCAGCCGCCGCGACCGCTCGCTCTCCTGCGCCGCTGCCAGAATCCGCGGCGCGAGCGCCGCGGCAGCATCGACAAACGACGGGGTGGTGATGTCAGTCATTGGTGGCCTCGCTGCGTCGCCATCGGTGAATCGCCCGCGCAGGACGATTTCGCGGGGGCCGCCTTTTACGCGCATCAGTGATGCGAGGCTCGGACGGATGCGACGGGGATTGGGACGTACGCGACATCACGCAACAGTGTTCGCAATCACTGCATTGCTTCTTGTCCACGCTAATTCGGAATCGGAACGAAGATGACGATCTTCAAATCCCGCGACGGGGTGAAGTTCGGGTGCCGGACTTCGAAGCGCGCTGGTCCGGTCTTCTTGACGCCATCGGCACAGAAGCTGACGAAATTGTTGGGCTCGCCCTTGTCGACGGTGAGATGGAATTCGCCGATCGGCGCCGCCCAGTCGTGATCTTCTCTCCGCCGACGTTACACACGTCAGGCTGGACGCTTGTACGCGCGCCAGCCGGTCGCTAATGATTCGGCCGGCCTCGCACGACTTGTGATTGTCATGAAGATTGCCAAGCGCATGCGCGAACAATTTCGTTGGATGCCCGATCCATGATCGCGTTCCGTCCGGCATTGGCGGGATTGGCCGTTGTTGCAGCCGCTGCGACATGGGCCCCCGAGAGCGCGATCCGTTGGGACGCCAAGAACGCCCACCTCAAATGCGATGGCGCGATCGACGGCACCATCGCCTGGCCCTCCCAACCGGAGGTCGCGTGTGTCGCCATGCTGATGTGCGCGAATGAGAGAGCCCTCTCCGCGGGGCGTCACCGGCGGCTGATCGAGCAAATCCGGCGAGTGCCCGGATGCGGCGAGCCGTAGGCAGACAGCGCGACGGCTCTGCCAAGGGGATGGAGACGTTCGGTCAGGAACGCCGTGTCACAGCGCGGATATCCGATGGCGTCACGCCGTAGTGCCGGCGGAAGGTGCGGTTGAAATAGGACAGATCGCCGAAACCGACTTCGAATGCAATCGTGCCGATGGTGCTGCGACTGTGGCGCGGATCGGTCAGCAAATGATGCGCGCGCGCCAGCCGCTGGCCGAGCACAAATTCCGAGAATGTCGAACCTACGCTCTCGAACAGCCTCTGGATATGGCGCGGCGTGAGCCTCAGCCGGGCAGCCACCGCGGGCAGCGTGAGGTCGCCATAGCTGAGATTGTCGTTGATGTCGGCCTTGACCGCGGCGAGCCGGGCAGCCGCCAGTCCGCCGTCTTCCGCGGCAACCGCCGCATCCCGGTTGGCGCCGATGATCAGCGCGCCGAGATCGAGCAGGTGCTTGACGACGGCGCCGCGCAGCTCGGGAGTCGCAAGCTGATAGCTGTCGTCGAGCTCCCTGATGTACAGCGAAAGCAGGCGCATTGCCTCCGTGTTCGCCGGCAACGGACGGATCAGCATGTCTTCGGGATCGTTGACCAGCGAGGCCAGCGCCTTGCGCGGCAGCCGTAGACCGACGAAGCGGCTCGGCGATACCGGGACCACCATGTTGCCGGCCTCCGCGCTCGATTGCAGCACGGCCTGCCCGGGGCCGAGCTCGATGTCGCGGCCGCGCTGCGAGGCACGGGTGTTGCCGCTGGTGATAATCGTCAGCACCAGGTCGTCAGTACCGTCGAGCAGTTCGCGCGGTCTTGCGATCTTCAGATTGCTGCACGCCCAGGATCCGATGCCGAGCCCGGACAATTCGCGCACATTCGCTTCGGCATGAAACGCGCCGTCGTCGAGCGGCTCCGGGTCGAGCTTCACGATCATCCGCCCGATCTGCTCGCGAAAAATCGGCAAGCGGTCTCGCTCGCCGAAATGCGCGGTGGAGAACCGAAACCCTGTGAAGTCACGCGACTGCGTCGTCATCGGCTCGCCCTCATGGCGGCGGAGGTTCGCCGCTCATATACGGCTGATTTGTGGCGGCTCACACCAAGCATGGGGCCATGCGGCGCGGCTGCATACGTGAACCTTTCGCGGGTTCCGGCGAAGGCTCATTCTGACAACTGTCAAGCGTTGCCGCATAAGCTTCGCAAATATGTCGCTAGGTGCAGCAGAGCTGAAAGCTTGGGCCTATTCGAGGCCGAGATAAGCGCTCTTGACTCGCGGATCGCTCAGCAGCGCCGACGCCGCGTCTGAGAACCCAATGCGGCCGGTCTCGATGACGTAGCCGCGGTCAGAAATCTCGAGCGCGGCGGAGGCGTTCTGCTCCACCAGCAGGATGGTGACCCCGTCAGCCTTCAGCGCCGCGATCGCAGCGAGAATCTTATCGACCAGTCGCGGTGACAGCCCGAGCGAGGGTTCGTCGAGCAACAACAGCTTCGGCTTGCCCATCAGCGCGCGTCCGATCGCGAGCATCTGCTGTTGTCCGCCGGAGAGGCCGCCGGCAAGCAGATGCCGCTTCTCATGCAGCACCGGAAACATGGCGTAGACCCGCTCGCGGTCCCGCTCGATGTCCTCGTCACGCCTGAGATAGCCACCGAGACTGAGATTGTCGGTGACGCTCAGCGGCGCGAAGACGTGACGCCCCTCGGGCGACTGCACGACGCCGCGCCTGACCCGCGCATGCGGCGGCAGGCGGTCGATCCGCTCACCGAGGAACGCGATCGAGCCGCCTGTCACCGGCTGCACGCCCGACAGCGCCCGCATCAAGGTGGTCTTGCCGGCACCGTTCGAGCCGATCAGCGCGACGACCTCGCCGGCCGCAACGCGCAAGGAGACGCCCTTGAGCACCTCGATGCGTCCATAGGCGCTGTGAAGATTGTCGACCTCAAGCACGCCTGGCCTCCGTGCGGCGCGTGCCGAGATAGGCGTCGTGGACGGCCGAACTGTCGCGCACCTGCTGCGGCGTGCCCTCGATCAGCACCTTGCCGCGGTCGAGCACGAGGATGCGGTTAGAGATCTTCATCACGAGCTTCATGTCGTGCTCGACCAGCACGACGGCGATGCCCTTGTCCGCGAGGCGGCAGATGACGCGGTCGATGTCCTCGGTTTCGACCGCGTTGCAGCCGGCCGCCGGTTCGTCCAGCAGCACGATCCGCGGTTCGGCCGCGAGCGCACGCGCGATCTCCAGCCGCTTGCAGCCGCCATAGGAGAGGTCGCCGGCGAGCACGTCGGCCTTGTCGCGCAGCCCGACCTCGTCGAGACAGGCGAGCGCCGCCTCGCGCGTGGCGCGATTCTGGCGCGCGACCGACGGCAGCCGCAGCATGTCGGCCAGCAGATTGCATTTCTCCTTCAGGTGGCGGCCGACCATGACATTCTGCGCCACCGTCATGCGCTGGAAGATCTGCAGATTCTGGAAGGTGCGCGACATGCCGCGCGCCGCCAGCGCGTCCGGCCCGAGTTTTGTGACGTCCTTACCCGAGAGTTCGACGCGGCCGGAGCCGGCGACGTAAATGCCGGAGATCACGTTGAACAGTGTGGTCTTGCCGGCGCCGTTCGGACCGATCACGGAAAAGATCTGACCCTCGTCGACCGCGAAGCTGACGCCATCGATCGCCTTCACGGCGCCGAACGCGATCCCGATATCGCTCACCGAAAGGATCACCGTGTAATCGCCTTCACGAGAAATCTGCGCGCGGTCGGAACGATGCCGTCGCGCATGAACACCATCGAGGCGATGATGACCAGGCCGAGCATGACGTTCTCGTATTCCTGGAAGACCGTCAGCATCTGGGGCAGCACCACCAGCACCGCCGCGCCGACGATGCTGCCGAGGATCGAGCCGAGCCCGCCCAGCACCACCATCGTCACCAGCTCGACCGAATGCTGGAAGCCGGCGAGATCGGGCGAGACAAAGCCGTTCATCATGGCGAGCAAGGAGCCGGCGATCGATGCGTAGACGGCGGCGAGCACGAAAGCCCGCAGCTTGAAGCTCGCAACATCGATGCCGGCGACCCGCGCCGCGATCTCGCTGTCATGCAGCGCGAGAAACGCGCGGCCGGTCGGCGTGTCGTCGAGGTTGAGCGCGATCCATGTCCCGAGGATCATGAATGCGCCCGATACCCAGTACCACGCATAGGCCGTGCTCACGCGCCACCCGAACATCGTGAGCTTGGCGACCGGCATGCCGTCGGGCCCGCCGGTCCAGCGGTTCTCCGTCGTGATGACGAGCGCGACCAGCACGCCGAAGCCGAGCGTGGCGATCGCGAGGTAGTGGCCCTTGAGCCGCAGGATCGGACGTCCGACCAGAAAGGCCACCACGCCCGCCAGGCAGGCGCCGATCAGGGATGACGCCCAGGCTGAAATCCCGAGATGCGCGGGCCCGATCGCCGCCGAATAGGCGCCGACGCCGAAGAACGCGGCGTGGCCGAGACTGACTTGCCCGGCCTTGCCCATCAGGAGATTGAGGCCGATCGCCGCGAACGCCGACACCCAGACCAGCGACGCCACCCGCAGATAGTAGCTTGATGGGAAGGTCAGCGGCAGCACGGCGACGATGATCGCGAGAGCGAGGATCACCGCATAGCGGTTGTTGGCAGCAGCGCGCATCGATCAGACCCTGTTCACGGTGCGGCGGCCGAGCAGGCCTTGCGGCATCACGAACAACGCCACCAGGATCATGATGAACGCGAACGCATCCTTGTAGGTCGAGCTGACATAACCGGCGCCCATCGTTTCCAGCAGACCGAGCAGCAGGCCGCCCACGACGGCGCCGAGCGGATTGCCCATCCCGCCCAACATCGCGGCGGCGAATCCCTTCAGGGCCATCATGGTGCCGACGTCATAGCTGGTCAGCGTGATCGGCGTCACCAGAATGCCGGCGAGCGCGCCGATCGCAGCCGAGCCGCCGAACGACAGCGCCATGATGGTGGCCGTATTGATGCCAACGAGGCGCGCCGCCAGCCGGTTCGCCGATGTCGCAAGCACCGCTTTTCCGACCAGGGTCTTCTCGAGGAAGAGATAGAGAACGATGACCGCAACGGCCGTGCCGCCGATCACCCACAGGCTCTGCGGCTGGATCGCCGCGCCCAACAGGTCGATCGGCGCATCGCCGGAGAATGACGGCAGCTTGTGGAACTGCTTGTCAAACACGACCTGGGCAAGGCCCTTGAGCAGGATCGACGCGCCGATCGTGATGATGATGAGGGAGACCGCCGATGCATCTCGCGCTGGTGCGATGGCAAGCCAATACAATAGCAGTCCGACCACGATCGATGCGATCACTGCGATCAGCGCCGCGATCGGCAGCGGCACTCCGGCGGCCGACACGAATACCGTAACCATGCCGCCCAGCATCACGAACTCGCCCTGGGCGAAGTTCACGACGTCGGACGCATTGTAGATCAGCGTGAACCCGAGCGCGACCAGCGCATAGACCGCGCCCACCGTGAGTCCGGAGAAAAGGAACTGAAGAAATTCGGACATGAACGACGAGCGGCTCCCCTCCGCGTGGGGTCGCGATTCAGCCGCAGCGCCCACGCTCGGCCTAGATGTTGCGCAATACGTCGCCCGGACACTCAGCTTCCGGGCGCAATCAGGGTCCAGTCCCCGCCCTTGATCTCGAGCATCCGGAACGCAGTGAGATCGAGGCCGAGGTGATCGGTCGGCGACATCGTGACGATTCCGCCGGTGCCGACAAAACCCTTGGTCGCCTCGATCGCATCGCGGATCTTGTCGGGCTCGGCCGAATTCGCGCGCTTCACCGCATCGACGAGGATAAACAGCCCGTCATAGGCGTGGCCGCCGAAGGTCGAGACCGGCTGCTTTGCTGACGCCTCATAGGCCTGCTTGTAATCGACCACGACCTTCTTCTGCGGATCGGAGTCGGGCAGCTTGTCGCCGACGAGCAGCGCCGCGGCCGGCAACCGGACGCCGTCGGCGGCGGGACCGGCGAGTTCGATGAAGCTCTTGGAGGCAACGCCATGGCTCAGATACAGCGGCGTCGCCGCCATGCCCAATTGCGCATAGTTGCGCGTGGCGATCGCGGGTCCCTGGCCGAACCCGGGATTGATCACGGCCTGAACGCTCTGCGTGCCCTTGATCTTGGTCAGTTGCGCGGTCATGTCGGTATCGCGCGGACCATAAGTCTCCTCGGCGAGGATCTGGATGCCGTAATTCGGCGCGACCTTCACGCATTGCGTCCGCATCGAGGCACCGAAGCCGTCAGTGCCCGAGATCATCGCGATCTTGGTCAGATTGCGCTGCTTGAGATTCTCGAAGATCTTCTCGCACGCCATCTTGTCGGTATGCGGCGTCTTGAAGATGTATTTGCGCACGGGATCGACCACATCGATCGCGCCGGCCAGCGAGATGAAGGGCACCTTGGCTTCCTCGAACACCGGAACCATGGCCATCGTGGTGCCGGTCGTCGTGCCACCGACCATCGCGACGACCTTGTCGTCCTCGACCAGACGGGTTGCAAAGGTGCGCGCCTTGCTGGCGTCGCCGCCGTCATCATAGATGACGAGCTCGATCTTCTTGCCCTGGATGCCGCCGGCCGCGTTGATCTTGTCGACGTAGAGTTTCAGCGTCTTCTCCTCGGGATCTCCGAGGAATGACGCCGGTCCGGTCACCGAGAGCACGGTCCCGATCTTGATCGTGCCCTGCGCGGCCACTGGCGCAGAGATGGCGAAGGTGGCGGCCGAAACGCCGAACAGGAACCCGACGGCCTGCCGCCGGTTGAACCCAACAAGATAACCCATGTTGCGAAACCTCCCCTCCTCGCGCGCCGATCGCAGGCGCGTCGCATATTGTTACCCGCACGTTTATAATTGACCAACCGGTTGGTCAATAGTAATTCAGTCGCAGGACATGCGACCTTCGGTCATCAGAAGCCGCAACGGGAGGTAATCATGGTCACCGATTTGGTGTTGACCGATATCCGCGCCGGATATCGCGTGCTGACGCTCAACAGGCCCGACCGCCTGAATTCATTCAGCGCCGATCTGCACACAGCACTGATGGCTGCGCTGATCGCGGCGGAGCAGGACAAGTCCTGCCATGCGCTGATCCTGACCGGAGCCGGACGCGGGTTCTGTGCCGGGCAGGATCTTTCGGACGGCGTGTTCACGCCGGGCGAAACGCCTGATCTCTCGGTGCCGATCGAAAAATTCTACAACCCGCTGGTGCGCAAGCTGCGCAGCATTCCGATGCCGGTCGTGTGCGCCGTCAACGGCGTGGCCGCCGGGGCCGGCGCGAACGTGGCCCTTGCCTGCGATGTCGTGATCGCCGCACGATCGGCCAAGTTCATTCAGGCCTTCGCGAAGCTCGGCCTCGTCCCGGATTCCGGCGGCACCTGGTTCTTGCCGCGGCTCGTCGGCCCGGCGCGGGCCCGTGCGTTGGCTATGCTCGCCGAACCGATCTCCGCGGAGCGGGCGGAGACATGGGGCATGATCTGGAGAATGGTCGAGGATTCCGACCTGATGACAGAGGCCCACGCCCTCGCCGCCTCTCTCGCGACGCAGCCGACCGATGGCCTTGCGCTGATCAAGCAGGCGCTCGATGCGTCCGAGACCAACACGCTCGACGCGCAACTCACGCTCGAGCGCGACCTGCAAGGACGCGCAGGCCGGTCGGCGGACTACGCCGAAGGCGTCACCGCGTTCCTCGAAAAGCGCACGCCGCGCTTTGTCGGACGAGCTTGGAATTGAACGTTCCGCCCGCAAGGCAAGACGCATCATTGATCACAAAGTCAGAGGGTTCGATTTCGATGACACAGCCTCAATCCAGCGGCGCACGGACGGCGGACACTGTCATGAAGCTCGACAGCTTCGTCCGTGGAAAGTGGAGCGGTGCCAGCGAGCCCGCGGCCGAGATTCACAGTGCCGTGACCGGCGACGTGGTGGCGCTCACGACCAGGAGCGATCTCAACATGCGCGAGATCCTCGCCTATGGCCGCGCGGTCGGAGGCAAAAATCTCCGAAAACTGTCGTTCCACCAGCGTGCGGGCCTGCTGAAAGCGCTGGCCGACTATTTGAGCCAGCACAAGGCGCGGCTTCACAAACTGTCGTTCCAGGCCGGGTGCACCCGCACCGACGCTGTCATCGACGTCGATGGCGGCATCGGCACGCTGTTCGCCTATGCCAGCAAGGGCCGCCGCGAGCTTCCCAACACCAGGTTCCTGCTCGACGGCAACGTCGAAGGCCTCTCCAAGGGCGGCACGTTCGCCGGTCAGCACATCGTGGCGCCATTGCACGGCGTTGCCGTGCATATCAACGCGTTCAACTTCCCGTGCTGGGGCATGCTGGAGAAGCTGGCGCCCGCGCTGCTCGCCGGCGTTCCCGTCGTCACCAAGCCCGCGACCGTCACTTCCTATGTCGCCTACGAACTGGTGCGGATGATCACCGAATCCGGAGCACTGCCGGAAGGCGTCCTGCAATTCATCGTCGGATCGACCGGCGATCTGTTCGACCATCTGACCTGCCAGGACGTGGTGTCCTTCACGGGCTCGGCCGACACCTCGCAAAAGCTGCAGCGGCATCCGGTCATTGCGCGCGAGGCCGTCAGGTTCATCGCCGAGCGGGATTCGCTCAATGCGGCAATCCTCGCTCCGGACGCGGTGCCGGGAAGCCCGGAATTCGACCTCTTCATCAAGGAAGTGGCGAAAGAGATGACGGTCAAGGCCGGGCAGAAATGCACCGCGATCCGCCGCGCGCTGGCGCCATCCGCGCAGCTCGATGCCGTCATCACGGCGCTGCGCGAGCGTCTCGCCAAGGTCACGATCGGCAACCCCGAAAGCGAGAAGGTCAGGATGGGACCGCTGGTTGGCCTCACCCAGCGCAGCGATGTCCTCGCCCATGTGGCGCGGCTGCGCACCGACGCCGAGCTGGTGGCCGGCGATCCCGACAATTTCCCGCTGGTCGATGCCGACGCCAAGCGCGGCGCCTTCGTTCCGCCGCTGCTGCTGCACTGCTCCAAGCCGATGGCCGCAACCGCGGTGCACGAGATCGAGGCGTTCGGACCGGTTTGCACCGTGATGGGCTACGACGACCTGAACCAGGCCGTCGCTTTGACCAACCGCGGCGGCGGCAGCCTCGTCGCATCCGTCTACACGCACGACATTCCGACCGCGACCGAGCTCGCATTCGGCATCGGCAGTTTTCACGGCCGCGTCGCAATCATCGATCGCGACTGCGCGACGGAGCATACCGGACACGGCTCGCCGATGCCGCAGATGGTGCATGGCGGCCCGGGCCGCGCCGGTGGCGGCGAGGAGCTGGGCGGCGTCCGCAGTCTCCAACACTACATGCAGCGCACCGCATTGCAGGGCTCGCCGGCCATGCTGAGCGGCGTCACCGGCCGCTGGTTCAAGGGCAGCCCGGTGCTTGAGGGTGACCTGCACCCGTTCCGCTATCACTACGACGACCTCGAGATCGGCCGCACGCTGGTCTCGAAGTCGCGGCAGATCACGCTCGACGACATCGAGCACTTCGCGCACTTCACGGGCGACACTTTCTACGCACATATGGACGAGGAAGCGACCAAGGGGCATCCGTTCTTCCCGGGCCGCGTCGCGCACGGCTACCTGCTGCTGTCATTCGCAGCCGGCCTGTTCGTCGATCCCGACTACGGTCCGGTGCTGGCGAATTACGGGCTGGACTCGCTGCGCTTCATCAAGCCGGTGCAGCCAGGCGAGACGATCCAGGTGCGGCTGACCGCGAAGGAGAAGATGCCGCGCAACAAGCAATATGGCGAGGTGCGCTGGGACGTCGAGATCACGACTGGTACCGGCGAGACGGCCGCGACGTACGAGCTGCTGACCATGAATGCGATGCGGACCTAAGGTCAGCTGTCGTTCCGACAGGTTCGCGCTTCAGAGCAACTCGGCCTGCCGGTTCCGGCTGGCCGACTTCGCCTTGCTGCGCAGCCGGGTGGCGGCGGCAGCCGCGTCCTCCGCACCGGCCAGCACGAGCTGCACGACGAAGTCGGCATAGTCGGCGCGGGTCATCGGGCCGCCCTCGCGGAACCACATGTAATGCCAGTTCAGCATGCCGAAGACGCTCATCGTCAGCGGCTTGAGAACCCGCTTCTGCTTCGCCGCCGGCACCGCCGCGGCCAGCGCATCCGACATGATCCCGACGAGGATCCGCTCGCTGGCAAGCAGCGGCTGCTGCTTTTCCTTCGGCAGCAGCTTGAGGCTTGCGATCTGGACCTGATGCTCGGCGTCGGCATGCCGGTAGAGCTCGAGCAGGGTCGCAACGATCGTCCTGAAGCGCTCAGCCGGATCGCCGGCCGACCCGCTCGCCTTGCGAACCGCCGCCACCAGCTTCTCGAGATGCGACGACAGGATATCGAAGAGGATCGCCTCCTTGTCGGGATAATAGTGATAGAGCAGCGCCTTCGAGACCCCGCATGCGTCGGCGATCGTATTCATCGACGTGCCGACATATCCAGAGGCGGCAAACAGCTCGGCCGAGCGATGCAGCATCGAGAGGCGCTTGTCGTCGTAGTCCTTGGCGCGCGATCGGGCCATGTCTTTCCGTTCCACCAGCCGGCTGTCAAAGTTCTGCAACCACGACCCTGCATGCGCCGGGCCGTGTCCGAACCGCCATTTATTGACCATCCGGTCGGATAATTCCATGGCTGAGTTGGAATGGCGCCTCTGTCCCGAGTTGATCGCGTTCTCGACAGTATTTCGGTCTGTGCTAGACCCAGCCGCCGTCGACGATGTAGTTCTGGTTGGTGCAGGCGCCGCTGTCGTCAGCGGCGAAGAACAGCACGACGCGCGCGATGTCGTCGGGTACGAGCTTGCGCTTGAGGCATTGGCGCTGCATCAGCTCGGCCTCACCTTCCGGCGTCAACCAGTTATCCTGCTGCCGCTGGGTCATGATCCATCCGGGCAGGATGGAATTGACCCGCACATTGCTCGGCCCAAGATCGCGGGCGAGCGCACGGGTAAGACCCTGAACGGCTGACTTGGCGGTGGTGTAGCAGGGCATGTTGCCTTGGCCGATCACCCAGCTCACCGAGCCGATGTTGACGATCGCGCCGCCCCCGGCCTGGATCATGTCCGGAGCGACCGCCTGGGCACTGAAGAACTGATGCTTCAGATTGACGGCGAACCGCTCGTCCCAATATTCCGGCGTGACGTCCTCGATCGCATGACGGTCGTCGCGCGCCGCGTTGTTGACGAGGACAGTCACCGGCCCGAGCGCTTCGCGGATGCCCGCGACCGCGCGTCGCAGGGCCGGGATGTCGCGCAGGTCGGCGTGCTCGAAATGCACGCTGGACTGCGCCGGCAGGCTGGCAAGCAGCTGCCTCGAGGTCGTCTCATCGATGTCGATGAATCCGACCCTCGCACCCTGGCCGATGAACTGGCGGACGATGGCCTCGCCGATGCCGGAGCCGCCACCGGTTACCAGGACGGTCCGGTCCTTGAGGCTTGGATAGATGGCACCCTGCATTGGCACTCTCTCGATTTGGCGCCTGAAGCGCGCCGGTTACGTTGCTGCGGCTCAAGCCAAGAGAGAGCCACAACTCCCGAGGTTCACTCGGTCGTCTCCATGTGGTTGTGGTCCACGAGCCGCAGCGTCCGCCGCACCATGCCGTCGACAATTGTCGCCGACTCGCTGGGGCGCACATGTATTGCCGTGGACTGGAGCAGCCACGGCAACACCGCATGGTCGAGCCGCTCCTCATAGGCGCTGCGCATCATGTCGAACGCCTGCAGGCCGGGACCTGCAAGGACGAGATGATGCGGCCGCAAAACCGATATCGTCGTGGCGACCGCCTCGGCAAGCGCGTGGCCTGCCTGCCGGAATAACTGCTCGAGACGCGGATCGCCGGCGCGGGCCCGCGCGCGCAGCAGAGCCATCTGCGCCTCGGATGGTTGCTGCGACACCGCCGGCGGCAGGTCGAGAAAGGTGCGGGCGTCACGGTAGAGCGCATAGTCGGCGAGATGGGCCTCGATGCAGCCGCGTTGACCGCAACGGCATTGCGGACCGTTCGACGCCAGCTTGACATGGCCGATCTCACTGCCCGCGCCCGCGCCCCAGCGCGCTTCGCCGTCGACAATGATGCCCATGCCGACGCCATGGCCCACCATGAGCGTGGCCGTGAGGCCCTGCGCCAGTGCCGGTTCGGCGGCTGCGAGGGCCAGCGCGACGGCGACCGCGTCGTTCGCCATCACGACTTCGACGCCGAATGCCTGGCGGATCGGCGTCGCCAGATCGACGTCGGTGATCGACAGCGCCGGGCTCCACAGATGCCGGCCGGTGTCGGCGTCGACGATGCCCTGCAGCGCTATCCCGATTCCCAGCAGCCGATGCCGCGGCGTGGCCGTCGCATCAAGCATGGCGTCGATCTGCGAGATCACGAGATCGCGCAACGCGTCTGCATCGAGCCCGCGCGTCGTGAGTTCAAGTCGCGATTGCGCCAGGGCAGAGCCGCTGAAATCAGCGATCAATGTCTCGATCAGATTCATTCGCAGCGAGACCGCAATGATGCGGCCAAACTCGGGATTCAAGGTCAGCAGGACCGCCGGCCGGCCGCGGCGACGGCCGTTCAGCCCATCCGCATCCTCTTCGTCGGCATCGTCGGACCAGGACGTCGCCGTCTCTGTCTCGGCTTCGCACAACAGCTCTTCCGCCATCAGTTTCGACGTGATGGCCGAAATGGCCGGGAAGCTCAATCCCGTGCTGCGTGCGAGCTCAACGCGCGGCAATGGCCCCTGACGCCGCAGGACTTCGACGAGACGGCCTCGGTTCGATCCGCGGGCCAGACTTGAAGCACGTCTCAGCGGTTCGGACTGCTCATTCATGCCGGCATCTTTAATTCGTTTGGTGAAGTTATTCAACGCAGGCAGCTCAGATAAAGGTCAAAAGGCGTGGGTAGTGGCAACAATACATCACCGTTACACTATTTTTGCTTGAAGACACGAGCGACAACATCCTTGACTGGACATTTTGTCGCGCTAATTTATTAGTTACGTGAATAAAATAAGGCGTGAAAAGCGCCGGGCGTGAAATCCCCTCACCGGGGGTGTCGACAGGGAGGTGCATATGAATGTCTCAACGAGAAAATTGATCGTGCCGCTATTGGCGGGCGCAGCCGCGCTCGCGATGGCAACAGGGGTAGCACAGGCGCAGCAGAAAAAGACCATCGCGCTGGTGACCAATGTCGCGGCCGACTTCTGGACCATCGCGGGCCGCGGGCTTGAGAAGGCGCAGAAGGAGCACCCGGAATACAATATCGAGCTGATCGTCACTAATGAAGGGACGGCAGCCGGCCAGCGGCGCGAATTGGACGACCTGCTGGTGCGCGGCGTCGCCGGCATCTCGATCTCGGTCGACGATGCGCCGCATGCAACTGAAGAACTCAACAAGGTTGCGGCCAAGACCGTGCTGATCACGACCGATAGCGATGCGCCGCAGAGCAATCGCCTCGCCTATATCGGCACCGACAACGTCGCGGCCGGGCGGCAGGCCGGTGAGGAGATCAAGAAGGCGCTGCCGAACGGCGGCAAGATCGCGCTGTTCGTCGGCACGATGGACGCCGACAACGCTCGCGAGCGGGTGCAGGGCATCAAGGAATCGATCGCCGGCACCAAGGTCGAGTTGGTCGACGTGTTCACCGACCAAGTGGACTTTGCCAAGGCCAAGGCGAACATGGAGAACGTGCTCGTCAAATATCCCGACATTGCGCTGCTGTCCGGCCTGTGGAGCTACGAGACGCCGCTGATCTATGATGCGGTGAAGGCCGCGGGCAAGGCCGGCAAGGTGAAGATCGTCGGCTTCGACGAGGACCAGCGGACTCTGCGCGGCATTTCCGACGGCACGATCGAATCCACGGTCGTGCAGCAGCCATACGAGTTCGGCTATCTCTCAGCCACCAACATCATCAAGACGCTGAACGGCGACAAGTCCTGGATTCCAAAGGACAGCAAGCTGATCGTGCCGACCAAGGTGATCGGCAAGTCCAACGTCGCGGAATTCGCCGCAAATCTGAAAGAACTGCTGAAGAAGTGACATCAGTCGGCTTCACCGCCCGGCCGCCACAGGCCGCCGGGCGGTGTGCAGGAGGACATGCCGAATGGCGGAAACGCTGCTCGAACTCAGCGGAATCAGCAAGACCTATCCCGGCGTCAGGGCGCTCGACGATGTCAATTTGCGCGTCTGCCGCGGCGAGGTGCTGGGCCTGATCGGCGAGAACGGCGCCGGCAAATCGACGCTGATGCGCGTACTGGCAGGCGTGATCGCACCGAGCGCGGGCGTGATCCGCATCGGCGGTAACGAGCACACCCGGATGACGGTGAGCGAGGCGACGCTCGCGGGGATCGCCTTCGTGCACCAGGAGCTGAACCTGTTCGAGAATCTCGACGTCGCAGCCAATGTCTTCATCGGGCGCGAGAAGCTTGCCGGCGGACCGCTGAAGCTGGTGGACAACGCGGAGATGCACGCCCGCGTGATGCCGCTGCTCGACCGGCTGGGCGCCGATTTCACGCCGAGCACGCTGGTCGAGAACTTGTCGATCGCGGAGCGCCAGATGGTGGAGATCGCCAAGGCGCTCTCTATCGATGCCCGCGTGATCATCATGGACGAGCCGACCTCCAGCCTGACGATTTCGGAGACGGAACGGCTGCTGGAGGTGATTGCCGACCTGAAGGCGCATGGCATCTCGGTGATCTACATCTCTCACCGGCTGGGCGAGATCATGAGCTGCGCCGATCGCGTGGTGGTGTTGCGCGACGGGCGCACCGTGGGGGAGCTGGCGCGGGACGAGCTAAGCCATGCCGGCATGATCCGGCTGATGATCGGCCGCGATTTGAAAGCGCTGTATACGCCGCCGGCGCGTGCGCCACAGCCGGGCGGCTGCGATATCGCCGGCGTTGTGACATCGGCCTTTCCCGACCGGCAGATCAATCTGTCCGTACGGCGCGGCGAGATCCTCGGCCTCGCCGGGCTCGTAGGCGCCGGCCGCACTTCCCTTGCCCGCGCGGTGTTCGGCGTTGACCCGCTGCTGGGTGGCGCGATCAGGATCGACAACGCGCCGGTCGGCGTCGCCTCGCCGCGGGACGCGATCAAGCAAGGGATCTATCTGGTGCCGGAGGATCGCAAGAAATCCGGGCTGGTGCTGGAACTGCCGATCCGGGAGAACGTGACGCTCGCGAGCCTGCTGGATCATGCGCGGATGTGGCTGGTCAACGGCACGGCCGAGCGCAAGATCGCGAAGGACCAGGCCAGGCGCCTGTCCATCAAGGCGCCGAGCGTCGACATGGAGGCCGTGACGCTCTCCGGCGGCAACCAGCAAAAAGTAGTGCTGGGCAAGTGGCTCTCCATGCAGCCGCGCGTGATGTTCTTCGACGAGCCGACCCGTGGTATCGACGTCGGCGCCAAGAGCGAGATCTACGCGCTGATGCGCAGCCTCGCCGACCAGGGCGTCGCGATCGTGATGATCTCCTCGGACATGGAGGAAGTCATCGGCGTCTCCGACCGGGTCGCGGTGATGCATGAAGGCAGTGTCAGCGGCGTGCTCGAGCGCGACCAGTTCAGCGAATACAACGTGTTGAGGCTGGCGGTCGGCCAAGCGCTCGAAACCATGGAGGCCGCTGCGCCATGATGAAGAAGGAACTCGGCCTGTTCTTGCTGCTGGCGGTGATCTCCGCCATCACGGGCGCGATCAATCCGGCCTTCCTGTCGTTCGTGAACCTGCTGAACATGGCCAATCTGATCGGCCTGTTCGGTGTCTTCGCGCTGGGCGAAGGGCTCGTCATCATCACCGGAGGAATTGATCTTTCGCTCGGCTCGATGTTCGCGCTGCTTGGCGTCATCTTCATCGACCTGCTGACGACGTATCAGGTTCCCTGGCCGTTCGCGCTGTTGCTGGTCCTGATGGGCGGGCTTGCACTGGGAGGCATCCAGGGCTTCCTGATCACGCGGCTGAAAATGCAGCCCTTTATCGTGACGCTGTGCGGGTTGCTGATCTATCGCGGCGCCGCGCGCTACTACACGAGCGACTCGACGCGCGGCTTCGGCTACGGTGACGAGGCCAGCACGCTGAGCAACATCGCGTCCGGCAATGTCGCGGGCATTCCGAACACCTTCATCTTCCTGATCATCCTAGCGCTGGTCCTCGGCGTGCTGTTGCATCGATCGGTCTACGGGCGCTGGCTTTATGCCGTGGGCAAGAACGAGGAAGCGGCGCGCTTCTCCGGTATCAACACCAATATCGTGATCGCGACCGCCTACGTCATCAGCGGCGGCCTCGCCGGCGTTTCGACCGTGATGTTCGTCTTCTACACCAACTCGGTCTCTCCGAGCTCGTTCGGCAATTTCTACGAACTCTATGCGATTGCGGCTGCCGTCCTCGGCGGGTGCAGCCTGCGCGGCGGCGAGGGCTCCATTCTCGGCATCGTGCTGGGGACAGCATTGCTGCAGGTGCTGCAGAACCTTGTGAACATCCTGGGCATTCCCAATTCGCTGAACTTTGCGGTGATGGGGACGGTGATCCTGATCGGCGTGCTGGCGGATCAGCAATTGCAGGCCCGGCGGCGGCGCAAGGCCGCGCTGGCCGGCCTGGCCCGCACGGCACCAAGATCGAAGGAGACCACAATTCTGCAAAGCGCATCTACGCACGGCGCGGCTGCGCTGCCGACGAGTGCGGGCGATCAGGCGTGACAATTCGATGAGGAAAAACCGCGACCGGGTGCAAGAATATGGTCGCGATGCTTGAGTAGGGGAACATGGGGAGGAGTTCGATGCGCAAGATTGACGAAGCACGCAGCGCTGGCGGTTGCGTCGGCGCAGTGAGCCGAACCCGGACCCTCACCACCGTCTTGAAAGGCTTTGGTGTGCGCGCAGTTTCTATCTCAAGTTGACGGGTCGATACACTGACGGGGCACGTTCCGGGCTGAAGGGCTTTGGGCGGGAACGTGACACAAAAATAGACAAAGCCGGGGACGCTGGGAGTGCAGAAAATGTCACTTAGGTCTGTAGACACCGCTCGGGCATGCGGCGTGGGGATCGCCTTGTTATCTTTGTTCGGCGGCAGCGCGCATGCGGCCGATCTCCTAACGAAGGCTCCGCCCGTGCCTTACATGGAGACCGATGATTTCTGGACAAGACCGTATCTGTTCGGCGATCTCGGCAGAACGCAGCTGAAGGAGCGGGGTATCTCGCTGGCCCTGACGCTGGGCGACGAAGCCGTCGGCAATCTGTCGGGCGGCAACAGGAACACAGCGACCCAAGCCGGACAGCTGTTCTTTCAAGCGAAATTCGACATGGCAAAGCTTGCCGGCATCCAGGGCGGCACAGTTGGGCTTACGCTGGTCGACCGCTTCGGCCGCAACCTGAATGACGAGGCGGGAATTCCGGCGCTGCAATTGACCAACGAAGTGTTCGGCCGCGGCAGTATTCTTCGCCTGACCGAACTCTATTATTCGCAGAAACTGTTCGATGATCGCCTTGAACTCAAGGGCGGCCGTCTTCCGGTCGGCTCCGACTTCTTCTTCGGCCTGTGTGAGTTCATCAACCTGACGTTCTGCGGCGGCCAGCCCGGCAATATCCAGGGCGGCTACATCTATAACTGGCCAGTGAGCCAATGGGCCGGTGTCGCACACTACAACTTCGCCAAGGAATGGCAGCTTTCGGTCGGCGTCTACGACGCCAATCCGAACTATCTGACGACGTCGGACTCCGCGACTTACTTCCTGCCGGGCGTCCCCGGCTCGAGCCGGGCCTCCGGCGTGCTAGTGCCGGTCGAGGTGGTCTGGGCGCCGAGCGGTCCTCTGAACGGAACCTGGCGATTCGGCGGCTGGTATGACAGCGCGTCGACGATCGACGGCGGCCTCCCCGGTATCATCGCGATCGCCCCGGGCATCGGCGGTGTCTCGGACCAGAATCTGGGTGATCAACGCGGCCGCTATGGCGTCTATGAGTCGATCCTGCAGCGGCTGACCGTAGAGGGTGCTAAAGCACAGGGTTGGTACATGTTCCTCAATACGACTGTCGCCGATCACCGGACGTCGTATCAGGACTACCAGGTCGCCTTGGGCTTCAGGCACACCGGAACGTTCTCCTGGCGCCCGGAAGACGAAGTCGGTTTCGCGGTGGGTACGACTCACGTGAATTCGGCTGCGCTCACCCTGAATGCGGGCGGAAACGAAGTTCCGATCGAAGCCTGGTACGGGTGGCAGGCGACTGGCTGGATGAACCTCAAGTTCGACGCCCAGTACGTGATCAATCCTGGCGGGCGCGGCTATAATGCCGCCGGCATCAAGACCGAGAATGCCTGGGTACTTGGTCTGCGCACGCTGGTGCACTTCTGAGCCGGAGGCGGTCTGCCAACATGCCTGAACGAGGCCAGCCATGGTAACCCCTCACGACGCCGGGCTGGCGGTCCTGGAGTTGAAGGGCATAGGCAAGGAGTTCGGCGCCATTCGTGCGTTGCATGGCGTCGATCTGCGCATTTCTCCCGGCGAGGTGGTCGGCCTGATGGGAGACAACGGCGCCGGCAAATCGACGCTGGTCAAGATCATCGCCGGCAATTTCCCGCCAAGTCACGGCGAGATCCGCTTTGACGGCAAGCTGGTTCATTTCGTGCGTCCGATCGATGCCCGTGCGGTCGGTATAGAGGTGGTCTACCAGGACCTCGCGCTCGCCGACAATCTCACGGCAGCGGCCAATGTCTTCCTCGGCCGCGAGCTCAAGCGCAAGCTTGGTCCGTTCGCCTTTCTCGACCACAAGGCGATGGCAGCCCGCGCGCTGGAGCTGTTCGGCGAGCTGCGCTCGGAGACCCGTCCGCACGATCTCGTCAAACAGATGTCTGGCGGCCAGCGTCAGGCGGTCGCGATCGCGCGGACGCGGCTCTCCAATGCCAAGCTGGTGATGATGGACGAACCGACCGCTGCGATCTCGGTCCGCCAGGTCGAGCAGGTCCTGAGCCTGATCCATCGCCTGAAGGAACAGGGCGTCGCGGTCATGCTGATCTCGCACCGCATGCCCGACGTGTTCGCGGTCTGCGACCGCGTCGTCGTGATGCGCCGCGGCGAGAAACGTGCCGACAAGGCGATCGGCGACACCAGCCCCGAGGAAGTCACCTCCCTCATTACGGGAGCGAAGGAGGCTGCGTGATGGCAACGTCGCTGGAATCTCCCATCACCTTTAGCAATGTAGGCAAGGCCAAATGGTGGCGGAGCGGCTTGTTTGCCTCGCAGACCGGCTACGTGCTGCTCGCGCTGGTGGCACTGTTCGTGGTGATGAACTTCGCCAGCCCCTACTTCCTCACTGAAGGCAATATGCAGAATGTGGCGAAGAACTTTTCCTTCGTCGCCATCGCCACGCTCGGCGTGACCTTCGTCATTATCACCGGCGGCATCGATCTCTCGGTGGGCTCGGTGATGTGCTTTTCCGCGATGATCACCTCGATGGTCATGACGCACATCTCGACACCGGGCATGCCTGGCGCGGAGTGGTTCGTGCATCTGGCGGCTGACGGCAAAACCGTGATCGCCAATACGCCCGGCTTGATCCTGCTCGTCTCGGTCCTTGCGGGGCTCGGCGTCGCGCTGATCGTCGGTCTCGTCAATGGTTTCTGCATCGCGGTGCTTGGGCTGTCGCCTTTCGTCACCACGCTCGGCATGCTCTCGATCGTACGCGGCCTCGGTTACGTCGTCTCCAACGGCCGCGGCAGCTTTCCCAGCGGCCCCGAAGCCGATTATCTCTACGCGCTGACATCGGGCGTCGTGTTCGGCATGCCGGTGCCGTTCGTCTATCTCGTGGTTCTTGCGGTGGCGATGGCGGTCGTGCTGCATCACACCGGTTTTGGCCGCCACGTCTTTGCCGTCGGCGGCAATGAGAAGGCGGCTGCGCTGACCGGCATTCCGGTCGTGCGGGTGAAGATCGAGATCTACGTGATCTGCGCGCTCGCCGCGGGTCTGCAGGGCATTATCATCTCAGGCTGGCTCGGATCGGCGCCGGCAAACATGGCGACATCCTACGAGCTCAACGTGATTGCGGCCGCCGTGATCGGCGGTGCCGATCTCGCCGGCGGCGCCGGCGGCCCGCTCGGGGCCATCGTCGGCTGCGTGCTGCTCGAGGTGATCCGCA
Organism: Bradyrhizobium sp. I1.14.4; assembly: GCF_050435825.1. Lineage (NCBI taxonomy): Bacteria > Pseudomonadati > Pseudomonadota > Alphaproteobacteria > Hyphomicrobiales > Nitrobacteraceae > Bradyrhizobium > Bradyrhizobium sp. I1.14.4. The sequence continues at coordinate 461,726 of NZ_JBNDLA010000001.1, read as the reverse complement.
ACGGCCTCGTGCTCGCGCAGGTCAACTCCTACTGGCAGCAGACTTTGGTGGGCGTGATCATCATCGCGGCGGTGCTGGTCGATCGTCTTCGCTCGCGCATGGCCTGACGAGTTCGTCCTGGAGGATCATGAATGTCCGCCTATCCGCCTCCGGGAGCCGCCGATTTCAAGGGATAGGCACAAAAACAATGTGGAGGGAACAATGAGGAAGACACTTCTAGCGGCCGCGATCGTCGCCATGATGGCGACGCCCGGTTTTGCCCAGAGCTACAAGTTCGTGATCGTGCCCAAGGCGATGAACAATCCGTTCTTCGACTTCGCCCGCGACGGCTGCCAGAAGCGCGCCAAGGAGCTCGGCAACGTCGAATGCATCTACAAGGGTCCTGTCGAGCACGAGCCGGCGACGCAAGCGCAGATCATCCAGGATTTCATCACCCAGAAGGTGGACGGCCTGGCCATCTCGGTTGCCGATGTCGCGGCGATGACCAAGTCGATCGAGGCCGCAACGGCGGCCGGCATTGCCGTCATCACGTTTGACTCGGACGCCCCGGGCTCGAAGCGGATTGGCTATATCGGCACCGACAACAAGGAGTTCGGCGTGGCGCTCGGCAAGCAATTGCTGAAGCTCCGGCCCGATGGCGGCAAATACGCGATGGTCTCCGGCGGGCCGAGTGCGAAGAACCTGGCCGAACGCGTCGACGGCGTCCGCGAGGCGCTCAAGGGCTCGAAGTGGACCGAAGTCGGGGGATCGCCGACGTTCTGCAACGACGACCCCGCGCTGGGCGTTCAGCAGATGACCGATCTGCGCACCGCTGTGCCCGACCTCGCGGCGATCATCCCGGTCGGCGGCTGGCCGATGTTTGCCCCGGAAGGCTTCAAGGCGTTTGCCAGCAAGAGCAAGAAGGACATCGACGCCGGCAAGTTCACGCTCGTCGTGGCCGACACCCTCAAGATGCAGCTTGAACTTCTGAACGAGGGCTATGCCAATGCATTGATCGGCCAGCGTCCGTTCGAGATGGGCGAGAAAGCGATGGATACGCTGCTTGCCATCAAGAGGGGCCAGAAGGTGCCGGAGATCATCCACACCGGCCTCGACGTCGTGACAAAGGACAACGTCGCGACGATGTTGAAGTAGGCACGAACGCGCAATCGACTGAACGGACCGAAGCTTACGCGCGCGACGCAGATGCTGGAGGACCACGACCTCCGAAATTGCACATGACGGCAGAAAATCGAAGACGGTGCGCGTTGTCCCGCGCCCCGTCGCCGTCGAGAAGGATAGACTGCTCGATCTTGCCGACATCGATTCGGCCGCAGCCTGGTCCGCCGCGGCGACGGACCACGGTGCGGCCAAATGCCGCCGTACAGTGCCGCAGGTCAGCCTGGGTCATTTTCGACCGTGCGAAGGCTGACCTGCAGATGGGTCGCCGCTTCGTGTGCCGTTACGTCCTCGACCGAGATGCTCTCAAGCACCAGGCGAGGCCGCTCCGGAAGCTCGGCCAAGGCGCATTTGAGGCCGCGAACTCGCAGCGCGCCTCGACGACCCGTGCGGTGTCGGGCTGATCGTCGCACACATCCAGTAGCGCATCGGGTTCAGACACGCTGACGCGATAGGTTTGGGCCCTGCGCCGGTCCTTCGCGACATTGCGATACGAAAAAGATAAGTCGGAGGAGCCCAGGCGACGCGCCGACCACCCAGACCACCGTTTGTGACGCGGTAAGATTAGGATTTCGCATGATGGTGACGTATGAGACGCGCCCGACAGTTGCCAAGGCGCGGCAGGGTCTCGAACTTGGGAAGGGCCTTCCACGCTGAGATTCTGCTCAATTTCAGAGCGGCTTGTGACCGAACGGCTACAGATTCTCAGTGCCGATTCTGCTCTACTTGCGATATTGACGGGCTGCGGGGGTGCAATGAAGATTGTCTTCTCAAATCTCGGCCGGATGGCGCTCGCCGCTTCAGCGGCGTTGTTGCTCGTTTCTCAAGCATCTCACGCGGATGAAAGCGGCGTTTCGCTTTGGCTTCCGGGCCAGTTCGGAAGCCTGGCTGCCGCCCCCGCCGTTCCGGGATGGTCGCTCGGCACGGTGGCCTACCACACCAGCGTGGAGGCTTCAGGCAACGTTGCGGCAGCACGCCAGATCCAGATAGGCCAGGTCCCGGCGACGGCCAACGTCAATCTCAACGCCAATCTGAACGCCAGTGGCGATCTGTTATTTGTTGCGCCAACATATACCTTCGCGACGCCGGTGCTCGGCGGCCAACTTGCCGTCGGCGTCACCGGCATTGTCGGTCACCTCGATACCAGCATCTCCGGCACATTGACCGCGCAGGTCGGACCGATTGTCGCGACACGCAATGGGCTTTTGTCGGATTCGCTGACTGGCGTGGGTGACCTTTATCCATTGGTGTCGCTGAAGTGGAACCAGGGTGTCCACAACTACATGGTCTACGGATTCGGCGACATTCCCGTCGGCGCCTACGACTCCACGCGTCTGTCCAATATCGGTATCGGACATGGCGGCATCGACCTGGGCGGCGGCTACACCTACCTCAATCCTGCGACGGGTAACGAGTTTTCCGGCGTCGCCGGCTTTACCTACAATTTCAAGAACCCGACGACGCAATATCAAAGCGGGATCGATTTCCACTTTGACTGGGGAGCATCCCACTTTCTGTCAAAGCAGCTTTTTGTCGGCCTGGTCGGGTATGCCTATCAGCAGATTACCGATGATTTCGGAGCGGCGCCCTTTCTGGGTGGGTTCAGGTCGCGCGTTTTCGGTGCCGGTCCGCAACTGGGTTATTTGTTTCCGATAGGGGACAAGCAAGGATATCTGAACCTCAAAGGTTACAAGGAATTTGCCGCAGAAAATCGCCCGGAAGGCTGGAACGTGTGGTTGACCTTCTCGATCTCGAATGCCGCACCGACCTCCACGGTGACGCCAACGAAACATTCAATCACGAAGTAGGGATTGAACCCGCTTCGACGCGTACGATCAGACCTGCGCGGAGCCATTCTTGGCATCCTTGGCTTCACGCGCGTGCGGTCCGGTGATCTCCTCGGCGGCAACATTGATTCCGTCAATGGCCCGAATCTCGGCACTGCGTTCAGACTTCTCCCCGAGGAGTTCGTAAATCCGAGTCTCGGCAGCCATTCCCTTGGCGACCACCGTATCCACAAGCCGGCAGCAGAACCGATGCTTGGTCCGTGCGTACACTGCCTCGCTGATGAGGATCTGCGTTCCGTAGTCCTTGTTCAGTCCTTCCAGCCGCGCGGCGAGGTTCACGACATTTCCGAGCACCGTGTAATTCATCCGTTCCGACGAGCCAAGATTGCCAACCACAGCCTCACCAGCATGGATTCCGAAGCGTGTGTGGAACAGTGGCAATCCCTCTGCATCAAACTGGCGATTGATGGTTTCGTTGGCGGCCCTTGCCTGCAACGCAGCACGGCAGGCGCGTTCGCAATGATCGGCTTGCCGGTTCGGCGCATTCCAGAACGCCATCACCGCGTCACCAATAAACTTGTCAACTGTGCCTCCCTGCGCCAGGATCACTTCTGTTAGCGCCGAAAAATACCGAGACGTCTGCTGCATGAGTGCATCGGGATCGGCGGCTTCGGCAATGGTGGTAAACCCTCGCACATCGGTAAACAGCGCCGTTATCTCCTGTCTTTTGCCGCCAAGCTCTGTGGAGATCGAATTGTCGAGCACACCACGGACGATCTCGCGCGGTGCGAGCCGGGAAAACGACCAGATGGCGCGTTGGGACTTATGAATCGTCCTGCCCAGGGTGTCGAGCTCGGTGACGAAAGATCCGATCGGGTTGTCTCGCGGCGGCGCCATCGTTTGGAGAAGGTCTGCCTCAACCGTAATGGCATTGACGGTCTTGGACATGCGCGTGCCGAAGATCCAGGCCGCCGGGATGAATAGACAGGAGGCAATCAGTGCCCAGATCTTCGCCTTCGTGTTGAGGGTTCTGATGCCGGCGGCAAAATCATCGTCAGGCGCGATAAGGAGGACATTTGCCATCAAAGTCGGACCGAGAGCGATCGTTTCGAGACGAGCAAAATACTCCTTGTGGTCGCTCCCGCGCAGCTTGCGCCAATAGGGGCTGGTCTTGTCCCAATCCGCGATGATCTTGCCTTCGAGACTGCCCTTCAGATCATGCGTGCTCGGAAGCCTGGCGGCGACGGGGTCGGCGGACGAGCGAGCAAACATGGCGGCGTAGTCGCGATGTGCGATGATGGTCTGATTGGCGTCAAAGACCACGAGATAGCCGCTCTTGCCGAACTTCAGGATCGGTGCCGAAGCGCTATAGACGTCGAGCTTGAGATCGACGCCGACAACCCCCAATGCCGCTCCCTGAACCGGCGCGCTTAAGGTGACCATGGGGACGCGCAGGTTGAACGAAAGATAGGGAGCGGAAGTGACCAGCTGCCCGGTTTTCTGGGCATTGAGGTACCAATCACGCTGCCGAGCATCGTAACCGCGCGGCGGAATTTCAATCCGTCCAATCGGGTTGCCGGCCGCGTCCTGAAACACCCGCGTGGTCGGCATTTCCCGACCGTCTTTCCAGCGGGTCATCGTGACGGCAAATGCCGCTTCGGGTGGTCCTCCTACGCGACTGCGCTGCTCGCCCTTCAGTTCCGCCAGACGTTGGACCTGCAACCAGTGTCCGTTGTCATAGCCGACATAGATGCTGTCCAATGCCGGCCACTGAACAAGATTGTTTCTCATCAAGGCAGCCGACGAGCTTACTTCGTCCGGCTCGTCTGATCCGGTGATCGCGGGACTGAAAGCCAGCGTTCGGGTCGCCCGCGAAAGCATCTCCACCTGATACTGCAGAAGCGAAATCGTATTTCTGCTGGCCGCCTCCATCGTCGACGTTGCGGCATCTTCAACAGCAAGATCGAGTGTGCGGATCTGAACAATAATGAGCAGAGCAGCCAACAGGCCGATCATCAACATGACACAGGTGGTAAGGGCGATACGAAAACTCATGGCAGATCCGCCGAATACTGTGCCCGGCCGCAGTAGAGTCTGGATCCGACGCAGCATGAATCCGGATCGCCTCGATGTCATTGCGAAGCCCGTCCTCTGCTCAGACAAGGCACGCTTGGGGGGCTCCGACGGTCCTCTTCTCCATGAGTTGGTCCTCACTAGAACGGGTTGACGTAGTTGAGGATTGCAAGTTGACGCAGAACCACACGGCGGACGATGTGGGTGGGCTTCAAATGATCGGTATAGATCGCCGCCGTCCCGGTGCTGCCGGCCGGCAAGCGGTCGGCGAAGCCGGTATCATCGAGCTTGACTCGCACGATGAAGGGAGCGGCCTCGATCGCCTTCGGCGCCACCGCGGTGCCCGAGGTCAGCGCCTGACCGGTCGCGATCGCTTGAAGCACGCTCTCAACCTTCCCGGTATGGATTTGCCCCGGCGCGTACTTGAAGGTGACCTCGACGTCCTGTCCGGGCGCGATGTAGCGTGCGTCAATCTGGTTGATCTCGACGCCGATGATGGTGTTGGACGTGTCGATGAACGCCATCACCGGTGATAGCGGCAGAGCGGAGACCCGCGCACCCTTGCGGAGTGCAAGATTGGTGACGTAGCCGTCGGCCGGTGCACGAACGACCGTCTTGTCGAGATTCCACTGCGCCGATTCCAGCTGACCGCCAAGTTGGTCAACCTCCGATTGGCGCTGCTCGACGTCGAAGGCGCGGCCGGCATCACGTTCATAGAGCTGCGTCATCTGGCCGAGGCGCGTCTTGGCCAGCTTGAACTGGGCCTCGATCGCCTTCACCTGCGCCGCGTAGGGCGTCGGATCGATCTTGAACAGCACGTCTCCGGTCTTGAGCGGAACGTTCGCCACCACGGGCACGTCCGTTACCTCGCCCGCTACGTCGGGCACGATCGAGACGGCATTGCGCACCACCATCGCGTTGCCTTGCGGCGCGCCCCACCCCATCGGAACCAGAAGGCCGAACATCACAAGCACCAGAACGATGAACGGCGAAGTCTTCCAAAACGTATTGAAAGGCACGACCTTGAAACGCACCAGCAGGAACAGCAGCAACAGATAGATGTTGAGGATCGCGACCGCCATCATGCGTCTCCCGTCTTGCGCGGGGGCACGTCGACGTAGGCCCAGATCAAGGCAATCGGCCACAGCGCAAAACCGAAGAACAGGGTGATCCAGCCCGCGACCGTCACCGCCTGCGCATACGGGTGGTTGCGGGACTTGGCGATGTGTCCCGGCAACCAGCCGGCAATGCAGACGACGCCGATCGCGCTCGCGAGCAGGATCACGAGCACGATCCAGGCGAAGATGTCGTAACCGCTCATGATCACTCCTCTAGCTGGCCGGCTGCGGCTCGGGAAATTTCCACTTGCCGGTCAGGATTTCGGGTCGGGGCCGATAGAGACGAACGGTATAATTCCAGCCTTTCGTGATCGGCAGGCAATTCGGAATTTTGCCGTCACATCCACCGAACTGGACGGCGATCGAACCGTCGGCGCGTCTCTCGCCGGTGATGCTGTTGATCGAATAGGCGTCGTAAGCGTTCTTCTCGTAGTAGCCTTCGGCATTGTAGACGCTGACGGACCAGAACCCGTTAACGGGGACGTTTTTCACATCGAGCTTATAGATCGTGCTGCCATCGTTCCCGGTTGGCGTGACGTTGAGGTAGATCGCATCCTTGTCGGGATTGCCGCCCCAGGCCGCCGCCGATCCGATCAGGTGCCTGACAGGATCGACGTCGCTTTTGGTGCCGAACGCCTTCTTGAAATCCGGGATGGTCGAACCGAGCACCAGCAATGCGTCGCGCACTTTCTTCTGGCTCGCGGAGTCCCAGTTCGGTGCCTCGAACTTGCCGGTTGCCTTCTGGCTGACCTTGATCGCATCCTGGAGTCCATGAACTTCGTCCACGTCCTTTGGATTGGCCGGATCGACCAATGTCCGGATTGCGACGGCAACATAGCGCGTTCCGACCTTGTCCTTGGTCAGGGTATACGCACCCTTACCGTAGACGACTTCCGGCACGTAGTGATCCTCGTTGATGACCTGCATCGACATGAAGCGCTCGCCCGTATCGGGCAGCGTGATCGTCACCGCCCCCGCATCTAGATCGAAGACAGCGGACGAATAAAGCGTGTCGCGGTTGAGACGAATCACCGTCTGATTGTCGATTCGCGCCGGCTCGCGGCGGTGCAGGAATGTTCCGACTGCCCCGCTGTCCTTCAATATGCCGCGAAAGTACAGATCCGATTCGGCGCGAACAAAATTGTCAACTGTGACGGGAGTTGGGTCGGCGGGGGAGGACTGCGCCAAGGCGGCGCCTGTCCAAACAAGCATCCCCTGCATGGCGAAACGTACTGATCTGAACTTCAAGATGCCTCCCGTTTAAACTGAAAACCTTGTTTGGAGATTCTGACTCATCGGCACGCTCGTCATTGCATTGGTTCCAGCGGCGGCAGCTTCCATGCCCCGGTCATTGCAGCCTTGCTCGGACCGTAGACACGCGCCACCAGGCTACATTTCGCCGCGGGCGCCGGCAGCCAGTTGCTTTCCTTGTCTTTCCCCGGCGGGGCGTTGCTCACATAGATCGTCAGAGAGCCGTCCTTGCCGTATTGGAGGCCCTTGGTGCGATCGCCGATCGAGTAACGATTGATGGGATTGGCGTAGAGAAACCGGTCCGGGATCGTATACATGGTCATGGACCAGAAGAATTTTGCCGGCGGCAGATTGGCCTTGGTGAAATGGACGATTGCCGGCTTGCTCCCGTCGCAGACGTAGCCGCCATACCAGGCTTCCTCGAGCGAGTTGCCGTAGAGACCTTTCATGGCACCAACATCGCGTTGCAGGTAATTGGTCTTCAGCTGCGCGCGGGAGCCGAACAGGCCGTTCGTGCTGAAGGTCTTGGCCGCCAGTGCATCAATCTCCGCCTGCCCCTCTTTCACGCCGGCATCGATCGCCGCAAGCGTTGCGGGATCGACCTTCGAAGCGTCCCACGGTTTGCCTGGTCCGATGCCGATTTTCTCGAAGCGTTTGCGGATCGCAACCTCGCTTGGAACCGGCGGCTCGGCGAATTGCAGCAGGAAGTTCAGGTAGCCGATGAAATCGTGGGTCCGGGCCTTGGCCTTGTCATAGGGCGGAAAGTCGATAGGCGGGGGCGCCGGCGGTGCAGATCGTTTCAGGAAAGCGCTTAGCGGCTGAAGTTTGTATTGCGCCTGGATCGCCTTGACGTTCGGAACGTCGTCGGGACCCTGCAAGGAGGTCCGCGCCAGCCCGCCGACGATCTCGGTTTCGGCTTTGAACACCTCCCTGATGCCGTCAGGCTTCTTGCCCCGCCATTTCGGCCCGGCGATCATGTAGTTGCCGGCACCGAAGCCAGTCGACCGTACGCCGATGTAAGCGAAGTTCTGCGTGAACAGGTCGATCCACTGCATCACGTAGTAGCGGTCCTTCGGCACCGACGGCACGCTGACCACCATCGGCTCCGCACGCAGGTCGAGCCACGCCCAGGAGTAAGGCGTGTCGTTGTTCGGCGTCACGATGTCCTTGTTATCCGGCGTGAACGGCTCCGAATAGTGCCGGAACACGTTGAAGCCACCGACATATCCATTTGCGGTCTTGTCGACCGCTTGTGTACGCCAAGTTTGGTAGCTTTCCAACATCGCGTAGGAATAGACATAAGCATCCTTCGCAATTGCCTGGGCGTCGGCCGGGGAAACGGATTGTGCGGATGCGCATATCGACGACATCACCCATAGTGAAGCAGCAGCGGTCAAAGTGCGGAGAAACATCAACGAACCCCATTTCATCGAAATTGAAAGCCGGCCCTAAACCTCTGTCCGGCGCTTGCGGTCTTGCCGCCCTGATCGACGATCGAAGGCGTATCCTGTTTGCGTAGACGTCGCGGACCGAGCCGGTGAAGGCCCGGGCCGCCTCTCTCAGGCGATCGTGTCACGACGATCGGCGCTCCGTCATCACCGGCAATAGTCCCAAAAGCCCTGCGTCCGGGACGGGTCAGTATAGTACCAGCACATGCCGGGTGCGGGCGGCGCGCCTGCCCAAGCCGCGGCGGTCGCCGCGCTCACGAACCCGATCGCGGCGCCTGCCGCAATGGCCCCGCCCCTCGGCCAACCATACCAGCCCGGACGCGCCCAGCCGCCCCGCCCTCGCACGACTGTGGTGCCGCGGACGGCGACATTGCCGCGCGGTCCGACGACCGCGGTTCGACCACGATAGGCTCCGCCGCGAGGTCCGACCGCGGCGCCACCGCGGTGCACCACGGCGCCACCGCGCGGGCCAACCATCGCCCCTCCACGGCGACCGGCGGCGCGGACCTCGATGAGATCAGGCACTGCCGTTGTGTCCTGGTGGATTGCCGCCGGTTGCAACGGCGCCGCCAAGGCTATTCCGACCGGCATGGAAACGCCGGATGTGATTATCAGGACGGCGGTTGCGAACGATATCGTACGGGTGTGAGTGGACATCAAAGTTACCTCTTCTCTCTTTCGTCGTTGCCATCGTTGCGGTCTTGCTGGCGAAATTCGCCAACAACGGCCCTTCAAGTCTACGCGCGGCGCCGCCGGGCGGATATAGCGGTTTGTGCCAGAAGCATTTCGAACGCGGCGACGCGCTCGGCGACCAGCGCGAAGTCTACGCCGCCTTGCGCCGCGACACGCGCGACGAAATCGGCAATCGCCTCTTCGCCGCGCCGTCGTTGCATGATGGCATGGCATCCGCCGGCTGCGCCACCTCAACGGAGATGGCTGTAAGACATGCAGGCAGCAAAACGTAAAACTGAACCATCATGGCACTTGTCTTTCCTGTCCGTTGCTATTGCGGCTTCAGGCTTTCAAGCTCGTTGAGACGCTTCAAGGCGGCTTGCTGCCGGAGCAGGCCGTAGTTGATGCCGCCCGCGTTCAACGAACTGCCTTCCTGATAGGGGAATTGGTCGAAGTCGGAGAAGAACTCCTTGATCTTGCCCTGCACCGGCACGATCAGCCACATGTTCTGGGCGAGGAATTTCATCGCCTCTCCGCCTTCCTCCAGGCCACGCTCGTACGGGTCCATGCGCAGATTGGTGATCAGCGACCAGGCTGTGACCTCGCGTGTGCCTGTCGCGATGTTTCCCTTCGACGAGGCAAAGCTCAGCTTCCAGTCGTTCCACCTGATGGCATTGAGGTTGCCGCCCTGATCGAAGTAGTAGATCGCTTCGCGCGGGCCCTGCTTGGCGTCACCCTTCAAGTACGGCATGAAGTTGTAGCCGTCGAGATGCACTTTGAAGTTCTTCCCGCCGGCGCCCGCGAAACCGGTCTTCATCTTCTCCTTGACGTCAGGCATTCCCGCCGCTGCACACAGGGTCGGGAACCAGTCGATCAGCGAGATGATGTCGTTGTACTGGGTGCCGGGCTTCACCACGCCTGGCCAGCGCACCATCATGGGAATACGCATGCCGCCTTCCCAGGTGGTGCCCTTCTCGCCATGAAAGGGAGTCATCGCTCCGTCGGGCCAAAGTGCGATTTCGGCGCCGTTGTCTGTCGTATAGAGAACGATGGTGTTGTCGGCGATTCCGAGATCGTCGAGTTGCTTGAGCAACTCGCCGACCATTCCATCGTGCTCCAGCATGCCGTCGGCGTGGATGCCCTTGCCGGTCTTGCCGAGCGATTCCTTCTTCAGATGCGTAAAAACGTGCATGCGCGTCGAGTTGAACCAGACGAAGAACGGCTTGTCCGCTTTGGCTTGCCGGCCAATGAAGTCTTTGGCGGCGCCCAGGAACTCCTCATCCACGGTCGGCATGCGCGCGATATTCAGCGGGCCGGTGTCTTCGATCTTGCCATCCGCGGACGATTTGATCACGCCGCGCGGACCGAAGTGCTTCCGGAAGTTCGGATCCTTCGGATAGAAGTACCCTTCAGGCTCCTCTTCGGCATTGAGGTGATAGAGATTGCCGAAGAACTCGTCGAAGCCGTGCTTGGTCGGCAAGTGCTCGTCACGGTCGCCCAGATGGTTCTTGCCGAACTGTCCGGTTGCGTAGCCTTGGGTCTTCATGGCATCCGCAATCGTCGGCATCCAGTCCCGGATGCCGTGGGGATCGCCGGGCATGCCGATGGTGAGAAGACCGGTCCGGAACGGCTCTTGCCCCAGGATGAAGGAGGCCCGGCCGGCGGTGCAGCTCTGCTGGCCGTAGGCGTCCGTGAAAATCGCTCCTTCGTTCGCGATGCGGTCGATATTGGGCGTGCGATATCCCATCAGGCCCATCGTGTAGGCGCTGACCTGCGGAATGCCGATGTCGTCGCCGAAGATGACGAGAATATTCGGCTTGCGGCCCGACGCTCCCGCCGCAGGGGCCGCTGCAGGAGCGGCCTTCTGCGCCTGTGCGAGCGCCTGCGACGTCAGCGTCGCTGCCGCGACAAGCGATGATGAGCCGAGCAATACGGCGCGGCGATTCATGGTTGTGTCACCACAGGTGGGATCGGCGACGGTGTTATCCTGCTTCTTCTCACAGCTCATTCGACGCTCCTTGATTTCTGACTTGGGTTGTGGCCGTTACTTCGTATCTGGCAGTCTGCTTGATCGATCTCCTTCGTCGCTCATCTGGCTGGTTTTCTGCCCACGTAAGCCGAAGCGTTCGAAGCCGCGGCCGGGTTCAGGTGCTGGGGTAGACGCGTGTTTCTATGGCGCGCCGCGTGCGGGTGCAGGCTGCGCCGGGCAGCGGTCACGCCTTGCAACAGTTGACGCGGCGACCAGGGATCTGAAGTGTGCGGAGCTCCGAACAATTCGCGCTCGAGTGCCCCGAGTTGCTGGTCCAACGCAGCGTCGCACGCGATCGCCTTGAAGGCACCAAGCGTATTGTTCGGCGGCGCCGCGTCGAGATGCGGCAGCCAGTCGAGCAGCGCGAAGTACACCGCCCTTGCATCGTGCTGCCGACCGGCGCGGCGAAGTCTACCGAAGGCAAAGGCCTCGGATCGCAGATACGCCTGCCGCCGCCGGTGATGATCGTCGGCGATTCGCCGCAGCACGCCGGGTGCGAACCACACGAGTGCCCCAATGCCGACAAGTGTGAGCAGCATGGCCAACCAGTGCTCGGCAAGAATGTCGACGAAGCCATCCCACGTCCAACTCTTGCTCGACTGGACCGCAGGCGCAGGACTACCGGCAGCCGGATTGACCGCGACCTTCAGCGGCACAGCATCAAGGTGAACCACCTCGAGCTTGCCGCTGCCGATATTCCACCAGCCGATATCGATCGCGGGCAACGAATAGTCGCCGGGCCGTTCCAGCATGTAGGTCGCGGAATCGACCCGGGTCGAGGTCGTTGCGTCGGTGCGTCGGTCGGTCCTGTCCTCAAGCGACGGTTGCGCCGGATAAAGCCTCAAACCGTCGACCGCTGCGAATGCGTGCGGAGGCAGGAGCATCGCGGGGGTGCCTTCCGCCCTGATCGTCACGGTTCGCGTCACGGCGTCTCCGGCCTTGAGCTGATCCGATGAACGCTTGACCTCCTGCTCGACCGTCAGCTTGCTGGCGGACAGGAATGGCCGCAGTTCGGCGGCAGCATCCGGGATGAACGCTTCGAACGAACGGCCAGTCAGCGCGATCTCGACCTCACGCGTCGCCGGCGGCTCGGCCGCATATTTAATGTGGACCTTCTTGCCGGAGATGGCGTAAGTGCCGGGTTCCTGCGGATAGATCGCGTATTCAAAACGCACCCCGGCGTAGGACACTCCGTCCCGCTGATCGTTGGTATTGACGCTCTGCAACTGTCGGGTCACGGCGTTGCGGAGCTGGAAGCTCGGCAGCTCCGGCGGCGACGTCATGTAGTTCGGCGCCAGCACGACGATGTGGAGCGCCGCCGGCTGCCCGACCACGACGCGCGGTGGATCGATCGTCAGTTGCACAATCGGCTCGGGCGTCCGGACCTGCTGCGCATGCACGCATTGCAGCGGCGCGGCCGCAGGCAGCAAGACAAGAGCGGCGAGCCAATGTCTCATGGCGACGCCCCTTTCTGCACCGGCGCCGCCGCCTGGATCGCGAATTTCAGCTTCAGGAAGTCTGCGGGCGAAGTCTGGACCTGGCGCATCCAGGCCTCCGCCGCGCTCGCGGTGGTGACGTCCGGCGGCGTGACCTTGATCGTCTTGCCGCCCTTCTGCTTGGAATCGACGCGCATCTCATCCGGCTTCAGCTCCGGAGGTGCGTTGTCGTCCTGCTCCTGCTTGCGGCGCTTCTCCTCCTTCGCGTCGAGAGCGGCCTGCACGATTGCGCGATTGGTCTTGGCGGCGAAATTGCCCGGCTGCACCTTCAGCACATCGTCGTAGGCTTGGATGGCTTTTTCAAAGGCGTGGTTCTGGGCCTGGGCATTGCCAAGCGCGAATGTGCCCTCCAGGGTTTTGACCTTTGAAAACTCCTGCGCCGCCACAATGAAGTCATAGGTACGGTATGCGGAGATGCCGCGCCACATTGGATCCGCAAATAGCCTTGCCGCGGCACGATAGTCGCCACGGTCGAAAGCGAGCCGCCCCTGCTGGTCCGGGGTCAACCAAAGACCGACAAAGCGCGACGTCTCGTCGGCCCGCGATGGGCCGGCGTGGGTCAGGACGAAGAAGGCAACGACCCATGCGACCGTCGTGCCGCGGCGGAACCAGAGCAGGGTCAACAGTACGAGCGGCAGCAGCAGCCAGAAACCCTCGTCCTGCCATCGCGTACCGAAGGCATCGCCCTGAGCGGACTGGAAGCGCGATTCGATCCGCCGCTCCAATCGCAGAATGTCGCTCCCGTCGATGCTGACCTGGACGGCGTCGCCTCCGAGCGGTCCGGACGTGGGGCCTGCGGTCACCGCGAGCATCACAAGATTGTTTCGCCCCGCTGCCTGCCGGAGCGCCACTGCGTCGGCAGCACCGAGATCATCGGCAATCACCAGGATCGTGCCGGCGACCGGCTCGGTCGCGAGCGACTGTGCAGCCAGGGTCACCGCACTCGCCACGTTCTTCCCATCGGTCGGCATCAATCCCGGCGCCAGCGCGGCGAGGAACGGTGCGATGACGGCACGGTCGTCGGTCAACGGCATCACCAGATGCGCCGTACCGGCATAGGCGATAAGTCCGTTTCTGGCGCCGGCACGGGCGACAAGAAGGTCCGAGATCTTCTGCTTCGCGCGTTCGAGACGCGAGGGCGCGACGTCGCTTTGGCTCATCGACGTGCCGACCGCGAGCGCGATCATCAGCGGCGCCTTGTCCTCGACAAAGGGCGGCAACTCGCGCCGCCAGGTCGGGCCGGACAGTGCGATGATGCCGAGCGTCATGGCGGCCGAAACGAGATACAGCGGATTGATGCTGCGCCCCCGGCCGGGCTGCACGATCAAATGATCGAGAAGATGCGGCGCGATCACGCCTCCCCACTGCGCCCGCACACTTTGCCGCCACAGCAACAGCGCAAACACGGCGGCAACCGGGATCAGCGCGACGAGCCACAGCGGGCGAAGCAGGTGAAGCGATATGGTAGCGGCATCATGCATGGCTGGGAACTCTTACCCGGCGCCATTCGCTCCCGAGCAGGAGCGCAAGCCACAGCAGCAGGCTGATGATGACGGCAGCGCCCAACGGCCACTGAAACAGCGGCAGCTTCGGCCGCCACGACAATGTCTGGAGTTTCGCCGGCGCGAGGCGGTCGATATCGGCGTAGATCGCCTGCAACTGTGCGCCGTCTTCGGCCCGGAAGAAATGACCACCGGTGGTGCTCGCAACCGACCGCAGCACACCGAGATCAACGCGATTCTCGCCGGAGGCGGCGGGATCACCGACGCCGATCGTGTACACGGCCACGCCGTTCTGATGCGCGATGTCCGCGGCATGTTCTGGCGGCACCCGGCTGGCCGTGTCGTTGCCGTCGGTCAGCAGGATCAGAAGCTTCTGTTTCGCCGTGCTGGTCGCAAAGATCTTGATGGCGAGACCGATGGTGTCGCCGATCGCTGTCTGCTGACCGGCCATACCGACCGCGGTCTGGTCGAGCAATTGCTGCGCCGTTTGCAGGTCCTGGGTGAACGGCACCTGCACATAAGCTCTGGTGCCGAACAGGATCAGCGCAACGCGGTCACCCTTCCGGCGCGCGATGAAATCCTTGACCACGCGCTTGACGCCGTCGAGCCGCGTCAGCGTCGAGCCCTCCGGCGTCTTGAAGTCGCGCTGCTCCATCGATCCCGATATGTCGATCGCCAGGATCAGGTCGCGCGCGGAGACCTCCCGCGTCACGGGATCGCCGACCCATTGCGGCCTTGCCAGAGCTGCAACCAGGAGAATCCAGATCGCGACCGCCGCGATCATCTGCACGGCGCGTCGTTCAAGCACCACGGCACCCCGTTGCGGCGTCTGGCCCGTTGCGGCCGCCAGCCGCTCGAAGAATGGCACCTGTATCGACGCTTGCCGGGCACGATAAGGAGGCAGCCACCACCACGCCAAAATTGGCAGCGGCAGCAACCCGAACAACCATGGCCAGGCGAACTCAAGCATGGTGCACCTTGATCCAGCGACGCACCAGGCCGGAGAGCGATTGCAGTTCGGCTTCGTCCGGTTGAACTGGCTGATACGGCCCACGGACAAGCAAACGGCCGGCACCTTGCGAAAACTCTTGCCCGCCATAGCGCCGGTCGAGAAATGAAAGCCATGCCGGTCCGGCCAGGGACGCCACCTGCTCGCGTGGGAAAGCCGCAAGCGCGGTTCGTCGGACCAGCAGCGTCAATCGCGTCAGCAGCTCTTCGCGCCCAGACGAGCTTGCCTGTTCCATCGCCCTCAACTCTGCGAGTGCCTCGCGCCGATAGCGGTTGGCGCGCCGATGGCGCACGAGCCACCACACCGTAGCGATCGCCACCGCCAGAAGCAGGGCAATCGCGCTCCGCGATTCCCAGGTCTGCGGCCACAGGCTGACTTCGCGCGGCAACGGGATGTCGACGAGGCCAGCGACCGGATCGATGTTGGCAGGTTGAGCTTCAGCCAAGCGTCGCCTCCGCTCCTCTGTGGCCGCCGCCGCGCCCGTGCCTGGCGGGCATCGCGCCAAGCAGGCGACGAAGCTGCGCGGCGGTCTCCTCGGCTGCGCTGAGCGGCAGCACGGGAATGCCGAGCTCGTGCGTCAGGGCAAAGACGCCCTTCAGGCGTTCCTCCGTCGCCTGAGAAATGCTCTTGCGAACACTGTCGCGCCCGACCTCGAGCCGGATCTGCAACTCGCCATCGGTCACGGTCATGCTGGCGGAGGGCGGCAGGTCACTTTGCAAGGGATCGTGGACCAGCAGGGCGACGACGTCATTGTGCCGCGCCATCGCGCCGATCATCTTGCGCGTCGCATCGTCGGCGCCGTCGAAATCGGTGATGATGATGACGATCGCGTCATGCAATGCGCGGCGCTGGGCATGCTCCAGCGCGGTATTGAGCATGGCCGGTGCGGAGACGAGACCGCGCCCGACGCCGAGCGCCTGGTTCTGCGTCACGATGGCCGAGAGGATCTGGAGCACGGTCGCCCGGCTGCGCCGTGACCTCACCTCGACCATATCCCGGTCGTTGAACACGATCGCGCCGACGCGGTCGCCGACACCGAGCACCCGCCAGGCGCCGATCGCCGCGGCCTGCGCCGCGGCCACCGACTTCATCGCAAGCCGGCTGCCGAAGAACATCGAGAGGCGCTGGTCGACCAGGAGAACCGCCTGCCGATCGCGCTCCTCATTGAAGACACGGATATGGGGCTTCTGCAGGCGTGCCGTCACCTTCCAGTCGATCGACCGGACATCGTCGCCGGCACGATAATCCCTGATCTCCTCGAAGTTGAGCCCGCGTCCGCGCATCCGCGAGGCGAAGCGGCCGGACAGCAGGCTGTGCACCGGCTGGCGCGGCAGGAAGGAAACCCTGCCTCCGCGCTGTTCGAGCGCGATCAGATCGTCGAGACCGATATAGACACCAGGCGTTTTGGCTAATGTCTCGGTCATGACGGCCTCAGGCTGATGCGACCAGCTCGACGATCTTGTCGATCACTTGGTCCGGCGTGACCCCCTGTGACACCGCGTCGTAGCTGAGGATCAACCGATGCCGCAGGCAGTCATGAACCACCGCACGTACGTGGTCAGGCGTCACGAACTCATATTCATCGAGCCAGGCGCGGGCGCGCGCGCAGCGGTCCAGCGCAAGGCTGCCACGCGGGCTGGCACCGACCTGGATCCATTTGCCCAGCGGGTCGCCATAGCGGCTCGGGAAACGAGTCGCGTAGATCACGTCCACCATATACTTCTGGGCGAGGTCGGAGACGAAGATCCCGTCGATCTCGCCGCGCGCGTCAAGGATCGTCTGTTGCGGTATCGACGGCGGCTCCGCGGCGTAGCCCTTCGGCTTCTGCGCGCTTTCGGCACGATTGAGCCTGATGATCTCGCCTTCGACGGCCTCGTCCGGATACGTGATGACGACATGCATGAGGAAGCGATCGAGCTGGGCCTCCGGCAGCGAGTAGGTGCCTTCCTGCTCGATCGGGTTCTCGGTCGCGAGCACCATGAACAGGTCGGGCATCTTGTAGGTCTTGCCGGCAACGGTGACCTGACGCTCTTCCATCGCTTCGAGCAGCGCCGACTGCACCTTTGCCGGCGCGCGGTTGATCTCGTCGGCAAGCACGAGGTTGGCGAAGATCGGTCCCTTCTGGAACTGGAATTGGCCACCCTTCTCCGTTTGAACATAGATCTCGGCGCCGGTCACATCGGATGGCAACAAATCAGGCGTGAATTGCACGCGCGACAGATCGGCGGCGAGATGCTTTGCCAGCGTCTTGACCGCGCGGGTCTTGGCAAGACCCGGGAGGCTCTCGATCAGGAGATTGCCGTTGGCAAGCAGCCCGATCAGCATGCTCTCGACCAGATGATCCTGGCCGAGCACGGACTCGCCAATCCGCGATTTGAGCTCGCGTACAGCGTTTCGCGCGCCCGCCGAGTGCTCAACCGCAGCGGCCTCGCTCCTTTGGCTGGCATCGAGATTGGACATCCGATCGCCTCTTTGAACCTGTTTGGCCTTGACTATCGACGCCGACCTCCGCCGTGGAAGCCGCCGCCTCCATGAAAGCCGCCACCTCCGCGAAAGCCCCCGCCTCTGTGGAGGCCACCGCCGCCCGCTCGGATCCCGCCTGCCCGGATCGCATGCGCGCGGACGCCACCACCACCGACACGTCCGCTGACCCGGGCGCGACTGACGCTTTTCCGTGAAACGGTAGCGCGACCGCCCGCTCCGGCACGGGTGCGGGTCACCTGCTTACGACTGGCATGGCGAGAAACGCCGGCGCCGCGATTTGCAGTACGTCGCGAAGCCACGTCCTTCGCGCGCCCGGCGCCGGCGTTCGAGAACCTTCCTCCCGGAGAGCCGGCGCGGTTGCGCAAGCCCTGACGCGCGGCGGCCGTATTGCCGCTGCCGAACCGTGCCGCGACGCCGGCGTTGTGATAGGCAACGCCGCCTCGATGCGCCGGATTATGGGTCCAGCCTGCATTCACAATGTTGGTGTGATTGAACTGATTGTATCGGTTGACGTTGATGTTCACGTCACGCCGCCACCAGTCGCAACGGCCCCAGATTGCGGCACCTGCCGCAACGCCGGCGGTGAAGCCGATCACACCTGCCGCAGCGTAGCCGGGCGGGTACCAGTAGAACGGCTGATACGCTGGATAATCCCATGCACCGTAGACAACCCCCGGGTCGTAGACCGGAACGTAGTAAGTATCGGGGTCGGCAGGTTCGATGACGATCGCTTGCTGCGTCCCGGCCGGCGGCGTGACGCCGGCAGGCGGCGCCGACTTCGTCACTGTCTGCTGTGGCGTGGACTTGAGGTTGCCCGCGGCATCTGCGCGCGCACGCAATGTTTGAACGGCGGCCATGACGTCCTGCTGCTGCGCCAGGAACGCATCGCCAAGCTGTTGGGTCCATTCGAGCTTCTCGCTCATCATCTGCAATGTCTGCGGGATCGCGGCGAGCGCCTTTACACTTGGATCCCACGACTGCTTCTGCATGGCATCCTCGAGCGCCTTCCCCTTGACGCCGGCGTTCTCCTTCGACCAGCGTGCGGCTTCCACCACTTCGAGCGGATAGGTCGATGCCATGAGGATTTGCGAAAGCAAAGAATCGGGATAGAGCGCGATCGGCGCGACGAGTTGCTCGATTTGCCCCTCGGACAGGGCGGCTGTTGCCGCCGGCACCGGACTTGCTGCCGGCGTCGGAGCCGGGCTGGCCTGGGGAGCGGGGCTACCGCCCTGAGCTTGGGCCGGACTATCCGGCGCTGCGGTTGGCGAAGCAGCCGGCGCCGTTGCTTGCGCCAGGGCGGGCATGGGCACGATGCCTGAGACAGGACTCAACAAGGCTGCGCAGACCACCGCGCTGCGCAACCTGTCCACGATCCGTTCACCCATCGCCGCGTCTCCTCTGCGTCACGTCTGCGCATCTCATTCAAGAGCGAGACTCCAGAATCCTTAAGCACTGCTCGCGCGCAGGATGCACCTGAAGCCAACATGGCTCGTCGATGTGTCGATCGGTTCCGCATGCCGCGCTGCGGGGCGATAGCGTCGGCAATAATTGGGCGCGCACAGGTGAGAGCCGCCCTTCAGCACCTTTCGTGGAATTCGAATATTGGGCTGGTGGGGATCGAGGCTCGCGCCTTCAGCGCCGCCGCGCGGATTTAGCGGAATGCAGCACGGCTTGGATGCGTCGGCCTCATGCTTCGCAGACCACCAATCGGCCGTCCATTCCCAGACATTGCCGATCATGTCGTGCAACCCGTAGCCATTCGGCGGGAAGGCCTTCACCGGCGAGGTGCGCTCATAGCCGTCGGTGACCAGATTTTGTGCTGGAAACTGGCCCTGCCACGTATTGGCCAAATGCTGGCCGCCGGGCGTGAACTCGTCGCCCCATGCAAACTCGGCACCGTCAAGTCCGCCACGTGCGGCAAACTCCCACTCGGCTTCCGTCGGAAGATCCTTGCCGGCCCATTGCGCGTAAGCGAGCGCATCGGCGTAGGTGACATGCACAACCGGGTGATCGTCGAGGTCCTTGATGTTGCTCTTTGGACCGTAAGGACGACGCCAGTTCGCGCCTTTCATGAAGGTCCACCACTGACTCCAGTCCCGCAGGTCGGTGACCTGCGCCGGCGGTGAGAACACAAGCGAGCCCGCATAAAGCATTTCGGGGCGTGCGCCGGGATAGTCTTTCGGATCCGGGATCACCTGCGCGGTCGTCACATGCCCGGTGGCGTTGACGAATTGCTTGAACTGCCGATTGGTCACGGGTGTTCGGTCGATCCAGAATCCGTCGACCGTCACGCGATGAACGGGCGCCTCTTCGTAATAATGGTCATTCGACCCCATGTGAAACGTGCCGGCCGGAATCCACGCCATATCTTCGATGATGCCGTGGTCCGGATCGCCGACAAATTCGGAAGGCAGCAACATCGTCCGATCTCCACCACTCCGCGGCGCGAATGATTGCGAGCCCTTGCCGACCTACTTTTCGTTCTTCAAGAGCGTGTCGATCGCTTCAATGATCTTCAAATCAGGATGAGCCCTGCAATAGAGGATCAGCTGGTGCTCTCCGGATTTTGCGCGTGTAATGTGGGCGTAGTGCTTTTTTGCGAGGCCGTTGTACCAGCCGCTGTACCAGGCCGCCAACATGTCGGCGTCTTCCTGATACGTTCCGGCAAGTTGGGCGCAAGTCAGCGCCTGAACGTCAACATACCCCTTTGAATCGGCATAGGTCGATAAAGGCGTTTGTGCTTGTGCGCCTGATGCGGCAAGCGCCAAAATGGCCATTGCGAGCACGACGCAGATTCGCTTCATGACTGACATGCGTAAATCACCCTTTTGCTTGAGACCCCGGCTCTTCCATCGAACTACCTGCTCGATCGTCGTTCGCTCACATTGACTTCGTCTCTCTTACTGAAAACTGAACACGCGTTTCCAATCATCCTTCATGCTGACAACGGTCCAGCCATTGGACTGCGCCGCATCAAGCGCCTTGTCGAGCCGACCGAACGAAGACTTCCGGTCGTACGAATATTCCCGGTCCGGGTCTGTGTGATGTACGATGAGACCGAAACGGCGACCGCTGGCTGCCGTTGTCCATTGCAGCATCTGAAAATCGCCATCCGAATTGCCGAAGGCCGCGATCGGCCGACGACCAATATGCGAATTGATGCCAACCGGCTTGCCCGGGCCATCGTCGATGAGATCGATGGCAGGCAAGCGGATCAACGCGGGCTGGCCCTTGTCGATATCGAACCTGGTCTTGATGCTGGAGCCCACGACCTGCTCCGGCGGTATGCCGTAGACGCGCTCGCTCCATGGCCGCATGAATTCGATGCCGCCGCCTGAAACAATGAAAGTCTTGAAACCGTTGGCCCGCAGATACCCGAGCAATTCCAGCATCGGTTTGTAGACCAGTTCGGTATAGGGTCTATTGAACTTCGGATGGCGCGCCGTTGCGATCCAGTCGCTGGCGATTTTTTCGAACTCCGCCGTCGTCATGCCGGCATGGGTCGCCATGACGAGCTCGATCAGGCCCTTTTCGCCGGCCTTGGCGAGAGCGGGGACGTCGTTGTCAAGCACAGCTTTGAACGGCTGCTTTTTTCTCCATTCCGGGTGCTTGTCGGACAACGCCTTTACCCGATCCAGCGCAAAGGCCAGCTGCACGTACATCGGCTGTTCGCACCAGAGCGTGCCGTCGTTGTCGAAGGTTGCGATGCGCTCCGAAATGGGCACAAACTCCGGTGCTCCTTCTTTCGTAACTGCAGAGACAAAGTCCAGGATCGCTTTTTTTGCCTGCCCCTCACTCCACGACGAAAGGGGACCCTCCTGCGCGAGCGCTGAATGACCGGACGGAGACATCGTGGCAGCCGAGGCCAGCAAGCCTGCCAGGATCGTCCGTCGGTCGACTGGAATTCGCTTCATAGGTCCCTGCCCATCCAAGTCAAAACGGAGAACGGAACGGCCTCGAATTGTTCGAGGCCGTTCCATGCGCTCGATCTAGTTGCCGGTGGGCAGGCCGACGCTGAAACCGTCCTTCGCGAGCTGCTCCCTGAAGAACTGGAACCGCTGATACTGCGTGAGGGTGATCGGCCCTGCATAGCTTTCGCTCTGGAGCTTGCGCGGAGGATACTTCACATATGTCTGCATCAGGTCTTTGGTCGCCCCGCTGATCGTGACCATGGTCCAGGTGCGCTCCGTGTAGTTGTTCATGAACACGTCATAGCGCTCCTGCGGGTCCTGCCAGAGATCGAAGACCTGTGGAACGGTCGCCACATATGAGTCCGGCCCCTTCCAGCCCAGGTTGCTATCGACTGCAAGACCTCCGGTCTTCACACCATCGTCGCCGCGCAGATTGAACACGGCCTTGTAGTTGCCGAGACGCACCGCGCCGGGCGTGAGTTCGTTCTCCGTAAAGTAGAACCAGGCCTTGCGCTCCGACTTTCCCGTTCCAAACAGGACCGGTGACATATCGTAGCTGTCGAACATGATGGGCTTACCCTCGCGGTCGTTCTCCGGCAGCTTCACGCCGGCAAGCTTGGCGAAGGTCGCCATGTAGTCGAGACCGCCAACAATGTCGGAGTTCTTCGTTCCGGGCTTGATGCCCGGGCCCCATGCGATGGACGGGACGCGGTTGCCGCCCTCACGGACGGTGCCCTTGGTGCCGCGGAATGGCGTGTAACCGGCGTCAGGATAGACGTCCTGCCACGCGCCGTTGTCGGTGGTCCAGAACACGTAAGTGTTCTTGTCGAGTCCAAGCGATCGCACCTTGTCCAAGATGCGGCCGATGCGCGTGTCGTTCTCCACCACCGAATCCGCGTACTTGCTCTTCGACAACGACTTCCCCTGGAAATCCGGAGCCGGCATGTTGGGTTGATGCACCTTCATGAAGTTGATGCTCATGAAGAAGGGCTCTTTCGATCCCTTGCTCCGGTCCAGATAGTCGAGCGACGCTTTCTCGACATAGTCATCGAAGAACGGAATGCCGACGATGCCCTTGTCCGGCGTGTTGACGTACTGGCCGTTGATCTTGAACTCCTCTTTCACCGGTTGCCCGGCATTTCCAGATAGTGCCCCCTTGGTCACTCGCTGGAACATGGCTCTCAACTCGGGGTCCATGTCCGGAAACCAGGTGGGATCGGCATAGGTATACGCGTTGAGATGATACAATCCCGCATACTTCATCTCGTCGTAGCCCTGCGCACTCGGAAGCGCGTAGTCGGCTTCGCCCAGATGCCATTTGCCGGTGAAGAAGGTCTTGTAACCGCCGGTCTTCAAGACCGAGGCCAGGGTCCATTCCGCTGCCGGCATGCCTCCGCCCTGTCCCTGGAATGCCACGGTCGTCATGCCGCTACGATTTGGTATCCGGCCGGTTTGCACGGCAGCCCGGCCGGGCGTGCAACTCGGCTGCGCATAGAATGACATGAATTGCATGCCTTCGGACGCGAGACGATCGATGCTTGGAGTCGGCATGCCACGATTTTCGCCGCCTCCATACGCGCCGGCGTCCCCGTAGCCGAAGTCATCCGACAGGATCAGGATGATGTTTGGCTTTTCGACCGGGGCTTGAGCCTGAGCTGCTGTTGCACCGATCCACAGCGGCACTGCCAGCGCCGCAAACGCGCACTGCCTCAATTTGTCTCTTATTGCGTCTTTCACGGCTCTCACCTCCTCGATTTCATTTGCAGCTTCCATTTGCAGCTTAACGTCGGCATCGCCGTTGCACTGCCGTTGCGGCGTTGCGAACGAAGGTCAGGACCAATTCATTCCGACACGTTTGCCATTCGATCGCCGGTGGCTCACGGGCGGCTCAAATGTGTCAGGATCTCCTCTTCCAGTTCGCCGAGGAGCGTGACGTATTCCTCGGCTCTTCGACCCCCTTCCCGATCTCCGTCCTTGACGGCCTGTTGCCAATGACGGAGCGCCCTCGACGCCTCCTCGTAGTCTGAACAAATCGATCTGAAATGCGGGTCGCGAACGAAGCGGCGCCGAATTTCAAGTTCGCGCTGCGGAAAACGGATCACGATGGATCGAATTCCCTCCATGGAACTACCGACATCGGGGAAGACCTAGGCACACGCGCATCAGCAAACACTATAAGCAGAACAAGCAGACAGCATCACAAGCAGCCAGCATCGCCCCGGGTGCAAGCGCGTCAAGGTACGAACATGTTCGTACCTCCCCCTTCAGCCAGCCATGGGTTAGGACTCGCGTCATTGTTAGCCGCATCTCAGACAGGGAGGTCCAACATGATGAATGTAAGGTTGCTCAGAACTTTAGCTTTGCTTGTCCCGGTGCTTGGCGCCGCGTACCCGGCGGAGGCTGCGCCAAAGAAGAGCGTTGATGCGATCCGCGCCGAATGTTTCAGGCAAGCGAACGAAGCTGCCGCGGCCGGCGCGGCTAACATGACGAGCGGAGCCGCTAATGCGCGGAACGCTGCGGGCTATTCCGCCTACCGTGACTGCGCGCGCAAGAATGGCATTCGACCGTAGGAACGACGCGCCTTTTCTTCACTGCACACTGAGGACGGCCGCGCTGGCGCTCCTCAGTGTGCGCGGAATCGGCAAGCAGGGGCGCGAGGATCATCCTTCAAGCTTCGAACCTGTTTCGCGGAGAATACTTCCCGGCTGGTCGCCACCCGGTTCCGCCGCAGCCGACATTTTGTCCTGACTAATCGGAACAACATTACGGCCCTATGCACGAAAAGGTGCGCAAGGACGCGCCGATTGGCGCAGCAAATGAGAGCGATCACGAGCCCGCTCTTCGCGCTGCGCGATCCTGCTGCGACAATAGCGCGCATAGGCGGGTCCTATCGATCAGCAAGAGAAAAAATAACCAGCGATCAGAGGTGGAGGGATGGCTCGCTTGTGAGTTGCAATTGCGGATAAGTGACACTAGAATTTTTTGCAAGAACCCTCTTTGCAAGAACCCTCGTGGGCTCGCAAATTCGATGCGTAAATTGCCCATTGCGTCTGAACGCGATTCGTCCGACGTCACCTGCCGCGAAGGCGCCGGGCTGTCGCCGAAGGATGTATGGACCGAGCTGGAGCGCATCTTCTCAAGCACGCACTTCCAGGCCAGCGAGCGGCGGCGCGCATTTCTTCGCTTCATCGTCGATGAAACGCTTTCGGGGCGCGCCGACAGCCTGAAGGGCTTTACCATAGCCTTGGCCGTATTCGGCCGTGACGACTCCTTCGATCCCCAAGCCGACCCGGTCGTCCGCCTCGAAGCCCGACGGTTGCGCCGCGATCTCGACAGCTACTATATGGACGCCGGCCAAAATGACGCGGTCCGCATTTCGATTCCAAAGGGCTCGTACGTTCCCAATTTCGAATGGCATGGCGCGCCGCCTGCCACCTCAACTAGCCATCAAGCGTCGGAGATTCGGGATCGTTCGACGCATGATGTCGCAGGCAATGGCAGGTCGGCGAGCAAGCCAGGTTTTCTCCGTCATTTCCCGATCGTCGCGGCGTTCGTTGTCGGTCTGGCTATCGGAGTGCTGGGATGGATCTTGCTCTCCGGCAGGACGCGACCTCATTTGAGCTCCTCGCGCGACCCTGCCGTGCTGGTTATGCCATTCGAGGTACTGAGCCCCGGAGAAGGCACACGCTATTTCGCAATTGGAATAGGTCAGGAACTGGTCGGCAATTTGTTTCGGTTTGCCGGCTTCCGACTATACACTTTCCCGTTCGGGTCGGACCAGGACTCCAGCCTGGCGGCCGTGCAGCTCGCACGCAAGCTTGGCGTCACTTATGTCATTAATGGAAGCGTCCAGACGAATACCGACGAGGTGCGCGTCACGACGCGAGTAGTGAATGCGACAAATGGCGAGGTCGTCTGGACGAAGACCTACGCCCGACCGTCCAATTCCCAGTCTCTCATGGGTGTCCAGGCGGATCTTGCAGACGAGATTGCTACCGTGATCGGCCAGCCTTATGGCGTGGTCAAGAGCGATTTGGGCAACAGTCCATCGCCGCCTGCAGTATCGAACATGGAAAGCTACGCGTGCGTCCTGCGCGCCTATGGCTACCGCCGAAATTTCTCGCGGACGGAATTCGATCCCGTTCTGCGTTGCCTTGAGCAGACCGTTCGACGCGATCCAGGCTATAGTGATGGCTGGGCCATGCTCGGATGGCTGCACGTCGATGCAGGGCGACTGGGGTATACGGGTGACGGTAACCGGCAAAAGGAATACGAGAAGGCCCTCGAGGCGACTGCCCATGCGGTGACCCTGCAACCGAACAACCCACTGGCGCTCAAAGCCCTCGGCGCTGCCTACTATTATGTGGGGCGATACGAAGAAAGCGAGCGTGTCACCCGTCAAGCGGTGGCGCTCAATCCGAATGATCCGGAGGTCCTCGCCCAACTTGGCTGGCGGCTTGCCGCACGTGGGAATTTCGAAGAAGGGATTCCGATCCTCAAGCGCGCAATCGAGCGCAGTTTGAACCCTCCGAGCTGGTACTTTCATCTCATCGCCATTGATCTTTATTTGAAAGGAAACTACCCGCAAATGCGTGCGGTCGCAGAACGATCCCAGCTCGGCGATGCCGGGTTCAGTCAGCTCCTGCTCGCCGTGGCGAATGACGAGCTTGGAAATCGAGACGCTGCACGGCAGGCCTTGGAAAAAATGTCACAGTACGAACCCGTGGCTCGCGATCCGGAGGGCTTTCTGCGTCGCCACGGCGCAACGGATCAAATTGTCGACGCTCTGATGACGGGCCTACGCAAAGCCCAATCGATCGCCTCCAAATGATCCGGTCGGCTTGTCCTCGTTGACGTCCCACCGTGCTTGCGCTTTGCCAAGTTTTCGTTATTCGTTTTCGTTATTCGAATTGATGCCAGTCGACGATTGGAGCAGCGGTTGAAGCTGCCGCACGCGAATGCAGGCTCGAGGGTCCCCGTTTGACACCGTCTAAGTCGCGCTCCGGTCGATCGAACAAGCGCCCAGGGCATAAAGGCCGCAATCGGAACGACGGTATTTCGAAAAGCGAGCCGTCCGCAAATCGCATCCGCATCATTGCTGCCGTAACTGCCCTCCTGCTGATCGGCTGCGGCCTCGTCTACTGGCTTGTCTTCGGCACGGGAACGCATTTGCCGTTCGAAGGCCGGAAGTCCGCGGCTTCGCCTGACGTCGCAAAATTTGTCGGCAGCGAGACCTGCGCCGGTTGCCATCGGGAGGAAGCGGACCTTTGGCGGCAATCACAGCACAAGCATGCGATGGATCATGCGACCGAAAAGACCGTGCTTGGCGACTTCAACAATGCAAGTTTTGAACATTTCGGGACGCGCAGCCGCTTCTTTCGCAAGGATGGCAAGTTCTTCGTCGAGACCGACGGACCTGACGGCTCTCTGACCGAGTACGAAATCAAATATACGTTCGGCATCGATCCGCTTCAGCAATATCTGATCGAGTTTCCCGACGGTCGCTTGCAGGCTCTGACGATCGCCTGGGACGCGCGCCCCAAGGAGAAGGGCGGACAACGGTGGTTTCATCTTTATCCGGACGAGAAGATTGACCACGGCGACATTCTCCACTGGACGAAATTGAATCAGAACTGGAACTTCATGTGCAGTGAATGCCACTCCACGGGGGTTCGGAAAAACTACGATTCCTCGACCAATCGCTTCAACACGACGTGGGCCGAAATCAGCGTCGGCTGCGAAGCCTGTCATGGTCAGGGTTCGAACCATGTCGGCTGGGCGTCGGCGAAGAAGAGCATGTGGCCGTTTGGCAAGACCGATGATGAGATGATGGGACTGTTGGTCCGCTTTACAGAACGGCGGGACGTCTCGTGGTCGCATGAAAAGAATGTCGCCACGGCTGCACGCAGTTTGCCGCCCGCAACGCTGCGCAAGGAGGTCGAAACCTGCGGTCTCTGTCACGCAAGGCGCGGGCAGATCTCGGAGAATTGGATTCCTGGCCAATGGCTGTCGGAAACCCATACGGTTTCGCCCTTGTCCAGAGGACTCTACTATCCGGACGGGCAGATGCAGGACGAGGTCTACAACTATGGCTCGTTCAAGCAGAGCAAGATGTTCGCGGCAGGCGTGACCTGCAGCGACTGCCACGATCCGCACAGCGGCAAGACGCGCCTCTCGGGAGACAACGTCTGCCTGCAATGTCACGCGCCTGAAAGTTTTGCAGTCCCCTCCCATCGTCAACACGCCGCCGTGACTCCGCCGCCGACCTGCGCGTCATGCCACATGCCCATCCATACCTATATGGTCGTGGATCAACGGCACGATCACAGTTTTCGGGTGCCGCGCCCAGATCTGTCCGTGCAGCTTGGCACGCCAAATGCGTGCAATGACTGTCACAAGGACAAGCCGGCGGAATGGGCGGCGGCTGCCATCGAGCGCTGGCATGGCCCCGAACGCAAGGGCTTTCAGGCCTACGGACCTGCGTTTCATGCGGCCTGGACCGACCAGATCGGTGCGGCCGCTTCCCTGGCGAGTATTGCCGTTAACGCGCAGAATCCAGGATTCGCCCGCGCTGGCGCCCTTGCCGAGTTGAACGTCTACTTGTCTCCAGATGTCGTAAACATTGCGCGCACCGGCCTGAACGATCCGGATCCGATGGTGCGTATCGGCGCACTCGACATGCTGAATGGCATTCCCGTACAACGGCTCTGGCCGATTGCAGCCAGCGCACTCGCAGACCCGGTGCGGGGCGTTCGCATCCGCGCCGCATCCCTCCTGGCGGGATTGCCGGCATCGCTTCAGCCGCCGGAGCATCGCGCCGACTACGAAAAAGCGGCGCAGGAATTTATCGAAGCCCAGCGCTTGAATGCCGACCGGCCGGAAGGGCGGACCACTCTCGGGACCTTCTTCGCGCGCGAGGGTCAAGTGGCCAACGCCGAAGCAGAATACCTCGCCGCGCTGCGCCTCAGTGATCAGTATGCGCCTGCGGCCGTCAATCTGGCAAATCTTTATGCGCAACAGAGACGGGAAGACCGGGCCGAAGCCATCCTGCGCAAGTCGATCGCGTCGGCCCCGCGCGATGCGGCACTTCGTCACGCACTTGGTCTGACGCTGGTCCGTGCAGGACGTCCACAAGAGGCGTTGGAGGAACTTCACCACGCCAGCGATCTGCAACCCGATCAAGCACGATACGCATACGTTTATGCAATCGCGCTTCATTCGTCGGGCCGAGTATCGGATGCGATCAGGCAACTTGAAGGGAATGCCGAGCGCCACCCCGCGGACCGCGACACCCTTTCCGCTTTGGTGAACTTCAATCGCGAGACCGGGAACGCGGTGAGCGCGCTCAAATACGCCGAGCAGTTGGCGAGGATCGTACCGAACGATCAGGACATCGCCCGCATCGTCCGCGAGTTGGAGGAGACCTCGAAAAAACAATCGCGCCCGTGATCAACCCAACCGGAGCGTGACCATATCGACGTCCTGCTCGATTCGATCAATTGTGCTCGAAAGCAAGACCGAGATCTAGGACGATAAGCTCAGCATTAGAGTCGGTTGGGCTAGCGTGCGCCGCTAAGTTCCTAAGCCTTTTATCTGTTGCGGGACCGATCCGGAACCGAAGGCGACTATGCTCCCGTTATCGACCGCTTGCGGTGTCTGTCTTGTTGCAGCCACGCAACAGCGCTAGTGAGTTTCATTTCACCACCTCCGGTTGACACGATTGAGCCACTTTCCAGCATGAGGATTCGAACGTGCACGGCCACATGTTGGAGAGCTGCACAGCTCTTCGATAGGCCCGGTGGGGACGCGATCGGGAGAATTGCGGAGTGGGCATTTCGCGAGTCCAATTGACTCCGATCACATTGAATTGGCAGTGCGCGTATCCCGCGGATCGGCAGTGGCAGGTGCGGCTCCGCCCATTTTTGCTGGGAACAGCACTCGTGGTCGCTTCCGGGAACGTCGCGATCGCTGCGGACAGAATCCATCTCGGTTTCGACGGCTATCGCTCCGCGACCAATGACTACTGCATCAATGCAAGCAGCGTACAGGGCGATCCGCAAATTGGCTTCATGTGGCGTTTCAGCAAGAGCGGGGCGCTCACGGGAGGGCCGACCTTCCTTGACCTTCGAACGGACACGGCAGTCGAGGTATTTCCGCCGTCGTTCGACGATCATGAGAAGTTCCGGGCCTGGGGCAGCCCCTTGGGACCGCTGGTCGGCGACAAGTCGATCTCGAACGAGGTGAATGCATTCACCAACCAACTGTGTTCCATATCACCACCACCACCGCCGCCACCACCACCGGGGCCGCCGCCACCTCCACCGCATGTGATACCTACGCCATTCCCGGTGTTCCCGCCGGTACCGCCGTCGCCACCACCACCTCCGCCGCCACCTCCGCCGGGGCCGCCACCGCCGCCACCTCCACCAGGGCCACCTCCACCACCTCCACCGGGGCCGCCGCCTCCACCGGCTCCTCCGCCACCGCCTATGCCAGTGCCGCATGCAAATCTTGCACGCGCGCTTGGGACGGACTTTGCGCGCAGTTACTTCATCTCGGACGCGATTCTCGCGGGGTTCAACCAATACGCAAGCGTCGCCACAAGTCCTACCTCAGCATCGATGGGCCACGGCTGGCATGCCTGGATGACACCGCGCCAGGTCAACTTCACCGACCGGGTCGTCGGACTCACGTCGCAGGGCACGCTGTCGGAACTGACATACGGGCTCGACTATCGCGTCAGCCCGGACCTGATAGCGGGTTTTGCGTTCAATCCGGAAAGCACCAAGGTCACGTACGACGGACTGAATGCATCGATTTACCAGTCGGGAATCGGCGGAGGGCCCTATCTGGGATGGCTCATCAGTCCAACGACGCTGTTTGATGCCTGGCTCGGTTACGCACGGCTCGATCGCGCCTTCGACGTTTTCGGGCACGGTGCCAACATGCCGGTTGACCGCGCCTTCCTATCCGCGAGCCTGACCCAGACCATCGATACGCCCTGGATGCGTGTCGTGCCCCGGTTCACGGTTTTTCATGCTCACGACGAGGTCGGGGGTGTGACAAGCGGCCAGGGATTTCCGATCCCCGGCCAGGGCTATAGCTGGGGTCACGTCGAAGGTTCTGTGGAGCTCAATCGCGATGTCGTGCTTGACCAGCGATTTCTGCTGCAGCCGTTCGTGCAGGCCACGTTGCGGTACGATACCCAACAGCTCGTCAATAGTGTCACCACAATCGATGGCACCGACGTTGAGCTCACACGTTGGCATGGACAACTGCGTGGCGGTGTCCGCGCGCGACTCGGATCACAAGCCGAACTGTGGCTGTCAGGCGGCTACCTGTCATTCTTCACTCCTGGAATCGATGCGTGGGAGGCGAAGGCGCATTTCCGCATGCAGTTCGACGAGGCGAACTCCGCCTTTGCAGCGTATATCCCGGTCAAGGCTCCGCCGCCGGTCGCGCCCTACAGCTGGACCGGCTGCAGCTTCGGCGTGAACGCCGGCTATGGTTCGGCCAAAGCTGAGTTCTCCTCCACTCCAAACCGCGCCATCGCCGATTTTGCGCAAAGCAACGGAGTGGTCTCCGAACTTGCCGCCCAGCAGGCAAGTTCGATCGATACTCAGCGCGCGGGAGGACTTACGGCCGGCGCCGGCGTTTCCTGCAATGTGCAATTCGATAGGACAGTCATCGGGCTCGAAACGGACATCAACTACAGTGACTTCCGATCAACTGAGCCGCCGAGACAGTTTCCGATTGCTGCCGGGGTGTCCAATACCTGGGAAAACAGTTTTCGGTCGAACTACTTCGGCACTGTCCGCGGACGCCTGGGGCTGCTGGCGAACCCATCGAATATGCTGTACGTGACTGCCGGTTTGGCCTACGCGGATTTTGCCTTTTCGACGGCGACGGATTTTCCCGGATTCTCGGGCTTTCGATTTGCGGGTTCCGACGCTCGCGTGAAACTTGGTTGGACAGCGGGCCTCGGATGGGAGGCCATTGTGAGCGGTCCATGGACGGCGAAGTTCGAATACCTCTATGTTGATCTCGGTGATCGGACGGCTCCGGCACCACAGAACATCGGCGCCCTAAGCGGATTCGCATGGACACACTCCGCCAAATTGACTGAGAATATCGTTCGCGTAGGGTTGAGCTACAAATTTGCCGGTCCGCCAAATGGCGGTCAGGGCTGGTTTTCGCAATGAAGTAGTATCCGAACCGATGCCCAAACTCGTCGCCTACACAATGGACGGCCATGCTCTTCGCATCCGTCCTGCGCCGCTCGAGCGGGACTGGATGGACGCCACCGACCACCGGTTCGCGTATCGCTGCCTGCCGCTCAACATTGTAAACGCTCACGGCTGGGAATTGCTCTGTCCATCGGGTTTTTCAGCGCGGTGGGACGGGCTCAACCACAAAGAAACCATTCGGATCAAGCCCGATCTCGGCACCCAGGCGCCGGCCGTCAGCCACTTCGGGCATGGCGTGTTGACCTTCCACGTCCCGTGCCTGTTCCGCACCGATCCCGGCTTCGATCTCTTTGTGACCGGACCTATCAACAGGCCGAAAGATGCCATCGCACCGTTGAGCGGGATCATCGAGACGGATTGGTCCCCGTACACCTTCACGATGAATTGGCGCTTCACGCGTACGAATACAAAGATTCGGTTTGAGCAGGGGGAGCCATATTGCCATCTTTTTCCGGTTGAACGCGGAAGCCTCGAGCGCATCAAGCCGGAGACGTTGCCGCTATCGAAAGCACCCGACATCGAGCGCGAATACAAACTATGGTCCGAAGGTCGCCTCGCCTTCAATACCGATTTGCAGCACCCGGGATCGGAAGCAACGCAGCAGCAGTGGCAGAAAGCATATTTTCGTGGCCTGAATCCCTCGGGCGAGGAAACGCATGCGGACCATCGAAGCCGCCTTCGCTTGAAGGATTTCGTTGCGAAAGATTAGGCGACGACTCCTGGGCGATGGCAACTCCAAGGAAGAGCTTCACTGCCTCAATTGTAGGCGGCAAGCATCGCGCGTCTTTCAGGATCCGATGTCAGGTGCGCAATCACTAGAATTGCCGCTTCGTACGGCAGTGCGCGAATCCGAATTTTGGAGCTTCGCTGCTTGCATCGAACAGGCTCGGTCGTACGGACGATTAACGACTCAGCTTTGTCCCACTGGCGCCCGATGATGCTGTCGAGGTCCGGGGCTTCATCCCCACTGAAATACGGTTCAGTGTGTTCATACCTGCGGCAATCCGACACACTGCAACAGGTCAACCGTCATCAACCGCGCGGGGACTAACCTTTTAGCGTGGCTGGTCTGACCGCAGCGGGAAAAGGCTGCGCAGCCGCCGCAGCCGAACACCTTATATGGAAATATGGAACGTCTCCATGTCCGACACCCATACCCGCGACCCCTCGTGGAAAACCGATTTGATCTGGCACTATTTCCACACCGTCACTACGCCGGCCAAGGCGCCCGCCTATCGCAAGTTCTACAGCAACCAAGACCCGAGCGACGAATTGGACAACCGCCATCGCGTCTATGAAATGCTGGTGGATGAGCCGCTGCACACCCATCCTACCCTGTCGACGACCTCGACGGACGAGTCGATGGAAAACTACAAGAAGAGCAAGCTGCCGTGGAACCAGAACAATGGCGGATTCCTCAAGGCGGTGAACAATGAATATTGGTGCGGTTCGATCCTCAAGATCGTGTTCGTCCGCTATATGGGCTGGAAAATGGCTGAACCGACGGCGCGCGACCAGGTAAGCGTGGGCCGGGATCCCAGCAAAGCCGTGGATTGGACAATCAAGAATCTCGAAAACAAGGTGCCGCTGCGGGCCTCCCTTGGCGGCGCCCACTATGTCGGCATCGTCGGCCACCGTACTGCAGGAGCCGGCAACAAAATCACCGAGTTTCTGTGCCTCGACCCATGGGCCTATGGCATCGACGGCGGCAATCAGGCGATGATATATGCCGGTACGCCGACCGCCTTTCTCGGAATCAGCAAACGCGACGACGCGATATGGACCTACAGTAACAAGGCCGTCGCCTTCGTCGAACGGCCATCCTAGGAAATCATAGCAGCGAGTTACCATCATGCTCGCTCGCCGCCGAGCTGCTTTAGTCGTCTACGGAATGGGATGTTTCTGAAAGCCCACCAAGTTCCGATTCTGGTAAACCTGTCCAGAAACGCAATTAGTCCTATCCTTAAGAGCTTCGAGAATATGGGCTATCCCACGGGTGGCATATCGATCCATCGATATCCCGGACGCGGCCGGACTCGCGGCGCTCCTGAATCGCTAAACGAGCTGCAACCAGAGGCCGTTTCGGGTCAATCGCGCCATTCCAACTGACCGTCCCTGACTTCCGGTCTACCCCGGAAAGCGGACAACTTCTCTCTATCAGAGACTCAGATTGTGTGCTGCCTTGATCTTGCCGATGGTTCAGCCAAGTGCCGAGCATAGGCAGGCATCGGCGACACTCTTCTAAGAGCTACCGAGGCGATTTGGATCTATCAAGGCGAGCTGCGCATGGCATACGCATTTGCTTGCTGACCCGTCTTACTGTGACGGTCAGCCGCCAAATCGCTTCACCAGCTTTGAACTTTTGGCCGCACCAATCTGCTGACTGGTCAAATCGCTTCCCACGCTCAACCCTTTCGTCATCAAGTTGCTGCGCAGCGCGGCCGACTTCTCGTCGGCGTAGTCTACGTCGACGTGGTCGAGACTCATCAAATGCCCAAGTTCATGGGCCCAGGCGCGTCCACTGGCGAAGTCATTGCCATACCATTGGACAAAGCTTGCCGGCTCGGGATCGCTATGAAGGTATGAGCTGCCACCAGCCGAGAGATTGACAATCGGATTAACGAGATAGATGTGGACCGCGTTGTCAGGGGCATGCCGGAGACTGAGAACATCCAGCACGCGCTGATCATTGTTGCGCGCGCTCTTTGCCATATCGAGCGGTTTGTCTTCCAGATAGTCATTGATCACGAACGCAATCTTGGCCTTCGCCCAGATTTTGTTGACCACATCCAGTGCCTTTTTGGCTGACTCGCCACTCCATTTCTGAGGCTCGGGGACACCCTTTTCAGCGAATGGCGTGACGTAGATTTTCAGCGGAATAGACATGTGCGTCTCCAACGTTAGAGATTTCGACGACACGCCCGGTGGGCGTCCGCACGTCGACGACCAAATCCCGAGGACGCAGATTTCGATCCTTGTTCTGGACCCGCACGTCTCAGCTTGAGCGGATTGGCGTTGCTTCCAGATAGACGCAGTTCGCGTTCCTATGGAAGAGGCTCGCGGCTGCGACAAACGGTCGAGACGAACCGGTTGAACCTTGTCGACGCCACAGGGACTAACAACGCGCCCGTCCAAGCTCACGATCCTGCGCGATCATCGCTTGCGCATCGGGCGATGCGCGCTCAATTCTGAGTTCACGATCCAGGGATGGAACTTCGCTTGGCGAAACCCGGCCGGTTGCCGGCACTCCCAGCCCCCTGCGCAAGAAACAAAAAAACAACCATTTCAATATCTTACATGACACCGATATCGTTCGGCTGCCCGCCATGAACCCTACACTCTTCCGTGTGCTCTTGAACGTCCTCGCTGCCTCGAACGACAATATCAGGAATGGATTGGACTCAAGATTGTTACTGTACGGAGGTAGGCCGGCGCTCGTAACGTTTGACGCAGTCGAGTTTGCGCGCGGCCATTTTCGATAATGGTGCCATTGTTTCGGGCCGATTTCGGACGTTCGCCATGCGCTTGTACACACACCTCAGAGTTTTTGTTCTTCTTGCTGCTTCAGTTCTCCTGGCGTCTCAGCCAGCCTGGGCGACGAGGCGAGTGGCTCTGGTAGTCGGAAACTCCAATTATCAAAACGCGCCGCTGCTTCCGAATCCTGCCAATGATGCTGCCGCTATCGCCGCGACCCTGAAGGGCGCCGGGTTCGATGTGGTGGAGTCTCGGCTGAACCTGACATCGAGCGACATGCGGCGGGCGCTGAGGGATTTCGCCGATCAAGCCCGCGATGCAGACATCGCCTTCGTCTACTATGCAGGTCATGGAATCGAGATCGACGGGACGAATTATTTGATCCCGACGGATGCCAGACTCGAACGCGACACTGATATCTATGACGAGGCCTTCTCGCTCGATCGTGTCCTGTTGGCGATCGAGCCCGCGAAGCAACTGCGCGTCGTGATCGTTGACGCCTGTCGCAACAATCCATTTGCCGACACGATGAAACGAACTGTCGCTTCGCGCGCGATCAGCCGCGGGCTCGCACGGGTAGAACCCGCCGTATCCAACACGCTGATCGCATTTGCAGCGAAAGCCGGACTGACCGCACTCGACGGCAACAGCAAGAACAGTCCATACGCGACAGCGCTGGTCAAGTATATCGCGAAGCCTGGACTCGACCTGCGCAGAGCTTTCGGCTTCGTTCGCGATGATGTCTTGCAAGCTACTGGCAATCGACAGGAGCCGTACGTTTACGGCTCGCTGGGCGGCGAGGACGTTGCGCTCGTACCAAAGGCAGAGGAGCCGGTGCCGGTGCCGCCGCCGGTCAACGCCTCGTCGGAGATTCGTCGTGACTACGAATTGGCCCTCCAGCTCGGCAATAAAGCCGCCATGAGTGCGTTCCTCGCCCAGCATCCCGACGGCTATTACGCAAATCTGGCCAAGCTTCAGCTCAATCAGATCGACGCGGAGGACGCACGCGTTACCGCGACCAAGAAAGCGCAGGAAGCTGAGCAGCAGCAAGCTCGGCTCGTGTCCGAAGGTGCCCAGCGGGCCGAGCAGGAAAAAGCGGCCGCAGATCTCAAGGCTGCGGAGGATGCCCGTATCGCGGCAGAAAGAACAAAGCAGGCAGCGCAGGAACAAGCAACCGAGGCCGAACGGAAGCGGACTGCATCCCAATCCTCAACTGTCGCCGTGCTATCCGCGAACGGACCCGTCCTCGACAGCGCCAAGCCGGATAATCTTGCACCCGCTCCCCCCTCTCAGACCAGCGAGGGCGCGAAGGTTGCCGCCTTGAACACGGCGCCGCCGCAGCAGGAGCTTACGAAATCAGTACAGAGCGAATTGAGCCGGGTCGGCTGTTTCACGGGCTCCATCGACGGTGAGTGGAACGCGACCTCGCGTCGTTCCCTGACCCTGTTCAATCAGCACGCCGGGACCAAATTTGACGTCAAGCTCGCAAGCCTCGATGCGCTCGATGCGATCAAGCTGAAGCCGGCCCGAGTCTGCCCGCTGATCTGCGAGCACGGCTACAGGGCGGACGGCGATCAGTGCCGCAAGATCACCTGCGCCGAGGGCTCGTTCCTGAACGAGGACAACGAATGCGAGAAGCGCCGCGGGAAAAAGCCGGTGGCGAAGCGTAACATGGATGAGCGCCCGTCGCGCGCGGATCGTCCGGTCCGCGTGAGGCCCGAGCCGCAAGCCGATGTTCCCCGACGACAGGCGACCGCCAGGCCCTCGGGTGGCAGTGGCCAGATCGTGTGTGATTCTTATCTATGCCGCCCGGTCCGTCGCGGATGTCATCTCGATTACCGTGGCGGCGGAGGTCCCGGCGGCGGTACCGGCAACGTTGAGGTCTGCAACTAGAGCGTTTTCGAGCGAAGTGGACGCCGGTTCGCGTAAAGAAAACGCGTCAAAACAAGAATCTAGAGCTTCGGTTCTGATTCAATCAGAACCGAAAACGCTTTAGGACGGCATGCACGGTGGCGCGCTCGAGATCTCTTCCGTAATCGGTAAGGCCATCCGATGGGGCCTGGTTTGGCGACGATTGAGGGCAACGGAGCTCAACAGCGGATTCCTGCATTGAAGAAGTTGAACGTCAGCCTCGGCCACAAGGACATTCACCACATGATCGCGCGGGGCGGTGTCTTCAGCCGCCTGAGCAAGCTGTAGCAACGCGATCGCTTACCTACTTGATGGAGTATGATTTGATGTCGAACGACCAATTGTTCGGCACCAGTTTTCCGCTGCCGCTGTCCGGTACACGCAGCTGACTTGTCCAGTCCGACAGATAGCTCAACGTATCGGCCGGCCCCTGAACCTTGCGCTGAATGTCTGGCAAATCGAGCAATTGCGCACGCCGCTCGCTCAGGATCGCAACGATCACAGCGGACCCGGCCGGCGGCGCGACGACATATTCAAATCCGCGTTGCTGTGCCGCCGGGGTCGGAACAATGAATTGGACGCCAGGCTTGACAAGATTCATGTCGGGTCCGACCGACTGCGCCAACAGCTCGGCAGTCGGAAAGATCTGGGACATGCGCCCTTCCGCATCAACATCCACCAGCATGAGATACCCAGGCTTCCTGGCGGTCACACCGAATGACACCTTGCTGCCAATGTTGACAGTTGGACCCGGCAGGATTTCAAGCGACACGCTGGCAGCATTTGCCGGGCCGCGCGGGGCCTGTACGCGCCAGAGCAACGGAGCGATCGTCGCGCTTGCAGACGGAAATGCCGTTGGCAGTGGCGCCGCGGACACGGCCCTGCTTCCCGCCAGCACCAGCACGATCGCGAGCCATGATTGCTTGCAAACCCGTTCCGCTGGCGACATGACCTGCTTTCCCACGTTTGTCAGGGAACGCTGAAAAAGCCGATCGACGCGATCCGTGCGTCCGCCGGCAGGTAGCGCTCCAGACTCTTGATTACCTGCCCCGAGGCACGACGCCGGTTGAGCTGCATCAGGACCGTCTCCAGGTCAACCATCCGCTGCTGCGAGGTCACCGCAACGATCTGCTCGGCACCGAACGGCTCACCTACCCGAAGAGGCAGCCGCAGATTCGCCGATCGCGCCAGCGCGGCATCAGAACCCACCGGATACAGCATTTGGATAGTTCCATCACCGGACACGTTGAATAGCAGCACCGCTCGTGAACCGACGTCGGACAATTCGACCTCGACGGCCTGGCCGCTGCGCTGCTGTCGGTCATCCGGCCAAATACGCATTACCTGCGGCGACTGCGTCGCCATGCGCTTAAGCTCCCGAATTGCTGCAGTTCTGTTGACCACTGTCGTCAGGCCGGCAACGTCAACACCATAGGCGACCACATCGCCCCAGGCGATTACGTCATGCGACACGGGGTCCCAGATCAGGTCGGGATTATCAGTTGGTTGAACGGCCTGCACACTGGCATCCTGCGGCTTGACGCCGGCGAAATAGTTCGTCTTGCCGTCAAGCGCGGCCAAACGGATCGGCGAGGTGAGGCGGAAGGGCGGCAGTGCGGCACTGGGCGCGGCCGGGCCGTTCGCGGCGACGCCGGTTGGAGCGGTTTGTGACGTGGCCGTTACGGCCGGCGGCGCGGGAGGTTGTTTTTCGGCGGACATGACGGAAACACCTTGACCAGAGGCAGCTCTCGCGGCCGTCCCCTGGATCAGCACGACGCCGCGCGTCAGTCCGAAGGCGACGTCGGTTTCCGGCGTCTGTGTCGGCGACGATACCGTCACGATGTTCTGGCGTTGGTCGGACAGTTGATAGACCACCTGCCGAACATTGCTGAAAAGCTCTTTCAGAGTCACTTTCCCATCATGATTGATGTCCGCGTTGCCCTCCACTGCCCGTGCGACGGCATAACTCAGTGCGCCGCGCAGGCCATCGATCCCGGGGATCCGCACTTCCGGCGCCTTGGTGTAACGATCGACGGCGGCGATGAATGCGGTGTGGTCGAGATCGAGTTCGGACTTCGGGTCGTCGCTGCTCGACACCGGCTTCAATTCATCAACCAGCAGCGTGTAGCGCGGCACCTGTCGAAAGCTCATCTCTGCCGCACGCGGATCGATATCGCGCACCATTCCACCGCCGTGGCAGGTATCCGCAACGAAGATCACTTTCGCGCCACGCAATTCGAACTGCCGGATGAAATGGTTGAATTCGCTTCCCAGAATGCGCTCGACCGATCCGGCCGGCGTGGTAGCGAATTCAGGCAGCAGGAACACGTTCTCCATTCCGTCCGGTTCGGAGCCCTTGACGCGTTCCGGCTCCTGCGTGCCGTGACCTGCGATCGACAGGAAGATGAGGTCGTTGCTCTTTGTCCGCTCCACCAGTGAGCTGATCTCACGCAGCACGCTTGCCCTATCCGCCTGTGCATTCGTCAGTTCGACCACATCGCTGACGCCCATGGTCCTCAGGCTGGACACGATGTCATTGGCGTCGGCGACTGCGCCCTTCAATTTGCGTACATGCTGGTAGTCGTCGATGCCGATGACGAGCGCCCGGAGGGCCGCACCGTCCGGGTTACTTATCGACAGTTCTCCCGCCGCATGCGCGCGCTGGAGTGGCAGGCCGATCAACGTAGCGAGCAGGATGGCGGCACACAGCCAACCGGTCTTTTGATCAAAGCCCCTGAGCCTTCGCATCTTGATCCACCTCGATATCAAGCGGGTCTGCCCTGGAACCACACCGGTAAGGTAGAGCGGCAGGATGCCGTCCGGACCTCCAGAAACCAGCTCGCAGGAAGTGATCCATGTTCATCTGTAGCCCTAGCGAGACCCCAGGTTCAGCGCCGTTTGTTCGCTGTCTTGCGGCCTGTCGGCGCTTCGGTCTCCTGATAGGCGTTCGCGGATACGGTAGTCTGATCATCTGCGAACGCCCGAAAGCGGACCGGAACGTAGCCGCGCGCGAGCAGGCTTGCCAGCGGATAGACGTTGCGGCAGACGCGACCGTTGCAGCCACCCGTCGAAGATTCCATGACCTCCGCCTTGCGATCCGGCGTGAACCGCAGGAACAACATCACGTGGGAACCCGGCTTGTTCAGGGCGTCACCAGGCTTGAGGTCCCAGGGGTTGGTCACGGGTGCGGCGATCGCGGGGATGGCGGCTGTCGTGTAGTGAACGGAAAGTCCCCACGCGGCGCTGACGAATGCCGAACAGTCGACGCCGGCCACATCCGGTCGTGGCTCGTTACGGGTGCAGACATTACCCGCCAGGGTCCCGCCTTCGATCCGCTGCCGGAAGTTGGCGAGCGAACCGTGGCAACCCCAGCAATAGGGCACGCCGCGCACTTCCTGGTTTACTTTACCCTGCAGATACCACGGCCGGCGAATACGGCTGAAACCGGAACATTGACTGTCGGGATCGCTACCGTAGTTCGCCGGTGTCAGCTTCCACTGAACGCCCTCAAAGGCGAAGGCCGTCTCGATCGCCTGCTGGCGATTGGACGGCCGCACGGCGGCGGTCGCATTGAACTTGATATCCGGCTGCGCCGCCGGCGCGGTCGCCGTGCGCGATGGCCGGACGTCAATGACGGATACCTTCCCGAGGGGCCGGAAGCCGACACCGACCACCTCAACACCCTCCGGCTTGGTGCGCAGAAAATAGACATCGCCGTCGCCTGAGACAGTGACGAACCGCCGGGTCACGGGCGTGTTCTCCAAAGGCAATTCGTAGATGCCCTCCAGGCGTCCGTTCGCGGCATAGCGGGCAACGAATGTGGAGGCATTCTTGCCCGATGGCGGAATGTCCTCGGCCAGCACGTAGAAGCGGTCACTGTTGTCGATCTCAAGAAACTCCACGGTGCCGAGCTGGTTGCGGACACGCAGGCCGAGCTGACCGATGGTCTCGTTGCTGACCATGGTCTGGATCTCGACCCGCACGCTGGCATTGCCCTTGTCCGGAATGATGTCAGCGATCACCGATCCCTTGCTGCGCGAGGCGATATACTGCCGGTCGGGCTGTCGCGTCGTCCTTACGATGGCCGCGCGGGTATTCTGATCGAGCAAGTCGGTTGGACTGCTCAGCGCCTGCGAGCCCATTTGGGCGAAGGCCGAAATGGCGACCTGGTCGTCCGAGCCGCGGGACGACGCTTCCTCAAGCTGGATCACGTCTCCGCCCAGCCCGCGTGTGGACTGTCCCGGTGCCGCCTTCAGCATCCGTACGCCGCCGTCCCAAACCATGATGTCGTCGTTGCGGACAACGAGGTCGGTAGGCTGGACATCGCCTGGCATCTTCAGGATGTCAGGTGCAGTGCTCGATAGTTTGGGGTCGAACTGCAGAATGCGGCCGTTGACCTGATCAAGCACAAACAGGTTTCCCCGTCCGTCAGCGCTGAGCGCTTGCGGGCCCGCGAGTTCGACGTCCTGCCCGGCCGGTACGATTCCTACCATGGAGGCAGCCGAACCGCCGGCAAAGCTTCGCACGACGGCATCGTCGGCCTTTGCACCGGTTGCAGCGAAGGCTGCACCGACGATAGAGAGCCAGATCCAGCTAGATCGACGAAGCATATCCGCCTCAATGTAACCGAACCGAATGCGGCGTCAGTCCGACTAATCCAAGACTGCTAATCCAAGACTGCTAATCCAAGACTGCGCGAGCGCAGCGTCAATTAGTGGCGAGCAACCCCAATCCCGTTCAACTCTTTCACTGGACGGTGATAGTCCGAACTCCTTCAGCTTGCAGTGCAAAATCATGGCCAGAAACAGATTTGAGCAAGTCAGCGAAATCCAGCCCGACGCGATTACTCTGGTTTTGAGGCGCGACGATGCGGGTGCCTCCGGGTCAATCGTGTTGCCAGCCGCCGCAAGCGGGGGACGCCTGAGCAGCGACCAGGTCAGCGCCCATATGCCGGCCCAGGACGCCTTTCGCGGCGCAATCCGGCTCGCCAATGACATGAAGCTCGCGATCGTGGTTTGCGACCGGGATGGCGTCTGGAAGCCGGAATGGGGAGACCTTTACCAGGCGATCGATTGAGCCCACACGGGCGGACGCTGCGGCGCCGCATGGAGGCCGGCATGGCAAATGAAGCGTTAAGCGGGTTGTCCTTGAGGTCGCGAGCCTTGATGATCGCCCTTTTGACCGCAACCAGCTGGCCCGCGCGGGCAAACGATTCCGCCGCCGAATTGTCCAT
Source organism: Bradyrhizobium sp. I1.14.4 (assembly GCF_050435825.1). Taxonomy (NCBI): domain Bacteria; kingdom Pseudomonadati; phylum Pseudomonadota; class Alphaproteobacteria; order Hyphomicrobiales; family Nitrobacteraceae; genus Bradyrhizobium; species Bradyrhizobium sp. I1.14.4. Next base: position 418,923 of record NZ_JBNDLA010000001.1, on the reverse strand, counting down.
CGGCGGGCTGCAATTCGTTCGCACCAAGGATGTGACCATGGCGAGCGAGGAACTTCATATCGGACTGGACAGGGTCAGCGTTCGCTACCAATTCGTCAACCAGACGAGCAAGCCGGTTGCGCTCACTGTCGCTTTTCCGCTGCCCGACATCGATTTGTCCGATGCCGAGAACATTGCGCTTCCATCGAGCAATCCGGTCAACTTCGTCGAGTTCGAGACCAGGATCGACGGCAACCCGGTGCCACTGACCATCGACCAACGCGCCATGGTCGGCGATAGGGATGTCACCGCCCTTCTCCGTCAGTTCAAGCTGCCCCTGCTGCCGCTCGGTGATCGGGAGATCCGGGTGGCCGATCTGCCGGCAACAACCCGAACGAAGCTGATCGATGACGGCCTTCTGATGCCCGCCGGCATGAGCGACAACGGTCGCCAGCAGTACACGCCCGGCTGGATAACCAAGACTTCGGCTGTTCGCGAGCAAGTATTTCCACCGACACGTACTATCATTGTCGAGCATCAGTATCGCCCGAGCGTCGGCTCCAGCCCTGACACGGTCCTGCGCTCGGGTCTGCGTCGCAACGCAGCACTAGGTTCGGAAGTCGAGCGGTACAGGAAAGAGTATTGCGTCACGGATGCGTTCCTTGCCGAATTGGACAAGCGCACGGGCAACAGCCAGGACAATGCGGCAAAGCTGCAGGAGCGGCGTATTTCCTACGTGCTCAAGACGGGTGCGAACTGGGCAGGTCCAATCCGATCCTTCACGTTGACGATCGATTTTGGCGGCGACGACCGTCTGGTCAGTTTTTGTCCGGGTCGGCTCAATCCGTCCCCTGCCAACAACTCGCGTCAATTCACGGCAAGCGACTTCAAGCCGGATGCCGACCTGAAAATCTTGATGATCGGCAAGTTCTGAAGAGCAGTTCAATTCGTGAGCATCACATAGCGTGCGGCCGCAGTGAGGGTCACATTGCCGCGCTGAGCTTCGCTTATCGCCTGCAGGAAGAATGTGTCGGCGGCTGTCGGCCGTGGCTGGCGCAACGAGTCCAGAACCCTCGGGGCCGCAACGACCAATAGCAGTTGCGGACCGGTCGCACGCGCCATCGGCAGAGCAAACGAAAGCGAGTCGATGCCCGGCTTCAGGAGATAGGACAGGCTTTGCACCTCGCCGCGATCCGAGACCATGAGCAATTCCACCACCCGGTTGGCAAAATTCTCGATTGTCCCGTTCAGGGTTTCGCCGGCCTTCAGCTCCGTCGCTGACAGGTTGATGCGCGGCGCACGCGCTTGATCGCTTCCGACCTGGCTCAAGAATTTGACGGCCGGACATTGTGCCGGATTCACCTGCCTGACGCCGACCGAAGCCTCAAATCCCTGCTCCTTTCGAAACGCCTTGTCGAAGGTATCGAACGGGGCGGTCGAGGCGCCGAAGCCTTCAATGACGGCCGCGCTTGAGCTCACTGCAACAGGCAGGATGAAGAAGCAGTCGCCGCCCGCATATTGGGCGACATATCTGCGGATGCGCTCGGCTCGACCCGGCCCATCGGGCGACGAGGACGGCGTCACCGTCGGCTGAGACGGCAGCTTCACCGGCTCCTGACGTGCTGGCTGTGGCGGAGCAGGCTCGATGCTGGACGGCGCCGTTTTCCCGGCGAGTTTCGGAGGCGGCGGCAAGGCCGCTAAGCCTGATGTCGACCAGACGAATTTATAGAAGGTGTACCCACCGCCCCCCAGCAGAACCAGCAGCGCTGCGACGCTGGCGCCGAGCAAGATGCTGCGAGAGCTCCGCGTGGTTGATGGCACCCGCTCCTGCTGTGCAGACGTCGCGCGTTCCGGCTTCCCCAATGGATCGAAGCCGTAGAGCGGTGCGGCGGACGGCTGAACCGAAGCCTCCGGCACCCAGTTGGCGACCTCCGCCATGGTCGGGCGCAAGGCGGGGTCTGGCTGCAGCATCCTCTCCAGCAGGGGCCTGATACGCATATCCACTGCGCCGAGATCGGGCACGCGTCGACGTTTCTCGACCAGTTGAAACTGGCTTCCGCCCATATCGAGCTTCTGTCCGGTCAAGGCGTGGAAGAGCACGAGACCAAAGCTGTAGACGTCGGACTTCGCGGTGACATCATTGCCGTACAAGCCAACCTGTTCCGGCGAAGCGTAATTATCCTTGCCGGCGAAGCCGGAGCCAATAATGGTCTTGTCACCCATCTGGGTGGACCGAGCGATACCAAAGTCGATGATCTTCGCCCGCTTTACGTCGTCGAGCGGCACGATGATGTTGTCGGGGGAGACGTCGCGATGGACAATGCCGTGCTCGTGAGCGGCCTGCAGGCCCGATGCGACACGCTGCATCAACTTGATCAGCGCTTCGAAGGTCAGCGGCCCATCGTCGAGCATGTTCGACAGCGAGCGCCCATTCACAAATTCCATCGCGAGATACGGGCGCTGCAGCACGGGTTCGACCGTGAACAGGAAGTAGCGAACGATCGCTTCATGCGGAAGATTGTGAAGTGCTGCCGCCTCCCGGCGGAACAGCGCAAGTGCCGCCTCGTTGTCGACCATGTCGGGCAGCAACATTTTGACCGCAACGGGCGATCCGGTCTGGATCTCGCGGCATCGGTAGACCTCGCCCATGCCGCCTGCCCCGATCATCGTTTCGATCTCGTAGATACCGTTGAGCCGGGTGCCGGCCGGCACACCGCGGTAGGATGATCGAAACGGATCGTTCGCGGTCATGCTCGCGGCTCCCGCTCGAGCGGCGTCCTCGTGGGCTCTGAGGATCGTGGCGCCAGCAATCGCACGATCACGATCGTCACGTTGTCGAGCCCGCCGCGATCAAGAGCGAGCGCTAGCATGTCGTTGCAGGCTGCCTGGGCAAGCCGAGTGGCCGCGTGCTGTTGGATCTCGTCATCCTGCACGTGTCGGGTCAAGCCGTCGCTACAAATCACGAAAATGTCTTCCGCTTCGGCCGGACCAGTCACCACCTCGAACTCGGGGTCGGCGACAACGCCGACAGCCCGGGTGATGGCATTGTTCGGCCAATCCTGGACCTCTTCGCGCGATAGCGTGCCGCCGGCGATCAGTTCCTCCAATTCGCTATGATCGTGCGACACTTGGGTGATGCCGTCGCGGTTGATCAGGTACACTCGGCTGTCACCCGCCCATATACAGGCATAATGGCCGTCGCGTACAAGCAGGACTGCCGTTGTGGTCCCGACAATGGCACCCTGCCTTGCATGGCTGAGTGCCAGGATCTGCTGGTTGGCGCTGAACAGACGCGCCTCGCATTGTGCCAATAGGTCCGCCGCGGAGTCAGGCGCGCCGATCGCATCAAGCGACTGTACCACGATGTGGCTGGCAAGATCGCCCGCCTCATGACCGCCCATGCCGTCAGCGACGGCCCATAGGCCGACGTCGGTTCGTACCAGGCAAGAATCCTCGTTCCGCGCCCGCACCCGTCCGGTGTGAGTGACCCAACCAACATCAAACAAGGATGGGACGTGTACCATCGCGCGTCATCCCGTCCTGGATGCCGCGCGGCCAACGTCGCCGGTCAGCAGCGTGGAATAGTGAAACGGATCCGGCAATCCGCGGCAACTGAGCGCGATCGGCGAGAACCCTTCGCCTCCGGCGGTCCACCAGAAACTAGCTGCGGCATAGATTTGAGGGTTCGCGCCACAGAGCGTGCCGAACGACTCGGCAAACCCATCGGCCGTCGAAACCATTCCGAGCGTCGCGTCACTCAGCGACACGATTGACGGTCCATCAGTCCCCGGCGTCCGCAGACGCGGGAGCGCGAGACGATCCAGCGCATCGGAGATATGCTCGAACGTCGCAGCCCGGTCCAGGGTCGAGAGCAGGAATGTCTCCACTTGCCCAAACCACTCGTCCTGCAGATCGATGTTCGGCGGCGGCAGCGCGGCGTCATGATCCAGCACTGCATGCAGCGTCAACGGATAGTATCGCCCCACGCCATCGAGCGACGGCATGATCGCTCCTGCGACGGTGGTGCCGCAGATTGCGGCGCCAAGCCAGAATCGCCAAACCGGCGCGGTCAGGAATGCATCCTGCCAGGCGGAGCCAAGTTGATGGCGGCTCGCGGACATGGCGGCCTGCACCCACGGCTCCCAGACTTCCAGGAAGCTGCGCGGCGTCGCGATCGCGATGAAATCACGCTTCGCGCCGATCTTGCCGAATAAGCCGCATCGCATGGTCATATTCCGGTCGGGCAACGAAACTCCCGGAGCACTGACAAGTTTAGCGGATTGCGCAACGATCCGGTCGAAATCTGATAGTTGAGCTCGCGTCCAGCAACAATGAAAGTTGCGCTGGCGGATTCCGCCTTGGCCACCAACGAGCCAGCCTCCAGCATTCGGAACAGTGACCAGGGGCCGATGCGCTCGAGTACGGATGGCGATCCGGTCTCGTTGCTGACTGAAATTGCCGTCCGCGGCGATGGGCCGGGCCAGAGGACCGTCGTCGGTGAATTGCTCTGCGGCGGCGACGGTGGAGCGGGTTGCGGCGCACCAAACATGGAGGGAGTTGCGGCTGGTCCCGGCGTGGTGGGGCTGTTGATCGTCGTGCCACCGATCTCGGTCTTGACTGTGATGCCCGGTCCGGCCGCAGCCGGCGGTCGGATCGCAAAGGACACCGCCGGCACGCCGCCTCCGGTCTGGAAAAAGGCATCGCGGATATAGGCGGCATTCTGGAACTGCTTTAGCGTATCAGGCGAGAACGATCGTCCGACGGGACTCTCCTTTCGCCAGACCCATTCCGATCGCGAAGTATCGGCATAAGGCGCAAGGAACTGAGTGAAGAACTTATCCATGATGCCGTTAGGGCTGAACAGCTTGGCGAAGTCAGCGAGCGGGACTTCCTGACCACTGCTGCGGACAAACGGGTACCGGTTGGTCACCGTCTGCTGACAGACCGGCGTGACTTGATCGCGCAATGACTGCAGGATCTGTCCGGCCGTGGAGGCAGCGATGCTACCTTCGAACTCCGCGGCTGCCGCCCGCAGCATATCGGAAAATGGCGGCGGCATACGCGAGGCATTGTTGCGCAGCGCGGCAACCTGGGTCTGTAGCCCCGCAGTTGCTTGCGCCGTCAGTTGCGGATTCTCGATCATCAGCGTCAGATTTTGCGCAATGTCGTTCAGGTTTGCGATCGTCGAGTCGATCGGCCGCCGGGTGCTCTCCCCCTCAAGCACTGCATGGTAGGGTTTGAACTGCGACTCAATCGTCGCGCCAGGCGTACCATCCTGGGCGTTGTTGAACAGCGCTGGCGTGGTCACCGAGGGCGGCACTGCTGGCGTTCCGGCGCTCGCCGGCTTCGGGCGTTCCTTGGTCAGCATCGTTTCATCGCGCACCGATTCCAGGATCTGCCGCATCGGCGAGGTCGGCGCCGAAAGCGCCCTCAGCACCTCGTATTTCGGCTTGTCGGCGAGCAATTTCTTCAGACGAAGGCTGCCGAGCGCAGTACGCCACGCCGTTACGAAATCATTGGAGTAGATGCTGAGCAGATCGCCAGCGAGGTTGTCATACTGCTGGTCAATTGCCGACTGCTGGCCGGCATCGCCCAAGACCCACCGCTCCCGCTTCATGCGCTCCGACAATCCGGGCAGTCGAGCGATGAACGTCTGATTGAAGCCGTTATAGGTGAAGAACTCGGGCACCCGCAAATTGTCCAAGGGCTGCCCAGTCGTGGTTTCGAACACGACTGCTACGTCTGGACCGCCTCGGCGGCTGGCGATCCAGTCGCCGGCGGTCGATCCGCGAGCCTCGGACTTCAGGAACTCGTAGGCACGTTGCGATACGCTGAGGCGCGCCAATGAATTCTGGGCCTGCTTGATCAGCCGGCCATCAAGCTCGACCAGCGGCGGTTGCTCGGTTTCGAGGTCGAACATTGCCATGAGATTTTCATCAAGCAGACGCCGACCTTCCGCGTTGGTCGCGCCAGGATAGAGGTTGTCCGCCCAGTCGCGCTGCATCCAGGAGCGGATGAGTTCGCGGTCTGGGGATTGCAGGCCGCCGAGCATCAGGTAAACCTTCAGCGCCTCATAGACGAAGGCAGGCTCGTTGATGCGCGCATTGAGCTGCTCTTCCAAACGGTACAGCAAGCGAGGCCTGAACATGCGCTCAAGCGCGGTGTGATAGGCCGCCTTTGCGGGCGATAACAGGCGCGCGTGCTGACTGAGCCCGTAACGCGCCGAGAGTGCTACCGGCTCATTACGTGAGGCATAACCCGCAGGGGCGTTCCGCAGCCGATAGAGCAGCGGCAGCACCTTGTCGAGATCATGATCGGCGATCAGCGCTTGCTTGATGAGCGGCGCACCGGCGGCGGCATATTCGCTGTCCGCCTGCAAGCTCTGCTCGATCAGATCGGAGTTGCGCTTGAAGCTGGTCAGCCACGCACCGACCAGTCCGATCGCCACCAAACCGATCACCGACAGCGCCGCGGTCTTGAGGATCAGGGCGCGGCGCACCGCAGCACGGTCGGTCGAAACCCAGTCAGCCTCGCCGATGATGACCTTCGAAATCAGATCTGCGAGGAAATAGCTCTTGCCCGTGCCGGAGTAAGATCCAGCACCGACTTCTTCCGCGCCGAATGTGCGCGCCAGCGATCCAATCAATTGATCGATCGGCGTGCCCTGCTGCGTGCCTGACGTGAAATAGAAGCCACGCAGATTGGCATTCACGTGATAACGCGTCGGCTCGAAGATCTGGTTGAGAAAATCGTGGATTTGCGGCTTGAGACGCGCCATCTGCGCCGGGAAACCAAACAACTGCACCCGGTGCTGCGGTGTCGGCTCGTCCTGCAGACGGTCGAGCGTTTCCTCGCTCAGGCGCTCCAGCAGGTTATCGAACTCGACCGGGACCTGCCCCACCAGATTCTGGGTCTTGTCGGCGGTCTGGAAAGTGGCGCCCCAGACCTGGCGCCGCCCGGCCTCGCCGAGATACGCAAAATATTCGGTGAAGCCGGCGACGAGATCGCCCTTGGTAAATAGCGCATAGACCGGGAAGCTCACTTTCAGCCGTTGATGCAGTTCGAGGAGCCGCATCCTGATGGCGTCGGCATGAAGCGCGAGTTCCTGCTTCGGTAGCGTCAGCACGTCTTCCAGACTGATTGCGACGAGAACGCCGTTGATCGGCTGGCGCGATCGATTTTTCTTCAGGATATCCAGGAAGGAGAGCCAGCTTTCCTTGTCCGCCTTGCTGTTCGAATCCTGGGTCGTGTAACGACCGGCGGTATCGATCAGCACCGCTTCCTCGGTGAACCACCAATCACAGTAGCGAGTGCCGCCGACCCCGGCGATGGCCGCCGGCGTCGCCCCTCGCGCGAGCGGAAACTTGAGCCCCGAATTGACCAGCGCCGTGGTCTTTCCTGCACCGGGCGGACCGATGATGACGTACCAGGGCAGATCGTAGAGATAGCCGGCCTTGTTGCCGCTCGCAGTCTTGAGCGTTGCAAGCGCATCCTTCATGCGCTCCTTGAGCACCGGCTCGTCGCTGACAGGCTGATCCGCGCCGCTGATGCCGTCGGCAATCTCATTGGCATTCTTGCGTCGCTTGAAGAAATGAAGACCCGCGACACCTGCCACCGCGGCGCCGAGCAGCAGGATCGCGATCTGGCGGACGATGTGATTCTCCAGCGGCCGCCAGTCGCCGAAAGCAACGAAGGGACCGGCAAGGTAGATCACCGCCCCAAGCGAGCTGAGCCCGACCCCATAGAGAACGATGCGTAGAATGTCCTTAGCGAGCATATTTACCGGTACCTGTCGCTTATCGCGTGAGCTTGTGGCGTATGCCTATTCGCTACGTTCGATGAAGATTTCGACCCGACGGTTCTTGGCACGCCCCTCGGGCGTCGAATTGCTTGCAATTGGCGAATCCGATCCCTTGCCATCGACGTCGATGCGCGAACCGTCGGCCAGGCCGGGTTTCAGCGCGGCGGCAACCGCCTTGGCGCGTTCGACCGACAATTCGAAATTCGAGGGGAAACGCACGGTGCGGATTGGCGAGCCGTCGGTATGGCCAACCACCCGGATTCGGCCGGGCTCCTTGTCGAGCGTCGCCGCAACCCGGGCCGCAATCGGCTTGAAACCATCCAAGATGGTTGCCTGGCCCGAGGCAAACAATGCGAGATCGCAGACCCTGATCACGATGAAGCTCGCCGTCTGATCCGCCGTCATGGCGCAGGCCGTCTTCTCCTGTGCAAGCGCGTTGCGAATGCGCTGCAGCTGGGTGATGCGGTCCGGGGGTGGCGGCGGAGGCGGAGGCGGCGGCGGCGCAACGACGCGGCGCTTGAGCTCAATTGGATCGCCGGGATGCAATGCCAGCGCTACCTCCGCAGCATTCTCTGCACGGCCAGCCAGCAGCGTCCGCAGAACAAAATAGGATCCCGTTAGCAGCGCGGCGACCACGGCCGCCACCAGCCAAACGGGAATACGCAAGTGCTTCCGCCGACCGGCCAGCGCCTGCCCGCGCCAGTGCGGCGACAAATCGTTGGTCGGCTTGGGCCGAACCCGGCGTAGCGTTTCATAGAGGTTGCGCTGAATCACCTGAAGGTTCGCAAGCCCGCCCGGCGACGTCCGGTGAATGCCCTGGAAACCGAGCGCAAGGCAGGCGTGCTGGAGTTCGAGCACCGGATAGTTGACCAGCGGATCAGTCTTCAAGTGGTCGAGAATCTCGAAAAAGCGTACGCCGCCCACGCGCTCACCGAAGAACCGGCTGAGCATCGAGTATTGTGCCCAGACGTGTCGATCGTCGGTCGGAATGTGCTGCACAATATCGTCGGCGGTAGCGCACAGGATATACTTCGCCGTATTGGCCTGGTGCTCGGAAATGCCGGCCGAGCGGATATCCTTCTCGAAGAACTTGATGGCGTCGGCGACCTGCTCCATCAGGCTCGCGAATGACGCCCGCATCAGCGCTACTCGCAGCCGGCCAAGCAACTGCAGCAAAGGGCCGCCGGCGCGCATCACCGGATTGGCGTTCGGCGCAACCAGATCGTCGACACGCAGGGGCGGTCCGGGCGGCAAGATCGGTTGCGGCGCCTGAGCCTGCGCCGGTGTCGAAATCCATTCCTCTGACGGCTGGCTCGTTGGCGGGGCAGCGTAGCTCGCGCCCGGCGGCACGGGAGAAAATGAGGGCGGCGGGGAGGCACCGGGCGAAGCCACTGGCGATGGCGAGTACGCTGGCCGGCTTGCTGGCCCCTCGCCCGCCGGAGGTTGGGAAGCCGGAGCCGGCGGCATCTTCCCACCGGGGTTCGGACGGATGATCGTCCGCTCACCCCGACCGAAAGGATTAACCGGCTTGTCCCTGTCGGTCATGGCCGCTCTTCCAGGATGGCCCAAAGGTACAACTCAAGCTCCGGCCAGTCGCCGGAAAAATGCATCCCGATCGAGGCCGCTGTGCTGAATTCGGGCCACAGCGGCGACTTGCGATCGAGATAGAAATAAACGTGATCTGTGATGGCGCGGATGTGCGATGGCGGCGTCGGCAGATGCACCAAGGTCAAACCCGGCAGGTTTGCGTGCACGATCTCAGTCATTTTGGTGTTGGGGCCGACCTTGAACAGGTGTGGGAATTCGTTCTGAATCTCCACCAGAGGCCGCCGCGCGGCAACCTCCAGCACCAGGGTAGCATTTCGGAACAACGCCCGATCGCGGATCGGCGATACAAAGGCGTTCTGCGCGCGTTCGATGATCTCCAGACGGATCGCCCGCCTGCCTAGCCGTACGCTCAGGAAATCCTGGATGTCGCGCACCAGCGGCGTGAAGACGTATTCGAGGTTGTCGTGATCGTATGCCGGGTAGTCCCGTGCGCGTCGTTCGGTCGTCGCGAAGGTCGCAAGCTCACCGGCAAACCTCAGTAATTCTTCGTACAGCCGCTCGGGATGTACGCTGCCGGACCGCTTGAAATGAGTCAGCACGGGAATGGTCCGGTTCAGAACTTGCAGCACCAGATAATCGACGCTCTGCAAACCGCCGCCGGACGAAGGATCGACCGCGTAGCGTGCAAGCTCGTCAAGCTTGGTCTCAACCCAGCCAATGATTCGATTGAGCCAACCATCGACAACCGGATGTGCGGCGCAGGCCAGCACCGGCGGCACAAATTTGTCGTCGAACAGGATATTCTTGTCGCGTACCTCGAGGATGCGAGCGATGCCGAGACCCATGTATCCCGGCTTGCTCGTCTTGCGCAGCTCGAACGACAGCCGCGGATAGACAATGTCAATCTCTTCCTCGATGCGCAGCGCCGAGGTCGAATCGATAAACGTTTCGGAAGTACGAACGTAACGACTTGCGCTGTCAGTGCGATCCTCATCCACCTCCCGCGTATTGGGCGCCGCGACCGGCATCATCAGCCAGACGATCTGACCTGCGGCCGAATCCGGCACTTCGATGGCTTCCGGGATCAGACTGTCAGCAGGGATATCGAACGGCGTCCCATCGGGCATGACGCCGGTCGCACTGCGCACGGCGAATTTGCTCTGTTGAGTAAGATCGTTATCGATCTCGAGCTGGGCAAAGCCCCAGGGGTACGGTGTTGTGTAACGAACGCGCTTTTCCAGCAGATGCTCGAGATAGCGATCGTTCTGCTGCAGATGATGCGGCCGCAGAAACAGACCTTCCGACCAGAAAACTTTGCTGTACCAAGACATTCCTACATCCACTTGGCAATGATCGGCGACTGTATCGTCACCGACAGTTTACTTTGACCCCGACTTGTCTGCGCGGTCGTAATATTCCGAGAAATGCAGCATGAAGGTATCGATCGGCGCGCTTTCGTCGCGACCGAGATGCGCCTTCCAGCGCGTCAAGAATTCATCCCACAACTTACTCTTACTCGAGCCGAAAAAAGATCTTGCGCCGCGCTGAAGCTCAAGCTCGCGCGCCATCAGTGTCGGATCGATACTGGCAATAAGTCCCCTGACTGCGTGTTGCATCGCGGTGTAGGTCTTCAACTGATGAGATTTGAGATCCTTGAAGCCTTGGGCGAAGGCATGCGGCGCATCGAGGTAACTGCGCGTCGGCGGCCCAAACAGGATACGCATCGCGTCTTCAGCGGTCGGCGAGAATTTCAGCGGATTGTTCTCGATGGCCTGGATGGTGGTTTGACTGGTGCTGCGCGTCAGCTGCTTGGCCTGGGTCCGCGCCTGCAGCAGAGCCATCAAGTTTTCCACGGTCATGCGCAGGATCATGCCCAGCTGTTCCGCGAGTTCGGCTTCGGTCTTGTCGGCAAAGAAGTTGTCCGGCAGTCCGGCAGAACGCGCCACCAGGTGCGCAAATTCGGGATTGCCGATCGACGCGGCCGTGACCGGTGCCGGCTCGGCCACCCGCGGCCGCGGCGTTCCCACATGCCCTGCCGGTGGCGGCGCCGGCGGTGGCGGGTCAGCCGTTTCATCATCGGCCCATACCGATGGTCGGCGCGGCGTCGGCATCGCGTGCAGCACGTCGACCGGCGGTTTTGGCGTGGCGACTGGACCGGCTGCCCAGCTCATGTCGTCGTGCAGTGGCGGCTCCCGTTGAGGCATCTGCGGCGAATGCCGGACGGGGTCGACGCCCGCCGGCGGAACACTCGCCGCCCAGTCCAGGAATTCCGCATTGACGGGCCGCGCTGCTTCGCGCGGCTTTCTCAACTGCTGCGGGTCGATTGGCGGCGGCACGTCTCGACCGGGAGCCCACAGTTCCTGGTAATCGGCGTGCTGCTGCGCGAGAGGACCTTGCTGCTTCGCGTCATGGCTCGGAGTGCCCTCGGCACGCTCGTCCAGGTCCAGCGAAACGCCGATGACATAGTGGCCGATGACGAGCCGATCGCCGTTGCGCAGCCGATGCGCTCCCCGTATGCGCTGGTCGGCACCATTGAGAAAGATGCCGTTGGTTGAGACGTCGTGCAACCAGTAGCCGCCGTCGCGATAATGGACCTCGCAATGCTTTCCCGAAATCATCCGAGACGGATCGGGCAATGTCCAGTCGAGATGACGATCGCGGCCTATATCGACCGAACGCCGGCCGGTGACCGTAAATGACACAGGTCCGCCGTCGGGGAGGTTGGGCTCGTTCTCGATGTTGAAGCGAAGCACCATCACATCGTCTCGTCAGCGCAGAGGGCGCGGTTCGCCGCGTGCCAACTGAATACCATCCTCCAGGCAGGCCGTCATTATCCGGTCCCTGGACTCTCGGGTAAGCCGGCAAAGTCCGATCAAAAGAGCTGCGCGAACCGCCCGCGCCGTCTGATCCGGCTTGGCTTCGACCGGGGCAAATTCCGCAGGGACCACGCTTCCGCCAGACCAGCCCGCCGCCAGCGCCAGCCAAGTCGCCGGCTGCTCGGGATCGTTGGCATTGCCGACCGCCAACGCCTTGTTACGCGATTGCTCGTCTGGTTGCCGGACCCAGGTCTCCGCAAAGCTGAGTGACCTGCCTTCGTTGCCGTCGAAATGGTCGAACATCTGCCGCAACGAGCGACATCCCCAAGCGACGGACACGCGCCTGGGGAGCAGATACGCGCAGAAGGATACAGCCTGGTGCCAGTTGCCGGCCTCAGCAGCCTCCTGCAGGAAATCCAACGACAACTTGTCTGGGGAGGCTTTGCCGACGTCGTAGCGTGCCAGCGGATAGGCTTCAAACAGATCGTGGACTGTGCTGAACCGAACCTGAATCATAGCCGTCAGCCGACAATTGTTGGTGTGCCGTGAGCAACCAACGGGCCGCCGGCCGCGAGCGCCATCGCGGCCTGCGCGGTCATGGTGATGGTCGGCGCGTTGATGACGATCCCGGCGGGGGACAGGATGATCTGGCTGGGACCAACCTGGAGGGTGATGTTGACATTGGCCGTGAGCGTGATGCTCAGCCCTGCATTGACGGACTGATCCATCGCCAGCTTGATGTGCTGACCGCCCAATTCGATATCAAGCTTGTCATTGCCGTTCTTGAGTGTGGTCTTGCGGGTATCGCCGCCGAACGCGGCTTCACCGATGGTCCTGGTCTCGGTGTCGCGGACCGTTACATCGTAGTCCTTTTCGGCGTGCAGGGTGATCTTCTCGGACCCTTTCTTGTCCTCAAAGTTCCATTCGTTATAACCGCCTCCTCCCTTGGTCGAGTCGGATTTCAATCCCGCAATCGTCTTCTTGGACGGCAGATCGTAGGGCAGCTTGTATTCATCATTATACACCGTGCCGATCACCAGGGGCCGGTCGGGGTCGCCTTCCAGGAATTCCACGACGACTTCCTGCCCGACGCGCGGGATGATCTGACCGCCCCAGCGCTTGCCGGACCAGACTTGGGCCACGCGCAATCGGCACGACCGCTTCTTCTTTCGATCCCAGAAAAAGCGAACATAGATTTCGCCCAGCGCCTCGACGTCGATTTCCTCGCTCGAATTGTCGTCCTTGGTGACGACCTTGGCCGTCTGGATACCATTGATCCTCGGCTTCGGCGTCGTCATGGGAGATCGAAACGGCCGATCGCTTGGCAGAAATTCGTAGCTACCGAAGTAGACGTGCTGTCCGGCGTCGCTGGGACCGCCAGTACGATAGGACTCGATAGAAAACGAGTGAGCTGCTCGTACGACGAGATATTCGACGTTCTGCGAGTCTTTCGAGTGCTTCTCGAGCTTGGTTAGTCCGCCGGGGAACAGGTTGACGGCGTCGCCGTTGCCGCGGCGGCGCCGATCTATCGCCTGCTCGGCCTGGAGCTGGATCTTGGCGTATCGCTCGCCGTCGGATTTCTCCTTGAACTTGCCGGGATAGTCGTAGAACTCCATCTCGGATCGTGTGTAGTGCTCAGAGCCCTTGGCATCGCTGATCATCTGCGCGTTGGGTTTCTGATAGTTGTAGTCATTAAGCTCGATCTTGCCGGTGCGAAACCGGCGCTCGGAAACCCATTCATAGATATGCTGCTCCTCGCGACGGTCGGCTCCGGTCAGCGGGATATAGGGGATCTTTGCGAGACCGTTGATTGGGCTGTGCGAGGACTTGGAGTCAGCCAGCACCAGCGTGTGCTTGCCACCCTCATGCTTGAAGAAGTAGTAGATGCCGTGCTGCTCCATCAGCCGGCATACGAAATCCAGATCGGTCTCGCGATACTGAACGCAGTACTCGAGCTTTGGACATGAGCCCTCTTCGGTAAGCTTGGACTCATAATCCGTGAAGCCGCGCTCGTTGAAGACCTCCTTGATGATGTCGGGCGCCTTCTTGTCCTGAAAAATCCTGCAATTGGTGGTGCGCGACAGCAGCCATAACCAGGGCCTCAGCGCGATCCGGTAACTGAAATAGTCGTTCTTGACCCCCATCCATTGGGCTTCTGTGAGAATGCCGCTGAACTCGCGCTCCTTCCCGTGCAATTTGATGGTGAGCGTGCACTGCTGGCCAATTGCGCGATCGAAGTCGAGATCGGCGTCCTCGCTGAGACACTCGATACGATATTCGAATAGTTCACTCAGACCTTCAGAGGCCTCGAACCCGACAAAAACCAGAACGTCCTTGCCAAGGGGGGTCTTGAGCTCGCAAAGGCGGGTATCCTGGGTAAGCTGGCCCATGTGGGCGTTAAACTCCTTCGTTGACCGCACGATCCGCGCAACCGGCGCATCAGGTCGTCAAGCACGAAACAACCGAAATCCGAGCCAGCCATCGGCGTGATGACCGACAAGTCCGCCCGGTGTCGCCCTCTCCTGACGCGCCAAAGTACCCGCCCGAGGGAACCATCCCGGCACTCATGTAGTCGGCTCCAAGAGCTTGTTGGTTCACGCGAAACCGTCGTGGCCGCCGGGAATGAACCGAGGTCATCGTTGATCTGACCTAACAGACAATCGGATCGTGATCCCCGCCTGATCCGCCACATGTGACGGACTTGGCAAAAGGGGCCCGGGCCCCGCAGACGGACCATCTTGCATGTTCGATGTCACATCTCTGACCCAGCCCATAGCCCCGGACGATCCCTGCGGGCCTGACCTCGATGCGGCCGGAGATGTCCAGTACCTGAATTTCTTCGCAGCTGCGGAATCGCTGCTTCCGATGTCGTATTTCGAGGTCGTCAACACAAACGGAGAGCGCGGACGCTTCGACCCAAAGGCCATCGATATTGCCGGCCAGTTCACCGCTGCGCAGCCCCTCTTGGCACGCACCCGCGATCTGCGCCTGACCATGCTGCTCGCCAAGTTCTCCATCCTGAACCGCGATCTCGACGGCTTTCTCAGCTGCCTGAAGGCGACCACCTTGCTGCTGCGTGAACAATGGGAAACCGTTCACCCGAGAGCGGAGGACGGCGACTATGCTTTTCGCGCCGTCACCGTCGAGGCGATCGACGTGTTTCCGACGGTGATCAACCCGCTCCAATTCCTTCCCCTGATCGAAAATCGAAGGCACGGCAGTCTCAACTACCGTGCATATCAAATTGCCAAGGGCGAAATTCCCGCCGCTGACGCCGACGCCGACATGCCCGATCTCGGAACCATCGAGCGCATTATCGGCGAAACCGATCTCGGTACCCTCAAAGCGGTGAGCGCCCGCTGTTCCGCGGTCGCGGCCGAGATTGCCGGCATCAAATCGGTTTGGCACGAAAAGTTGAACTCGGGGCAACCCATCAGTCTCGACAGGCTTGCGGGTGTCGCGAATGGCATGGCCAACTGGCTCGCGGCTCTGGTCACCGCACGCGATCCGGCCGCAGTCGTCCCATCCCCGGACGAGACTGCTCAAAACGACCCGCAGCTTCCGATTGAAATCGCCGGCGCGGTGACTTCACCGGGACGGGCATCCGCGGCGCTGGCGGCGGCTGCCGACTATTTCGCTCGAAGGGAACCGTCGAGCCCGGCGCTTTTGCTGGTGCGGCAGGCGCAGGACATGGTTGGCAAATCGTTTATCGAGGTGATGCGGATGCTGATGCCCGCCCACGTCGAGAGTGCTGCCATCAATATCGGACGTGACAAAGTTTTCGACCTGCCGATCGAGCGCATGGCGGAATTCGCCACATCACTCCCATCCGTGGCCGAAAGTGACGCCCAAGTTGATGTTTTTGCAGCAGAAAACAGAGCGCAGGCGTTGGATTTGCTGACCAAGGTTGCGTCTTTCTTTCGCGCCGCGGAGCCGTCCAGCCCGATCCCGTTCCTGGTCGATCGCGCACGCGAACTCGCACAACGAGATTTCCTCAGCCTGCTGAAGGAAGTCCTACCCGAGGGCGCTCTGAAGGCGATCGACAAATCGAATTGAACCCGCCTTCCGTTCGGCGGGACTAAGAAAACAGAAGGAAGCTCCGCTGACGAAGGACCGAGGCACTTCCCCAGCCTGCGTCGCACAAGTCGGCTTCCGCACAGATTTTGTGAAGAGGGCAACCCAATGGCAACCGACAGCGGTCAAAAATTCATTCGCCGAAACCGCGCACCGCGCGTGCACATCACCTACGAGGATCCCTACGACGCCGAGCGGCTGATCGAACTGCCGTTTGTCATGGGCGTCCTGTCCGATCTTTCCGGCAACAACCCCGGCGTCGAGAAGGCGAAGGTCGAGGAGCGCAAGTTCCTCGAGTTCGACATGGACAATTTCGACAACCGGATGGCGGCGATCCAGCCCGGCGTGACGACGCGCGCCGTCAATCGTCTCAGCGATGGGTCTGACGAGAAGATCTCCGTCAACCTGCGCTTCAACAGGATGTCCGACTTCACGCCGGTGGCGGTCGCTCGCCAGGTTCCGGCGACGGCCAAGCTACTCGAAGCACGCGAACAGCTCGCCAACCTGCTCCGCTACATGGATGGCAAGGTGGGCGCCGAGGACCAGCTGAAAAAACTCCTCGCCGATCCTCAACTGATGGCCGCACTGCGCGAGCGCGCGACTAGCCAGTCCACCGAAGCCGACACCAACAGCTAAGGGAAGGAATGGGGACCATGGCAAAAGAAGCTACTCATAAAGAGACCACCACCCAGGTCGGGACCGTCGAGGCTGACGAGTTTGCTGCCCTGCTGAAGCAAAGCTTCAAACCGCGCACCGAACGTGCGGCAACCGAAGTCGAGAACGCGGTGTCCACGCTCGTTCAAGAGGCGCTGAAGGACACGAGCGTCATCAAGTCGGACGTGCTCGACACCATCGAGGAGATGATCGCGCGGATCGATCAGAAGCTGACCGCGCAGATGAACGAGATCCTACACACACCCGAATTCCAGGCGATCGAGAGCGCCTGGCGCGGTCTCCACTACCTCGTTTTCAATTCCGAGACCGACGCCAACCTCAAGATCCGGGTGATGAACGTCTCCAAGACCGAGCTGTATCGGAACCTGCGGCTCTATCCCGATGCGCGCTGGGACCAGAGCCCGCTGTTCAAGCAGATCTACGAGTACGAATTCGGCCAGCTGGGCGGCGAGCCGTTCGGCTGCCTGATCGGCGACTACTATTTCAGCCACCTCCCCACCGACGTGCAGCTGCTCCGCGATCTCAGCAAGATCGCCGGCGCCGCGCACGCCCCCTTCTTCAGCGGCGCCGAGCCTACGCTGATGGGAATGGACTCGTGGACCGAACTGTCCAACCCTCGCGACATCGGTAAGGTGTTCGACACGCCGGAATATGCCGCATGGAAGGGTCTGCGCGATCAGGACGACTCGCGCTATCTCGGCCTTTGCATGCCGCGTGCGCTGGGCCGCCTCCCATACGGCGCCAAATCAGAGCCCGTGGAAGAATTCGCCTTCGAAGAGGAGACGGACGGACACACCGGTGACAAATACGGCTGGATCAACGCCGCCTATGCGATGGCAGTCAACATCAACCGCGCCTTCAAGGAGTTCGGCTGGTGCACGCGCATCCGCGGTGTGCAGTCGGGCGGCGAGGTCATCAACCTGCCGACGCACACATTCCCGACCGACGACGGTGGCGTCGACCTGAAATGCCCCACCGAGATCGCCATCAGCGATCGCCGCGAGCACGAGCTCGCAAAGGCAGGCCTTATCCCGCTGATCCACCGCAAGAACACCGACAAGGCCGCCTTCATCGGCGCCCAGTCGCTCTACAAGCCGAAGAAATACTTCGGCGAGAAGGGTGTGGACGCAACCGCATCCGACAACCTGTCGTCACGTCTGCCTTACATGTTCGCTGTGTCCCGCTTTGCGCACTACCTGAAATGCATGGTTCGCGACAAGATCGGATCCATGAAGGAAAAGGATGAGCTGACGGTCTGGCTGCAGACCTGGATCAACGAGTACGTTGATGCCAATCCAGCCTTATCGTCAGAGGCGCAGAAAGCGCGCAAGCCGCTGGCCGCTGCGAAAGTTGAGGTCATAGCAAACGAGGAGAACCCGGGATATTACAACGCGCGCTTCTTTCTCCGTCCACACTTTCAATTGGAAGCGATGGACGTCGGTCTCAGCCTTGTTTCGCGCCTTCCAGGCCCGAGTTCCTGACGCCGCGTTATCGCAACCGTCACTCATCCAAGTTTTTTGAAAGGGCTATGCTATGGCTGTCGACATCTTTCTGAAACTCGATCCGATCAAGGGCGAGTCGCTCGACGACAAACACAAGGACGAAATCGACATTTTGAGCTGGTCGTTTGGTGAGAGCCAAAGTGGCACCTTCCACAGCGGGTCGGGCGGCGGCGCCGGCAAAGTCGCCGTTCAAGACCTCCACTTCACGCACTTCGTCGACAAGGCGACACCCGAGCTTTTCAAGGTGTGCGCGAACGGCAAGCACATCGACAGCGCCATTCTCACGGTCCGCAAGGCCGGCGAACACCCGCTCGAATATCTCAAGGTCGAGATGAAGCACATTTTGGTTTCCAGCGTATCGACCGGCGGATCACACGGCGAGGATCGCCTCACCGAAAACGTCAGCCTGAACTTCCAGAAGGTGAAAATGACCTACAAGACCCAGACGGAAAAGGGTGGTGCCGGCGCATCACCGGTGTTCGGATGGGACGTTGCGGCCAATAAGGAATGGGTCTGATCGCAAGCTTCCTGCCCGGCGCCCCTTGCCGAGAACGGCAATCGGCGCCGGCGGTACGGGGACTGTCAATGACTGTTACGTCAAAGAAGGACCGGCTCTCTCCGCCATTGATGCTGGCTTTCCGTGCGGCTCACGACGCTCGTGATGCGAGCAAGCCGCTCGAACTGCGCGATCAGTTCGGTGAGCGGGTCATAGCGGGACGGCGCAGCGCTGGTCGTTTCCCGATCTCGGAGACGTTGCTGAGGCGAGAGGTTTCGCGGGACGTTGAAACACTCCTTAATACCATTGCCCTCGAATCGACGCTCGACCTGACTGGCCGCGGCTGCGTCCGCACCTCGATTTTGAACTATGGTTTCCCCGACATCGCAAACCGTTCGATCGACGAGGTCACGGACGAAGAGCTCAGCGACGCCCTGCGCATGTCGCTTACGACGTACGAGCCGCGACTCGATCGCAAGTCCATCCGGGTGCGGCGCGACACCTCCGTGGGCCCCGAACAGCTCAAGCTGCGCTTTGTTGTGCATTCCGACCTGAAGTGCGAGCCGCTCAACGTGCCCGTGGAATTCGTCGCGGACGTCGACCTCGACAGCGGCGATATACAGATCAATCGACTATAGCATGAATCGCGAGTTCCTCGACTTCTACAATCGTGAACTGTCGCTGTTGTACGAGCATGCGGAAGACTTTGCCGAGGAATATCCTGGTATCGCCGAGCGCCTCGGCGGCCTGATCCGCGATCGCTCAGATCCAATGATTTCGGGACTGCTCGAAGGCGCCGCGTTCCTTGCTGCTCGCGTTCAGCTTAAGCTCAAGCACGAATTTCCGGAGTTCACGGCAAACCTGCTCGAACAGCTGGTTCCGAACTATCTCGCGCCAACTCCGTCTGCCATGCTGGTCAAAGCACAGCCAACCTATGCCGATCCGGCATTGCGCGACGGCAGGAAAATCGCGCGGGGCGCCTACTTCGATGCGAGCTATCGCGAAAGGGAACGGAGCCTCGCCTGCCGATTCCGGCTTTGCCGCGATATCGTGCTCTGGCCCTTTGACGTCACCGGCGCCGAATATTTTGCGACCGCGGGCGCATTGCAGGCCCTCGGGATTCCCGTCGGCGGAGAGGTCATTGCGGGGCTCAGGCTCTCCTTGACCCACCGTACCGCCGCGCGGCTCGACGAAGAGCCGGCAGACGCGGAGGCTCGCAGCAAGGCGGAAACCTGGTTCGCGGGCTGCCGCACCAGCGAACTACCCATCTATCTGACCGGCGCCGAATCCGACGCTATCGCGCTCTACGAACAGCTAACTTCGAACTGCATCAGTGTCTACTTTCGCTATCTCGACGATTTCGGTGATCCGGTCGTCATCCGGGCTCCGAACGACTGTGTGCAACAAGTCGGCTTCGGCGAGAACGAATCCCTGTTTCCAAACGATAACCGGGTCTTTCGCGGCTCGGAGTTGTTGCGGGAGTATTTCGTGTTTCCGCGCAAGTTCCTTGGCGTCAATCTGACGGGACTTCGCGCCGTGATGCCGCGGTTGCGCAGCAAGTCAATCGATATCGTTTTCGCGTTCGATGAGCACAACTCACGGCTTGCCGCCTCTGTCCGGGCAGAGACGTTCAGTCTCTACACCGCCCCGGCAATCAACCTGTTCGAGAAAACCAGCGATCGCATCCCGGTCAAATCGAATACGCACGAATACCACGTGGTGCCCGACCGAAGCCGCTATCTCGAATACGAGCCGCACCAGGTGCTGGAGGTTTACGCGCACTTTCCAGCAGAAAAGGACAAGCGGCACGTGCGTCCTCTGTACTCCGCCGCCGTCGACCGGACAGCCGTAACGGTCGAGGGACTTTATTTTACCGTTCGCCGGCTACCACGGCGCCGCACCGTCGAAGAGAAGACATATGGCGCGGCCTCCGACTACACCGGGACGGACATGTTCCTTTCGCTGCTCGAGCCCGGCGACCTGAGCGGCGACGGATCCGCCGCCGAGCTGAGCGTCCGGGCGTTGTGCTCCAACCGGCATCTCACGGAACATCTGCCGGTTGGCCAGGGCGGAGCCGACTTTCGCCTGTTGGATGACACCTCGCTCGAGCTGATGTGCATAGCCGGTCCCACCCGGCCACGCGAGCCGGTGGTGGCGCAGTTGCGCAGTCGCAGCGAAATCGCCAATAGCGGCGTTGTCAGTTGGCGGCTGATCAACATGCTGAGTCTGAACTATCTCGGCCTCGTAGACCGCAGCGGCGGCAAGAACGCCGGAGCACTGCGGGAGATGCTGTCATTGTTCGCCGACCAGTTCGACGACGCTACGGAACGAAAGATTCGCGGCGTGCGCAGCGTCGAGAGCAGGCCCGTGGTGCGGCGGGTGCGTGAGCGTACCGGCAGTGGCGCGGCGCGCGGCCTGGAGATCACGGTCACCCTCGACGAGAAAGCATTCGAAGGCAGTGGCGCGTTCCTGCTCGGGGCTGTACTGGAACGCTTCTTCGCCGACTATTCGGGCTTCAACACCTTCACCCAAACCGTCATCTCGACTTCGGAACGCGGCGAGATCATGCGCTGGCCAGCGCGCATGGGCACCCGGAGACCCCTGTGACGCTGATCGACCAGATGAAGGCCGAACCCTGGCTGTTCGATTTCTTCCAAACGCTCCGTCAGCTCGAGCGATCCAATCCGGATCGGCCGCGGATCGGCGACAGTGCTGCGCGCCGCGAGGAATTTGTTGACCTCGGTCAAAGCCCCTATCTGGACTTTCCCGCTTCCAATCTGAGCTCAGTCGACGAACGCGATGGCAGGCTCAGAATCCTGGTCAAATTCCTCGGTCTCCTCGGACCGCAGGGCGCACTACCGCTGGCCACCACCGATGAGAGCGTCGGCTGGCAGTTGATGCGAGACGACGCTTTTCCGCGCTTTCTCGACCTTCTCAATGGACGCTTTCTACAATTGTTCTTTCGTGCCTGGGCGGACGCACGGCCGATCGCGCAGCATGATAGGCCATCGGATGACCGCTTCATCGCCTATGTCGGCTCCTTCGCCGGCCTCGGCTCTGACATCTTTGCCAATCGAGACACGGTGCCGGACATGGCGAAGCTCAGCTTCGCTGGACTGGTCTCACCCAGGGCGAAATCCGCGTCACGACTGGCGCGGCTCCTGCAGGGCCTGTTCGATGTCAGGGTCGAGATTGACGAATTTGTTGGCACCTGGCTCCCGTTCGACTCCACCCATTGCAGCCGCCTCGGCGCGGCGCACGCCAAGCTCGGCCACGACGCGCTTCTGGGCTCGCGAGTGTTCAGTGTGGAAGACAAGATCAGGGTTCGAGTTTTCGTGAAGGATTTTGCTCAATACGAGCAGTTCCTGCCCACCGAAGTGCCTAACCTGTCCGAGCCCCTGGCTGACGCCGTCTACTTCTATATCGGCGACGAACTCGAGTGGGAGGTGGAACTCGCCATTCCAGCGGGCGCTGTCGTCCCGATGAAGCTGGGACAGAGCGGGCGCCTTGGATGGACCAGCTGGGTTTCGCCGAACTGGGCCTCGACCGAGGAATATCGCCGCGATGCTCGCTTTCACCTTGCCGAGCGTCTGAGAGCCCGGCGAAGCGCCGCAACAGACGCCTCGCCGATTTGAACCAATGCACCGGTCCGATTGTCCTAACATCATGGAATTCGAGCCAATTTCTACGATGAGCCGGACATCGCCGGGGGAATTGAGCAGGAGGCCCCACCGTGACCGACATCAGCCTTGAGGCCGTGACTGGGAAACTGAACCGCGCTGGCTACGATGCCTTCATACAAGCCCTGCGCCACGCCAAAAGCGCGAGCAACCGCAACATCGAGCTCGCACACTGGCTGTTTCACATCCTGCAACAGGAAAGGACCGACTTCAGCCTCGCGGTGGATCACTACAAACTCGACCGCGCGCGGCTGCTGTCGGACCTCGCAGGCGTCATCAACGGCTTCCGCAAGAACGAAACCGACATGCCGGGGGTCGCCAATTCGGTCATCGATATTCTCGACCGTGGCTGGCACTACGCCACGCTGTTCTTCGGCGAGACTCAGATCCGCACCGGCCATCTCCTGGTCGCCGGATTGAAATCGAATGAAATCCGTCGTGCGCTCAATAACATCTCGCAGGAATTCGCCAAGATAAACGTAGACGCATTGGCCGCGGAGCACCGCGCCATCTGGACAGGCTCCGAGGAAGAGACCATGCGTCCGATGGACGGCTCCGGATTGGCCGGTGCCGGTACTGACGGCGCGGACCGGGCAAGCCCCAAAGGAACAACACCGCTCGACCGGTTCTCCCAGGATCTCACCGCCAAAGCCAGGTCGGGCCAGATGGACCCGATCCTCGGTCGAGACGACGAAATCCGCCAATTGATCGACGTGTTGATGCGCCGGCGGCAAAACAATCCAATTCTCACCGGCGAAGCCGGCGTAGGCAAGACCGCCGTGGTCGAGGGATTTGCCCAGCGCATTGCCTCCGGCGAGGTGCCGCCGCCACTACGCAATGTAAGGCTCTGCGCGCTCGACATCGGCCTGATGCAGGCCGGCGCCTCGATGAAGGGCGAGTTCGAGCAGCGCCTGCGCTCGGTGATCGACGAGGTACAGAATTCCCCTACCCCCATCATTCTGTTCATCGACGAAGCTCACACGCTGATCGGAGCTGGTGGCGCGGCCGGCACCGGTGACGCGGCCAATCTCCTTAAACCTCCCCTGGCTCGCGGCACGCTGCGTACGATCGCTGCCACCACCTGGGCAGAGTATCGCCAGTACATCGAGAAGGACCCCGCACTCACACGACGCTTCCAGCCGATCCAGGTCGATGAACCGGATGTCGAGACCTGCTGCATCATGCTGCGCGGCCTCCTCGGCCCAATGGAGAAGCACCACGGCGTTCGCATTTCGGACGCCGCTATCGTGACTGCGGTCAACCTGTCGCATCGCTACATTCCATCTCGACAGCTGCCGGACAAGGCGGTCAGCCTGCTGGACACAGCCTCGGCGCGGGTAGCCATCAGTCAAAGCGCGACGCCGGCCCTGATCGAGGACGCTCGCGTCGCTATAGCGGCTCGCGAGGCCGAACGATCAGCGCTGGTCAGCGACGGCGATCTCGGGGACGAGAACAGCGATCGCATTGCCGCGATCGACGGCGACATAGCGGCGCTGAAGGACAGGCTGACCGGCCTAGAGGCCGATTGGGCCAAGGAACAGGAGCTCGTCAAGGATATCCGCAGCATCCGCGAAATCCTCTCCGAGAGCGGAGACGAAGATCGAGCCACGAAACGCGTGGAGCTACGCAGCAAGTTTGAGACACTGGAGGGCATCAATCCGGAAAAGCGGATGATCTATGCCCATGTGGACCAACAGTCGGTGGCCTCTGTCGTGTCTGACTGGACTGGTATCCCGACCGGCAGAATGATGCGTGACGAAATCGAGACCGTCCTGAAGCTACCCGAAATCCTCAATCGCCGCGTGGTTGGCCAGTCCCATGGACTGACGATGATTGCCAAGAGAATCGAGACCAGCCGCGCCAAGTTGGACAACCCGTCCAAGCCGATTGGCGTTTTCATGCTGGCCGGGCCGTCCGGAGTGGGCAAGACAGAAACTGCCCTTGCGCTTGCCGAAACCCTTTATGGCGGCGAGCAGAACATGATCACGATCAACATGTCGGAGTTCCAGGAGGCGCATACGGTCTCGACCCTGAAGGGCGCACCTCCGGGTTATGTCGGCTATGGTGAGGGGGGCCGGCTCACCGAAGCGGTCCGGCGCAAGCCCTACAGCGTTATCCTGCTCGACGAGGTGGAGAAGGCCCATCCCGACGTCCATGAGATTTTCTTCCAGGTGTTCGATAAGGGGGTCATGGAGGACGGTAACGGTCGGCGAATCGACTTCAAGAACACATTGATCATTCTGACCACAAACGTCGGAACTGATCTCATCATGAGCCTGGCGCGCGATCCAAAGTATCGCAACGAGCCGGAAGAACTCGCCAAGCTGCTGCGGCCGGAATTACTGAAGGTGTTCCCTGCCGCGCTGCTTGGGCGCATTGTTTCGATCCCCTACTTTCCGCTTTCGGACGAGATGCTTGCCAGCATTGTCAGATTGCAGCTCGACCGGATCGGACAGCGCCTCCGCGATAATCACAAGGCTGCCTTCGGCTACGACGACGCAGTCGTCGAGCACATCGTATCCCGTTGCAACGATCCGGACTCCGGCGGGCGGATGATCGATAACATCATCACCAACACGCTGCTGCCCGAACTGTCGCGTGAGTTCCTCAGCAAGTCTCTCGCCAAGGAGGAAGTCAAGCAGACGCGCGTCTCGATCGTGAACGACAATTTTGCATATTCGTGGAACTGACTGCGATGAACATCCAGACCGAGTACCGCCAATCGACCACCGGTACCACACCTTACGATGAGGTGTATTATCCCGGGCACGTCTACGGACTCACTCACCCGAACCACCTGGCGGCAATCGCAACGGTCTATGGCATGCGGCCGGCTCCAGTCGAGCGCTGCCGGGTTCTGGAGCTCGGCTGCGGCGTTGGCGGCAACCTGTTGCCGATGGCTTTTCAATATCCAGACAGCGAGTTCATCGGTATCGACTTGAGCGGCGTTACGATCGAGCGCGGCCAGCGAAACATCGCCGCATTGGGCTTGAGCAACATCAAGCTCCTGCATTGCGACATCATGGATGTCGACGCTGCCTTCGGACAGTTCGACTACATCATCGCGCATGGCGTGTATTCATGGGTACCACCGAACGTGCGCGAGAAGATGATGACCATCTTCAATCGGAATTTGGCACCACAGGGGCTCTGCTACGTCAGCTATAACGCGCACCCGTTCTCGCATCTCCGCGACATGGTCCGCGACATGATGCGCTACCACACACGGCGCATCACCGGGATGAAGGAAAAAGTGGGACAAGCTCGCGCCATCGTGCAATTTCTCAGCGACGGTTCGAAGTCCAACTCGGTGCACGGTGCAGTCATGCGCGATCAGTGCAACCGTGTCCTCAAGGCTCCGGACGAATTGCTTTTTCACGACGATCTCGATCAGGGCGCGACAGCCTTCCTGTTGCATGAGGTCGTCGAAGAGGCTGGTCGACATGGGCTACAATATCTGAGCGACTCCGATTTCTCGCGACGCTATCTTGCCGGTTACACCGAAGAGGTCCGCGCCACGCTGCAACGCTTTCCCGAAAGCGAGTTCATGGCGCGCGATCAGTATCAGGACTTCATCGACGGCAACGGTTTTCGGCGTACGTTGCTCTGCCACGAGGGCATCTCCCTTGAGCGCCAGGTCGATCTCGACTTCATCACCCGGTTCTATCTGCTGAGCACCACTAGCCCACGTCGACCCGACGTCTGCCTGACCGACGACTCCGAGATGGAATTTGAGACTCAGGACGGCAGCCGAATCACAGTGACCAAGCCGCTCTTGAAGGCTGCACATCTTTGTCTCGGCCGGGCCTGGCCGCGCGCACTCTCATTCACTGAACTGCTCGATGGCGCCCGGACGCTGCTCGAGGACCGGCAACCGGGCGATGACCGACGGATATTGACGGAAGCGCTACATATCCTGGCCTGCAGCGGAGAGGTCTCCTTTCTGAAATCACCACCCTTTCTCGTGAAGGAAGCCTCTGATCGCCCGCAGGCGAGCCTGCTCGCCCGCAGACAAGCGCAGACCGGCCCGCTGGTCACCAATCTGCTCCATCAAACTGTGCAACTGGAGGACGACAGGACGCGCCACTTCCTGCAGTTGCTCGACGGCTCTCGGACGATCGGGCAAATTACGGCCGAAATGACTGAACTCTTCGGGCCAACCATCTCGGTCAAACAAGTGGATGATGCCGGGCAGCCCGCCGAGCCGTTGCTGCTCTCGACCCGAGACAGCGTTGACCGTTCGCTGGCGACGGTCGGAAAGCTGGGTTTGCTGGTTGCCTGACGCTTTCAACGCGTCGACCTCGGTAAAGAAGTGGCGGCAGGGAGCCGGTCCGCCAGTTTGGGGAGCGGACGCAGCCCCGTCCCATCAGCCATCGTGGGTGTATTGTTGGCCGAGGAGCCATCCGGTGAGAATGCCGCCAGGTCCGCTGGCATAGACCGAATTAAGGCCCACGCCGGCGCGCAGCATCCGCCATTCATGTTCGCCGACCCAGGGAATGCCGGGATCACCCTTCTGATATTGCGACAACAGCGTTCGGGCGACCTCTGCGGCATTGGCGTAGATCGGGCCGTTCGCCCAGCGGGGTCGCGGTAGGCCTGTCATGCGGCAATAGAGCGCCGTGCAGACATAGGCGGACGCCTCCTCCGCATTGGCGTCAAGGCCGGTGCGCAACAGATCGTAAGCCGCATGCAAGGCCTCATGGACGATATAGGCTTCGTCCAGCCGCCCCGTCGCCGACACGACCTCCAGCGTATTCGCCGCGACGACGGTACCATCCGCTCGTGTTCGCGCGACATCGTTATATTGTGCCGCAACGCCTGCCGCGAGGTCCGTCGGAACTCTGACGCTGACCTGTCCCAGCCGGATCGCGCGTGCGACGTGATGGAACGTTTGCGGCGCAATCGTCACGTGGCTGCCACGGATCGGAAACCGGAAGCGCATGCGCGCGACCGCCGGGCCGTTGAGCACGTCCAGCACCCTGCTCCGAAGTGACATCGGATCGTCCTCGCTCTTTGCACTGCTCCACGAATGGTGGTCGGCCTTTCCGGTTGGGAGGTTCAGTTGAACCCGGCCCCGTCCGGACCAGACCAATCGGAGACTGGCTTTGACTCGGAGGGCGGCCCCGTGACGACCACCAACCCGACCACGACCGACACTTACCGGAAGATCGCGGCGCGGCTAACAATGTTGCGGCCACAGATCGATCTGTCGAAATATTTCGCGGGGCCGGATCCCAATGTCCGCCTCTATGACGAAAAGGCTTATATCCGACGTCAACTGGAGAAGTACGGCGTGGCGGCCGCGACGAGCACGCTCGACGGCGTCACGTTCCTGCCGAAGGACTGGGAAGACCTGATCAAGGTGCTGCGCATTGCCAAGACGTCGGACGGATTCGACGCCTTCGCCGAAGGGAAAAGCCCGGAGAAACCGTCGCATTGGGCCCTCGATCTGTCGATGGCAGCCACAATCGGCACGGGATTTCGGGAGATCTGGCGCCCAACGCTATCCGATCGGCCGCTCTCTACGCGAGACCTTCCGGGCCGGCACGGCTTCGGGCTTGGGCGCGGCCGAGGGCAATGGAGCGACGACTATAGTGCGCAGTTCGGCAAGGATCCGCAGCCGCAAGACATCACGTCGCTACATTTCGCAGTAGCGCCCGACCGGGTCAATGTTCACATCGACGAGACGGGCTTCGTGTTCGAGGGCGCAGACGGCGCACTCACGGTCGGACCGAATTTCGGGCACCACGCCGTCAATGAACTGTTCTGGAAGAGCAACCCCCACCTGCCGCGCTGGGCGATCGATCACATCGACCTGATCCTGCCGAACACCGCGAACGATTTTTCGCGATTTGGTGTTTCGGTCGACATATTTCAGCAGAAGAACTTTCGCGTTACGGTCACGGGGTCCTGCGGGATTTTCGGCGGATTCGAGTGCTCGGGCACATTGAGCGTCAGTGGGACGCACGATCTGCTAGGCTCCAAGCCGAGAGGCGCGCGCTGACGTTCCGCCACTGATAACGACCACGTTGCTGGTGATCAGTCATGCCGCAATTGAAAGACAAAGTCGGTCGGTTTGCCGCGACGGGTCGCAGCTGCCAGAACTGGAAACAAGACCAGGAGCTGGTCATTTCGCTGCTCAACAAAATCGCCATTTCCGACGGAGGCGCCGAGACCACGCTCAAACCGCAAATGGTCGTGACGGGTCACGCCAGCGACAGCCTCTACAACTCGATTCAGTATTTCCAGCAAAAGAACTTCCCGGGCACGCCTGACGGCTATATTCGGCCTGGTGGGCCAACGTTCAGTCGGCTCGTTGACCTCGCCACAAAGGCGGCCGCCAAGCCTCCCCCTCCAAAGGGCCAATGGGATGCGATCGCTACGCCATCCGTCGATGCCGCACTTCGCAAAGGTTTGCTCGACGATTCCAAGCTGGATTACGCGGAAGTGGTCGATATCATCAGGGCGACCGTCGCGGACGGCATGGTCACTGCATTCGAGCTGGACGACCTGACCACCATTGCAAACACCTCCAGAACGCTCTCTCCGACCTCAAAAAAGCTCATCACGCTCTTCGTCGGCGACGAAAAGAAGAAGTGGCTCGGAGTTGGACCGTATGACCTCAATTCGGATCAAAAGAAACTCGCCGCGGAAATGGTCTGCGATTTCCTCAAGAACACGAGGACCACATTCTTTCCGAAGCTCGACCCACACCGCGTCGGGATAGGGATTCTCAGGCGCATTGCGAAGCCGAGCCTCATAGATCAGGATCAAGCAAGCATGTGCGGCCCCTCCGCGCTGATGTTCAGCTACGCATCCGACAAGCCGGGCCAGTATGCGCGGTTCGCCATCAACCTGTTTCAGAAGGGGCAAGCGAGCCTCGGCCGCCTGCTGATCAAGCCGGGAAAGGACGTGAAGAGCTACACGCCGCCCTACTCGCTGGACCACGTCGATTGGTTGACATGCGCCTCCATCCGCGACTCCGAAAATTGGTTCCTCGATTTTGACGACACCGGCAGAATAAGCGATGTCGCGGGAATCACACTGCCGAGCGAAATGGAGCAATGGTTCCGCAAAGCGGGATACCAGGACGTGCGCGAGGAGACTAATCTGAAATTCAGCAAAGGCGTCGACAGCGTCAACGAAGCCAACGCCCTGCTCGCCGGCGGATATCGCGTATGCCTTTTCATAAGCGCCAACATGATCGAATATGACGACCAGAATGATGAAGGCTCCGTGTTGACGAGGCACTGGGTCGTCTTGCGAGAGAAGATTCAAGTGACGAACGGAAACGTGACGACAACAATCTTCACATGGGGCAAAGGAGATTACGCGATACCACATCCGGGCAAAGGCGGCGCTCAGAAGCCCCTCTCCATTGGGGACTTTCTTATGAATTATTACGGGTACGTTGCTGCCAAACCGTAACTGGCTCTCACCGGAATGCACCGGTGTCCGTAGTCTCGTCCGGGAGTTGGTGCCCAGTGAGCAGACGCAGATCGGCGATCGGGACTGGCGCACCCTGTTTGACCGGACGACCAGACGGCGCGGCAACATTTTGCGCGGTTTCGCGCAGCTCGCAGTCGTTCTGACCGGTGTCATTCAAGGTTATCCCGGCGCGATGGACCGGGAGCGAGACGATCGCGGATTGAGGTTGGGCAAAGGGTATGGTGAGCTTCGTTCAGTTCTTGCCGCATTCTGGTGTGTACGCGGCGCAAAGCTTCATGGTCGTTCCTCGAGGAGGCTTCAACCTGGTCTGCCTCCGCGACAGCAAGGACGTTCGCCTAACCTATGATCGCGGTCGGTTACAGGTCGAGGATGTGAGCCTCGAGCACGTCGAACGCGTCGCTCAAGAATACATCAAAGCTCGCTATGGGGAGCAAAAAGGCCGGGAGCGCGAGGATCAGTTGCTGCGTCTACGTACGGCGCTGTATGGCGCCGCGCGGCCGGAGGGCCTTGCGCGCGCCCTCAAGGTCACGGCCAAGGATGCCGGTATTCCGGAACTCAAAGCCACGCGCGGTAATGCGGGCATCAAGTTGGACGTCGCCATTCTGCCGCGCAAGGAATTCAAGATCGCGTTCAAATTCCTTAGGCACCTCGATCAATCGGGCATAGTGATCAACGCCACGAAATGGACGCCGGATGACGTGCCCTGGTTCCTCACCAAGCTGAACTGGACGTTCGGGGCTCAGACGAATATCTTTTTCACCCCGGTCGATGCCACATGGATTACGGTCCAGAAGGCCCTGGGTCCAAAAATCTCGCGCGATGTTTTTCGAAAGGATATCGTACCACTCAAGAGGCGTGGCGCCGATCTCACGTGCTTTCTCGTCGGCGACTATGATGCGATGGATAATGAGGCGGCCGGGGAGTATCTGCCCGATGAGCAGGTCTGCGTGGTTGTCGACCAGGGCAATCCACCCGTGTTCGACTATGGCGAAGCGTTCATTGGTGTCATGGCGCACGAGGTCGGTCACTTCTTGCACCACAAACGGAACTTGCCCGGGAGTGGACATCATGCCCGAAGCGGTATTTTGCTTTCCAGTGGCATGGAAAGCTTATCCCTCGACAAGCAGCTCGTCAGCAACTTCAACGCGTGGTGAGAGCGCTCGTTGACGGCTTCGTCGTACCAGAAAGAGCCGTTTGCCCTCTCCCCTCGCCGCCTCTTCTTCCAACGGAAGCGTGTGCGGCCGCGAAAAGATTTATGTAGAGGGTAGTAGCGCTCATTCTCTGAGTCGTCGCTGGTGGCACGGGTCAAGCTGACGCGGCGCGATGCCTCCTTGGGTCACGTCGAAGAAGTAGAACCGTCGTCGAATGGGCTTTTCATCACGGTCGTGTGTTCACGAGTGGGCGAACCGTTCGTATCTCGTCCACGACTATTCAGCGTAGTCTCTCGGCGGACCATCGCGTTGTCGAATGCTTTATATGGAGAGTTGCCATGGTCGACGACGTTGATCTTACGGAGCTGGATTATGATCTTTTAGGTTTCACCCTTCAGCAGAACGAGCAATACAAGAAGCTTAATAAATATATTGAAAAGCATGCTTCTCCACTTGATGCTTCGATGTTGGAGTGGGATCTGGGCGACCCCGTGGTTGACGAAGGTCTCCCGAATGGCATTCTCATAGCCTTCCGAAGTATGGGATCGTGGATGGTGGTGAACCATGAAAGTGCCGACACCCATCCCGGCAAATTCGATTTCCTGAAGCAAAAATATATCGCGGACAAGAACAGCTACAAGCGTCAGATCGTCGGTCTCTTGAAACAAATACAAAGTCACCCGACAGGCCGCGCTTTGCTTGACGAATTCGGAACTGGCAGACCATCGTTCACCAGAATTCGCCCATATAACATGGCTGACGCCAACGCACTGACGGTAGCCGACGACATTGATCAGCAGCAATATATCATTGCTCGCGGCGCGCGCCTAAGTTCTGATCCAAAGAACAGTGAGCTGCTCAAAGTAGTCGGGAAAGGCGGAGGCGCTAGTTGTGATGTCTTGTTCTCGCCCGAGAAAGCAGAGCTTCTTCGAAAAAAATTCAAGAAGGCCCACCATGGCCATGCCCCCGCAATGGCGACGGACGAGGTGCTGTACCACGAACTCGTCCACGCCTCCCGGATGATCGCCGGTGTGATGAACTTTACCCCTGCGAACCACTGGTACCAAGATTCTGAAGAGTACCTCGCAGTCATTCTGACGAACATATATGTATCGGATAAAGGAGGCCCCCCGCTTTTCAGGGCATTTTATGGACCTGCCGAAGGACCATATAAAGGAAAAGATCCGTCGCCCGATGATGCGTTGTGGGACGCGGCCGTCTTCCTCGATAATCCGCAGAACACATCTCCATCGCCCGTGCAAATCATAGAGCGGTTCAGGCTCAGCCAGCCAGACTTGTACTGGAGACTCGCTCATCTACCCCCCGTGGGCGAGCTGGTAAGGAAGTATAATTGGATTTATTGGTACGACCAAATCCGGATCAAAGGACGGACGCGGGCGCGCGGCCCGACAGTATTTGGTCGACCGTGAAGAACCTCCCAAGCTGTCGAGAAGGTCGGTCTTCCGGAGTACGCCAAGTACGCGGCTCAACGGGATAACGTGCTCACGACGGTGGCTAAGGCCACCTAGCGTGTACTGTGTGTGGCACCACTTGCGTCCGACCGGTGGTAGCGGTTTGAGGAAAGAAGAGATCGCCCGGCAACATCGGGAGGAATGTTCATCGATCCGATCGACGAGATTCCGGAATTTTCCGCACGACCAATCCCAGCGGAGCATGCAGAAGAATTTCACGAGGAGGCTGAGTCACTTATCCCCCGCCGCGACCTATCGGTGCAGCTTGGCACCCCCAATGCCTGCAACGATTGCCACCGCGGCGACGCAACAGGTCGAAACTTGGTTCGGGGGGAGCGGAATGGTTTCCAGACCTATGCGCGAGCCTTTCACGCGGCGTGGAGTGAAGCAGCCGACGCGCAGGCTCTCCTTGCGGACGTCGCGAACGCAAGATCAAAGAACTTGAGCGATAGAGGACCGACAACGAGCAGAGCTGTGCCGGGCAGCCAAAGAGACAGCCACTGATAAGATCACGCGCTACAACCTCGATCCTGTGGAACGTAGCGGCGCTCCTCTCAAAGCATCGATCCAGAGCGTCGTGATGTCTTCATCATCTCCATCAGAGATCTAGAACAAGGCGCTACGGCGCTTAATCCTGGGACCTCTCCGGGAACGGACGCTTTCTGGAGACGTTCATGGTCGCTTCATGGCTCCAGCACCTGCGGCACCACCACCGCGTAACCAATACCGACATGGCCGTTCAGAAGGCAGCCCACTTCATCGCCGCCAAGTTTCGGCAAGACGGTTCAGACAGGCGCAGCAAGCTGCCATAGATGCCGATGCTCGGCTGCTGCCATCCAGCGCAAGAAATCGTGCAAAATCGTAGTTTGGCGTGCCAAATCGCAGAATTGGTAGCGGGAGAGGGACTCGAACCCCCGACCCCAGGATTATGATTCCCGTGCTCTAACCAGCTGAGCTACCCCGCCATGGGCTCGCGATCGGCGGCGTGGAGCCGCGGGTGCGAACGCGCGGCATATAAAGAGCGGCATGCGCGCCTGTCAAGCAAACCCGGACGTGTCAGCAACTTATTGCAGACAGAGGCTATTTCGGCCTGACCGATGGGTCGCCGCCGGGGCTGCCGGG
Organism: Bradyrhizobium sp. I1.14.4; assembly: GCF_050435825.1. Taxonomy (NCBI): domain Bacteria; kingdom Pseudomonadati; phylum Pseudomonadota; class Alphaproteobacteria; order Hyphomicrobiales; family Nitrobacteraceae; genus Bradyrhizobium; species Bradyrhizobium sp. I1.14.4. The sequence continues at coordinate 385,158 of NZ_JBNDLA010000001.1, read as the reverse complement.
CGGTGGAATCACCGGCGTGTTGCCGCCCTGCGGGGTCGGCGCACGCATTTCGGGATCGACGCCGGCCGGCGGGCACAGCACCCCGTCCGATTTGGCGAGCTTGTCGCCCAGTGGTTGGGCCTGCCCAGTGGTGGTTCCCTCCGGAACCGCCGCGCCGGGATGCGAAGGCTGCTGCGGCGCGCAATTCTGATTCTGGGCGGCGCGCGCAGGCGCCGGCGGCGCGGTCTGCGCCGGCGGGGTGGCGGGCGCCGGCGGCGCCTGTGCCGCGGAAACGACGGGCGCCAGCATCAGCACGCAGGTCAAAGCGAGTGTTCGATTGATCCTCATGGCAAGAAAACCGGGATGACGCGCCGATGTTCCTTGTCAAAATCGCCGCAACCTCACGATTTGCGGAAACGGATCAGCGAGAAATGCCCCATCGGCGGCATCGGCCGGCGTTCCGCAAGGCTGACGCCGCCATGCTTCGCGGCCCAATCGGTCAGCCGCGCCCAGGGAAATTCCGGCCGCCAGCCGAGACGTCGTGCCAGCGGCGCGAAGGCGAGCTCGAAGATGCGGCGCGGGCCGCTCTCGGCGCCGATGTGATTGACCAGGATCAGCTCGCCGCCGGGCTTCAGCACGCGAATGAAATCATCCAGCGTGGCCTCGGGATCAGGCACCGCGGTGATGACGTATTGCGCGACCACTGCGTCGAAGAACGAATCCGGAAACGCGAGATTCTTGGCGTCCATCACCGCCAGCGTCTCGACATTGCTCAAACCCTGCGCGCGCACGCGCTTAAGCGCCCGCCGCAACATGGGCTCGGAAATGTCGACGCCGCACAGTCTGGTCGTGCGCGAATATTCCGACAGTGACAATCCGGTGCCGACGCCGACGTCGAGCACGCGCCCGCCGATCCGGTCGGCTTCCGCGATCGTCGACTGCCGGCCCTGATCGAATACCTTGCCGAACACGAGATCGTAGATCGGTGCCCAGCGGCCATACGCCTTTTCGACCCCCTCGCGGTCGATGTCCCCAGCCATTGCCCTGCCCCGAGTTACCCTTGTTTGCGCATGATCTCCGCGCAAACGCGTTTCGCGTTTGTCGCGACGGAAAACCGGTTCCCACTCTTCCGGATCATGCGCTAGCCGCGAACGGCTTCCGCGAGCGGCGCCATCGCATCCCGCGCCGCATCCCGCACCACGCGGCTCGCGCTCGCACTTCTGATGAAGCCGCCACCCAGCACACGCGCCTGCCCGGACGGCGCATCGTAGAACACGCAGGCCTGGCCGGGCGACACGCCCTCCTCGCCGGCGACGAGTTCGACCTCATAACCGCCATCGGCGGCGCGCAACCATGCCGGCTGCGGCGCGCGCGTCGAACGCACGCGGACATAGATCTCGATGCCTTCGCCGATCACGCGATCCAGCGCGCCGTCGCCGATCCAGTTGACGTCGCGCAGCGCGATGCGATCCATGCGCAGCGCCTCGCGCGGCCCGACCACGACCCGGCGCGTCGCAGCGTCGAGCTTGACCACATAGAGCGGGTGGCCCGAGGCGATGCCGAGGCCCTTGCGCTGGCCGACGGTGAAATGAACGATGCCCTGATGCTGGCCGACGACATTGCCCGCGAGGTCGACGATGTCGCCCGGCGCGATCGCATTCGGCTTCAGCCGTCCGATGATGTCGGTGTAGCGGCCGGTCGGCACAAAGCAGATGTCCTGGCTGTCCTGCTTGTCGGCGACCTCGAGATCGAAGCGGCGCGCCAGCTCGCGGGTCTGCGGCTTGGTCATGTCGCCGAGCGGGAAGCGCAGGAAGTCGAGCTGCTCGCGCGTGGTGGCGAACAGGAAATAGCTCTGGTCACGATCGGCATCCGCCGCGCAAGTGAGCGAGCGCGATCCGTCGGCAAGCCGGCGCGAGGCGACATAGTGTCCGGTGGCGAGCGCCTGCGCACCGAGCTCGCGGGCGGTCGAGAGCAGATCGCGAAACTTGACCGAACGGTTGCACTCGATGCACGGCACCGGCGTCTCGCCGAGCGCGTAGCTGTCGGCGAAATTGTCGATCACGGATTGCTTGAAGCGGCTTTCATAGTCGAGCACGTAATGCGGGATGCCGATCCGCTCGGCGACATTGCGCGCGTCGTGGATATCGCGGCCGGCGCAGCAGGCGCCCTTGCGATGCGTCGCGGCGCCGTGGTCGTAGAGCTGCAGCGTGATCCCGACCACGTCATAACCCTGCGACTTCAACAGCGCAGCCGTCACCGACGAGTCGACGCCGCCGGACATGGCAACGACGATCCGCGTGTCTTCAGGGCGGCCTTCAAGATCCAGACTGTTGAGCATCTTCAAGCGGTCATCGGTCACTGTCGCGGCGAGCTTATGCGCCCCGCGACGAAATTAGGAAAAGCCTTTGTCCAGAGAGCCTTAGAACACGTCCAGGGCCGGTTCGGTCGGTTCGGGACACGTCGAAGGCCACCTTTAATATAGGCCGTATTCCGGGGAGGCAATCCGGCCGAAGCAACGCCTTGCCGCGGGCGGACGGCAAATCTTGCCGCCGGGCAAAAAGGAGACCCGTCGGGAACCTGTTCCAGGCCGCAAGTGATGCGCGTAACCGACTGAAATAACTCACCATTTGTTTCAAACCATGCTTGGCCCGCTCCTTGCTGACAAAAGGCCGGAAGTCTCATTTGCGAGGGTTGGCAGTGGTCAGCGTCACGTCGGAAGCATTGGCAGGCCGGTCTTTTCAGGGCGCGACGCAGCGGTCGGCCCGGCCCGATCCCGCTTCGCAGGCAGGGAACGACGGCTTTGCCGCGCTGGTCGACAGCAACACTGCGTCCACGAGCGACAGCAGCCGGTACGACTCCCAACCGGCGCCCTCGCGCCGGTCCGACGGTTCGTCTACGACGACCGACGCGCGCTCCCGCGACAACAGCACCGCTCCCGACCGGACGTTGCCGGATTCCGGCAGCTCCCGCGATGGCAACAAGGTCGACGGCGACAGCGACACGCCGCGCAAGACCAAGTCGAAATCGAAATCGGACGACTCGAAGTCGAGCACCGATGCGCAATCCACCAGCGACAAATCGGCCGCGACGCAAGCCGCTCCGCAGCCGGACCCATCCAGTGCGGCAACGGTCAATGCCCTGATTGCTCCCGTCACCGCTGCACCGGCAGCTAACCCGACAGCGACGGCCACCGCGCCATCCGACCAGCCCACCGCACCGCTTGCGATCGTGGCTGCGGCCATCGCGGCAAGTTCCGCCATCGCCGGCCCCGGTGCGCCGGTCGGCAGCGGTGCGCCGGTCGGCAGCGACACCGCAACGGCGGCGGCGACCACGGCGAATGCCGACAAGGTCGCCAAGGCGGCCGGCGTCAAGACCGAGGCGCAGATCATCACCACCACCGATACGACAACGGTTCCGGGCGCAGCGACAGCGACCGGCGATGCGGCACTCGCCGCGACAGTTGCCGCCGGAACGTCCGCCGCGAAGACGACGACGCAAGCCAAGGCCCAGGTCGCCACGAAGGACGCGGCTGCGACGGCGCCTGCCGACCAGGACGGCGCAGCCCAGGGCAGCGCCAACACCGCGCAGGCCGCTCCGACCAACATCGTTCCCGCGGTCGCGCAGCCGGCCGCTGTCACCGGCAAGGCGAAGGCCGCCGCAGACGGTGCAGCCGATGCCATCAAGTCCGATACGAAGGCCGACGGCAACGCCGCGCCGACGATCAGCGGCCAAACGGCTGCGCAATCCCAGCTCTCGGCGCCCGATCCCGGCGCGCAGGCTGCAAATACATTCCAGGCACAACTCGCGACGAGCCAGACGACGCCGTCTGCGACCGCGCAATTGACCGTGACCAGCGCCGCGCAGAACGCCGCGGTGCCGCTCAGTGGACTCGCGATGCAGATCGCAGCCTCCGCCAAGAGCGGCAAGAGCCGGTTCGAGATCCGGCTCGACCCCGCCGAGCTCGGCCGCATCGATGTCCGCATCGATGTCGATCGCAACGGCCAGGTGACCTCGCATCTCACCGTCGAACGCCCGGAAACGCTGTCGCTGCTGCGCCAGGACGCCAACCAGCTGCAGCGCGCGCTCGACAATGCCGGCCTGTCGACCGGCAATGGCGGATTGCAATTCAGCCTGCGCGACCAGTCGCAGTCGGGCCAGAACAACAACGGCCAGTCCAATCCGAACGCCCAACGTTTGATCGTCTCCGAAGAGGATAGCGCTCCCGCCGCAGTGGCAGGCCGCTCCTACGGCCACGCAACCGGTGCCCTCGGCGGCGTCGATATCAGAGTGTAAGGAGCTCACCATGGCAGTCGATGCAACCACGCCGACGCCCGTCGTCTCAGCACCGGGCACCAGCAACGGAACGAGCTCCGGAAGCAGCAGCACCGGCAGCGGCCTGACGACCTCGTCGCAGGGCATCGCCGACAATTTCCAGACCTTCCTGACGCTGCTGACCACGCAGTTGCAGCACCAGAACCCGCTCGATCCGCTCGACACCAACCAGTTCACCCAGCAGCTCGTGCAGTTCGCAGGCGTCGAGCAGCAGCTGAAATCCAACGATCAGCTGAAGTCGCTGATCGAGATCGAGAAGAGCGCGCAGTCGACCCAGGCGCTGGTCTATGTCGGCAACACGGTCGCGGTCGACGGCAGCAAAACGCAGTTCGACAAATCCGCGACCTGGAATCTGGTGTCGCCGCAAGCCACCAGCGCCACCATCACGATCACAAGCGCAACCGGCCAGACCGCCTATTCCGGCAATTTCAACCTGAAGCAGGGCAACGCCAGCTTCGTCTGGGACGGCAAGGGCAATGACGGCACGCAATGGCCTGCCGGCACCTACACGCTGACCGCCACCGGCAAGGATTCCAAAGGCAACGACCTCGCGATCTCGACCGAGATTCAGGGTGTGGTCGACTCCGTCGACCTCACTGCCTCCCCGCCGCTGCTCTCGATCGGCGGCCAGACCTACACCACCGACAAGATCAAGCGCGTGGTGCGCGGGGCGACTGGCGGCAGCAGCAGCTAAGCTAGGGCTTCGGGGAACGGCGCGGCAGGTCGCGCACTTCCGCCACTCGGATAGCCAAGCTCTCGGTGTCATCACCCGCGAATGCGGGCTAACGCGCTGCCGGCCGCGCAACCGACGCGGCCCGCTCCATGTCCTCGCCCCATCAATAGACACCTCCGCGGTGATCCCAGCACATGGCCCTTTCCGTTTCGTGCAGCGGCTCCATCGATGCATGGTTCTTGTCGAGATGCGGCGCGATCGAGACGTCGAAAAACTCGTTGGGCGCTTTCGAATCCCGCCCCCACCAGAACGTGAACGACTGGCTCGAATTGGCGGCAATCGTATAGGTTCCTTGCTTGTGGTCGATGTTGGCCATGGTGCTGGGTCCTTCGTTTCCATTCATCGCTTCGATGCGACGCTCCAACAATGATGCGCTACGCACACACGCGCCGTGAGATACATCATTCTGGGATGCAACCGACGAGATCACGCCCAGCGGCGCGCCCAGCTCGTGCGAAGGATGTCTTGCAAAGAATGTCCTGCGTGAGCGACACTCTCAATTCCGGTGAATGCCGACCTCGATACTTGCGCCCGCGATGAGTTCATCGATTGAAGCCAGCTCCGAGCGATCGACGACCAATCCACCACTCACCGGTTTTCTGGATCGGCATAGCATTGTGCCTGGCGGCGATCGCAATCTACCTTTGGTCCGACGACCTTTCCTGGCGGCCGATACCGAGCCCGCGATGAGGAACTGGCTGGCCGTAGCTGCGCCGGTCCTTCAAGGTGCCTAAAAGCGCGTCGCCATTGTGAGCTTTTGACCCGAAGCGGTCGTTAGAGCGACAGCGAGAGTTCTTGCGCCAACAGAAAAAATGATTGCTGATGATCTCACCGACACGCAGCGGGATCGGACCGATTCGTATTCCGGATGCCGCCGTGCCTGGTGTACCATCGCTGTTAGGTCAATGGTGCTGCCCGATGATCTCTCGTTCCGAAGTTGCCTAGCGCCTCTCTACTCCCGATCGTGCGACCATGTTTTGGTCAAAACTGCATCCGCATTCTTGAGATGCCCACTGCAAAGGCTTGCGATGGAAAGGGCAAGGTTCGACCAGGCCAAGATTATCGCTTTTGGCGATGCTCGGAGCGTTGCGACCTACGCAGTCGAAATCCTGATAATTGCCGCGATTTATGGTGGCCTTGCCGAATCCGCGCGATTCCTTCCGGCAATAAATCCAACCGCGACACCGCTATGGCCACCAACCGGGCTTGCGCTCGCGCTGGTCCTGTTGCGCGGCTACCAGATCTGGCCCGCAATCCTGGTGGGGGCCGTCTCTCCTTACCTCATGGCCGACCGATCGCTCTTGGAGCTCGGCGCCGCCGGGATCGGCAGCGTGCTTGCTGCGTTTGCCGGGAGTTGGCTGATTGGCCGCTGGTCGAACGGTTGCCAGACATTTGCCACACCGTCTGGTGTCGCAAAGTTTGCAATCGTTTCCTTTGCGCCGACCACGATAATCAGTTCAACCATCGCCTTGGCCGGCTTCATGCTCGCCAACGAATCGAGCTTCTCCGATTCCGTCGTTGCCGGGTTGACCTGGTGGCTTGCGGACGCTGCTGGGGCCCTGGTGATTGCTCCGGTCATCGTGCTCTGGGCGACGATGCCCCTACGCATTTCTTCCAAATGGAATCTATTGGAATCGATCACGGTCCCTGCTCTCGCTGGTATCATCGGGCTCGTTGCTTACAGTCCGCTCATCGGTAGCGACCTCATCAGCAACGACCTCGACGTGCTGCTGCCGCATCGGAGCCTTCCGGGCTTTCTGGTTTTACTACCCTTGATCTGGGCCGGCCTGCGCGGCGATCGATGCACCGTGGCGACGGCTGCATTCATCTTCATCGGAATGGCCGCGTGGGGGTTCTCGGTGGGGAATGATCCATTTCCGAAATTGGATCCGAATGGAGCACTGTTATCCTTGTTCGTGCTTTCGGTCAGCGTATCGGCGCCCCCTCTTGCCCTGGCCGCGGCAATTGCGATGCGCCAGACCAGGGAAGCCGATTTGCTTTCTGTCCAGGACCAACTGAACCGTCAACTTGAACGGAAGGCTTTGGCGCTCGACAGCATTAGACGGCACTTCCAAACCCTTATCGAAGGCGTTGTCGACTATGCAATTTTTGCGCTTGATAGAGAAGGACACGTTACCAGCTGGAATAGCACCGCTCAAAAGATCATCGGTTACAGCTCGGAAGAAATCATAGGCAAGCACTTTGGAATATTCTATCGGCCGGATGAACGCCGCGCGGGTTCACCAACACACGCGCTGGAGTCGGCAATCGAACGAGGCAAGTACGACGTCGAGGGGTGGCGTATCAGAAAGAATGGCACGCCGTTTTTTATCACGGGCTCGGTCTCTTCGAGCCGTGATGATGCAGGAAATCTGATCGGTTTTATCAGTATCCTGCGCGACGCGACGGAGCGACGCGACGCGGAGGAGAAGCTGGTCCAGGCGCGCGAACAGCTCGCGATGTCTCAGAAAATGGAGGCGATCGGCAAGCTGACTGGCGGGATTGCACACGACTTCAACAATCTATTGATGATCATCGGGGGCAGTGCTCAGATATTTCAACGCCTGCTTGATCCAAAACTGCCAAAAGCAATCGAAGCGATACAAACCGCAGCCAAACGCGGCGAAAGTCTCACGCGCCAATTGTTGACATTCTCTCGTCACCAGCATCTCAGCCCGACGGTCGTTGATCTGAATGCGTCCATAAAGAACATGCGGACCATGATTGAGAGCTCGCTGCGCGGGAACATCGTGTACAACGAGAACGTCGGCGACGGTGTTTCGCCAGTCAAGGTGGACCTCGCCGAACTGGAACTTGCGATCGTCAACATCGCCGTTAATGCGCGAGATGCAATGCCAAGCGGCGGCACATTCACGTTATCCGTCCACGCGGTGACCGCAGATCAGGAAACCGGCGGCGACGGCCGTGGGAGGGTCTTCTTTGCGATAACACTTGGCGATACGGGCACCGGTATTCCGCCAAATCTTCTGTCCAAGATGTTCGATCCATTTTTCACGACCAAAGAGGTCGGCAAAGGGACCGGGCTCGGTTTGTCGCAGGTTTATGGTTTTGCGCACCAGGCGGGCGGAACGGTGACGGCAGACAGCAAGGTTGGACAAGGAACGACGATTACAATCTATTTGCCGTCCTGTGCAGACGAGCAAATCACCAGCAAAGAGCTCGCCGCTACCCGGGCAAGGCCGAGGCAGCCGCAGCGTCAAACGGTTCTCGTTGTCGACGACAGCCCCGAAGTGGCGGATGTGACATCCTCGCTGTTCGAGCATCTGGGCTACGAAACCATCTATCGAGATTCAGCCGAAGCGGCATTGAAATTGCTCGATGCCGGCACAAAGATCGATCTCGTCTTCAGCGATATCGTCATGCCAGGGACCATCGATGGCGTCGGGCTCGCGAGAGAAGTTCGGTCGCGGTACCCCGGTTTGCCGATAGCCCTTACAACCGGTTACAGCGATGCCGCAAAAGCAGCTCCGCCAAGTCTAAGAATACTCCGCAAGCCGTTCGATACCGAGGCACTGAGAGATTTTATCCAGGATCTTGCGCCTCCGAGACCAACGCGATCCGGCGCACCTTTGGCGTCAAGCACGACCGACGCTGTGCGCAGAAATTGACCGGTCGCACCATCACGGCATTGCTCGGCGGTGCCGACGCCGTGATCGAACAGGCTACTTTCGTCGCAAAGGCTGAATGGGTTGTCCGCTTCCAGCCTGTGCTGACAGACGTTGCCGTCGCGAACGTACCGCCCTTGATGAAAATTCTAACGGTGCCGAACATCGTTCCGACGCACGCGCGTCGTCGAGGAAACCATTCCGTTCAAGCTTCGGTTTTTGGGAGCATCTCCAAATTCCCGGGGCCGTTTTCCTTATCGCGAGCGGGAGCAGCGGTCGCGCGCTGAAGCGCGCTTGCGGCCGACGCTCACTCCGGCCGTCCCGCGGCGTCGAGGATCAGCCGCGCAATCGCGTCGGGCTGCGAGATCAGCGCGAGATGGCTGGCCTTCACCTCGATCGTGGTGGCGCCCATCCGCTTCGCCATGAAGCGCTCGAGATCGGGATTGATGGTACGGTCCTCCGTGGAGACCGCGTAGTAGCTCGGCTTGCTGCGCCAGGCCGCATGGCTGGTCCTGCCTGCCAGCAGTTGCTTGTGGAACGGCTGCTGCACCGCATAGAGCACCTTGGCCTTCGCTGCCGGCAGGTCGCCGGCGAAATCGCGCAGGAAGGCTTCTTCGCTCAGCCGGCCCTCGTCGCCATCGAACACGATGCCCGCGCTTGCAGGCGGCGTCGGATAGGTTTTTGCCAGCGCCGTGTAGTCCTCATCCGCATCGGGTGCGCGCGCGGCGACATAGACCAGCGCCGAAACATTCGGATGCATGCCGGCTTCGGTGACGATCATTCCGGAGAAGGAATGGCCGACCAGAACGGTCGGACCATCCTGGCGATCCAGCACACGCTGCGCCGAGGCGACCGCTTCCGGCAGCGTAGTCAGCGGATTTTGCACCGACGTCACATTGAGCCCGGCCACCTGCAATCGCGGAATGACCTCGGACCAGCACGAGCCGTCGGCGAACAGGCCATGCACCAGCACGACGTTGCGCGCCTTCACCGGCGGCGTGGTTGCGGCCATGCCGCGCGTGGATACCAGTGACGCCGCCGCGCCGGCAAGCAAGGCGGTCGAGAAAGTGCGTCTGTTCATCATCATGATAAGGGCTCGGATGGAAGGATTGGAAACCGCGCCCATCTGCGATGAGCGGACACCCTTCTCCTACGCACGCGCGAGCGCCTCGTTACGGCTCGCCTCTGTCGCGGTCGTCAAAGAAATGTGACCATGATGCCGTCCGGCAATCATTCGACACATGGTGTGACGCGCAACGAGATTGCTGAAACAAGTTTCAGGTCGATCATTTCGCCCGGGGCCACCCCTCCCTCCCCCGCAAGGGGTGAGCCTGACTGACGTGCTTCATCTCGCGTCACGCAACCGATCACCCATTAGGGACGCACCGGCGGATGGGTTCCCTCCTCCTTGTGGGGAGGGTTAGGGAAGGGGTGGCGCTTGCTCGGCAGTCTGAAGAAAACTGCATCGTACCGACCCCTCGACCCGCCAATCAGCCCCCTGTTCCCGGCCGTTCCAACGAGATTCGTATTGGACGCTTGGGCTTAGGCAAATTTTAAACCGGTGGGCGTAGGTTACCTCTTGCGAGTTCAGTGGTTGAGAGTTTGTGAGTACGCCATGACAGAACCCCATCGCCCGAGGGTGAAATACGTCATCGGGCCTGACGGCAGCCCGTTAACGATTGCGGATTTGCCGGCCCCCGGTACCAAGCGGTGGGTCATCCGCCGCAAGGCCGAAGTTGTCGCTGCGGTCCGCGGCGGCCTGCTTTCCCTTGAGGAAGCCTGCAGCCGCTACACATTGACCGTCGATGAATTCCTTTCCTGGCAGTTCTCGATCGATCAGCATGGTCTGGCCGGACTGCGCACCACGCGTATCCAGCAGTACCGGCAGTAAATCCTGCCAATACCCGTGGTATTTGACGAAAACCGGTCTCGCTTTGCGAAGCCGGTTTTTTTCATGTCCGCGATTTTGCCTCGGTCCTTAACCTTCGTTAACCAGATGGAAACCATACCCTAGGCAATATTTGCCCAGTCGGACCCGCGTGGGCCGAATCCCTGGGGGCCGTTGGTGCAAAGTCTGGTTGCTTTCCTGAGAGGTCTTGGTGCGGCCCGTCTCGCGGCCATGATTGCGGTCACCGCAGCCCTGATCGGCTTCTTCGCCTTCGTCATCATGCGCGTCACCACGCCGCAGATGACCACCCTCTTCACCGATCTGTCGACCGAAGATTCCTCGGCCATTGTCAAGGAGTTGGAGCGCCAGGCGATCCCGTTCGAGCTGCGCAGTGACGGCGCTGCGATCATGGTGCCGAAGGACAAGGTGACGCGGCTGCGAATGAAGCTCGCCGAGGGCGGCATGCCCAAGGGCGGCGGCGTCGGCTACGAGATCTTCGACAAGTCCGACGCGCTCGGCACCACGAGCTTCGTCCAGAACATCAATCATTTGCGGGCGCTGGAGGGCGAGCTCGCCCGCACCATCCGCGCCATCGACCGCGTCCAGGCCGCGCGCGTCCACCTCGTGCTGCCGGAAAAGCCGCTATTCTCGCGCGAGACGCCGGAGCCCTCGGCCTCGATCGTGCTGCGGGTGCGCGGCGCGCTGGAACCGCAGCAGGTCCGGGCAATCCGTCACGTCGTCGCCTCCGCGGTCAACGGATTGAAGCCGCAACGGGTCTCGATCGTCGACGAGGCCGGGCAGCTCTTGGCCGATGGCGCCGCGTCCGACGCCGACGCGGCGGTCGGTGACGAGCGCCGCACCGCGTTCGAGAAGCGGATGCGCAAGCAGGTCGAGGACATCGTCTCCTCGGTGGTCGGCGCCGGGCGCGCCCGCGTCCAGCTCTCCGCCGACTTCGACTACAACAAGATCACCCAGACCTCGGACAAGTTCGACCCCGAAGGAAGGGTGCTGCGCTCGACCCAGACCCGCGAGGAAAGTAGCCTCACCGCCGACAATTCCGGCCAGGTCACGGTCGCCAACGAGCTGCCGGGCAACCAGAACCAGGACAACGCCGCCCGCGCCCGCGACCAGAGCAAGAAGAGCGAAGAGACCAACAATTACGAGATTTCCCGCACCACCAAGACCGAGGTGACCGAGGCCGGCCGCGTCAACCGCATCTCGGTCGCGGTGCTGGTCGACGGCAGCTATTCCAAGAACGAAAAAGGCGAGATGGTCTACCAGGACCGCACCAAGGAGCAGCTCGACCGCATCGCCGCCCTGGTTCGTCCCGCGATCGGCTTCGACCAGAAGCGCGGCGACCAGGTCGAGGTGGTCAACCTCCGCTTCGCCGAGCCGCCCGCCGCGCAGCCGATCGCCGAGCCGACCGGCCTGCTCGGCATGCTGCAATTCACCAAGGATGACGTGATGTACGTCATCGAGCTCGGCGTCATGATGATGCTCGGCCTGGTCGTACTGTTCATGGTGGTCCGCCCGCTGGTCAAGCGCATTGTGGCGGCCGACGTCATTCCGGCGCTGGTCGGCGTCGGCGTGCCGGTGCTCGCCGAAGCCCATGCCGAGAGCACGCCTAGCCAGGCGCTGATCCCGAGCGGCAGCGGCGCGGCGCAACTGATCGACGTCGCCCAGATCCAGGGCCAGGTCCACGCCCAGGCCGTGCACCGGGTCGGCGAGCTTGCCGAACGCAATCCGAACGAAACCGTCTCCATCGTCCGTCAATGGCTGAGCGAGCCGGTAGAGAACTGACATGGCCGCCGTACCGCAGACCACCAACGCCAACGACATCGCCACCGTCCTCTCGACGCTGGCGAACCGGCAAAGCGCCCGGCCCAAGGGCAAGCCGTTGCCCGGCCCGAAACGCGCGGCGATCCTGATGCTCGCGCTCGGCGAGCAGTATGGCGGCAAGATCTGGTCGATGCTCGACGACGAGGAGGTCCGCGAGCTGTCGGTCCATATGTCGACGCTCGGCACCGTCGAGGCCGACGTGGTCGAGGACCTGATGCTGGAATTCGTGTCGCGGATGTCGGCCTCCGGCGCGCTGATGGGCAATTTCGACGCCACCGAACGGCTGCTGCAGCAATACCTGCCGGCCGAACGCGTCTCCGGCATCATGGACGAGATCCGCGGGCCCGCCGGCCGCAACATGTGGGAGAAGCTCTCCAACGTGCAGGAAGAGGTGCTCGCCAACTACCTGAAGAACGAGTACCCGCAGACCATCGCCGTGGTGCTGTCGAAGCTGAAGCCGGAGCACGCCGCGCGCGTGCTCGCGATCCTGCCCGAGGACATCGCGCTCGACGTGGTCGGCCGCATGCTGCGGATGGAAGCGGTGCAGAAGGAAGTCATCGAGCGCGTCGAGCAGACGCTGCGCACCGAGTTCATGTCGAACCTGTCGCAGACCCGCCGCCGCGACGCCCACGAGGTGATGGCCGAGATCTTCAACAATTTCGACCGCCAGACCGAGACCCGCTTCATCACCTCGCTGGAAGAGGAAAACCGCGAATCCGCCGAGCGCATCAAGGCGCTGATGTTCACCTTCGACGATTTGATCAAGCTCGATGCCGCCTCGGCCCAGACGCTGATGCGCAACATCGACAAGGACAAGCTCGGCGTCGCGCTGAAGAGCGCCAATGAGGAGGTGCGCAGCTTCTTCCTCGGCAACATGTCGTCCCGCGCCGGCAAGATGCTGATGGACGACATGGCCGCGATGGGCCCGGTGCGGCTGCGCGACGTCGACGAGGCACAGGCGCTGCTGGTCAACCTCGCCAAGGACCTCGCCGCCCGCGGCGAGATCACGCTGACCAAGAACCGCGCCGACGACGAGCTGGTGTATTGATGGCCGCGCCCGCAAAATTCCTGTTCGACACCGACTTCTCGGCGCCGGACCGCTCGCGCGAGCGTGCGCCGACCCCGGCCGAGGTCGCGCAGAAGGTCGCCGACGCCGAGGCGCGGGCCTATCGCGCCGGCTATGAGGCCGCGCTGCGCGAGGCCAAGGTCGAGAGCGACCGCCGCGCGGCGCTAGCGCTGGAAGAGATCGGCACCGCGATCAAGGGCATCGCCGCGCGCTTTGCCGGCATCGAGACGCGGATGGAGACCGAGGCGGTCGACGTCGCGGTCGCGGTCGCCCGCAAGCTCTGCTCCGAACTGGTTGCGCGCGAGCCGCTCGGCGAGATCACCGCACTGGTCTCCGACTGCTTCTCGCATCTGGTGGCGACGCCGCATCTCGTGGTCCGCATCAGTGACGCGCTCTACGAGGCGGCGCACGACAATATCGAGCGGATGGCGGCGCAGAGCGGCTTCCAGGGCCGGCTGGTAATCCTGGCCGAGCCCACGATTGCGACCGGCGACTGCCGGATCGAATGGGCCGACGGCGGCGTGGTGCTGGAGCGCGCCGCGATCGAAGGCAAGATCAACGAACTCGTCGGGCGCTATTTGGCGTCCCGCGGCCAGACCGGCTGAAGGCGATTGAGGACTGAACCATGAGCGACACCGACACCCACGTCCCGCTTCCCGATCTCAACGCCGCCGACGCGCCCGCGATCGACGACATCGGCTACAATGAAGACGAACATGCCGCGCGCATTGCGGCCGATCTCGAGGCCGTGTTCGACGTGCCGGTGCAGGTCTCGGCGGTGCTCGGCCGCTCCAAGATGGACGTCGGCGATCTGCTGAAGCTCGGACCGGGCACCGTGCTCGAACTCGACCGCCGCGTCGGCGAGGCGATTGACATCTACGTCAACAACCGCCTGGTGGCGCGTGGCGAAGTGGTGCTGGTGGAAGACAAGCTCGGCGTGACCATGACCGAAATCATCAAGGCAGAACGCTCTTAAACGAACTCAACAGTAGCGCGCGGAACCTGCGCGACCAGACCAACAGGAGATCATCATGCGGCTTCTCATCGTTGGCACCCTGAAGGGCCAGCTCACGACCGCGACCAAGATCGCGATGGACAACGGCGCCTCGGTGACCCACGCCGAAACCATCGAGCAGGCGATGAACGTGCTGCGCGGCGGCAAGGGCGCCGACCTCCTGCTGGTCGATGTCGGCCTCGACATCCGCGACCTCGTGATGCGGCTCGAGGCCGAACACATCCACGTCCCGATCGTCGCCTGCGGTATCTCCAACGACGCCCGCGCCGCAGTCGCCGCGATCCATGCCGGCGCCAAGGAATACATCCCGCTGCCGCCCGACCCCGAGCTGATCGCAGCTGTCCTGGCCGCGGTCGCCAACGACGCCCGCGACCTGATCTATCGCGACGAGGCGATGGGCCGGGTGATCAAGCTGGCGCAGCAGATCGCCGGCTCCGACGCCTCCGTCATGATCACCGGCGAGTCCGGCACCGGCAAGGAGGTGCTGGCGCGCTATGTCCACTCCCGCTCGGCCCGCGCCAAGCGGCCGTTCATCTCGATCAACTGCGCAGCGATCCCGGAGCATCTGCTGGAATCCGAGCTGTTCGGGCATGAGAAGGGTGCCTTCACCGGCGCGGTGGCGCGCCGCATCGGCAAGTTCGAGGAAGCGACCGGCGGCACGCTATTGCTCGACGAAATCTCCGAGATGGACGTCCGCCTTCAATCAAAACTATTGCGCGCGATCCAGGAGCGCGTGATCGACCGCGTCGGCGGCACCAAGCCCGTTCCGGTCGACATCCGCATCATCGCGACCTCGAACCGCAATCTATCGGAGGCCGTGCGCGAGGGCTCTTTCCGCGAGGACCTGCTGTTCCGCCTCAACGTCGTCAACCTGAAGATTCCGCCGCTGCGCGACCGCCCGGCCGACATCCTCGAGCTGGCTCAGCATTTCGCCAAGAAATATGCCGAGGCCAACGGCGTGGCGGTCCGGCCGGTTTCGGCCGACGCCCGCCGCGTCCTGACCGCGAACCGCTGGCAGGGCAACGTCCGCGAGCTCGAGAACACCATCCATCGCTCGGTCCTGATGGCGCAGGGCGACGAGATCGGTGCGGACGCGATCCTCACCCCCGACGGCGACCGCCTCGACCTCGCCAAGACCGCGCCTGCGGTGGCGCACGCCACCCTTGCCGCCGAGCAGGTCACCCGCGCGCTGGTCGGCCGCACCGTCGCCGACGTCGAACGCGACCTGATCCTGGAAACGCTGAAGCACTGCCTCGGCAACCGCACCCATGCCGCCAACATCCTCGGCATCTCGATCCGTACGCTGCGCAACAAGCTGAACGAATATGCCGACGGCGGCATCCCCATCACCCCGGCCGGCAATGGCCCGCCCGACTATCAGCGCATGGCCAGCGCCGGCTGAGAAAGGGAAAGCGGCGCCGCCGCAATCGCCTCGCCTCACGAATAGCTGGGCGCGTCGGGCTTGCGGAAGATCCGGATCGGATCGCCCGGCGTGATGTCGCGTCCGCTGAACGTCGCATACGCATAGAGCGCAAGATAAGCGACGGCGATCGCGCCGACGAGGTAGAACAGCCAGGTTCCCAGGCGCTTCATCGAACCGTCACGTCTCCGAAACATCCCGGGCTTTTAGTGCGCTTGCCGGGAAAGCGCCACGGCCAACATGCCGCGCAGGCCCCGCCGCCGGTCATCCCTTGAATCTTGCGGCCAATTGCCTTACTCAATCTCCTATTGTTTTCACGTTCTTTAACAACTGGAGAGAGAAATGGCCCTTTACGCGCAGACCGCCGGCACCCTGTCCACCAGCTCCTCGACTTTCACACCGATGCAAGGCCTCACCCTGACGATCCCCGAGGGCGTCGGCACCACCGCGATCATCATCCTCAACGTTCCAATGCCCTACGCCACGGGCACCGATATTCCGGGCGGCACGTTCGGCATCACCCTCAATGGCGCAGTCTCGACGGTCACGGCGAGCTTTACCTACAATGAAGCGGCCCCGTCGAGCACGGGCCGCATCCCGACAACGCTCGTGGTCGGCATTCCGCTGGGCAACGCGCCTCAGACCGTCCAGGCGGTCTGGTACGGCGTCCGCGGCAGCACCGTGGTCATCGACAGCCCGGCGACGCTCACCGCGATCATGGATTAGGACCGGATCCGAACAAACACAGCGCTAGCGCGCGCCCCGGGCGTGAACGTGACGCGACGGCAGGCTGACCTCAGCCAGTCTGGCGGCGTCTTCGTCGCGGTCGATCGCGACATATTCGCCGTGCCAATACGCCAGCGCGGCGGTGCGCTCCGATGCGATCACATCGAGCACGCGGCCGATGACGATCGCGTGCGAATGCCGTTCGATGACCTCCTCGACCTCACAGTCGATCGCGGCCAACGCCCCGACCAGCAGCGGGACGCCCGAGGCGCGCGTGGTCCATTCGACCCCGGCGAACCGGTCCGCGCCCTTCAGGCCGCCCTTGCCGGTAAAGCGCTCGGCAAGGTCGAGCTGATCTGCGGTCAGGATGTTGATACCGAATACGCGATGGCGCGCGATCAGCGGCCATGACGAGGCGGCGCGGTTGATGCTGACGATCAGCGACGGCGGCTCGACCGAGAGCGACGACACCGAGGTCACCGTCATGCCCGAAATTTCCTTGCCCCGGCCGGCCGTGATGACGCTGACGCCGCCCGTGAGATGACGCATCGCGCCGCGGAATTCAGCGGCCTCAACCGCGGGCTCGATCGAAACATTGCGGACGGCGGAATTCATGGCGACCTCACAGAGTATCTTCGCTGCCTTCGAGCAGATGCTTCAGGATCTCGCCTTCCAGCGCGGCGAGCTCGGCCGAACCGCGCCGGCGCGGCCGCGGCAGATCGATCGTGACATCCTGCGCGATGCGGCCGTCCTCGATGACAAGCACGCGGTCGGCGAGCGCGACCGCCTCGGCGACGTCATGCGTCACCAGGATCGCGGTAAAGCCCTGGTCGCGCCAGACCCGCTCCAGCAATTGCTGCATCGAAATGCGCGTCAGCGCGTCGAGCGCACCGAGCGGTTCGTCGAATGCCAGCGCACGGGGCTGGCTGACCAGCGCCCGCGCCAGCGCGACACGCTGCTTCTGGCCGCCCGAGAGCACCGACGGCCACTGCCCGCGCTTCTCGGCGAGGCCCACCTCGACCAGCGCGCGCTCGGCGCGCGCCTGCGCGTCGGCCGACGAGCGCTCGCGCCCCAGACCCACCTCGACATTGGACAGCACCCGCGCCCAGGGCAGCAGGCGCGGCTCCTGGAACATGACGCGGACGTCCTGCGCCCGCGGCTGTTCGCCGAAGGCGATGCTTCCCGCCGTCGGCGCGTCGAGGCCGGCGATCAGGCGCAGCAGCGTGCTCTTGCCGCAGCCGCTGCGGCCGACGATCGCGACGAACTGGCCGGCCGGGATGTGCAGATCGATGCCGCGCAGCACCTCATTGTCGCCGAACGCCTTGCGCAGGCTGCGGATGGTCAGCGACAGGCCGCGGGTCGCGCCTTCCGATCCTCGCCGCAACTGCCGCGCCTGCACGCCGATGTCGGCGCGGTCAACCGGCTCAGCGTCAACGGACTGAAAACGAAACGCTTCTTGCATTCTCATTCTCACTTGTTCTGGAAAGCGGGATGCCACGACAGGGTCAGCCGCTCCAGAGCCCGCGAGGCGCTGTCGGCGAGCTTGCCGAGCAAGGCGTAGATCAGGATCGATAGCACGACGACGTCGATCAACATGAATTCACGCGCCTGCATCGCCATGTAGCCGAGGCCCGACGAGGCCGCGATGGTCTCGGCGACAATCAAAGTGAGCCACATGATGCCGAGCGCAAAGCGCAGACCGACGAAGATCGAGGGCAGCGCGCCCGGGAAAATCACCCGGCGGAACAGCTCGCCGTCGGTCATGCCGTAGATGCGGCCCATCTCGATCAGCTGCGGATCGACGGTGCGGATGCCGTGCAGCGTGTTGAGATAGATCGGGAAGAACACGCCGAGCGCGACCAGGAACAGTTTTGCCGACTCGTCGATGCCGAACCACAGGATGACGAGCGGGATCAGCGCCAGATGCGGAATGTTGCGCACCATCTGCAGCGTGGTGTCGGTGAGTTTTGCCGACAGTTGCGACAGACCGTTGGCAAGGCCAAACGCGAAGCCGATGCCGCCGCCGATCAAAAAGCCGATCGAGGCGCGCCAGAAGCTGACCCAGATATTGCGGATCAGCTCACCTGACAGCAGCAGCTTCCATCCGGCCAGCGCGACATCGCTCGGCGCCGGCAGCACGCGCGAGGGAACAAAACCGGTGACGCAGGCAAGCTGCCAGACCAGGACGATCGCCAGCGGCACGATCCAGGGGATCAGGCCGTCGACCCTCGGGAGTTTTGGTGCGCCGACGCGTGGTAGTGAATCGATCAAGCTCATGATTGCGATGCCTGCTTCTGCGGACGGTAGTCGTTGCCGATGGTCTCACCGAACGGCCCGGTGTTGACGCGGATCGGCGTCACATTGCCGGGTTGCGCCAGCGACAGCAGCGGGAACACCAGCTCGGCGAAGCGATAGGCTTCCTCGAGATGCGGGTAACCGGACATGATGAAGGTATCGACGCCGATGTCCTGATACTCCTTGATCCGCGCGGCGACTGTCTGCGGATCGCCGACCAGCGCGGTACCGGCCCCGCCGCGCACCAGCCCGACGCCGGCCCACAGGTTCGGGCTGATCTCGAGCTGGTCGCGGCGGCCGCCGTGCAGTTGCGCCATCCGCTGCTGGCCGACGGAGTCCATCCGCGAAAAGATCTTTTGCGCGGCAACGATGGTGTCGTCGGTGACGTACTGGATCAGTTCGTCAGCGGCGCGCCACGCTTCGGCATTGGTCTCGCGTACGATCACGTGCAGGCGGATGCCGAACGACAGCTTGCGGCCGCGCTGCGCCGCCACGGCCTTGACCTTGGCGATCTTCTCGGCGACCTGCGCCGGCGGCTCGCCCCAGGTCAGGTATTTGTCGACGGCGTCGACCGCGACGTCGATGCCGGCGTCCGAGGAGCCGCCGAAATACAGCGGCGGCCGCGGCGATTGCACCGGATTGAACAGCAGGCGGCCGTCCTCGATCCGGATGTGCTTGCCTTCAACATTGACCGTCTTGCCCGCCAACAGATCGCTGTAGACATTCAGGAACTCGCGTGTCACCGCGTAGCGTTCGTCGTGGTCGAGGAAAATACCGTCGCCCTTGTTCTCGATCGGATCGCCGCCGGTGACGACGTTGATCAGGAGACGGCCGTTCGACAGCCGGTCCAGCGTCGCGGTCATGCGTGCGGCGACACTCGGCGACTGCAAGCCGGGCCTGACCGCCACGAGATAGCGCAGGCGCTCGGTCCAGGGTGCGACGGCTGACGCCACCACCCACGAGTCCTCGCAGCTCCGCCCCGTCGGCAGCAGCACGCCGTAATAGCCGAGCTGGTCCGCGGCCTGCGCAATCTGGCGCAGATAATTGAAGTTCACCTCGCGGCCGCCGATCGACGTGCCGAGATAGCAGCAGTCGCCGTGGGTCGGCAGGAACCAGAGGATGTTGGCGTTATTTGGGGTGCTCACGTGCCCGGCCTCCATGCGACGTCGGAAATCTTGATTTGTTTGGGGATCAGGCCGAGCGCGAAGAACGTGTCGGCGACCTGTTGCTGATCCGCGATCACGGTGTCGGTGACCGGCTTGATGCCGTAGGCCTGCCGCTTCAACGCAACCTCCACCACCGGCACCGACAGGCCGATGCTCGGCGCCAGTTGTTCGGCAACGGCGTGAATATCGCCCTTGGCCCAGTCATCGACCTCGCTCAGCTGCGCCAGCACGAGCTCGACGATCTTCGGGTCGGTCTGCAAAAACTTCTTCGAGGCGAAGTAGAACTGATAGTTGGCGACGATGCCGGCCCCATCGGCGATGGTGCGCGCGCCGGTCGCAGCCTCTGCCGCTGCCTGGAACGGATCCCAGATCACCCATGCATCGACCGCGCCGCGCTCGAACGCCGCGCGCGCGTCAGCGGGCGCCAGGAACACCGGCTCGATCTCGGAATATTTGACGCCGGCTTTCTCCAGCGCCTTCACCAGGAGATAGTGGACGTTGGAGCCCTTGTTCAGCGCGACCTTCTTGCCCTTCAGCTCAGCCACCGACTTGATCGGGCTGTCCTTCGGCACCAGGATCGCCTCGCCTTTCGGCGCCGGCGGCTCATAGGCGACGTACTGTATCGGCGCACCGGCGGCCTGCGCGAAAATCGGCGGCGCTTCGCCGGTGTTGCCGAAATCGATCGCGCCGACATTGAGCGCTTCGAGCAGCGGCGGGCCGGACGGAAACTCGGTCCACACCGCCTTGTAGCCGACCGCCTTCAGCTTTTCCTCCAGCGAGCCCTTGCTCTTCAGCAGCACCAGCTTGCCGTACTTCTGATAGCCGATGCGGACGACCTTCTCCTGGCTATAGGAGGCGCCCACGGTGGCGGCCACGATGCTGGCCGACAGCACCGCGCGGGCAATCCAGCGTCGAAATAAACGCGTCATGGCAATGTCCTCTGTATTGAACTGACCAAGGCGCGCCGATCAGGTCTGGGGATTGCGCCAGACGATGTCGCGGATCACGATCTGCTTTGGAATCAGGCCCAGCTTGAAGAAGCGGTCGGCGACGCCCTGCTGGGTCGCAATGATGTCGTCGGTCACGGGTCCGACCGAGAAGCCCGCCCGCCGCGCCGCGATGGTCTGGATATCGAGCGGCACACCAGTGACGGCAGCCAGCGATTTCGCGACCTCATCCGGATGCGCCTGCGCCCATGCGGCGGTCGATGTCGTGACATCGACGATCTGCTGCAGGATCGCGCCGCGATTCCGGGCGAAGTCGCGGTTGGCGATGTAGAACGAGTTGGTCTTGGTGATGTCGCGGGTCTTGACGGCGGGCCCGAGGAGAATTCGACCCATTTCACGCTGATGCCCTGCGGCTTGAAATGATTTTCCAAGGCCTCGCGCTGGCGCGTGATAACGAGCACGCCGTTCTTCTGGTAGCCGATACGAATTTCCTTCGCGTCCGTCTGGGCCTGCGCGCGCCGTGACAGCGCAACGGAGGCGGCTGTGACGAGCGACAGTTGGAGGAACTCACGACGCTTCATTCCAAGAATCTCCTGACGACCAAGCGCGCTATCGCGCTGCACGATCATGCGATGTCAGGATGATGGGGCGCGCGAATGAAGCTGTCGAGCGCCGCACAAAAATAGCGATGCCTACACTTCGGTGCGGGCATCGCGCGGGTCGTTTCTTTTAAAGCGTGGATCGCGCGTAGCGAATTATTTTCCTCACGGAAACGCGAGGTCGCTGCACTGGAGCGTTTTCGAGCGAAGTGGATGCCGGTTCGCGTGACGAAAACGCGTCAAACAAGAATAAACAAGAATTTTGGAGCTTGGGCTCTGATTCAATCAGAGCCCAAGCTTCAGGAATCGATCAGCCCGCGGCTGCGGTCTTCGGGCCGACATTGACCGCGAGTTTACCATAGCGGTCCGAGAATGCCTGGGTATCGATCTCCTCGAGCTGGATCGAGCCATCAAGCACACCCTTCTTCCACGCATCGTGCTCGGGATCGTGCTGGAACTCCGGCATCACTTCCTTCCCGAACAATTCGAGCGACTCGCAGATATGCTCATGGGTGTTCTTGCCGGCCTGGTTGAGCAGGATCACCTGATCGATATGCGACGCGCGGAAGCGCCGCAGCTTTTTGCGCAGCGTCTCCGGCGAGCCGATCAGGCCGCCGCGCAGCGCAGCCTCCTGCGCGTCCGGATTCTCGCGCTTCCACCTGTTGTACTCGTCCCACATGTTGACGGTGCCGGGCGCCGGGCGCTGCCGGTTCTGCGCCTGACCGTAATAGCGCAGCGCGAACTGGAAGAAGGTCGCGCCGTCGGCGCGCTTGCGCGCTTCCTCATCGGTCTTCGCGCACATGAAGAACGAGACCAGCGCCATGTTGGGATTGATCTCGTAGTCGGCAAGCTTCTTCAGCCGCTTGGTGATCGCGTTGTAATACGCGTGCACCCAGGCGTGCGCCGCCTCGGCGCTGACGAACTGGAAGCCGAGCGCGCCAAATCCGTTCTGCCCGGCGCGCTCGATCGTCGGCAACTGCGAGCACGCCATCCAGAGCGGCGGATGCGGCTTCTGCACCGGTTTCGGCACGACATTGCGCAAGGGGATGTCGAAGTACTTGCCGCGATGCTCGGTGCCGACCTTGGTGAACATCGGGAAGATCGCTTCGACAGCCTCCTCGAACACCTCGCGCTTGGTTTCCATGTCGCGGCCGAACGGCGTCAGCTCGGTGATCGAGGCGCTCTCGCCCATGCCGAACTCGCAGCGGCCGTTAGAGAGCAGATCGAGCACCGCGACCCGCTCGGCGACGCGCGCGGGATGATTGGTGGTGAGCTGGAAGATGCCGTGGCCGAGCCGGATGTTCTTGGTGCGCTGGCTCGCGGCGGCGAGGAAGGATTCCGGCGCCGGCGAGTGCGAATACTCTTCGAGGAAGTGGTGCTCGACGACCCAGGCGTAGTCGTAAGCGAGCCGGTCGGCGGTTTCCAATTGTGCCAGCGCGTTCTGGTAGAGCCTGAGCTCGTCGCCATCGTTCCAGGGGCGCGGCAGTTGCAGCTCGTAAAAAATGCCGAATTTCATGGAGTCACTCCCAAGGTCGCGTCCCCGACCGTTTGTTCTTTTTCGGTCAGTCTAGTGCCGGCGCAAACCGAGTCCAGCCTCGGGGGCGAAACTCCAATTCCGTGCAGCGGAAGCCGCTTGATCGGAACGCATGAATGTTTAGCTTGTGCTGGCGTGAGTCGCGGCGTTATCGGTCGCGCGTTCACCGCTCCGAAAGCCCCATGACAACGTTCACGCCGCATCAGGACTCCGCGCTGAAAGCCGTTGCCGACTGGCTGAAGGCCAAGCCGGGCAAGGGCGCGACGCCGCCGGTGTTCCGCCTGTTCGGCTATGCCGGAACCGGCAAGACCACGCTCGCCCGCCACATCGCCGAAGGCGTCGACGGCGAGGTCAAATTCGCGGCCTTCACCGGCAAGGCGGCGCTCGTCATGCGCAACAAGGGTTGCGATAGCGCCTCCACCATCCATTCGCTGATCTATCGCGCCCGCGAGTCCGGCGTCGAGCAGCCGAGCTTCGAATTGTGGGACGACGCGCCGGCCTCGAAGGCGAAGCTGATCGTGATCGACGAATGCTCGATGGTCGATGCCGAGCTCGGTCGCGATTTGATGTCGTTCGACTGCCCGCTGCTGGTGCTCGGCGACCCCGCGCAATTGCCGCCGATCCAGGGCGGCGGCTTCTTCACCGATGCCGAGCCCGACGCGATGCTGACCGAGGTGCACCGCCAGGCGCAGGACGATCCGATCGTGCGGATGTCGATGGACATCCGCGAGGGCCGCGAGCTCGAGATCGGCCGCCATGGCGAGAGCGAGGTGGTGTCGCGCAAGGAGCTGGATCCGGACCGCGTGATGAGCGCCGACCAGGTGCTGGTCGGCCGCAACAACACCCGCCGCGCCTACAACATGCGGGTGCGGCAGCGGCAGAACATCGAGGATCCCTTGCCGGTTGCCGGCGACAAGCTGGTCTGCCTGCGCAACAACCGCAAGAAGGGCCTGTTCAACGGCGGGCTTTGGCGGGTCAAGGCGCGCGCGCAATCGAAATCCAGGATCATCACCATGCGCGTGATGCCGGATGAGGATTTCGGCTACAAGGTCACCAAGGTCTCGGTGCGCGGCGAGTGCTTTGACGGCGGCGTCGAGGGCGTTCCGTGGGAGCAGCGCAAGCCCTATGACGAATTCGACTACGGCTATGTGCTGACCGTGCACAAGTCGCAGGGCTCGCAATGGGACGACGTCGTGCTGTTCGACGAGAGCTTTGCGTTCCAGGACTCGCGCGCACGCTGGCTGTACACCGGGATCACGCGCGCCGCAAAACGGCTCAGCATCGTGGTGTAGCTCTCACCGCACCTTCGGTGATTGCGCGCCAACGGGTCACACGACGCGCGCCTGATGAGAGCCGCGTAAGGCCTTGGACGACCGCGATTTATTCACGAAACCGTGTGGCCGGCGCCGTAACAAAACGCTCCGTCGCCCGTATTTTGAAGCGTCGGAGCAGCCCGGCCTGGTTTGCCAATGCCGGCTCCCGCTCTAGACTGGCCCCCAATTGCGATCCCACGAGGAACCCATGCCCAAGAGCTCCCTCAGCCGCCTTTCGCTTTGCGCCGCCGCGATCGGCGCGCTGGCCGTCGCCGCTTTTGCCGTCGCGCCCGCACTTGCCGCCGAGGACGCCGTGGTCATCCCGCCGCCGGCCGCGAGCGCGCCGGAAACCGGCATCAAGACCGCGGTGCTCGCCGGCGGCTGCTTCTGGGGTGTGCAGGGCGTGTTCCAGCACACTTCTGGCATCGTCAGCGCGGTGTCCGGCTACTCCGGCGGCAGCAAGGCGAATGCCGACTACTCCATGGTGTCGACCGGCACGACCGGCCACGCGGAATCGGTCGAGATCAAGTACGACCCGCAGAAGATCTCCTACGGCAAGATCCTGCAGATCTTCTTCTCCGTCGTGCATGACCCGACCCAGCTGAATCGCCAGGGCCCCGACTCCGGCACGCAATATCGCTCGGCGATCTTCACGACCAGCGACGAGCAGAAAAAGGTCGCGGACGCCTATATCGCCCAGCTCAACGCGGCCAAGGTCTACCGGAAGCCGATCGTCACCAAGGTCGGCGCGCTGGAGGCGTTTTATCCGGCGGAGGGCTACCATCAGGACTATCTGACGCTGCACCCGAACCAACCCTATATTGCCTATAACGACATCCCGAAGGTCGAGAACCTGAAGAAGATCTTCGCGGAGAGCTACATCGAGAAGCCGACGCTGGTGAGCAGCACCAAGGTCACCAACTGAGGGAATAGTCTCCGTCATTGCGGGCCACCCGGTCGGCGCGAAGCGCCGTCGGATGACAGGCTCCGCGAAGCAATCCAACCTGCGGCAGCGCTGGATTGCTTCGTCGCTTCGGCGCAAAATTGCATTGCAAATTTGTCGCGGGCTCCTCGCAATGACGACCAACAAGGGAGTTTCCATGTCCGATACCAAAACCGACGGCAAGGTCCGCAAGAGCGAGGCCGAGTGGCGCAAGGAATTGACGCCGATGCAGCACGCCGTGCTGCGGGAGAAGGCGACCGAGCGCCCGTTCACCGGCGAATATGAGCATGACCCGCGCAAGGGCATCTATGTCTGCGCCGGCTGCGGGCAGACCCTGTTCGAGTCCGACCAGAAGTTCGACTCCGGCTGCGGCTGGCCGAGCTTCTCCAAGCCGGCGGTCGAGAGCCATGTCGACGAGGAGCACGATGTCAGCCACGGCATGATCCGCACCGAGGTGCTGTGCTCGAAATGCGACGGCCATCTCGGCCATGTCTTCAACGACGGCCCCGGCCCGACCGGCCTGCGCTACTGCATCAACTCGGCGGCGCTAAAGCTGAACGAGAAGAAGTAACGGCCAGCGGGCCCAAGCGCCCGAATAATCCGCCGACCTGTCAAACATATTTTCCGCCCCGCGCGACCAAGAACCGGTCGCGCGGGGTTTTGCTTGGCCCGGCCGTCCTTCCGCGCGCGCAAACGAAGCTGCTTCCGATCGACGAAGACAGGAAATAGCCGACGCGGCGCCCAACAACATCCTCGTGATCGGCAGGTGGCCTTAACGACTCGCAGGCCGGAATGTGCTTTGCTCTGAAATCGCGGGGCCGTAGGCGTCTCGCCGTGCAGCTGCCGCCTGTTCTGAGGAGGGCGCCATGTCGCTTGGACTGATCCTCATCATTCTCCTGCTGATTATCCTGCTGGGCGGCTATAGCGGCCGGATCCGCGGCTATGGCTATGGCCTCGGCCACTCCGGAATGGGCCTTTTCGGGGTGATTTTGATCGTGGTCGCGATCCTGGCCTGGCTCGACAAGATTTGAGAGCCACAAGCCATTGAAATGAATAGGCTTATTTTGCTCGATCGCGTGCTATGCGCGGATTCAGCATGTGCCTTGCCGGGGCCGCTTCTGGGGTCGCATTTTTGTCAAAGAGGCCTATATTAGGGATCGAAATGACATGTACGGCGCGCCGCCGATTATAGGTCGCCGTCCCCCCAAATCCCTTTCGCCGCGCTCTATGCCAAGAACACAAGAGGTCGTCGACCATGCGTCCCCTGCGTCCGTTCAACTATAACACGTCCGCCGAACTGTTCCCTGCCGCGATCCGCAAGAAGAAGCGGGCCGGCTTCGCCTATCGCCGTTTCGGCACTGCCGCCGAAGCCGTGCGCTTTGCGATGGAAGAGCTGCCGGCGGATTCGCTGAACGGCGCCTATCTCCAGGTCGAGGAAGCCCGTTTCGACCAGAACGGCATCCGTTCGTTGTATGAGAGCGAAGGCTTCCCGCTGCCGCGCCGTCCGCGCCCCGAGCCGGCCCAGACCGACGCCGACGCCGCATAAGCTTTCTGCTCCTACCCTAACGAAAAGCCCTCGGACCGATCCGGGGGCTTTTGTTTTGGGGGATTTGTTTGCGCATAATCTCCGCGCAAACGCCTTGCGTTTGGCGCGAGGGAAAACCGCTGCACACTTTGCGCTAACGCGACCCTTCGGGTCCGGATTATGCGCGCCGCGGCTGCTTGTCGAGCCAGCGCCGCAGCATCCGCACATTGCGGATATTGGCGCGGAACATGACGTCGAAGGCATCGCCCGCCACCGGCACCATGCCGACCACGCCGTCGACCGCGACGTTGGCAAGCATCCGCGCGGTGATGTGCCAGGGTGCGCCCAGCAACCGCGCCTCGCGCACCAGCCACAGTGAGATCGCGGTGGTGATGATATCGCCGACCACGGGGATCAGGCCGATCAGCCCGTCGATACCGTAGCGCACATTGGTGCCCGGCACGACGAAGGCGACGTCGAGCAGCTTTGCGATCATCTCCAGCCGCGCCAGTCGCTCCTCGCGCGTCAGATTGCCGAACGGATTGGCGCCGGAGTTGCGGAAGTCGAACTGGAAGCCTTCGAACTGCGGATGCAGCGGGCTATCAGAGAGTTCGCGCCCATCCTGATCGATGACCTTGCCGCGCGCCTGCGCGCCGCCGAAGGGCGGCCGCGATCGCGTGGCGCTGGTCGTGAAGATGTCGTCCTCGGGCATGGCCATCAGATGGTAACGCAGGCAGGCGGTTCAAGTTGCCTCACATTACCGCTGTGTCACCTTCAAGGCCGCATCACACGCCGCGCGCCGCCGACGGCGTCAAGCCGAAGCGACGGCGGACGGAGACGTCCGCCGTTTTGCTTGCAACGATCAGCGAGAGGGTATTCGCGCGAAGCGTGAATTGGCGAGATGCTCTGTTCGCCTCGTTTAATAATCGCCCTTGTTCATGGTTCTGAGCCGCTGGGCCAGCGTTCTCATGACCTTCAGGGCAAAATGCGGCGTCTGGCTCACGAGGAAGAGAAACTGCTTTTCCGAGACCGGGACGAGTTCGACATCCGTGAGAGCCGTGGCGGTCGCACTTCTTGGCTCGTTGTCGATCAATGCCATCTCGCCAAAGATCGTGTCAGGCGCCAGGTCCGCCATGGTCTTGTTGCCGACCTGGATGCGCACGTAGCCGCTCTTGATCACGAAGAGCTCGTTGGCTTGTTCGCCCTCGCGAAAAATGACGCCACCCGCTCGGACCAGGCGCGTTTCGATACTGTTGCCCGTCAGAAGGCTAAAGCTTGCATCTGCCACAAAGAACCCCTTTCCCAGAACCCAGACGTCCGATTGTCTGCGGCTCTGGCTAAAACGAATGCTCCAAATTAAGTGGCAGGCGCGAGATCGGCATTGCCACTGCGCATGATCGCAGCGCAGGTCGCAAGGTCCTGCTGCGCACATGACATTGGGACTACATTTGCATGACGCACGTATGACAGTTGCATGAAAGGGGGACCCGCCCCCACTTGCGACTGGCGTCTAGAGCATGATCCGGAAAAGTGTGAAGCGGTTTTCCGAAAAGATCATGCTCAAACAATGAGCTAAAGCGCGATGGCGGTTCAACCCAATCTCATCGCGCTTTAGTGCTGCGAAGCCGGCTGCGCCGGCGCGTACAGCTCTTCGGCATATTTGTGCGCCAGCCAGGACGTGATCACGCCCGGGATGAAGCCGACCAGCCCGTACAGGATGAACTGCACCGCGCCGCTTTCGGAGCCGTGCGAGGCGTAGGTCAGCGCCGCGCCGACGAACGCGACCGCGCCGACGATCAGCATCCGCGCCAGCGGCGCGATCCGCCGCATATGCATCAGGATGTCGTCGACCGCACCGAACATCAGCGACGGCACGATGCCGAACAGATAATTGTATTGCAGCGACTTCACGAACACGACGAGCAGCTTCGTCACCTCGCCGCCATTGGTCTCGGTCCAGTAGCCGGATTGATAGGTGGTCATGAGCAGCAACAGGAAGCCGCCGATGAACGGCCCGATGGCTGCGAAGATCAGATAACGTTTCATGGCGTGCCCTTGCCCGACGTCAGCCAAGTGTAACGCAGTCGCACGATGGTTCTAGGAAAATCGAAAGCGCCCGGCAATGTTTCGGGAGCTCGGCAGCGCCGATGCGCTGCAACAAGGCGCCGCTGATATTGCTGCGATACGAAATCGCCCGGACAAAGCCGGGCGATGACGTCGTGCACCAAGGTGATAGCGAGGTCTCTACTCACCCCACGCCGCAAACGCCTCGTTGAAGGCGCGCTCGCCGGGGGCGCCCTTTTCGATCGCGATGATGGCGCGGCGCTGGTTGGTGTAGACCAGCGGCACGTCGAACCAGGAGCGCTCCTTCAGGAGCTGCAAATTGCGCGAGCGGTCGGCGTCGACGTTGGAGAGGCCGACCAGGAAGAAGCCGTCGGTGACCTTGACCGCGAGCCCGGCGAGCGGCGTGCCGCGTGCCTGCTCGTTGGACTTCATCAGGATGCCCGGCACGTTGCCGACGCCGCCATTGGCGAAGTCCTGCGGCAGGATGAAGGTCAACTCCGCGGTATGGCTCGCCGGCAGCGATGAATCGGTGTTGCGGCGGAACGACATCGTCATCTTGAACTTGCGATCGGGGATGTCGATATCGGCGCGCACCGCAATGTCGGGCTTCTGGTTGCCCGATCCCTTGACCTGCTCGGTGCGCCAGACCACCGATCCGACATATTGCTTGCCCTTCGGATCCGACGGGTCCTCGTCATACAGCACCACGCGCTGCGCCACCGGGGCGACCGGCTCACCCGACGACGAGGGCTGGCCGACGCGGTCGGTGATCTTCTTGCTCGCAGGCGTCGACGAGGCATCCTTCGGCGCTTCGACGGGGGCGGAGGATTTGAACAGGCTGCTGACAAGGGTGGCGGCCTGCTGCCGGAACAGGATGCCGGTGCCGACCAGGATCAGCAGGATGCCGATCACGATCGCGGTCTTGAACGGGAACATCGAGCCGACGCGCGGCGGCTTCCTCGGCTCGCGATCGGCACCGCCGACCCGCGAGCGTTGCGGCGGCGGCCCCTGCGGCGGCTGCGGGGTGTAGCGCTCGGCCTCCTCGATCGACTCGTCGTAGGAATAGGGCGCCTCGGGATCGCCGCCGCGATTTTCCAGGCTCGGCTCGAGCCGGTCGAATTCCGGCGAGGGCGACGGCACGTTGGCGTAAGTCTTGCGCGCGTTGCGGCTGGCTTGCGCCGCGGCACGCCCGAGATCGTCAGCGTCGGCGGTGATGTCGCGGAAGCCGCGCACGCCCGGGGAAGCCGGCGGCACCGGCGGCGGCGCGCCTTCCGGACCGCGGCGCGGCGGACCCGGCCGGGCCGGCGGCGCCTGGGTATCGAGACCCGGTGGGACCTGCGGGCTCTGCGGCCGCGGCGGAGCCGGCGGCGGCGCATCGGGACGCAGATTGCGCGGCGGGCGGGGTTCGGCCGGAGGGCGCGGGCGGGCGGCACTGTCGGCGGGATTGGCCTCGGGCGGCCGCGGATTGGCGCGGCGAAGCGGATCGTTGCTGCGGGCAGCGCCGCCGGGGCGCGAGGCCTCCCGGGCACGCTGCGCGGCCTCGGACTCGACCTTGCGAACCGCCTCTTCCAGCGACAGCCGTTCGCGGGTGATCTCGGATTCGGAGAGCGGCGGCTGCACGCCGCGGAGCTGCTGGATCAACGCCGTCCGCGCCCGCGCATACAGCGCACGGCGAGCTTCGCCGGGGGCGTTGGGGTCCAATCCGGCAATGGCACGGGCGATCAGCGGGTAGTAGTCAGCCATTTCCACACAATTGGTGGGATATAGGTAATATCCCGTTAAGCCTCGAACGGATTCTGTACCAGAATAGTATCTTCACGTTCCGGACTGGTGGATAGCAGGGCGATCGGACACCCCACCAGCTCCTCGACCCGGCGAACATACTTGATGGCCTGGGCCGGCAGATCCGCCCAGGACCGCGCATTGGCCGTCGGCTGCTTCCAGCCCTCGATGATCTCATAGATCGGCTCGACGCGGGCCTGCGCGCCCTCGCCCGCCGGCAGATGGTCGATTTCCTTGCCGTCGAGCCTGTAGCCGATGCAGACCTTGATGCTGTCGAACCCGTCGAGAATATCGAGCTTGGTCAGCGCCAGCCCGGCAATTCCGCAGGTGCGGACAGTCTGTCGCACCAGCATCGCGTCGAACCAGCCGACCCGGCGCTTGCGCCCGGTGTTGACGCCGAATTCCTTGCCGCGACGGCCGATTTCCTCGCCGATCTCGTCGTTCAGCTCGGTCGGGAACGGACCCTGGCCGACGCGGGTAGTGTAGGCCTTGCAAATGCCCAAGACATAGCCGACCGCGCCCGGACCCATGCCGGTGCCGGTCGCGGCCTGCGCCGCCACCGTGTTGGAGGACGTCACATAGGGATAGGTGCCGTGGTCGACGTCGAGCAACGCGCCCTGCGCGCCCTCGAACAGGATGCGCTTGCCCTCGCGGCGCTTGAGGTCCAGCAGCCGCCACACCGTCTCGGCATAGGGCAGCAGCT
The DNA here is from genome assembly GCF_050435825.1 of Bradyrhizobium sp. I1.14.4. Taxonomy (NCBI): domain Bacteria; kingdom Pseudomonadati; phylum Pseudomonadota; class Alphaproteobacteria; order Hyphomicrobiales; family Nitrobacteraceae; genus Bradyrhizobium; species Bradyrhizobium sp. I1.14.4. The sequence continues at coordinate 353,663 of NZ_JBNDLA010000001.1, read as the reverse complement.
TCGGCGCCAGCGCCGTCAGCTCGGTCAGGATGCCGTTGCCGTCGATCTCCTGCAGATTGAGGCCGCGGCGCAGCGCATTGTGATGCGCCAGCAGGCGTTCGATCTTGTGCGGCAGGGTGTCGAGGTCGGCGAGATCCATCAGGCGGATGGCACGACGGCCGACCTTGTCCTCATAGGCCGGGCCGATGCCGCGGCGGGTGGTGCCGATCGAGGTGATGGCGTTGGAGGATTCGCGCAAGGCGTCGAGTTCGCGATGCAGCGGCAGGATCAGCGTGACGTTCTCGGCGATCCGCAAATTGTCCGGTCCGACGGCAACGCCCTGCCCCTTCAGCTTGGCGACCTCGTCGAGGAAGGCCTGCGGGTCGAACACCACGCCATTGCCGATCACGGCGAGCTTGTTCGGGCGCAGCACGCCGGAGGGCAGCAGCGCCAGCTTGTAGGTCTCGCCATTGATCACGAGCGTATGGCCGGCATTGTGGCCGCCTTGGAAGCGCACGACGATGTCGGCCTGTTCCGACAGCCAGTCGACGATCTTGCCCTTCCCCTCGTCACCCCACTGGGCGCCGACGACGACAACATTGGCCATTGCGAAGATGTTCCCTTCAGGTGTTTCAGACCATGATCGCGGCGAAAACGCGTCCGCCCACAGCGATCATGCATTGATATGCCCAGCCCAAATCGCGGCGCCCGGCCGCGCGCACGCGAGGCGCCTACCGGATAAAGGAAGCGGGTCGGCTGCGCAAGCAAGAAGGGGCGCGTTTTCGCCTTTTAGACGAGCTACAACCCTTTGATATCCCCTGAAAATTCCATGCCGCGCCCGGCTGCGCCGGGCTGGCGGGAATTTAATGTTGGCGTGGCCCGAGGCCGGCCGTTCGGCCGATTGATCGCCGGGCCCATTGCAGCGATCATTCAGCCGTATCAACCGGCAGGGTCCATGCCCAATTCGACACAAGCGACGATGGCGCTGCGGAAGCTAGGCATTGCCTTCAGGCTCCACACCTATGTCTACGATTCCAGCGCCGAGAGCATCGGGCTGCAGGCTGCGGAGGCACTCGGCGTCGACCCGAACCGCATGCTCAAAACGCTGATGGCAGAGGTCGACGGCAAGCCGGTCTGCGCCGTGGTGCCGTCCGACCGCGAGGTCAGCATGAAGAAGCTTGCCGCCGCGCTCGGCGGCAAGTCGGCCAGGATGATGCGCCCGGCCGATGCCGAGCGGCTGACCGGCTACCATGTCGGCGGCATCAGCCCGTTCGGCCAGAAGAAGAAAGTGCCGACCGCGATCGACGAGACCGCGCTCACCCATGTCACCGTCTTCGTCAATGGCGGCCAGCGCGGCCTGCAGATCGAGATCGATCCGAACGACGCCGCGCTTGCCGCCGGCGCCTCGATGAAGGCGCTGGTGGCGACGCAAGACTAGAGCTTCGGTTCCGATTGAATCAAAACCGAAGCTCCGGCTCCTTGTTTTGACGCGTTTTCTTCACGCGAACCGGTGCCCACTTCGCTCGAAAACGCTCTGTGCGATCAATGCGAGGACTTGTTCCGCGCAAACTCCGCGCCAACGAAGTCGGACAGGCCGGTCAATTCCTCTGCCGAAATATCGTTGACGTTGAGCCGGAGCTGCATGATCGCGAGGTCGAGCAGATGTGCGGCAAAGCTCGCGCCGGCCGCCGTCACGATGCTGCGCTGCTCGATCAGCACCGCGATGACGTCGCGCAAACTGCGCGCTTGCACTTGATCCATGGCCCTTTGCCCGATATTGGCCGTCGTTATCTGAGTTGTCATTGGGATACCGATTGTAAGGTGCTGATGGACGCCGCGCCGACGGGTGGAATGTACGGCAGCCGCTCGGCTTCCTCGCCAAGGAGCAGGATGCGCGAGCGCATTTCGCGGACTTCGATGTCGATCGTCATGGGAGGCGGCACGAGCGTCACCGAGGCTTTCGGCCACGGCGCCGGATTCGGGCTGACGCCAGTAAAGCGATAGGCCGCGGCGATCTCGAGCGCGAGCAATTGCAGCTCGAGCATTGCAACGCCCATCCCGGCGCAGGCGCGCGGACCGGCGCCGAACGGGATGTAGGCGTCGGTGTTGTAGCGCCGCGTCATCAGGAAGCGGTCCGGATCCTCGAAATGCCTGCCATCGCGCTGCAACTGCCAGGGGCAGATCAACAGCGAGGTGCCGACCTTGAGGTCGCGTCCGCCGATCGTCACCGGCTGCATCACCTCGCGCGAGAACCACCAGGCGCTGGGATAGAGCCGGCAGACCTCCTTGACCAGCGTCGCGCTCAGATTGGCGCGCTTCACCGCGTCAAGTCGCAGCTCGCCGTCGTCGCCAAGGCACTCCGCCGCCTCGTCGGCAATGTCATCCATCAGGGAGGGATCGGCGGCCATCTGGTAGAACATCCACGCCGCAGTCGAACCCGTGGTGTGATGGCCGGCCAGCAGCAGCGTCAGGATCTCGTCCTCGAGATCGCGATCGCTCAGGGCGAGCGCCTCGAGATCCCGCAGCGCGCTGCTTGAGCCCGCCTTGCGGCGCAGGCGTTGCACCACCGTCGACATGGCAAGCTTGGCGCAGACCCGGTTCTGCCGGCGCCGGTACCAAGCCATCGGACCGAACGGCAACGCGCGGAACATCTCCTCGGCAAGATCGTCTTCGATCACGCCGACGGCCTGAACCAGCGCTTCCTCGTCGCCAGACGACATCACCTGGGAGCCGAAGATCGCGACACAGATGGTGCGCAACGCCAGCATCGCCGTGACATGGTGCGGATCGAACGATCCGAGCCGCGCCAGGCTGGCGCCGACCGCGCGAATCTCGGCGCACATATGCGGCAGGAACTTCTCGACGCTGCCCTTGGCCATGTGCTTCTGCAGCACGGTCCGCCGCCGCTTGTGCTCCTCGCCGCTCAGCATCAGCGAGCTACGGCCAAGCACGGGCGTCAGCTTCTTGATCAGCTTGCCCTTTCCGATGTCAGTCTCCGGCGCCTTGAGGATCGGGCGCAGCAGATCGGGATCGTTCACCAGAAAGACGGGCGCGGGACCGAGCCGCAGGGGCACGAGCCCCAGCTCGGCCTCGTTCCCGCGCGTCAGCAACAGACGCAGCGGGTCACGCTGGAATGCTCGAACGTCCGAGAACATGTGAGGCATCGTGGATCTCCAATTGCCGTCCAAGGTCGAGGAATTTGGTCAGGCCGGGATTGTCGGCGAGACCAAGCGGGATTTCTCCGGCGAGCGCCGTCAGCGGGCGGCCCATGTGATCATTGCCGATCACCTGCGGCGGGCCGTAGCGGCGGGTGCGGATGTCCATGCGGGTGAGAAAACGTTCGTATGAAAGATCGGCGAGCGCCACGAGCGCCGCCGCCCCGCGCAGCTCGGCGAAGCGGAACATCAGCGCGTAGTTCACGCGAGCAGTCTGCGACCTCGCGCCGCTCGGCAGCACGCCGAAACGGCTGATCTCCCAAGCGTCGCGGCTGCTCGGAAAGCGGCGCACCGCAAGCTGCGGGAAGACCGACTTGGTAAGATATGGATAATCGGTGCGGATCGCCCGGAAGCCGCCGACCAGCTCGACGCCTGAGAACAACAGGCAGTGCTCGGTATACCAGCAGTCGAACTGATCACGTTCGACGTCACCGATCGTGCTCAGAAGCCAGCCGCATTGGTCGACGAACAGGCGCTTGCGCAACCGCAACATCGCCCCGACATGCGCCGGATCAAGCTCTTCCCTGGTAATGAGTGCATGATAGCCGTCCAATGGATGCGGCATTATCCCTTCCCTCCAAATGCGGAACATCTGGAACGAAAGGGGTTAACTGTGGTACCCCCGGAAACCGGGGGTTTTAGTCAATGGGCCTGGTAGACGCGATTTCCACCATCGAGGTTTCGGATACGATCGACGAGCTCAGCTCGTCATTGCACCGTATCGTCCAGAACTACGGCTTCTCGGGCTTCGCCTTTGTCGATGCCGGCCGGCCCGACCTTGATCTGCCCTACCATGTCGGCACCTTTCCCGACGCCTGGAAGCGGGCGTATGTGCAGAACGAGTTCGTCCATGCCGATCCGGCGCTGACGCGGTCGCGACGCACCAACACGCCATTCAGCTGGAGCAGCCTGAAGCTGCCGGAGCGAAGCGGACACAAGCGGGCGCCCGAGGCCAAGACGATGGATGCCGCCCGGGAGTTCGGATTCAAGGACGGATTCGTGGTGCCCTTTCACTATCGCGACCGGCTCGGCGCCGTGCATTCGAGCTCGACGGTGTTCTTCTGGGAAGACGAAACGCGCGACTTCGACAAGCTGTTCGTCTGCCACCGGCATGAGCTGCATCTGCTGATGATCTATTGGGTGCAGCGGGCGATGGACATCGTCAACCGCGACCAGCGCAACGCGCCGACCATCCTGAAGCCCGCGGACGCCGCCGAAACCATCAAGCTCACGGGGCGGGAAAAGGAAGTGATGGCCTGGGCGGCGCGCGGCAAGACCGTGGCCGACACCGCGCAGATCCTCGGCATTTCGCCGGAGACGGTGGAAGGCTTCATCAAGCAGGCGCTGCGCAAGCTCGAGGCCTCCAACAAGACCCACGGGGTGGCGAAGAGCATCGCGCTCGGGATCATCGACTTGTGAGCGGTCCCGCGCAGCCATCGTTGCACTCCCGCAGCCGCCTCCGCGCCCACGACGTCGCCTCGCGCCCGGGAAACGCGGGGATATGTGGCGAGGTCACACATCGGGGTTGGGTTGATCCCACCGGTCGCCCCCTGATTGCATTCGCGCACGGTCTTGATAATAAGGCTGATGAGGCGGACGGAGCTCGTCTGAACGCACCATGAGCACATCGCAGGACGACCGGGTCGATCAACTGGTGCAGGCGCGCTGGCGCGCGATCGGTCTGTCGCAGACCGATCTGGCCGAGATATTGTGCGCGGGAGCCTCCCTGCAAAAGAGCGGCGTGAACGGCACGATGGAAGTCGATACCGGCCGTCTGGCGACCGTCGCCGAGATGCTCGGGATCGCCGCGGACATCCTCAATCGGCGGACCACGGCGAACGCGCGGGCAGGCAGTGGGAGCCAGGGGGCGGAATCGCTGCAGTCCCTGCTCGAACTGCGCATGTTGCGGGTGTTCCGCGACGTGCAGGATCCCGACACCAAACGGATCCTGATCGAGCTCGCCGAGCAGATCGTGAAGCGCCAGACCACGCCGCCGGAGACCGGCTAGGCCCCCCCGATCGGCTTGTGTTGCCCGAGCGGCCTGGCAAAACCCCACCACACTTCGCCGTAATGGCACTTCGCGCATGGTCGCGATGCGTCTATCCCCATTGATGGAATGGCGGAATCCGTGTCTGTGACGGGGGCCGGGGAGATCCATTCCGGCCCGGCGACGCCAGCCGGGCGGGGCCGCGGCGTCGTGAACCCGGGCCTTTCGAATGTCTGCCTCCGATTCCGCCACAACGTCTGCGTCCGGCTCCTGGATCGCCAACCAGCCGTATCTGCTGCTCTGCATCACCGCGATGTGCTGGGCCGGCAATGCGATCGTCGGCCGGCTCGCCGCCGGCCACATTCCGCCGGTGACGCTGTCGTTCCTGCGCTGGTCGGCCGCCTTCCTGATCATCCTGCCGTTTGCCTGGAGACACCTCGTCCGCGACTGGCCCGCGATCCGCAAGAATCTCGGCATCATGATGCTGCTGTCGGTCACCGGCATCAGCGCCTTCAACACGCTGCAATACTGGGCGCTCGAGCACACCCAGGCGCTCAACACGCTGCTGCTGCAATCGGCGGTGCCGCTGCTGGTCGCGCCGTGGTCGCTGATCCTGCTCGGCACGCGGCTGACGCTGGCGCAGTTCTGCGGCGTGTTGCTGTCGCTGTGCGGGGTGCTTGTGATTCTGTTGCATGGTGACCTCACGACGCTGTCGAAGATCGACTTCAACAAGGGTGATCTGATCTTCACCGTCGCGCTGGTGATCTTCGCGCTGTATTCGGTGCTGACCTTGAAGCGGCCCAACATCCACGGCCTGTCGGTCGCGGCCTTCACATTCGGCTGCGGTGCGCTGTTCCTGATCCCGTTCTTCGTCTGGGAACTCGGCGCCCGGCCGGTGATGCAGCTCACCACCAACAATCTGCTGTCGCTGTTCTATGTCGCGGTGTTCCCCTCGACATTGGCCTATCTGTGCTTCAACCGCGGTGTACAGCTGATCGGCGCCAACCGCGCCGCGCCGTTCTTCCACATGGTTCCGGTGTTCGGCACGATCATGTCGATCATGTTCATCGGCGAGCATCCGCAGGCCTTCCATTTCATCGGCTTCGCGCTGGTGCTGGCCGGCGTCTTCGCGGCGTCGCGGAAGCGATCGGCGGCGTGAGCGTCGGTGAGGAGCTCTATCGTTCCCGCTCCCCGTTCTTACGGGGAGAGGGGTAGGGTGAGGGGCTCGTTCCACACCAACGGTGAAACATGAATGTGCGGAAGCTCCCCCTCACCCGGAACGCATTCCGCTGCGCTGCATGCGATCCGACCTCTCCCCGCAAACGAGGCGAGGTAAGGGGGCAGGCGCGGTGACTATCGCCGGCAAATCCGCTATCTCCTAGGGTCTGCTTCGCGAACAGGTCCCAAACGCATGGCGCGCGCCAGCAATCTCTTGATCGGTACCCTGACGCTGGCCCTGATCGCCGGCTCGCTCGGCGGCTGGCTGGGCTATCAGCGCTATGCCGGCATCAAGCGGATGGTGCCGTTCCGCGTCGTGTTCGAGGGTTCCGCCTCCGGCCTGCGCCGCGGCGCCAGCGTCAACTTCGCCGGCGTGCGGATCGGCGAGGTGGTCTCGATCAGGCTCGACCGTCACCGCGTGGTGGCGATGACGCGGATCGAGGGCAATGCCCCGATCAAGAAGGACACCCAGGCCGGTCTCGAATTCCAGGGCCTGACCGGGATCGCCTCGATCTCCTTCACCGGCGGTACCGACGTTGCTCCGCCGCCTGCGGTCGGAGCCGACGGCATTCCCGAACTGACCGCCGACGCCGAAGGCACGATGGGGATCCAGGAGAAGCTGCGCGTCGCGCTGCGCAATGTCGACCGCGTCATCACCGAGAACGAGGTCGACATCAAGGATTCGCTGCTTGGGCTCGAGAACTTCACCAACTCGCTGTCGGGCAATGGCGAGCTGATCGCCGGCTTCATCGACGCCGCCGACGCCGGCGTCAGCGCGGTCGACGACAAGATGACCTCGGCCGACAAGTTCCTGAAAAGCTTCGGCAGCGACAAATATGGCGGCGAGCTGCTGCCGACCGTGATCTCGCTGCGCGAGCTGATCCAGAGCTTCGACAAGAAATCCGGCGCCATGCTCGCCGAGACCCGCAGGACGCTCAGCGACGTCAGCCAGTCCGTCAACAAGTTCAACGAGAAATTTGTCGGGCCTCGCGGCAGCCGCTAACCTCTAGCTCCAACCAAGAACTCCAACCAAGAACCAAGAACAACGGAAACGCTCAACGTGCACGACCGGACCGCAGCCCCTTCCCCGCCTCCCGCAACCGTCAACCGCGCCGCGCCCGCCGTGCCCCGGCATTTGCGGCGCTATCTCACGCTCGACGATTTCGAACCGCAGGCGCGGCGGCGGCTCCCCAAATTCCTCTACGGCTACATCTGCGGCGGCGCCGAGACCGACGCAGCGCGCACCGACAATCGCAGGGCGTTCGACGAGTATGGCTTCGTGCCGCGCGTGCTGAAGGACGTCTCCGGCCGCGACCAGACCACGACGCTGTTCGGCAAGACCTGCGCCTCGCCGTTCGGGATTCCGCCGATGGGCTCGTCGGCGCTGTGCGCCTATCGCGGCGATATCGTGCTGGCGCGCGCCGCGGCCGCAGCCAACATCCCGATGATCCTCTCGGCCTCCTCGCTGATCACGCTGGAGGATGTCCGCGCCGCCAACCCGCAGGCCTGGTACCAGGCCTACCTTGCCGGCCTGCCCGAGCGGATCGAGCCGCTGGTCGATCGCGTCGCGGCAGCCGGCTACGACACCTTCGTCGTCACCGCCGACGTGCCGGTGCCGCCCAACCGCGAAAACAACATCCGCAACGGCTTTCAGGTGCCGCTTGAGATTACGCCTCGGGTCTTCTGGGACACCGTCACCCATCCCGACTGGCTGCTGAACACCTGGGCGCGCACCGTGTTCAATCACGGCATGCCGCATTTCGAGAACATGGACGCCAAGCAGGGCCCGCCGGTGCTGTCCAAGAACCTGATGCGCAACATCGGCAGCCGCGACCAGCTCGCCTGGAGGCATGTCGAGCTGATCCGCAAGCGCTGGCGCGGCAAGCTCGTGGTCAAGGGACTGATCTCGCCGGAAGACGCGCGGCTGGCGCGCGAGCACGGCTGCGACGGCGTGATGGTTTCCAACCATGGCGGGCGCCAGCTGGACTACACCGTCTCCGGCTTGCGCACGCTGCCGGAGATCGCGGCACAGAAGGGCGACATGACGGTGATGGTCGACGGCGGCATCCGCCGCGGCACCGACGTGATCAAGGCGCTCGCGCTCGGCGCGGACTTCGTCTGGGTTGGACGCCCGTTCCTCTATGCAGCCGTGGTCGCCGGCGAGGCCGGCGTGTCGCGCGCGATCTCGCTCTTGCATGCCGAGATCGACCGCGATCTCGCGCTGCTCGGCATCCGCAGCCTGAAGGAGATCACCCCGGACCTGGTGCGGAAATTCTGAGCTCACGCATAGCGCGCGGCGCCCATGCAGAGCGCTGTGATCGCGAGCAGCCCGGCCGCGATGCGCTGCGCCACCGCCAACCGGGAACGCGCCGCTGACGTATCACCCGCGCTGCTGCGCAGCTGCCGGACCGCACCGCCGCCGACGATGATCTGGACGGCGATCGCCGCCAGCGCGGCAATCGCGCCGCCGGCCAGAATCTGCTCCGACAACGCGAACGAGCCTTCATGGACCAGGCGCCACAGCGTGGCGCCGGTCACGATCGCAACAGTTGCGGCGCCGATTTGCGGAAACAGCAGCTTTTCGCCACCGAGACCGCCGGTGCGCGCCAAAGTGAAGCTCGAGCCGGCCCAAAACACCGATGACAAGACGTGGAGGGACAGGGCTATGATGAGGGCTGTTTGCATGATGTCGCTCCAAATGGGCATTGGAAATTAGATATACATTATGTATAGTCAATCTGACGAAAGCAAGGCAATCCGATGCCGCCGCGCAGCTACGTGAGCCCGGCCCGCAGCGCCGCTGCCGCCGAGACCCGCGAGCGCGTGATCGAGGCCGCCTCGCGCACGCTGCGCGAAGGCGAGAGCATTGCGCACTTCTCGCTGGATACGGTGGCAAAGGCGGCCGGCGTGACGCGGCTGACCGTCTACAACCAGTTCGGCTCGCGGCGCGGGTTGCTCGAGGCCGTGTTCGACGAGATCGCGCGCCACGGCGGCCTGCATCAGCTTGCCGACGCCATGACGATGGCCGATCCGCGCGCCGCGCTCGACCGCATGATCGAGATCTTCTGCGGATTCTGGAGCCGCGATTCCGCTGTTGGACGCCTGCACGACGCGATGGCGACCGATCCCGAATTCGCCGAAGCCGTGCACGAACGCAACGAGCGCCGCCGCCGCGGCCTCACCGGATTGGTCGACCGCATCGCGGGCAAGAGCGCGTCACAGCAGGCCCGCAAGGATGCCGTCGACCTGATCTTCGCGCTGACGAGCTATCCGACCTTCGCGTCGCTGAGCGCCGGGCGGTCAAGGGAAGAGGTTTGCCGTGTGGTGCAGACGGCCTGCCACGCGGTCATCGCTAACCTGTGAGGCCCGTCATCCTGAGGCGCTCGCGAAGCGAGCCTCAAAGGATGAATCGGCCACAGTTGGGCTGTCAACCCTTCGAGGGCCGCTGAAGAGGCGGCAGGGTGACGGTGATTGATATGAATATGCGGCCACGAAGGGCGCGCTCTAAACCGCCTCACCAACCTTGAACTTGCTGTAGGCCTCGCGCGTCGCGATGATGACGTGCTCCTCGCAGCCGTTGCGGCGGTGCGGGTCGCAGCGGGTTTCGTAATCGGCCGAGGTCATCATGTCGATGAAGGCCGCGACGCTCGGGTAGTAGACCAGCGCGAGGTAATCCCAGCGCTGACCGGCCGGCTCGCCCAGCGCAACCGTCTCGGCTTTGCCGGTCCAGAGCAACGTGCCGCCGCGCGCCTTGATCATCGGGAAGGTGAGCGCGCTGTAACGCAGATAGGCATCCCAGCCCGAGCCGTCGCCGTCGAGCGAGCGCGCGCGAAACCGCATCAGATTGACCATCACGACCGGAGCCTGGCGATCCAGCTCGCTCAGGCCTTTGACGTTCAAGAGATCGACACCCATCACCAGCTCCTGCCCAGGGCCAGATCGATCCGGCCGCAACGATTATGTCACATCGCGGGACTACCCTGAAATGCCGGCACGCCGTAAGCTCACCACCCGATCTCGGAGGTCAATGCCGTGATGACCCTTCCCGAACTAGCGGCCGACGCGCTCGGCAAATTCCTCGGCGAGTACATGCAGCGCCGGTTCGGCAGCTCGCAGACCCAGCTGGTGGAGATGGTGCCCTCGATCGCGCGGATCGCGCTCGAATGCATCGGCAACAGCGACGCGCTCTATCACAATGCCGAGCACACCATGCTGGTGACCTTGGCCGGCCACGACATCCTGCGCGGCCGCGCGCTGCATTCGCACATGAGCGCCGAGGATTATGCGCATGTCATCGTCGCCTGCCTCACCCATGACATCGGCTATGTGCGCGGGCTGTTCGAGGCCGACGACCAGAACGGCTATCTGGTGGATGCCGACGGCCGCAAGGTGATCCTGCCACGCGGGTCGTCGGACGCGGCGCTGATGTCGTACCACGTCGACCGCTCCAAGATATTCGTGATGGAGCGGCTCAAGGGCGTTGCCCTCCTCGACAAGGAGCGCATTGCGCGCGCCATCGAGGGCACGCGGTTTCCGCTGAGCGACCCGGACGATGATGAGGACTTCGGTGAAGAAGCGACCCTGCTGCGCGCCGCCGACCTGATCGGCCAGCTCGGCGATCCCCATTACATCCGCAAGGCCAACGCACTGTACATCGAATTCGAGGAAGCCGGGCTGAACCGCCAGCTCGGCTACGATTCGCCGGCCGATCTCGTCGACCGCTATCCGCGCTTCTACTGGGACAGCGTCGCGCCGCACGTGCAGAAGGCGATCCGCCACCTCAACATCACCTCCAGCGGACGGCAATGGATCGCCAATCTCTACAGCAACGTGTTTCGCGCCGAGCGCGACATCTCGCTGTCGGGGCCGCAGAAATAGGCTGAACGCCGCGCGGCACCAGGTCGTCATACCCCGCGAAAGCGGGGTATCCAGTACGCCGCGGCCTATCAATCGATCGCTAACGCCTCTGGAATACTGGATCACCCGTCGGAGCCTGTCATCGGGCGCGCGTTCGCGCGACCCGGTGGCGGGTGATGACACGGTGCGCATGGCTCCAATCCGCTCTTTCGTCTTGTCGCGGCGGCGGATTCGGGCACAACGTCCGCCAGACAATGACCGCCTTGCCCGCACCTGCCACAACCTCCCGCCGCTCGCCGCTGCACTGGCTCAACAACCAGCCTTATCTGCTGCTCAGCCTGACGTCGCTGTTCTGGGCCGCCAACATCGTGCTGGCGCGCCATGTCGGCAGCCATGTGCCGCCGGTCACACTGACCACGATCCGCTGGTTCGGTGTGTTTCTGATCCTGTTGCCGTTCGCCTGGCCGCATTTGAAGGAGGACTGGCCGAAGCTGCGCGGGGCACTGCCGCTGATGCTGCTGTTGTCCGCGGTCGGCTTCGCCTTCAACAACGCGATCTCCTACTGGGCCATGCAATATACCGAAGCGCTGAACGCGCTGCTGATCCAGTCCGCGGGCCCGCTGTTCGTGGCGCTGTGGTCGCTGATCCTGTTCGGCGTCCGGCTGACGCCGGCGCAGCTTGCCGGCATCGCGATCTCGCTGGCCGGCGTGCTGACCATCATCCTGCGCGGCGACCTCTCGGCGCTCGCCAGCATCCGCTTCAACCGGGGTGACATCATGTTCGGCGCCTCGCTGGTGTCGTTCGGGCTCTATTCGGCGCTGATCCCGCGCCGGCCGAAAATCCATCAGCTCTCGCTGATCTCGTTCACCACCTGCTGTGGTGCGATGATGCTGCTGCCGGTGGCTGCCTGGGAATTCGCCAACGGCGTGACGCTCAAGCTCGACGTCCTGACTTTTGCCACGCTGGGCTACACGCTGATCTTTCCGTCCACGCTCGCCTATCCGTTCTTCAACCGCGGCGTTGCGCTGATCGGGCCGAACCGTGCCGCGCCGTTCTTCCATCTGGTGCCGGTGTTCGGCTCGGCGATGGCGATCCTGCTGCTCGGCGAGACGCTCGCGCCGTTCCATCTGATCGGCTACGCGCTGGTGCTCGCCGGCGTCGTGATCGCCTCACGGCAAGGATCGGCCAAAGGACCGGCGAAGGGCTAGAGCATGATCCGGAAAAGTGCGAAGCGGTTTTCCGAAAAGATCATGCTTTGACAACAAGCTAGAGCGTGATGACGATTCAACCTAATCTCATCGCGCTCTAGCGACGCCCGGCTGTCGCTGCGATTGCCGGATACCCCTTCAGCTTCCTGGCAGGAGCGCCACCCGGCAACGCTGCACTCGGCTTCCTGCTCAGGCTGTCTGTGACGAAATTGATAAAGCTCCTCACCTTCGCCGGCACGTGGTTGCGCGAGGGATAGAAGACGTAGAGCGGGAAACGCTCGTCGGACCACTCCGGAAACAGCTCGACGAGCGCCCCACTCTTCAGGTGATCGTCGAGCCCGAGATCGATGACCTGTGCAATCCCGAAACCGGCCAGGCAGGCGCCCAGCTTCGTTCCGGAATCGGTGACCGTGAGCCGTCCGGTGACCGCCACGGGCAACACCTCGCTGCCACGCCAGAACTCCCAATCGAAGGGCCGCCCGGTTGCCGGGTCGATCGCGAGGATGCACTGGTGGGCGCCGCCCGCCAGATCGCGCGGATGAGCCGGCCGTCCGTGGCGCTTGATGTAAGCTGGCGAGGCGACGGTCAGGACCCGCGCGTCGAGAATCCGGCGGGCAATCAGCGCCGACGGCATCGGCTCGCCGAAGCGCACTGCGAGATCGAAGCCGTCGCTGACGAGGTCCGCGATCCGGTCGCGGGTCTCGATGCGCAATTCCATCTCGGGGTTCTGCAGCAGGAACGCACTCAGCTTCGGCGACAGGACCATGCGGGAGAACAACGGGTCGACATTGACCCGGAGCCGGCCGCGAATGGCGCTGCGTGATTTCGAGGTCTCCGCTGCGGCTTCGCCGATGCCGGCCAGATGCTGCGCGACCCGTTCGCAGAGCGCGCGCCCTTCCTCGGTGAGCTTGACAGCGCGGCTGGTGCGGTGGATCAGCCTGGCATCGAGGCGTAGCTCGAGCTTGGCGATCGCCTTGCTGACGCCGGACTGCGTCATGCCGAGCCGTTCGGCGGCCTTGCCGAAGCTGCGCACGTCCGCAACGGCCGCAAGAACCACCAGCCCGCCGACGAGCCGACCGTCAACTTCGTCCATGTCGATGCCTCTCAGTCATCCATGAGATGACAGCCCAGTCGTAGCACTCCGCGATCATATCGGCCACTGTCGGCGCAGATCACCGGTTCGATCCGGTGAGGCCACCGCCACATCATCTGCTACGGAGATTTGCAATGAGCGACATCCAGGCCATCGCATCCGCGATCGATGGATATTTCAACCTGATGTATGACGTCGACGATAGCCGGTTCCGCGACGTCTTCTCCGATGCCTGCATCGTGCACGGCATCCGGGACGGCAAACACACGGTGCGGTCGGCCGCGGAATTCCGCGACTTCATCCGCAGCCGTCCCTCACCGGCGTCGATGAAATCGCCGCGCGAGGAGGCCATCATCAGCATCGACCAGACCGCATCCGATCTCGCCATCGCCAAGGTGCGCGTCAGAGCCGGCCAGACCGGCTTCATCGACCATCTCGTGTTTCATCGGATTGACGGCCGGTGGCTCATCACCACCAAGGCGTTTCACGTCGCGCAGGTCTTCCCGGCGGGATCGTAGCGCCCCCACGACCGATTTTTCTGAATATTGGAAGAATGACGCTGATTTGCCCGACGTGTCAAATCGCCAGGTCCAGCGCCGGCCGCCACCGGCTACTTTGCATGGGGTTGTTTTCGATATTTTCGGCAGCGCGCCCCTGCGACGGCCCGGGAGTGGCCATGCGGCGAAAGGCTGCTCCCCGGCCTTACGCCGCGCGCACCTTCTGCAGGAACTCGTCGACCGCGTTGCGCAGCATGCCGGACTGGGTGTCGAGCTCGCGGGCATTCGACAGCACGTCGCCCGCCGCGGTGCCGGTGGCGGTGGCCGCGGTGGTGACGCCGCCGATATGGGCGGAGATCTCGCTCGAGCCGGCCGCGACCTGCTGGATGTTGCGCGCGATTTCGCGCGTCGCATCGCCCTGCTGGTCGATCGCGGTCGAGATCGAGGCGGTGATCTCGCTCATCTGCGCGATGGTCGCGGTGATGCCGCCGATCGAGGTCACCGCCTCGCCGGTGGAGGCCTGCATCGCAGCGACCTGCGCCGAGATCTCCTCCGTCGCCTTCGCGGTCTGGTTCGCCAGCGCCTTCACCTCGGAAGCGACCACCGCGAAACCGCGGCCGGATTCGCCGGCGCGCGCCGCCTCGATGGTTGCGTTGAGCGCAAGCAGGTTGGTCTGGGCGGCGATCGAGTGGATCAGCTTGACCACCTCGCCGATCTTCTCGGCACCGGTGGAGAGCGCCTGCACGGTCGCGTTGGTGCGCTCGGCATCGGCCACCGCCTGGCATGCGACCTCGCTGGAGCGCGCCACCTGGCGGGAGATCTCCGCAACCGAGCTGGAGAGCTCCTCGGCCGCCGCGGCGACGGTGCCGACATTGTTGGAGGCGCTGTCGGACGCGGCCCCCACGGTCGCGGCTCGCGCGCTGGCGTCGCTGGCGGTTGCGGTCATCGACTGTGCCGTGGTCTGCATGCCGGCGGCGGCGGAGGCCACCGTACGGACGATGCCGTTCACGCTGCGCTCGAAATCGCTCGCAATGTCCTGCATCGCGCTGCGGCGTTCGGCCACGGCGCGCGCCTCGGTCTCGGCCTCGGCCTGCTCGAGGCCGCGAATACGGATCGCATTGTCCTTGAAGATCTGCACGGTCGCCGCCATCCCGCCGACCTCGTCGCCACGGCCGACACCCGGGATATCGCCGTCGAGCTTGCCGTCGGCGATGTCGCGCATGCGGGCGCCAAGTAGGTTGAGCGGGCGGGAGATGCTGCGGCCGATCAGCCAGGCGACCGACCCGGAGATGATGCCGATGCCAAGGATCGCAAGACCGAGCAGCCAGGCGATCGGCCGCATCTTGGCGTCGATGTCCTCGAGATAGGCACCGGTGCCGAGATACATGTCGAAACCGGGGACCGCGACCGCGTAGCCGAGCTTGTGGATCGGCGTGTCCTGGCCGGGCTTCACATAATCATAGAACAGCAGGATCTCGCCCTTGGCCTTCACGCCGTCCATCAGTTCCTGCGACAGCTTGCGGCCATTGGTCACGACGTCCATGCGGTTGGTTCCGACCTGCTTCGGATCGGGCGCCAGCACCGTGATGCCGTTGTAGTCGGTGCCGAACAGATAGCCGGCGCCGTTGTCATAGGTCATGGCATTGGCGCGCTTGCCGAACTCGGCCAGCGCCGCCTCCTTGGTCAGCTTGCCGGCGTCGACATCCTTCTTCAGGCCCGCCGCCATGTTCTTCGCCATCTCGACGATGGCCTTGGCCTGGTCGATGCGAGCATTTGTCATCTCACGCTGCATCAAGTGACCGGCGAGGATGCCGGCCGCGCACAGACCAAGGAGGGTCACCCCCACCAGAATGCCGAGCTTGGGGGTGATCTTCAAATTTGACAGCTTCACGGAGATCTCCAGAAGAGGCGGGGAACGCGACGCGATTGGCGGATTGATTCGGCTCACCGTAGTGTGAGACCCTTTACCTGATGGTTACGGAAGTTCCCCGTAGAAGCCCGGAGAATCAGCCCGCGGACCAACCGGCAATTGTGGAGCGAACAGCACAGCTCGCGTACAAGTTTGGGACGGCGGTGATACAAGCCGCGCTCCAAGAAGCAAGAAGACCAAGAAGCAAACCAGCAAGAACCAAGAACAGACGACCTCACATCGGGAGCAGACAATGTCGAAATTCAGGGTGGTCACGCCGAAGGGCGCGAGCTTCACGGTCGCCGGCGGCGGCTACGATTATGAGCGGGAGGCGCTCGATCCGATCGGCGCCGAGATCGTCGAGGCGCCGGCCAACGAAGCCGAATTCATCGCCGTGGCCCGCACCGCGGACGCGATCTACGCCAAGGGCATGCCGATCACCAAGGCGGTCATCGACGCACTCGAGAACTGCAAGGTGATCACGCTCGGGAGCGTCGGCGTCGACTCGGTCGACGTCAAGGCCGCGACCGCCCGCGGCATCCCCGTCACCAACATCCCCGACACCTTCATCGAGGAAGTTGCCGACCACGCCATGATGCTGTTGCTCGCCGGCTTCCGCCGCCTGATCGAGCAGGACAAGATGGTGCGCACCGGCCGCTGGGCCGAGGGCCGCCCGGCGCTGCTGAAGATTCCGCGGCTGATGGGCCAGACGCTCGGCTTCATTTCGTTCGGCCGGGTCGCCCGCGCGGTCGCAAAACGCGCCGCGCCGTTCGGCCTCAGGATGGTGGCGTACGATCCGTTCATCCAGGAAACGCTGATGTACGATCACGGCGTGATCCCCTCGACGCTGTCGGAGGTGCTGTCGCAATCGGATTTCGTCTCGATGCACGCCCCGGCTCGCCCCGAAGTGCACCACATGCTGACCGAGAAGCATTTTCGCCAGATGAAAAAATCGGCCATCTTCATCAACACCGGCCGCGGCGCCACCGTCGACGAGGATTCGCTGATCAAGGCGCTGCAGGAGGGCTGGATCGCCCACGCCGCGCTCGATGTGCTGGAAAAAGAGCCGCCGTCGCATAACAATCCGATGCTCGGGATGGACAATGTTACCTTGACCGCCCATGTCGCTTCGGCGTCGGCACGTTTTGACGAGGCGCGCAAGCGCCGGGTGGGCTACGAATTGTCACTAGTGCTCCAAGGCATGTGGCCGGTAAGCTGCGTCAACCCGTCGGTGCTGCAAAACACCGCGCTGCGCCGCTGGCAGCCCGTCAGCATGGATCGCGGTCCGAACAGCTAGGCGGAACGACGTTCTTCGCGCAAGGGCCCGTCTCGCTGACGATACGGGCCCTTCGCGCGGCGGACGCGCCGAGACCACAAGACCCTTCACCGGCCAAACGCCGGGAAGAACAATAAGAACAGGGAGTGCGAACGACATGAAGTACGAGATCACGCGTCGCAACGCGCTGGCGCTGGGGGCGTCGGCTGCGGCACTGGCAGTCACCGGGGCTTCGGCACAGGAAGCGTCGAAGGTCAAGGCTGCCGACGTGGCGGCGCCGTCGCTGCCGATCGAAAAGGGCGCGACCTTGCGCATGCTGCGGCCGGTGCGCTTCGTCCAGGCCGACGAAGACGTGTTCCGCGCCAATGCCAAGAAGTTCACCGACAAGACCGGTGTCGAGATCAAGGTCGACTTCGTCGGCTGGGAGGACATCAACCAACAGACCGCGGTGACCTCGAATTCCGGCGCCGGCCCCGACATCATCATCGGCTTCGGCGACGCGCCGCACATCTATATCGACAAGCTGGTCGAGCTGACCGATGTCGCCGACTATCTCGACAAGCGCTATGGCGGATGGCTCACGCTGGCGCGCCGATACGGCATGCGCGCGAAGTCGAAGAGTTGGGTCGGCCTGCCGTTCGGCGCCTCGGGCGGCCCGCTGGTCTACCGCAAGTCGCTGGTCAACGCCGCCGGCTTCGACAAGGTGCCCGAAGACCATGCCGGTTTCCTCGAACTCTGCAAGAAGCTGAAGGCGGCCGGCAAGCCGGCGGGCTTCGCGCTCGGCAACGCGGTCGGCGACGGCAACGGCTTCGCCAACTGGCTGTTGTGGTCGCACAACGCCGCGCTGCTGGATGAGGAAGGCAATATCATCATCAACAGCAAGGAGACGATCGCGGCGCTGAAATACCTGAAGGAGCTCTATCCGACCTTCATTGCAGGCACGCCGTCATGGAACGACGTTTCCAACAACCGCGCCTACTCATCGCAGGAGATCGGCCTGACCGCCAATGGCGTCTCGCTGTATTTCTCGCTGAAGAACGATCCCGCGACCAAGGCGATCGCCGACGACACCGCGCATCAGTTCCTGATCAAAGGGCTGGCCCCGACCTCACCAATGTCGGGCTTGACCCTGAACGCGATGGTGTTCAAGCACAGCCAGTATCCGAACGCAGCAAAGGCGTTCCTGCAGTTCATGCTGGAAAAGGAGCAGTACGAGCCCTGGCTCAATGCCAACTCCGGCTACTGGTCGCAGCCGCTCGCGGCCTACGCCGATGCGGCGGTGTGGTCGGGCGATCCCAAGGTCGCGATCTTCAAGGAGACGATGAAGAGCCCCTATTACAATGGCTACAAGGGGCCGATCTCGACCGCGACCGGTGCCGTCAACGCCGACTATGTGCTGGTGCAGATGTGCGCCTCCGTCGCGACCGACGCGGCAACGCCCGAGGCAGCCGCCGCGGAAGCCGAGCAGCGCGCCAAGCGGTACTTCCGGCGGCAAGGCCGGTAAAGCCGAACAGAGCTGCCGTCATTGCGAGGAGCGATTGACGGCGTCATTCCGGGATGGTGCGCCAGCACCAGACCACAGATGCGCAAGAGCGCATCGGCGAATCTCGAGATTCCGGGTTCGATGCTACGCATCGCCCCGGAATAACCTTGGAAGTCGGACCGGGATAAGGATCTGATGTCTGTCACTACCCTCTCTTCACGCGGCGCAGCGCTGCACCAGCCGGGCTGGCTCGCGCGCGTGTTCGACTACAAGCCGTTCCTGATCGTGATGTGCCTTGCGCCCGCGATCGGCCTGCTGCTGGTGTTCCTCACCTATCCGCTGGGCTTAGGCATCTGGCTCGCCTTCACCGACACCACCATCGGCCAGCGCGGCATCTATATCGGGCTTGAGAACTTCCAGTACCTGCTCAAGGATCCGTTGTGGTGGAACGCGGTGTTCTACTCGATCTTCTATACCGCGATCGCAACCTTCGGAAAGTTCGCGCTCGGCTTCTGGCTGGCACTGCTGCTCAACAACCATTTCCCGCTCAAGAGCCTGATCCGGGCCATCGTGCTGCTGCCTTGGATCGTACCGACAGTGCTGTCGGCGCTGGCGTTCTGGTGGATCTACGATCCGCAGTTCTCGATCATCTCCTATCTCTTGGTCGACGTGCTGCGTCTGCGCGACAGCAATATCGACTTCCTCGGCTCGCCCTGGCCGGCGCGGTTCTCGCTGATCGCGGCCAATATCTGGCGCGGCATCCCGTTCGTCGCGATCTCGCTGCTGGCCGGACTGCAGACCATCTCGCCCTCGCTCTATGAGGCGGCGATGCTCGATGGTGCCACATCGTGGCAGCGCTTCCGCTACATCACCTTCCCGATGATGATGCCGATCCTGGCGATCGTGATGACGTTCTCGATCATCTTCACCTTCACCGATTTCCAGCTCGTCTACGCCATCACCCGCGGCGGCCCGGTCAACTCGACCCACCTGCTTGCGACGCTGGCGTTCCAGCGCGGCATCGCCGGCGGCGAGCTCGGCGAAGGCGCGGCGATCGCAGTCTCGATGATCCCGTTCCTGGTGTTCGCAACGTTGTTCAGCTACTTCGGCCTCGCGCGCCGCAAATGGCAGCAGGGAGAGGCCAATGACTGACATGGCAGCCCAGCACTCCAACGCCGCCAGCGCCACGCCCGACACGATGGCGTGGGACTCCCGCGCCCGGCGCGTGGTGATGATCTATCTGCCGCTCGCGTGCTTCATCCTGATCCTGCTGTTCCCGTTCTACTGGATGGCGATCACCTCGTTCAAACCGAACGCGGAGCTGCTGAACTACAAGGAGCACAATCCGTTCTGGATCACCTCGCCGACGCTCGCGCATATCAAGCATCTCTTGTTCGACACGTCGTATCCGCGCTGGCTGAAGACGACGATGATGGTCGCAATCGGCTCGACCTTCCTGTCGCTGTTCGCCTCGACGCTCGCCGCCTACGCGATCGAGCGGTTGCGCTTCCGCGGCAGCCCCTATGTCGGCCTCGGCATCTATCTCGCCTATCTGGTACCGCCGTCGATCCTGTTCATTCCGCTGGCCACCGTGATCGTGCAGTTCGGCCTGTTCGACTCGCCGCTGGCGCTGGTCCTGGTCTATCCGACCTTCCTGGTGCCGTTCTGCACCTGGCTGCTGATCGGCTATTTCAAGTCGATCCCCTATGAGCTCGAGGAATGCGCACTGGTCGACGGCGCGACACGGCTGCAGATCCTGTGGCGGATCACGCTGCCGCTCGCGGTGCCCGGCCTGATCTCCGCCGGCATCTTCTCCTTCACGCTGTCCTGGAACGAGTTCATCTACGCGCTCGCCTTCATCCAGAGCGGCGCCAACAAGACGGTGCCGGTGGCGATCCTGACCGAACTCATCACCGGCGACGTCTACCAGTGGGGCGCACTGATGGCGGGCTCGCTGCTCGGCTCGCTGCCGGTCGCGCTGTTCTACTCGCTGTTCGTCGACTATTACGTGTCGTCGCTGACGGGAGCGGTGAAGGAGTAGCTGGACGTCCGGCGATAGCTGCGTACGTCACACCGCGGCGCTTTTCGTCCGCTCGGTGATCAGCACCTCAAAACCCTCGAACTTGGGGTGGCCAAGATAGAGGCTGCCGCTGGTCTCGTTGCCAGCGCGCGAATGCGCGCGGCGGAATGCATCCGACCTGGTCCAGTCCTCGAACGCCGTCCTGCTGGCCCACACCGTGTGGGTCGCATAGAGCGTGTGATCCTCGGCCTCGGGGCCCTTCACCAGATGAAACTCGATGAAGCCTGGAACGTCGCCGAGATAAGATTCGCGCGACTTCCAGACCGTCTCGAACGCCTGCTCCTTGCCCTTGATCACCTGAAATCGGTTCATTGCGATGAACATGAAAGCCTTCTCCTATCCAGCGGCGGATACCCGCTGGCGATCTTGCGGGTTGATCTCGTTGATATCATGAACACGACAGTGTCGTCGCCCGGCTAGACAGGGCAACCCGGTTTTCCCGAGACATGCGCGTTCAACGGATAAATCGCGGCAAACCGGATGCACCGTTCAAGGCCGGGACAGCGGACTTGCGAAAGCCAGGTCCGTCATCCTGATAGTCTGCGAATCTCTGTAGCTCTTCATTGCGAGCAGCTCGCGAGAAAAATTGCGAAGCAAATTTGCGCTAAAGCGGCGAAGCGATCCGTGCTTCTGCGTATGCGGCACAACAGATTGCTTCGCGGACCTGTCATCGGGTGGCGCGTTAGCTCGCTATGACGGGATTACGCCGTTACGTCAACCCGCCGGCACCATCACGACGCCCTTGTCCTTGGGCCAGCGCATCCGCCAGGCGAAATTGATGTCGCGGACTTCGCCGGCCTTGGCCTCGAACGCCCATTCCAGCACGCCGCGTCTGTCGCGCAGGTTGGTGGTAGTCGCAGGCGTCGACGACGGCAGCATTTCGACCGCGATGTCATCGTTCTCGCTGACCGGGAGCTGATCCTGGATCGCGACCTTGATCGGGAAGTCGTGGCCGTTGCGCACCGTGGTCTTGAACGCGCGCTCGTCGGTCTTCGACGTCGTCACGATCAGGCCGGCGGAGCCTTCGTTGCGCTTCACCACCGTGCGCTCGATCTTGACCTTGTCGTCGGCGCCGAAGCCGAGCCGCACGGTCTCGTCCTTGGCAGCGGTGGCCATCCGGCTGCGGCCGACAAAGATACCGTCGCGATAGATCGAGACCTGCCCCGGCAACAGCGGCGCCTCATCGGCCTGCACGAAGCTCGCCTCCAGGAACGCGGTCGGATCGATGACAGGAACGGCGCGGACCGCAAGATCGGGGGTGATCGTCGCCGTCGAGATGCGCAGGCTCTTGGCGCCCTCATTGGCGGCGACGCTGACGCGGCCCGGAATCTTGAAGGTGGCCTGGAAAGCGCCGACCTCGGCGGTGGCTTCCCGCTCCTCCGCCTGCTTGTAAAGATGCTCCATCGGTGGCGATGCCGGCGCGGGCAGAGGCGCCGCCGCACGCTGTTGCACGCTGTCGGACATTTTGCCGGCCGCCAGCGGTCGCGGATACTGCACGATCAGCGAATTGAGGTCGGGCGCATTGCCGCCACGCGCGACGCGCACCGTGGAGACGATGAGCGCCACGTTCGACCAGTCCTCGCCGGTCGATTGGGTGATCTCGGCGCGGCGCACCAGCTCGATCGCCGGCTTGCGGTCCTTGGCGCCGGTATCGAGACGGGCGTCGTAGAGCGGCATCCAGCGCGCGTTACGGACGGCATAGGTCACCCGCAGGGTCGCGCGGGAGGCGGCGGCGGAGGCCAGCTCGATCCGCACCTCGAGCTTGCTCGGCGGCTTGGCGGCGCGATCGGCTTCAAGCCGCGCGATCTCGCGATCGATGTCGCGCTGCTTGCGCGCGGCGTCGCGGATCGCGTTGTCGGCGGTTGCGACTTCGTCGCCCACCGCCGAGAACGCGGCGCGCCACTCACTGACCGGACGCGCCTCGCCTTTCTCGCCGATCCCCACCGGCGACGCCTCGGCAAAACGCTCGGCGAATTTGCGCCGCGCCTCGGCCGAGGTGATGATCCCCTGCAGATCCTCGCGCTGATCCCTCAGCGCCTCGATCCGCTTGTCGATGTCAGGCAGGTTCGCCGGCGGCACCGGGTGCGGCGGCCGCGCGTCGATAGCCCCGATCGTCAGCCTGCCGCCCGCCTCGCCCTCGACCCGCAGCGAGGACGGATCGAGCCCCGTCGGGAAATCCTTCGCGATGAGCGTGTTGTCGCCGGCGGGCAGGTCCAGCGTGATGACGCGGGTAACGCTCGCGCCATCGGGATAGACGGTCACGGCATCGACCTGCGACGCCGCATCGAGATTGGCCGCGTGGAGCGGCCTGGCAACCAGCGCACCCACCAGCACCAGGCTGGTGGTCACAAGACAATTCGCAATCTTTCGCATGACATCCCTCCGGAAAAACGCCGCATCGCGCGCGAGACGAACGGCGCGCCGACTTCAAAGGCGCACCGTTTCTCGTGGTGAGACGCAGCGGGGAAGGGACCGGTTCGATTGAGGTTTCCCTGCGGCACGACAATGGCGGCGCCACGGCTGCCGGATGGCGCGGCCGCGGCTTTCGGCCGTTAGCGATCCGCCCTGCGCCGGATGAACAGGTAGTTCGGCACGAAACCGGCTAGCGTGATCGCGATCATGATCCACCAGCCGCGCTGAAACGCCGCGATCCGGTCGGCCATCGAGACCGGCGTTGCAAGGATCG
Organism: Bradyrhizobium sp. I1.14.4; assembly: GCF_050435825.1. Taxonomy (NCBI): domain Bacteria; kingdom Pseudomonadati; phylum Pseudomonadota; class Alphaproteobacteria; order Hyphomicrobiales; family Nitrobacteraceae; genus Bradyrhizobium; species Bradyrhizobium sp. I1.14.4. The sequence goes on along the minus strand of NZ_JBNDLA010000001.1, from coordinate 330,175 downwards.
CCACAAAGATCGCGACGCCGATCGCAAGCGCCGCCTGCCGGATCATGTTGATGACGCCGGAGCCGGTGGCAAACGACGATGGCGGCAGCGAGCCGGCGCCGACACCCATCAGGGTCGGAAAGGTCAGCCCGACGCCGATACCGATCAGCATCACGCCCGCGACGATGGCGGGCGCGTTGGCATCGGGCCCCAGCAGCATCGCCCAGATCGCGAGGCCGGCCGCGAACAGCAGGATTCCGGCCGACACGACAGCCGCAGCGCCAAATCGCGCGATCAGCCGACCGGCAAACAAGAGCGAGGTGAGCGGCACCATCAGCGGACCGGGCGCGATCGCAAGTCCGGTCTTCAACGCCGACCAGCCCCAAATCGTCTGCTCCCACAAGGCGCAGGAAAACAGCATGGCGCCGAAAGCCGCCGAGTAAGGCGCCATCACCAGGGAAGCCCCCGTGAACGGCTTGACCGCAAACAGCGCAGGATCGACGAAGGGGTTGTTCGATTTGAGACAGTGCCACGCGAAGCCGGCGAGCGAGGCGGCTGCGATGGCAAAGCCAAGGATGACGCCGCGCGAACTCCATCCCCAATCGTTCGCCTTCACGATCGCGAATGTCAGCGCACCGATGCCGCAGGTCACCAGCAGCGCCGCCCATGAACTCGGACGCGGCACATCGTGGCCGGGCACTTCGGGCAATATCAGCCAACCGATGACGAGCGCAACCACGCCGATCGGGACATTGACGATGAATATCCAGCGCCAGTCGAAGGTGACAAGCACGCCTCCCGCCAGCGGCCCCAGCGCGGCGGCAAGGCCGCCGACCGCCGTCCAGGTGCGCACCGCACTGGCGCGCAGTTCGGGCGGGAACGATGCCAGCAGCAGGCCGATCGAGGTCGGGGTCATCAATGCCGCACCGGCGGCCTGCGCCACGCGGGAGACGACCAGGAGTTCGACACTGGACGCAAGCGCGCACGCGGCCGACGCCACAGTGAAGAGCGCCACGCCGAGCAGGAAGCTCAGATTGCGGCTATGACGCTCCGCCAGGCGGCCGAAGAACACCAGCAACGCCGCATAGGCAATCGCGTAGGCGTTGAGGATCCAGGACAGATCCTCGAGCGAGGCGCCGCGAAATTCCTGCGCGATGTTCGGCAGCCCGACATTAACGATGAACAGGTCGAGATTAGCGAGACAGATTCCGACCGACACGATCGCAAGCACCTGGTGTGGGGTTGCCGCGACTCGGCGGGACCGTCGCCGCGCGTCAGTCCCCACGGCCAGCTCGATGGCCTCCGCCTCCACCTTAGACATCGCTCACGCTCCTGATATGTGCATATGCATCTATTGCTATTAGGTGCATATGCACGTATATATGTCAAGACCATTGGAGGCAGCGATGGCGAAAACAGAACCCAGCCGGTGCAATCTCACGGCGTTGCGCAAGGCGACGCGCCGGGTGTCGCAGCTCTACGATTCGATCCTCGCGACGTCAGGGCTGCGCGGCACGCAACGGGCCATTCTGGTCTATGTCAGACGGTCGGGCGCACCGACGATGGGTGAGCTTGCCGCCGCACTGGTGCTCGACCGCACGGCGCTCAACCACAACCTCAAGCCGCTCGAGCGCGACGGCCTTCTGACCATCACCGTCGACAAGAACGACCGCCGCAGCCGCCTGGTGCGGCTGACCAAACGCGGCGAAGCCAGGCTTGAGGAGTCGCAGGCAGCATGGCTCAAGGCCCAGGAGCGTTTCGAGACCGCCTTTGGCGCACAGCAGGCCGCCGACTTGCGGCGAACGCTCGAACTGATCGCCGCGTTCGACTTCGGCGAGCGCGCGGCCGATTTGAAGGCGTCATGACAGGCTGCAAATGAAAGCGGCCCGGCGTTGGCGCCGGGCCGCTCGTTCTCACACGATCAAAAATTGAATCGCGCTCAGCTATAGATCTCGAACAGGCCCGCGCCGCCCTGACCACCGCCGATGCACATGGTCACGACGCCCCACTTGGCCTTGCGGCGACGGCCTTCCTGCAGGAGGTGGCCGGTGAGCCGGGCGCCGGTCATGCCGAAGGGATGGCCGATCGCGATCGAGCCGCCATTGACGTTGTACTTCTCGGGATCGATGCCGAGCTGGTCGCGCGAATAGAGGCACTGGCTGGCGAACGCCTCGTTGAGCTCCCAGAGATCGATGTCCTCGACCTTCAGGCCGTGACGCTTGAGCAGCTTCGGCACGGCGTAGATCGGGCCGATACCCATCTCGTCGGGCTCGCAGCCGGCCGAGGCCCAGGCCACGAAGCGGCCCAGCGGGTTGAGGCCGCGCTTCTCGGCGTCCTTGGCTTCCATCAGCACCACAGCCGCGGCGCCGTCAGACAGCTGGCTGGCGTTACCGGCCGTGACGAACTTGCCCGGACCCTTGACCGGCTCGAGTTTTGCCAGGCCTTCCAGCGTGGTCTCGGGGCGGTTGCACTCGTCGCGATCGACGACGTAGTCGACGATCGACTCGGCCTTGGTCGCCTTGTCGACCACCTTCATCCTGGTCTTCATCGGGACGATTTCGTCCTTGAACTTGTTGGCCTGCTGCGCGGCCGCCATGCGGCGCTGCGACTCCAGCGAATACTCGTCCTGGTATTCGCGGCTGAGCTTGTAGCGCTCGGCGACGATGTCGGCGGTATCGATCATCGCCATGAAGATGGCGGGTGCGGTCTTGAGCAGGTCCGGATCGATCGATTCCTTCGGCGAGCCGCCGCCGGGAATCGAGATGCTCTCGACGCCGCCGGCGACGATGCAGTCGGAGCCGTCGGAGCGGATCGAGTTGGCAGCCATCGCGATGGTCTGCAGGCCCGACGAGCAGAAGCGGTTCACCGAGACACCCGCGGTCGACTTCGGCAGGCCGGCGAGCAGCGCCGCCTGGCGACCGATGTTCGGCGCGCCATGCGCGCAATTGCCGAGATAGCAATCCTCGACATAGTCCTTGTCGACCCCGGCGCGCTCGACCGCATGCTTGATGGCGTGCCCGGCCAGCGACATCGGCGCGGTGATGTTGAATCCGCCACGGCCGGACTTTGCCAGGCCGGTGCGCGCGTAGGAAACGATTACGGCTTCACGCATTGTTTTCTCCCTCTGAGATATCAGTCATTGTGGCGCGTCGTGACCCGTTCGTACACATTTTTCGGCGGCCGCAACAGCAATACCAGACGCCCCGAAACGGCAAACGCCGCCTCCGGGACCGGAGACGGCGCTATGTTCCGCAGATCGGAATATCGCTGTGCTTGAGCGCTATTTCTGTTCGTCATGCCCGGGCTTGTCCCGGGCATCCACGTCTTGGCGCCGCGCGGAAACAAGAGGTGGATGGCCGGGTCAAGCCCGGCCATGACAATGGAGAGAGCAATTAAAACGTCAGCGCCTTGGCCTGCTTCACCTGCGGCAGCGCCTGCACCTTGCCGAGCAGCTCCGCCGGCACCGCGCCGTCGACCTCGACCAGCGCAATGGCGTCGCCGCCCTGCTTGACGCGGCCGAGATGGAAGGTCGCGATGTTGATCTTGGCATCACCGAGCAGGCTCGCGAACGCGCCGATGAAGCCCGGCTTGTCCTCGTTGGTCACGTAGATCATCGACTTGCCGAACTCGGCGTCGACCCGGATACCCTTGATGTCGACGAGGCGCGGCTTGCCGTCGGCGTACACGGTGCCGGACACCGAACGCTCCTGGCGCTCGGTCGTGACGGTGACGGTGATCAGGCTTTCATAGTCGCTCTGTGCGGCGCGGACCACCTCATCGACCACCATGCCGCGCTCCTTGGCGACAACAGGCGCCGAGACCACGTTGACCTCACCCAGCATCGGCCGCAGCAGGCCGGACAGCACCGCCGAGGTGATCGCCTTGATCTTCATCTCAGCGACGTGGCCTTCATAGGTGATCTGGGTCTTGAGGATACCGCTCTCGGTGAGCTGGCCGGCGAACGAGCCGAGCTTCTCGGCGAGCGCGATGAACGGCTTCAACTTCGGCGCCTCTTCCGCGGTGATCGAGGGGAAGTTGACCGCGTTCGAGATCGCGCCCGACAAAAGGTAGTCCGACATCTGCTCGGCGACCTGCAGCGCGACGTTCTCCTGCGCTTCGGTCGTGGAGGCGCCGAGATGCGGGGTGCAGATCACGTTCGGATGGCCGAACAGCACGTTCGACGTCGCCGGCTCCTCGACGAACACGTCGAGGGCGGCGCCCGCGACATGCTTGGAATTCAGCGCGTCGACCAGCGCCTGCTCGTCGACCAGGCCGCCGCGGGCGCAGTTGATGATCCGCACGCCCTTCTTCATCTTGGCGATCGCGGCCGCATCGATGACGTTGCGGGTCTTCTCGGTCAGCGGCGTGTGCAGCGTGATGAAATCGGCGCGCTTGAGCAGGTCATCGAGCTCGACCTTCTCGACACCGATGTCCTTGGCGCGCTCCGGCGACAGGAACGGGTCGAACGCGATCACCTTCATGCGCAGGCCGAGCGCGCGGTCGGCGACGATCGAGCCGATATTGCCGCAGCCGATCACGCCGAGCGTCTTGGCGGTGATCTCGACGCCCATGAAGCGGTTCTTCTCCCACTTGCCTGCCTGGGTCGAGGCATCGGCCTGCGGGATCTCGCGCGCCAGCGCCAACATCAGCGTGATGGCGTGCTCGGCGGTCGTGATCGAATTGCCGAACGGCGTGTTCATCACGATGATGCCCTTGGCGGTCGCGGCCGGAATCTCGACATTGTCGACGCCGATGCCGGCGCGGCCGATCACCTTGAGCTTGGTCGCCTTCTCGAGGATCTTGGCGGTCGCCTTGGTGGCCGAGCGGATCGCCAGACCATCATAATTGCCGATGATCTCGGCGAGCTTTTCCTTGTCCTTGCCGAGGTTGGGCTGGAAGTCGACCTCGACGCCGCGATCCTTGAAGATCTGCACGGCGGCGGGAGACAGCGCGTCGGAAATCAGAACTTTGGGTTTTGTCATTTCGATTGTCCTTTGCCCTGCGGCGGGCTGATCTCTTGGACCAATGCGGTGAAGTCTCTGATCACGTCTCCCTCTCCCCGTTCTTACGGGGAGAGGGTTGGGGTGAAGGGCAGCCACAGGCGAGGAACAAGCCGAAAAGGCCCCTCACCCGAATTGCTGCGCAATCCGACCTCTCCCCGTAAGAACGGGGAGAGGTGACAAAAGAAAGCTTATGCCGCCTTGGGCAGCGCGGCCTTGGTTTCGGCGAAGGCCCAGTCGATCCACTGCGTCAGCAGCTCGACGTCCTTTGCCTCGACGGTGGCGCCGCACCAGATCCGCAGGCCAGCCGGCGCATCGCGGTAGTACGCGAAGTCGAAGCCGGCGTTCTCCTTCTCCACCAGCGCCACCAGCTTCTTGCAGAAGTCGGCCTGTGCATCAGCGGGGAGCGACGTGATCGCGGGGTCGGTGAACTTCAGACACACCGAGGTGTTGGAGCGGATCGCGGGGTCCATCGCCAGGAAGTCGATCCACGGCGTCTTCGCCTTCCAGTCGGCGAGCGCCTTGGTGTTGGCGTCGGCGCGCGCGATCAACGCCTTCAAGCCGCCGATCGACTTCGCCCAGTTCAGCGCGTCGAGATAGTCCTCGACGCAGAGCATCGACGGCGTGTTGATGGTCTCGCCTTCGAAGATGCCCTGGTTGAGCTTGCCGCCCTTGGTGAGGCGGAAGATCTTCGGCAGCGGCCAGGCCGGCTTGTAGGTCTCGAGCCGTTCCACCGCACGCGGCGACAGGATCAGCATGCCGTGCGCCGCTTCACCGCCGAGCGCCTTCTGCCAGGAGAAGGTGACGACGTCGAGCTTGGCGAAATCGAGCGGCTGCGCGAAGGCGGCCGAGGTCGCGTCGCAAATCGTGAGGCCTTCGCGGGTTGCACTGATCCAGTCAGCGTTCGGCACGCGCACACCTGACGTGGTACCGTTCCAGGTGAAGACGACGTCCGACGCAGGGTCCACCTTGGAGAGATCGGGGATTTCACCATAAGCCGCGTTGAGCTTGGTGACGTCCTTCAGCTTCAATTCCTTGACGATGTCGCTGACCCAGCCCTCGCCGAAGGATTCCCAGGCGAGCGTGGTGACGGGCCGCGCACCGAGCAGCGACCACAGCGCCATCTCGACCGCGCCGGTGTCCGACGCCGGCACGATGCCGATCTTGTAATCGGCAGGCACTTCAAGCACTTCGCGCGTCAGTTCGATCGCGAGCTTGAGTTTGGCCTTGCCGACCTTCGCACGATGCGAGCGGCCGAGCGCGGCGTCCTTGAGATTGTTGGGGTTCCAGCCGGGGCGCTTGGCACAGGGGCCGGAGGAGAAATGCGGCACATTGGGCCGCGAAGCGGGCTTCGCTGCAGTCATAATCTACCCTTCCAGATAGCTGCCTCTCGGTGGGGAGAGGTTTCCCGCGGTCGGAGATAGTGGAAGGGCACCAAAACGTCAAGGAAGTTCGGACTTTTCCGGAACAATCAGGCCGTCACGGCTGATTGACGGGGCGTCCTCGACCTGCTGCGTCGTCTCCCGACCGAGCAAATCTGCCGCGAGAGTCATGATCTTAACTGCCCTGCGCCGGCTCGATACTTTCAAGATGCTCTCATCGCCGGCCAGCACGATATACTCGTTGCCGACCCGGACGATCGAATAGTCTGGCATCGGAAATCCCCAGTTGCCCAGCGCCCTGTGGGAGACGCTCGACATACCGAACGCGTTCCGATCCGTAAAATCACGGAGACAGGCGTAGTTTATTGGTTCTTAACCGGATCGCGGAGCAGCGGCTACGGCAGGCATTGCCTTGTGTGCAGCACAACTCGCACAGGTCAGAAGCGGAGCGTCATGCCGACGTGGCTGCGTGCGAATCCAAGCCGTTCATAGAAGCGCTGCGCATCGACGCGCGTGTGATGCGTCAACAGCTCGACGAGCATGCAGCCTTTCGCACGCGCCTCCACGACCGCCCACTGCACCAGCTTCTCGCCGATGCCGCGGCTGCGGCAGTGTTTTGCAACGCGGACATCCTCGAGCAAGCCGCGCGAACCGCCCTGCGAGCTGAGGCCGGGCAGAACCGCAAGTTGCAGGCAGCCGACCACGGTGCCCTCCCCGTCGGTCGCGACGACGAGCTGCAGATTGGAATCACGCTCGACCCGCGCGAAGGCCTCGTAATAGCTTTGCGGCAACGGATCCTCGATCCGCTCGCGCGCATTGCCGAGCGGATCGTCCGCCAGCATGCCGACGATGGCGGCAACATCCTCGCGGCGAGCGCGGCGGATCGTGATGGATGAAGCTTCACGCATGACGGCATTCACCTGAGGTCAGCGGACCGGCGGCAGAGCGAGCAAATGCTCGGCATCCGCGATCCAGCGGCGGATCATGGGATAGTGCTCCAGCGCGAGGCCGCCATCCTCCGCGACACGCGTATAGGCGAGCAGCGAGACGTCGGCGAGCGAGAACGCATCGCCGACCAGGAATTGCGCGCCCGCAAGATGCCGCTCCAAGTGATCGAGCGCCACATACCCGCGCTTCAGGAGGTTCGGATCGATCTCCGAAATCGCCTTGCCGAGATACACGGCCTGAAAGCGACAGACGGCGACACAAGGCTCGTGGCTGTTCTGCTCCCAGAACATCCAGGCATCCATCTGCGCTGCGCGATAGGGATCGCCGGGGATGAGATCGCTGCCGCGCGCGAGGTAGCGGATGATGGCGTTGGATTGCGCGAGCGTACGGCCGTCATCCAGCTCCACCGTGGGCACCTGGCCCCAGCCATTCAGCTTGAGGAATTCCGCGGTCCGGCTGCCGCCCTTCATGGTGTCGATCTCGACCCATGTGTACGGCAGCGCCAGCCTGTCGCACACCCATTTCACCTTCAGGCAATTGCCTGAATTGGCGTCGCCGTGGATTTTCATGTGAGCTCGCTCCGCTTGCGAAGCGATATCCGACCAGTCACACCATGCGCTGTCAAGCCGCGCGGCTTGACCTCAGAACTTGTAACCGAGACCGGCGCGCACCGTATTGATGCTGGTATCGACGGTAGACGTGAAGCGGATGTACTCCCACTCCGCGCGCATGAACAGCCCGCCCGTGATATTGACGTCGAAACCGAGACCGGCGGTGTACCCGTACACCAGATGATTATGCTGAACGTCGTTCGCGTTCAATGTCGCAAGCGGCGTGAACGGGCCCGATATGGTCGTGCTGACCGCGTCATGAACCGTGACTGAGCGCGAGATGTCTGCATTGCCGAACGCGACGCCGCCGAAGATATACGGCAGGAAGCAACCCCAGGCGTAGCCGGCGCGGCCGCGGATCGTCGCCATGTCGGAGATCGCGATAGCCGCGGACGAGTCGACGCGCACGTCGTGGAACAAACTGTCGGTCAACGCGGTGCCGCTGACCAATTCCTTGCTCGCGGTGGACGCGCCGCCAAACTTTCCGTGCATGTAGCTCGCATCGATGCCGACGACGACGTCGTCCCATTGCCAGTTGTAGCCGGCGAACGCACCATAGGCCGACGAGCGCTGAGACTGCTTGCCGAGACCAAGATTCCAGCTCGATACGCCCATCTGCTGGATGACGTTGTGATCAAGCAGGGCCGCAAGCATGTTGGCGTTGCTGCCGCTGAAACTCTCGTCGGACGATCCGTAACCCGCCTGGCCGCCGACATAGAAGCCGCGCCAGTTGACGGGTGCGCTGGGTGCGTCGCTGAAGCCGCCGCGCAGAGCCGGGAAGTCCGGCAGATCGGCCGCGTGGGCAACCGTCACCGCCCCGAACATCATCGCCGCCAGCACGAACCTACGCATTTGCAACGCTCCATCCACCACCGAATGCGCGTTGATCATCGCCTGTTAACCTTAACCAATCGTTGTCGCCGGTCGCTTTCGAGCACGCAAGTTGCAGAAGTTCGCGACATGAGGAGCCAAAGAAAAAGCGGCGCGGGATGATCCCGCGCCGTTTCGTTCGTTAACTGTGAAGAGGCGAAATTAACCCTTGCGGATCAGCGGGGGCGGCGGCGGCGGGGGCAGCACATCGCAGCAGGGCAAGTTGAAACGCACGCCGAGCTTGACGTCCTGCGAGGTGATGTCGCGGAACTGGAAGCTCGAGGGACCGGCCGGCGTGCCGTCGAAGAAATGACCCTGGCCCTGACCGGCGGTGCCCATGTCGAGGTAGCGATAGGCCAGTTCAACAGTGAAGTTGTTGGTGACCTTGTAGGCGACACCGGCATGCACCGCCCAGGCGAAGTTGGTCTTGGTCGCGCCGTCGGCGATAAACGAGCTGGTCAGACCGGACCCGCTCGGGAACGTCGCGACGTCGGAGAAGGCCGAGGTCTTGATCGTCGCGGCACCGACACCGGCGCCGATGAACGGGGTCAGGCAGCCCCAGGTGCCGAGATCGGCGTAGACGTTCACGAGACCGACCCAGCTCTGGATGCCGCCATGATAGGTGTCGCCCAGCGAGCTGGGCCCCGGGAATGTGAAGAAGTCGGTGCCGTTGAAGCTGACCTTCGAGCGATACTCCCCGGTGATGTCGGCGCGGAACCAGCTGTTGAACTGATAGCCGACGCCGATGCCGTAGAGCATGCCGCCGTCGAAACCGTGGCCGTACTGGTTGAAGGCGGTGCCGGCCGGCAGCGTGTCGTACGCGTTGACGTGCAACTTGGCCCGGGTGTTGGTCATGCCGATGTCGCCGCGCAGATACCAGCCGCCGAAATCCTGGACCGGCGGGGGAGCGTACGCCATCGGGGGCGGCGGCATGATGGGCATGTCGGCAGCGAACGCCACCGAAGACAGCAGGGATGCCGCGCCTGCGGCAATCAGGGTGTTTACGCTACGCATTGGCTTCGTCCTTTTGGGCCAAGTGAGGCGACACGAAAGCCCCACGTCTGAAACTCACGCTCCGGACGATGCCAGCAAATGTTTAAGCGGCACTTAACCCTAATTTTTAAGGTTGATTTTCTCTGACCTTTTTCTGCGGCTTGCGCTTATGGGTCCATAAATAGGCGCGCGCGGCAGCGAAAAATGGCAGCTGCGCCACAGGTGCTAATGAAGCGTTGACGAATGCGCGCTGTTTGCGGCGCGCGCGAGCGGCGTGTGTTAGCGAATGCTTAATACGGACGCCCTCGCGGCGACTGCTCAGCGAACAGCCTTCGGCATTCTCGGCAGGAACACCGCAAGCAGGCCGATCGCCGGCAGGAATGCGCACAGCTGGTAGACGAAAGCGATCGAGGTGTGGTCGGCCAGCTTGCCAAGCACGGCAGCGCCAAGACCGCCGATGCCGAAGGCGACGCCGAAGAACACGCCGGAGATCATGCCGAAGCGATGCGGCATCAATTCCTGCGCGAAGACGATGATCGCCGACGTCGCGGACGAGATGATGACGCCGATCACGACCGTCAGCACGGCGCTCGCGAACAGGCCGGCATAGGGCAGCGTCAGGGTAAACGGCAGCGCACCGAGGATCGAGAACCAGATCACGTATTTGCGGCCGAAGCGGTCGCCGAGCGGCCCGCCGATGAACGCGCCCGCGGCATTCGCCGCAAGGAAGACGAAGAGATAGAGCTGCGCCGCCTGCGTCGAGACGCCGAACCGGTCGATCAGATAGAAGATGTAATAGCTCGACAGGCTCGATACATAGAGTTGCTTGGAGAACAGCAGCGCGACCAGCACGACGAGCGCAATCATCACGCGCCTCTGATCCGGATGGTCGGGATGCCGCTCGATGGCGACCGCCTTCTTGCCTGCGATCTGCGGCTTGTACCAGGCACCGATGCGCCAGAGGATCACGATGGCGAGGAACGCAATCGAGGAGAACCAGGCGATCGAGGGCTGGCCGAACGGCACCACGATCAACGCGGCGAGCACCGGTCCCATCGAGGTGCCGAAACTGCCGCCGAGCTGGAACACCGATTGCGCGAAACCGTAACGTCCGCCTGAAGCCAGCCGCGCGATGCGCGACGATTCCGGGTGGAACACCGCGGAGCCAAGGCCGACCACCGAAGCGGCGACCAGAATGATCCCGTAGGTGTGGGCGACGCTGAGCAGCAACAGGCCGAAGAAGGTGAAGCCCATGCCGATCGCCAGCGAGAACGGCTGCGCCTTCTTGTCGGTGAAATGCCCGACCAGCGGCTGCAGCAGCGACGCCGTGAACTGGAACGCCAGCGTGATCATGCCGATCTGCGCGAAGTCGAGCGCGTAATTGTCCTTCAGGATCGGATAGACCGAGGCGATCAGCGACTGCATCGTGTCGTTGAGGAAGTGCGAGAAGCTGATGCCCGCGAGGACGACATAGGCCGGTCCCGCGACGGCCGCTCTCGCCACCTGCGCAGCCGTCAGTTCCGGCTCCAGCACTGGTTCGCCCAGTGCCTCTTCGCTCACGACGGGCTTGTTCAATGCAGCATTCCCGGACGGATTTTCCCGCCGTGTGGTACGACGCGGAGGTAACGCGGACCAGTTGTATTGGCCGATGGCAGCGATGCGCTGTGTGAACCGCGACGGAAGGCTGCTCTCTCTCCCCGCTCTTTGCGGGGAGGGTTGGGGTGCGGGGCAGTTTCAGGATAGGTGGTGAGAGTTGAATTCGCGGAGCGCCCCCTCACCCGGAATTCAAGCAGAGCTTGAATTCCAGCCTCTCCCCGCACGCGGGGCGAGGCTGGAGCGGAGCGCGCTGATCGTTTGAATTAAGCCGCCGCGGCGTGGCCGAGTGCGCTGACGATGTTGTCGACGACCTCTTCCACCAGGATGCGGTCGTCGCCCTCGCCCATGACACGGATCACCGGCTCGGTGCCGGAGGGACGGATCAGCAGACGGCCATGTCCGTTGAGGCGATTCTCGCCGTCGATGATGGCGGACTTGACCTCGGCATCGTCGAGCGGCTTGCCGCTGCGATAGCGCACGTTCTTCAGAATCTGCGGCAATGGATCAAAACGCCGGCAGATCTCCGACACCGGGCGGCGCTGCTTCTGCACCACGGCCAGCACCTGCAGCGCCGCGACGAAACCGTCGCCGGTCGTCGAATAGTCCGACATGATGATATGACCCGACGGCTCGCCGCCGAGATTGTAGCCGCCGCTCAGCATCTGCCCGAGCACATAGCGGTCGCCGACCGGCGTGCGGACCATCTGAATCCCGTGGCCCTGCAGGAAGCGCTCCAGCCCGAGATTGGACATAACGGTGGTAACGATGCCGGGCTTGGCGAGGCGCCCCTCTTCCTTCCAGCTCTGCGCGATCACCGCGAGCAGCTGGTCGCCGTCGACGATGTGGCCGCGCTCGTCGACCAGGATGACGCGATCGGCATCACCATCGAGCGCGATGCCGATGTCGGCGCGCATCTCGCGCACCTTCCTCGACAGCGCTTCCGGCGAGGTGGAGCCGCATTCCTTGTTGATGTTGAAGCCGTCGGGTTCGACACCGATCGGCACCACGTCGGCGCCGAGCTCCCACAGCGCTTCCGGCACCACCTTGTAGGCGGCGCCGTTGGCGCAATCGACCACGACGCGCAGGCCGTCGAGCGAGAGGTCGCGCGGCAAGGTGCGCTTGGCGAATTCGATGTAACGGTCATGGACGCCGTCGATGCGGCGGGCGCGCCCGAGGCTCGCGCTCTGCGCCAGACGGCGGTCGAGCGATTCGTCGAGCAGCTGCTCGATCTGCTTCTCGACATCGTCGGAGAGCTTGAAGCCCTGGGGGCCGAACAGCTTGATGCCGTTGTCTTCAAAAAGATTATGCGACGCCGAGATCATGACGCCGAGATCGGCGCGCATCGACTTGGTGAGCATCGCGATCGCCGGCGTCGGCATCGGGCCGACCAGCAGCACGTCCATGCCGACCGAGGTGAAGCCCGCGACCATGGCGTATTCGATCATGTAGCCGGACAGCCGCGTGTCCTTGCCGATCACGACGCGATGGCGATGATCGCCACGCTGAAACACCAGTCCTGCGGCCTGCCCCACCTTGAGCGCGAGCTCCGGCGTGATCAGCCCATTGGCGCGGCCCCGAATTCCATCGGTCCCGAAATATTTGCGGCTCATGTAACCCCCAACATGGACCTCTCGAACCACCCGGCGAGAGAGTCCTGAACGCCTACCAGTGTAGCGTGCATCGGCCTTATAGACTGCCAGGCGCTAAAATGACTTCAAAAAATATGATGAATCATTACCGCGGCCAAATCCTGCGCTTCGACCTTAAAGCGCTGAAGGATATAACATTATTGTCTCTTCGCCAACCTGGGAACGAACGCCGTCCCCTATCCCTTGCCGCTGCGCTTGACGTGCTGGTCGCCCTTGCTGGGGGCCGGCTGGGTGACATTGACGGGGTCGGAACCGGGAAACGTCTCCTCCAGGCCCTCTTCCAGGGCCTCGTCGAGCCGGCGCTTTTCAGCGTTGTCGTCTGCCTTCGGCTTGGAGCCTGATTGCGTCATCGTGCTCTCCCATCCGTCTTCGATTTGGCAAGCCATCCAACCATGCTAGAGCATGATCCGGAAAAGTGCGAAGCGGTTTTCCGAGAAGATCATGCTTTGGCAACGAGCTAGAGCGCGATGGCGATTCAACCCGATCCCATCACGCTGTGGATCGCGGCAAGACCGAACAGCTGCAAGACTTCCCAGCAAGGCTTGCCAGCCAGAACTTGCGACATAGAAGAAGGGCCGGGAACGTCCATGAAGCACATTACCTGCATCGAAGATCTGCGCCAGCTGCACAAGCGCCGGGTGCCGAAGGCGTTTTTCGATTATGCGGATCGCGGCTCCTACACCGAGGACACGCTGCGCGCCAACTCCGAGGACCTGCAGCAGATCAAGTTCCGCCAGCGCATCCTGGTCGACGTGTCCAAACGCAGCCTGGCGACCACGATCCTCGGCGAGCCGGCCGCGATGCCGCTGATCCTGGCACCGGTCGGCCTGCTCGGCATGCAGCATGGCGATGGCGAGATCTACGCCTGCCGCGCAGCCCAGGCCGCCGGCATCCCCTTCACCCAGAGCACGATGTCGATCTGCTCGATCGAGGACATCGCGGCCGCTGTCGACAAGCCGTTCTGGTTCCAGCTCTACGTCATGAAGGACCGCGGCTTCATCAAGTCGCTGATCGAGCGCGCGATCGCGGCGAAATGCTCGGCGCTGGTGTTGACCGTCGACCTGCAGGTGATCGGCCAGCGCCATCAGGACATCAAGAACGGCATGACGGTGCCGCCGGAATGGTCGCTGTCGAAGCTGATCGATTTCGCGACCAAGCCCGCCTGGGTGTCGGGCGTGCTGCAAGGCAAGCGCCGCACCTTCGGCAACATCGCCGGTCACGTCAAAGGCACCGAGGATCTCACCAAGTTGTCGGAATGGACGGCGTCGCAGTTCGACACCTCGCTGAGCTGGAAGGACATCGACTGGATCCGCAGCATCTGGCCCGGCAAGCTGATCCTCAAGGGCATCCTCGACGTCGAGGACGCCGAGCTCGCCGCCAAGACCGGCGCGCAGGCGATCGTGGTCTCCAACCACGGCGGCCGCCAGCTCGACGGCGCACCGTCCTCGATCGAGGTGCTGCCGGAGATCGTCGACGAGGTCGGCTCGAAGCTCGAGATCATGTTCGACGGCGGCATCCGAACCGGGATGGACGTGATGCGCGCGCTCGCGCTCGGCGCGAAGTCCTGCATGATCGGCCGCGCCTATGCCTACGGCCTCGGCGCCGGCGGCCAGGCCGGCGTCGCCAAGGCGCTCGATATCCTGGGCAAGGAGCTCATCACTACGATGGGGCTGTGCGGCGTCAACACCATCGCCGAAATCGACGACAAGGTGCTGGCGGTTTAGCGCGCAGCTACACGCTCCTCGTCGTCCCGGGCAAGCGAAGCGCGACCCGGGACCCAACCACAGCCGTGCGAGATTTGGCACGGCTGTGGCTACAGCCTACGCAACAACAATGATCGCCGGGACGACGTATTGAGAAGCTGCCGCGTCACATCGGCGGGGCGATGCCGTCGCGGCCGACGTTGACGCGGTTGGCTTCCAGTGTGCCGTCATCCTTCTTCACCGCGCCGAAGATGATGATCTTGGCTCCCGGCTTCAGCTCCGACTTGTCGCCGGAGACGAAGGTGACGACCGGGGTGCCTGGCGGCACAACGACTTTCTTCTCGCCGTCCTTGTATTTCACCGTGATGTTCTGGCCGTCGGTGCCCTCCACCGTCTCGGCGACGGTGGCGTTGGTCATGGTCGAGTTGGCGCGCAGGTCCCAGGGACGGAAACCTTCGGCGGCGCCGCGCTGGTTTTCCGGGAAGATGTGAACCGCGATGGCCTTTTGCGTTCCGTCAGGCTCGGGCATCGCGGTGACGCCGATATAGGAACCGGGTTTGATCTCCGACAAATCGGTCTTGGCGACGCCGAACACCGCGACGTCATCAGTCGTTCGCACCTTCATGTCGGCGCCGTCGCGCGACTTGACCGACAGCAATGCGCCGTCGACGGCCTCGATGGTGCCGCGGATCCGCACCGTCGGGAGCTGCTGCGCCGATGCGGCCGAGGCGAAGGCAACGAAAAGCAATGCGGCAAATAACTGCGATTTCGGCATGGTGTCCCTCATGGGTTTGGCTGGCGGAGTCAGGAACACCGAGGAATTGGAGGTATTCCGTGCGCGCCACCTCCCGCTTCGCAGGAGAGGTGGCTCGATCGACAACTACGAGCCGGATGAGGGTTCCGTTACTGCGCAACGAACGGTTCAGCGAAACCAGCCTCTTCACGAAGTCGAGAGGATGAAACCGCGTCACATCGGCGGGGTCAGGCCGTCGCGGCCGACGCTGACGCGGTCGGTTTCGAGCGAGCCGTCCGGCAGTTTCTTCATGAAGGCGATGACCTTGGCGCCGGCCTTCAGGTCCGCCTTGTCGCCGGGAACGTAGGTTACGACCGGCGTATCAGGGGTGACCTGCACCTTCTTCTCACCGTCCTTGTACTTGACCAGCAATGTATGGCCGTCATTGCCGACGACGGACTGCTCGACCGTGGCGTTGGTCATGCTGCTGTTCGGCTTCAGATCGTACGGCCGCGAGCCTTCGCCGGTGCCGCGCATGTTCTCGGGAAAGACATGCACCTCGACCGCCTTCGGCGTGCCGTCGGGGCCGGGCACTGTGGTCGTGCCGATGAAGGAACCGACCTTGATGTCGGACAGCGCAATCTTGGTGAGGCCGAGCACCACCATGTTATCAGCCATATGCAGCTTGACGTCCTCGCCGCTGCGCGACTTCACCGCGAGCGTGGAACCGTCGACGCTTTCGACGGTTCCACGCACCCGCGTCGGCGTCGGCGGCTGCTGTGCAAGCGCATAAAGCGTAGACGCCGTCACCATCGCGAGCGCGATGAACGGACGAACGAGATGGGAACGGCTGGCAGGCATTGTTGATCTCCGGGAGGGAACGCGGGGGGACTACCACGTAGACCCCATTCCGGAGACGCTATTCCGGACCTCAAGTCTTTGTGAGATCGGCCTCGACAAGCGCGCGCAATTCCGGCGTGACCTGCGGGCGCCGCCCGAACCACAGTTCAAAACCGCGCACCGCCTGGTGCAGCAGCATACCGAGCCCATCGGCGGTCTTCAGCCCGCGCGCCTCTGCCGCTGCAAGTAACGGCGTCACCAGCGGCACATAGACAAGATCGGAAACAACCGCGCCTTGCGGCAACAGGCCGACGTCGATCTCGAGCGCGGGCTGGCCGTGCATGCCCAGCGAGGTCGTGTTCACGAGCAGGCCTGCACGCGGCAGCAGATCGCCGACTGTGTCCCATGTCGCGGGATGAACACGCGCGCCGAACTGTTTGGCGAGCGCGCGGGCGCGGTCGATGGTGCGGTTGACCAGATGCACGCGCGCGATGCCGCGCTCGATCAGGCCGAACACCACCGCGCGCGCCGCGCCGCCGGCGCCGAGCACCAGCGCGTCCTCTGTCTTGTCCCAGCCGGGCGCACAGGCATCGAGATTGTTGATGAAGCCTTCGACATCGGTATTGGTCGAGCGCAACTCGCCATCGGCGAACCACAGCGTGTTGGCGGCGCCGACCGCGCGGGCGCGCTCATCGGGCGCCGACAGCGCCAGCGCGCGCTCCTTGTGCGGAATGGTCACGTTGGCACCGACGAAGCCGCGCAGCGACAGGCGGAACAGGAAATCCTTGAAGTCCTCCGGCGGCACCGCCTCGATCACATAGCCCCCCTCGATGCCGAGCGTACGCAGCCAGTAATGATGGATCAGCGGCGAGCGGGAATGCGCCGCCGGCCAGCCGATCAGGCACGCGGCGCGGGTTTTGCCTTGAGTGTTGCCTTGGGATGTCATGGCGGTGACATCGGCCAAGGCAGGCGCGCTGTCAATCCGTCCGCTTCGCGGTTGCGGCAACCAGCGCGCTGAGCCCGAAGGCGGTGGCCGCGCCAAACCAGATCGCGGCGAGATTGATCCAGCGATAGGCAAGCGCACCGGCAAGCGCGCCCCCGACCATCGCCGCCCATAGCAACAAATTGGGCAGCCAGGCCCAGCCTGCACCGCCGGTCAGCGCGGCGGCGATCAGCTGGCCGGCCTTTACCAGCGCCCCGGTGACATAGGTGAGGCCAAGCCCGGCCCCGCCCTCAAGCTGGAACACGGCGTTCTCGAGCCCCATCGCCAGCACGATGGCCGCAACCGCGGTGTTCGGCAGGCCATAGGCGTAGGCCACGGCTGCAGCCGTCAACAGCAGCGCCTCGGCGAGCAGGATCAGCGGCTGGCGATACGCTAAGCGGCTGAGCACGACCAGGCTGCCGGCCGCCGCGCCGGCGACGAACAGCACGATCAGCTCCAGCGCTTCCAGGGCATGCTGCCAATGGCCCTCGGCCAGCGTCACGCCAAGCCGCGTCGAGTTGCCGCTCATGAAGGAGACGAACAGTCCGCCGAGATGCAGATAGCCGATGCCGTCGACATAGCCGGCCAACGCGCTGAGCGCGCAGGCCAGCGCCAGGTTACGGCGGGATTCGAGCATCTCGTTGGAAACTGCTGGGAGAAAATCTCATCGGTCATTCCGGGACGGTCCGCAGGACCATACCTCAGGTGCCCAATTGCGCACCGGGGAATCTCGAGACTCCGGATTCGCTCGCTGGCGCGAGCGCTCCGGAATGACGAAAAGATCACGCCGCGTCGCGATGGGCGGCGATGATCTGGTCGGCGGCACGGCCCGTCACTTCGGCCATGCGGTCGAACTGGCGGGTGAAGGTGCCGGCGCCGGCGGTGGCGGAGCGCAGCTCGACGATGAGGTCGCCGATCTCGGATTCCGGCATCGTGGCACGAACACAATCCCAGCCGCTCCAGCCCTCGCGGGTGTCGAAGCCGAGGATCTGGCCGCGGCGCGCCGACAGGATCGCGTTGACCTTGGCGGTCGCCTCGGTCGGGCAGGCGATCTCGACCATATGGATCGGCTCCAGCAGCACCGGCTGGCACAGCGGCAGCGCCTCGCTGACGCCGACCCGCGCCGCAGTGCGGAACGCCAGATCGGAGGAGTCGACGCTGTGATAGGAGCCGTCGGTGAGCGTGACGTCGACATCAATCACGGGGAAGCCGAGCGGCCCGCGCGTCAGGGCGTCGACGACACCCTCCTCCACTGCGCCGATATAGTTGCGCGGCACCGCGCCGCCGACCACCTTCTCGTGGAATTCGAAGCCGCTCCCGCGCGGCTTCGGCTTGATGTCGAGCACGACGTCCCCGAACTGGCCGTGGCCGCCGGACTGCTTCTTGTGCCGGCCGCGCTGGGTGACGGCCTTACGGATGGTTTCCTGGTAGCCGATCGCCGGCGGATGCGATTTGACATTGACGCCGTAGCGGTCCTTCAGCCGCTCCTGTGCGACGCGCAGATGCATCTCGCCCTGTCCCCACAGCACGGTGTCGTGGGTGCGCGGGTTCTGGATCATCGTCAGCGAGGGATCTTCCTCGTTCAGCCGCAACAGTGCCTGGCCGAGCTTGACGTCGTCCTTGCGATCGGTCGCTGCGATCGAGATCGACAGCACCGCCGCCGCGGGCTCGACCTTGACCAGCGAGGCCGGAGCAGTCTTGCCACTGCAAACCGTATCGCTGGTCTTGATCGCATCGAGCTTGCCGAGTGCGACGGCGTCGCCGGCCTCCGCCGACGGCCGCTTGCTGTCATGCCCGCCCGCGACCGCAAGGATGCCGGAGACGCGCCCGCTGTCACCGGACGAGGACTGCAGAGTCGCGCCGTCGTCGAGCCGGCCCGCGAGCACGCGCGCCAGCGACAGCTTGCCGCCGTGCTGCAAATGCACGGTCTTGAACACATAGGCCAGCGCATCCTTCTGATCCTTGATGCCGAGCCGCTTGGCGGTGTCGGCGACGCCGGGTGCCTCATGTCGCAGCGCCTTCATCAGGCGGAGCACGCCGTTCTCGCGGCTCGCAGCACCGAGCAGCACCGGACAGATCAGCCCTTCGCGCAGTTCGCGGGCAAGGTCGTCGAACACGGCATCGCGCGGCGGTTGGATATCCTCCAGCAATTGCTCCATCAGCGCGTCGTCGTGATCGGCGAGCTTCTCCAGCATCGAGAACCGCGCTTCCTTCTCGCGATCGAGGTTGCCGCCCTCGAGCGCCATCACCTCCGACGGCTTGTGCTCGCGATAGACGAACGCGCGCTCCAGCGCGAGATCGACAAAACCTTCGATCAGATCGCCGTTCCAGATCGGAATCTGGCGCAGCACCAGCGGCACGCGCGAGGCCGGCTGCAGCGTCGCAAGGGTCTCGCGGACGCGCTTGTTGGCGCGGTCGATCTTGTTCAGGAACAGAAACCGGGGAATCCCGAGCTCCTCGAGCTCGCGCAGGATGATCTGCAGCTGCGGCAGCTTCTTCTCGTCAGCTTCGCAGACCACGACCGCGGCATCGACCGCCGGCAACGCGGCACGCATGTCGTGCGCGAATTCGACCGAGCCGGGGCAATCGATAAAGGTGTAGCTGTCCCCCATAAAGGTGGTGGTGGCGGCGGTCAGAACTACGCCCATCTTGTGTTGGCGCGCCTCGGGGCTGGCATCGCCGACGGAAGTTCCGGCATCGACACTGCCGGCGGACTTGATGGCGCCTGTGCGCGCCAGGATGGCTTCCAGAAGTGTGGTTTTACCGCTTTGAAAAGGGCCCACCAGTGCGATGCACCGTGGACCTCGGGGACTTCTGACGTCTTGTCCCATTGCCGCCTCCTCGTGTTGGAGCTCGGCCCATGATTGGGTCGGCGACCGTTGATGGTCCGCCCGTCCCAGGATTTTGGCAAGCAGGAAAAGTCGCTGCGATGCGGCAGCATGCGCGCGGCGTTCAGCCGCGCGTAGATCGCTTAAACCCGCTACCGTCCTTAGCGCCCCGGACGCAGCTCGAGGCTCTCGAGGCCGGCGGCGATGTTGACGCCGGTCTGGCCCTGCACGCTGAGCGGCTGCAGGGCGATCGTGTTGTCGGAACCACCGACCAGCACATTGCCGCCGACGCCGACACCGAGCGTCGCACTGCCCTGCGCACCCGCATAGTTGCCGGAGAGCGCACCCGGCCCGAGCCGCGCCACCGGCGCGTAGACGCCCCAGGCCAGCGCCGATTCCTGGGTGATGCCGAGATCGATGCCGACCTTGTGGATGGTCGCGATGTAGCGGTCTTCAGGCATGCCATCGACGCGCAGCACGCAACCGAGATTTGTCACGGAGCCGACGATGAAGCCGACGCTCGCGCCGCCGCGGCATTCCAGGACGCCGACCTGTACGCGCTGAACCGGCTGCTGGGCGTTGGCACCAGCGATTACGGCGGTCAGCGTGGCGATGGCGGCACCGGCGAGGAGAATGAAGCGACGCATGTTGGGGAGGCTCCGGCTGAGAGGCATGACGCGAGCAGAGAACAGAACGGCGCCGTGTCTGCGGCGCCGTTCGTATCCTATGCCATAACATCGAATGTACCGCCAGAATTTGCGGTGCTCGGCCACCGATTGTTGCGGGATGTGGCGCTGTTGCTATGCCTCCGCGACCACGCAGAACCTGTCACGCAACAGACAACAAGCAGCAAAAAAGAGGCCCGCTTTCGCGGGCCCCTTTGATCGAACACCGACCTGCTCAGTGGTGGTGGTGATGACGGCGATGATGATGCCGGCGCGGACCCGCGGTGCGAACCGGCTCGAGATCGATCCCGGCGATGCCGGCCGCAACGTTGAGGCCGGTCTGGCCCTGCACGCTGATCGGCTGCAGCGCGTAGGCGTTGTTGGGACCGCCGAACAGGAAGTTACCGCCGGCGCCAAGGCCGACCGATGCGTTGAGGCCGACGCCGCCGTAGCTGCCGGCGAGCGCACCGCGCGGAAGCTGCGTGGTCGGCGCGCTCACGGCCCAGGCGAGCTGAGTGGTCGCGGTGACGCCGAGGTCGACGCCGATCCGCTTCACGGTCGCAACATATGGCTCCGGCCGATGGCCGCCGCTCTGGAACACGCATTCGAGGCGAGCGACGGAGCCGACGACGAAGCCGACATTCTCGCCGCCCTGGCATTGCAGGACCCCGGCTTGAACCTGCTGGGGCGCCGCGTTGGCGGTGGCGAACGGCGCCAGCAACGCGAACGCTGCAAGGGTGAGAGTCGAAAGTCGCATTGGTCTGTCTCCGCAAGGTGAACTGAATTTGTGCGGCGGACAGAAGGGAAGGGTCGTGTCCAAAACAAGGCAGCTCGCAAAGAGGCCGTAAAAACTTCCCGCGTGTGGCATCGATGTTCGCACACACGCGCGTGAGGTGCGCGGGTTGTGATTTGACTCTGCGATTTTACCGGCACCGATCCTGAGTGTGCAAACAGAAACGCTCCCACACTTGGCGTGGGAGCGTTTCTTGGTTCGGAACGAATTATCGCAGATTACCGCAGAAGCGCTGGATGCGCTTGCAGGCATCCTCGAGGTCCGAGGTCTTGGTGGCGTAGGAGATGCGGAACGCGGGTCCGAGGCCGAACGCCGACCCCTGCACAACAGCGACGCCTTCGCTCTCGAGCAGTTCGGTGACGAACGCCTCGTCGTTGTCGATCACCTTGCCCGAGGGCGCCTTCTTGCCGATCGTGCCGGCGCAGGACGGGTAGACGTAGAACGCGCCTTCCGGCCGCGGGCACTCGATGCCGCTCGCCTGGTTGAGCATCGACACCACGAGGTCGCGGCGCTCCTTGAACACCTTGTTGTTCGCGGCGATGAAGTCCTGCGGTCCGTTGAGCGCCTCGACCGATGCCCATTGCGCGATCGACGACGGGTTCGAGGTCGACTGCGACTGGATCGTCGCCATCGCCTTGATCAGCTGCGCCGGTCCGCCGGCATAGCCGATGCGCCAGCCGGTCATGCAGTAGGCCTTCGACACGCCGTTCACCGTCAGCGTGCGCTCGTAGAGGCTCGGCTCGACCTGCGCCGCCGTGGTGAAGACGAAGTCGTCATAGACGAGGTGCTCGTACATGTCGTCCGTCATCACCCAGACATGCGGATGCTTGACCAGTACGTCGGTCAGCGCCTTGAGCTCGCTCCTGGTGTAGGCCGAGCCGGTCGGGTTCGACGGCGAGCACAGGATCACCCACTTGGTCTTCGGCGTGATCGCCTTCTCGAGATCCTGCGGGCGCAGCTTGAAGCCGGTCGACGCCGGGCACACCACCGGCACCGACTCGCCGCCGGCGAGCGCGACCATCTCGGGATAGCTGACCCAATACGGCGCCGGGATGATGACCTCGTCGCCCGGATTGATGGTCGCCATCAGCGCGTTGTAGAGCACCTGCTTGCCGCCGGTGCCGACGATGATCTGGTTCGGCTTGTAGGTCAGGCCGTTCTCGCGCGAGAACTTGTTGATGATGGCTTCCTTGAGCTCCGGAATGCCGCCGACATCGGTGTACTTGGTCTTGCCGGCTTCGATCGCGTGGATCGCAGCCAGCTTGATATTGGCGGGCGTGTCAAAATCAGGCTCGCCGGCGCCGAGGCCGATGACGTTGCGGCCCGCGGCTTTCAGCGCACGTGCTTTGTCCGTGACCGCGATCGTCGCGGACGGCTTCACACGGTCGAGCGCAGCGGACAGGAAGGCCATTATCATCTCCTGGCAAACGTCGTGAGCGGTTGGGCCACGACTTGATTTGAATGGGATCGCGGCACCCTAGGCCGGTCGCCGCTGCATCGCAAGAAGCTTGGCGACAAAGCGCAAAAACTTTCGCGCATGGCTCGCAACATGCGCAATATTCCGCAAGTTCCGGCCCCAAATGACTCATATCCGGCAAGCTCGGCGGCGGCCGCTCCAGCCTTGCCGGCAAGGCTTTCGGCTGGGTGCGCCAGCGTGGATTGCTCCGAGGACAATGTGCCGCGCGACACGCCCCTGACGGTGCCGACGGCAGGCCATCCGGCAGGGCGCTGCCGAGCACGGCGCGCGTTAAGGTTTGTGAATTGAAGGCGTCCATCACGGCATCGACCGGCACCGTGCACAGCGTCGCGCAGGCGTGATCCGAGTTGTTCTGCCGTGTTGATGGAATCGTTCTGCACGCGTGCAGTGCGGTAGACGTTTCGACTTTTTCCACGCTACAGGGCTTGCGACGCACCCCTATCGGCATCATTGTTTAACGGCGTTGCGGTGTGACAGGCCGCGCAATTTTTAAGCGTACCGTCTCCCTGACCCGAGTGAACCCCGACGCACCGAGTGAACCCCGACGCAATGTACAAGCTCTATTCGATGCAGCGCTCCGGCAACAGCTACAAGGTCCGGCTGGCGCTCGCGGTGCTGAACACGCCGTACGAGGCGATCGAGATCGACATCCTGCGCGGCGAGAGCCGCACTCCGGAATTCCTGGCCAAGAATCCGAGCGGCCAGGTGCCATTGCTCGAAGTCGCCGACGGCCGCCATCTCGCCGAGTCCAACGCCATCCTCTGGTACGTTGCGATCGGCACGCCGCTGGCGCCGGAGTCTCGGATCGAACGCGCCGAGGCGCTGCAGTGGATGTTCTTCGAGCAGCACGCGCTGGAGCCGAATATCGGCGCCGCCTATTTCTGGCTGTCGCTGGTCAAGGGCGGGCGCGACCTGCAGACGCACGCGCTGGAAGACTGGATGGAGCGCGGTTATGCGGCGCTGCAGGTGATGGAAAATCACCTCAAGGGGCACGCCTATTTCGCCGCCGAGCAGTTCACCGTCGCCGACATCGCGCTCTACGGCTACACCCACGTCGCCGACCGCTGCGACTTCGATCTGACGACCTTCCCATCGATCCGCGCCTGGCTGAAACGGGTCGAGCAGACCCCCGGATTTGTCTCGATGGATTGGCAGCCTGGGTCCGAGGCCGAGCCTCAGGCCCGCCTTGTGGCAGGCCTCTGAGCAACTGGGTCTGAACAGCGGGCATAGCTGGGAAATTGCCCAAATAACGGCAAAAACGACGTTCCAGCCGTATTTTAGCCATTTTGAGGGGACCCGCCGCCGCAATGTTGCCGGTGACAACGGGCAGATTTGCTCGGATGTCGCGAGTGATTCGCTCGCGGCCTGAGGGATTTAGACCATGACGCGGTGGTCCGGCACGGCAGGCTTCGATGGCCGCCGTGCCCCAGTGGCATCATCCCGCCTGACGAACGCGATCGCCGCGTCGCTCGCGCTTGGCGCACTGACGCTGTGGCTGGTCGTCGCCATGACCGTGCTGTCGAGCAGCATCAGCATGGCAACGTCGATCCCGGCGTAATCCAGCGATTTCCAGTTTGGCACCTTATCCGCGGCAAGGCGCGGGAGAGACAGCGGCGCGACATGATGAAGACCCCCATCGGACTTGTGACCGTGACGCTGTCGGCGGCGATCCTGCTGGCGGCATCGCTCCTGATCGTGACAGGCACGCAGGGCGAAGACCGCGCGCACCCCGCGCATGTGACGACGCCTGCCGCCAAACAGGCCCCGCACCACTAAGGCGTTTCGGGTCTAACTCCATTTGTGGAAGATGAAGAACGCGCCGGCGGCGATGAAGGCAAATCCGAGTGCATGATTCCAGCCCAGCGGCTCCTTCAGGTACAACACCGAGAAGCCGGCGAACACGACCAGCGTGATCACCTCCTGCATGGTCTTGAGCTGCGCTGCCGAATAGACCGCGCTGCCCCAGCGATTGGCCGGCACCGCCAGCCAGTATTCGAAGAAGGCGATGCCCCAGCTCACCATGATAACGAGCGGGAGCGGGTGATCCTTGAACTTGAGATGGCCGTACCAGGCGAAGGTCATGAAAATGTTCGAGGCAAACAGCATCAGGATCGGCAGCAGCGAAGGCGAAATGGCGGGCATCGTTGTCCTCTTGCAAGCAAAGCACGCGGTAACCCGCAGGCACGGAACCGGGTTCCATGCCGATCTGCATATCATTTGATTTGAAAGCAGCGAAAGCTGGTTCGGCAAAGGCAACGCCCGCTTAACGGTCGGGACGGAAATGCCGCCGCCGTTGCGGCCCTGTCGTCAAACTACAGCTTTATCGTTCGTTCGACAGATAGCGAGAACGGGCATGCGGTTCGACTGGCGTGCAATTACAGGTCCGGCCTTGACGGCGATCACGGCGCTCGCCGCCTTCCTGATCGATCGCCTCATTGTGGCCGTCCCCAATCCCGCGCCGCTGTTCGTCTGCATCGTGGCGCTCGCCAGCTCCATCAGCGGCAACACCTCCGGACTGATCTCCGCGACGATCGCGGTGGCCGCCTCGGCGCTGTTCTTCCTCGATCATCGCGCGCTGCCCGGTTATGACGCCGCCGACGTCGCACGGATGCTGATGCTGGCCGCCACTACGGCCGGCACCGCCCTGATCACCGGGATGCTGCGGCAGAAATGGATCGATGCCTTTGCGGCGGACCAGCAGCATCACGCCACCTCGGCGCGGCTCGCCGCCGCGCTCGACCAGGTCGACATCGGCATCGTGCTGCTCGACGCCGACACCCGCGCCGAATTCATCAACCGCGCCTTCCGCGATTATTTCGCGCTCTCCGATGCGCAGGCCGAGAGCAAGCCGCCCTTCGTCGCGCTGATGTATCATGGCCGCGACACCGGCACCTATGAACTGCCGGAAGACGAGCTGAGCGCCTTCATCGCCGAGCGCATCGCGATGATGCGCGCAGGCGATTCCACGCCGATCAACCTCAATCTCGCCGACGGCCGGGTGCTGCGCTTCAGCTGCACGGCGCTGCCCGACGGCGGCCGCATGCTGAGCTACACGCCGGTGACCGACCTCGTGCGGCACACCGACGATCCCGCCAGGGCCGACGAATATCGCGCGCAGCGCGCCGGGCGCGGACACCATCCGGCGCGGCTGTTGCGCGCCGCGGAGTGAGGCACGACCGCGTCAGCAATTGATCCCGCATGACGGCGACGATAGAACGTTGCGAGCGATGCGCACGCATCGCGCAACGCAGGATCATGCAGGGATCATCGATGTCCGACGACGTCACCATCCGCTTCGTCACGCGCGGCGACTACGCCGAGTGGCTCCCTTTGTGGGACGGCTACAACGCCTTCTATGAGCGGTCCGGACCGACCGCGCTCGCGCCCGAGATCACCGCGATGACGTGGGAGCGTTTCTTCGACGCCTATGAGCCGGTGCATGCGCTGGTCGCCGATGCCGGCGGCACACTGCTCGGGCTGACGCATTATCTTTTTCACCGCTCGACCACGGCGATCGCGCCAACCTGCTATCTGCAGGATCTCTTCACCAGCGAAGCCGCACGCGGCAAAGGCGTCGGCCGCGCCCTGATCAACGGCGTCTACGCGCAGGCGAAACTTGCGGGATCGCCGCGCGTCTATTGGCAGACGCATGAGACCAACCACACCGCAATGCAGCTTTATGACAAGGTCGCGGACAAACCGGGCTTCGTCATCTATCGCAAGGTTCTCTGAGCGCGTGGCGCGGGCTGTGGATTGAACAGAGATGTCACCGGCGCGTAACAAAGCCCGGCTAGGCTCGCGCTCGCGTAAGATCAGGCCCCCCGTCTCAGATCTTCGCCCCGAGCGGTCCCCGTCAGTCGCCGCGTCTGACCGGGACCGCTTTTTTTCGACATTGCCGTGCGTGATGGGTGCCATGCGTGATCAGCGGTAGGGCGGCACCTTGCCGGCTCGCGGCGCGATTGTCACAATGCGCGCTATCCCTCGCCTATCCCACAGGATTGTCTCATGGAAATTCGTAATCTCGGCGGCTCCGGCCTGCGCGTGTCCGCGGTCGGCATCGGCTGCAACAATTTCGGCCAGCGCACCGATCTGGAAACCTCGCGCAAGGTGATCCACAAGGCGATCGATCTCGGCATCACCCTGTTCGATACCGCCGACATCTATGCCGGCATGGGCG
Organism: Bradyrhizobium sp. I1.14.4; assembly: GCF_050435825.1. NCBI lineage: Bacteria > Pseudomonadati > Pseudomonadota > Alphaproteobacteria > Hyphomicrobiales > Nitrobacteraceae > Bradyrhizobium > Bradyrhizobium sp. I1.14.4. The sequence goes on along the minus strand of NZ_JBNDLA010000001.1, from coordinate 302,949 downwards.
GCTCGGAAACCGTTCTCGGCACGGTGCTGGGCGACCGCCGCAAGGACATCGTGCTCGCCACTAAATTCTCCAAGCCGATGGCGAGCGACGGCACCAAGCAGGGCGCCTCTCGGCGCTACATCATGTCGGCGGTGGAAGCGAGCCTGACGCGCCTGAAGACCGACTACATCGATCTCTACCAGCAGCACGATTATGATCCACTGACGCCGATCGACGAGACGCTGCGCGCACTCGACGATCTCGTACGTCAGGGCAAGGTGCGCTACATCGGCAACTCCAACTTCCCGGCATGGCGGATCGCGGAGGCGGAATACGTCGCACGCGAGATGAACGTGAACCGCTTCGTGTCCTGCCAAGACGAATACAGCCTCGTGGTGCGCGGCATCGAGAAGGACCTGCTGCCCGCGGCGCAGCAATACAATCTCGGCCTGCTGCCGTTCTTCCCGCTCGCCAGCGGTCTCTTGACCGGCAAGTACCAGCGCGGCGCCGCCGCCCCCGCCGACACCCGCTTCGCCAAAGCGCCGGCGCTGAAGGATCGTTACGTCACGGCGCGCAACGAGGACATCGTCGAGAAGCTGCAGGCCTTCGCCAAAGAGCGCGGCCACACCATGCTCGAACTCGCCTTCTCCTGGCTCGCCGCCCGCCCACAAGTCGCAAGCGTCATCGCCGGCGCGACGCGTCCCGAGCAGATCGAGCAGAATGTGAAGGCAATCAGCTGGAAGCTGAGCGCGGAGGACACTCGCTGTCGTCCCTGCGAAAGCAGGGACCTATAACCACAAATGTTCGGAGTGATGCTGCGCTGGACCCCAGCGCGTTCCGGCAACTCGCAACGGTGGTTATGTCGAGGCTGACGCTTACACAACCAGTCCCTTCATCGGCTTCACCGGCGCGCTGTCCGGGAATACGGCATCGGCCAGCACGCGCTCGCCGAGGCCGAGCTGGTCGTGCAGCACGCCCTTGATCACGGCGCGCAGGTCGGTGGTCGGGGCGAGATCACGGGCCTGATAGAGATTGGCCGGCTTCAGGCCCGGCCAGTCGGTGATCATCCGGCCGCCGCTCACCGCGCCGCCGGCAAGCAGCGCGATGGTGCCGGTGCCGTGGTCGGTGCCCTCGGTGCCGTTGATGCGCGCCGTGCGGCCGAACTCGGTGGCGACCACGATCACGGTGTCGCGCCAGCGCGCGCCGAGACCGCTCTGAAACTCCGCCAGCGCTCCGTCGAGACCGCCGAGCAGCTGCGCGAGACGGCCGACCGGCCCGCCTTCATTGGCATGCGTGTCCCAGCCGTCGAAGGCCAGCGCGCCGATCCGCGGGCCGTCATCCGCCGCCATCAATTTGGCGGCGCCGCGCGCCACCAAACGCATCGCCGCCACGCCGCCTGCGCCGGGCTGCGGCTTCATCTCGCTGCCCTGCGCCTGCTTCTCGAGCTGGAGGCCTTGCGTCAGCGCGCTCGCCAGCGTCGGATCACGGTGCTGATAGAGATCGAGCAGCCGCATCGCGGTGTCGTCGGCGGCCTGCGGCAGCGCGGTCGGCGCCCAGCCGACGGTCGGCGCAGCGCCGCGCAACACCAAAGGCGTGGTCGGGCCGACCGCGAGCGCGTTCGTCACCCGCTCGCCCTTTGGCAATGCTTCGAGCGCGCGGTTGAGCCAGCCGGATTGCACGCGGCCGGGCCCGGGGAAGCCGCTCTCCAGCACGTCCTGGCCATCGAAATGCGAGCGATCGCGATACGAGGTCGCGACCGCATGGACCACCGCCGCCTGCTTGGCCCGATACATCCGCGCGAATTCCGGCATCGCCGGATGCAGCCCGAAGAAGGGATCGAGCATCACGGCTGCGTTCGGGCCATCGGATCGCAGCGCGATCGCGCCGTGCAGGCCGGCATAGTCGGGGTCGCCGACCGGCGCGACGGTGGCCAGGCCATCGAGCGCACCGCGCAGGATGATGGTGACGAAGCGTGGATCGCGGCCGTCGGCTGCGCGGGCGAATTTCGGCAAATAGGCCCAGGCGGCAAAGGAGGCGCCGCCGAGCAGCAGCGCGCGCCGCGATGTCGCTTGCATCGCCAGGCTCTCACAGCAATCCATCGTCATCTCCTCTGGAACTCGGGCGACATCAACAGCAGCGCCAGCGCCTGCTGCCGCGATTCCGCGCGCTCGATGGTGCGCCGCGTCTCGACCGAAGCGGCATCCGCGGCAACCAGCTCGAGCAGGTCGCGCGGGTCGAACCGGTCGGCGAGCTGGGAAGCAAGCTGCGCCGAGATGTCGAGCCTGAGCTTGATGCCCTCAGGCGCGGCCCAGGCCGCAGCGATATCCGGGAAGCCGTTCGGCCCGGCCGGCGACCACAAGGGCTGGCCGAGCACGTTGAGGCCATTGAGATAGCGGGTGGGATCCTCGGGGTTGCGCGCCAACAGGCGGCCGGAGGCGGCCAGGAATTCGTAAGGCGAACGCATTTTTGTCAGCGGCGCCTGCCACGCCTCGTTGGACCCGACGAGCGCAATGGCCAGCGCCCTGAGATCACCGTCCGTTTTGGTGAAGGTGTCCTGCAGCTTCGCCACCAGTGCCGGCGGCGGATCGTCGGCGACAAAATGGCGGGCGAACTTGGTCGCGATGAATTTCGCGGTTGAGGGATGCCGCGCGATATCCGACAGCACCGCCTCGCCCTGCGCGACGCCGGCCTGCGCGTAGGTCTTGCCCAGCACCTGCTGCGGACCGGGCTGGTGCGCATTGGCGTTGAACACGAAGCTGCCGGGCGTGCCGAGCTGGCCTTTGCGGCCGGCAAAGGTCCAGCCGGTGATGACGCGCGCCAGCGAGGTCACGTCGTCCTGGGTATAGCCGCCGCCGACACCGAGCGTGTGCAGCTCCATGATCTCGCGGGCCAGGTTCTCGTTCAGGCCGCGATTGCGGTTGACGCCGGCGCGCGACTCCGGACCCAGCGATTGCTGGTTGTCGAGGAAGAACAGCATCGCCGGATGCTGCTCGACGGCCTTCAGCATGTCGCCAAAGCGGCCGAGCACGTGCGGGCGGATCGCCTCGCGTTCGAACGAACCGGCCCACATCCGCGCCAGGGCGCCCTTGTTGGCGGAGATGCAGAAGTGGTTGGACCAGAACACCACGAGCCGCTCGACGAAACCGCAATCGGCGACCACGCCGCGCTGCAGCCGCGCCAGCGCCTCGGCACGGAACGTCTTCTGGATGATGTTGAGCGGCTGCGCCGGCGGCTTGGCCGGACCGGCCACCGTTTGCATCGCCGGAGGCTGCATCGTCGCGGACGGCGTCATCGCCGCATTGGCATTGTCGGCGGCCTGGGCCTGCATCGCCGAATCCTTTCCGGCGATCTCCTTGGCGGCAGTGGACAGCGACAGATTGCGCCGCTGCTGCGGCTTCGCGTCGGATCCCTGCGGCGTCTCGCTCGCGCCTTGCTGCGCGGCCTTCGCGGCATTGCGCGCCTGCTGGATCTCGAACTGATAGTCGAACACCTGCTTGCCGAGCTCCGGCGTCGAGAGCAGGCCAGGCACTTCGAGCAGCGCGCCGTTCGGACGCGCCAGTTCCGCCAGCACGAAACCGCGCGGATCGGAGGCCGCGTTGATGAAGTCGCCGGACGCCCCGCCGCGGGCGCCAAATCCAAACCGGTTGAGAGCAATCAGCGCGGCTTGCGAATCACGGGCCATCACAATTCCCTTGGCCGCCTATCCCGGCTATATCAGTTGCACGGCATCATAGCGCGGTCCGGGATGAACCCGAGATTAATTCGCGCATTAAATCGCGGTTAGAATGGACCTCTCGTCAACCGATCGTTCCGAACAAGTCTCGCCACGCCGGCTTGCCTGCGCGGCGTGCGGCAGCGAATTTTCATGCTCGCTCGCGGGACCGTGCTGGTGTTCCGACGAGCGCTTTCGCCTGTCGATGCCGACCGATGGCGGCGACTGCCTGTGCCCGGCATGCTTGCGGAAACTGGCGGAACAGCAAGCAGCGGCGGGCGCAACGTGAACGCACGCTGGACCGTCGACGCCGTCCTGCTCGACATGGACGGCACGCTGCTCGACACCGAGAAGGTCTACTTCGACAGCCTGGTCGCGGCGCTGAACGTATGCGGCTACACCGACGACGTCGTCGCGCTGTGCCATTCCATGGTCGGGCTTCCCGGCCCGGTCTGCGAAGCGATGCTGCGCGATCATTACGGCGCGGCGTTTCCGCTCGCCGAGGTCAATCGCGCCTTCATCGTCACCCGCGATCTGATGTTTGACGCCGGCCTGCCCCTCAAGCCCGGCACGCTCGCGCTGCTCGACGGCCTTGCCGCCGCCGACTGCCGGACCGCGATCGTGACCTCGTCATCCCGCCGCACGGCCGAGCGCCATCTCACGCTCGCCGGAATCCGCGACCGCTTCGAGACGCTGCTGACGCTTGACGACGTGACTGACGGCAAGCCAAACCCCGAGCTCTACCTGAAGGCGGCCGCACGCCTCGGCGCGGCACCGGCGGCCTGCATCGCCGTGGAAGACTCCAACCACGGCGTCGCCGCGGCCCATGCCGCCGGCGCCATCACGCTGATGGTGCCCGACATGGCGCCCCCGACCGACGAGACGCGCGCGAAATGTGCGGCCGTGCTGCCGGACCTCAACGCAGTGCTGGCGCTGTTGCAAGCGCGCGGCGCGCTTTAGCCGTCATCGCGAGAAGGTCTCGCCGCAGACTGCTGCACCTCATCCCGCTTTGACCTGTTTACGCCCCAGCTTCGCCATCGCCGTCTCGATCAGCGTGCGCGCGGCCTCGCCGGCCGTCTCCATGTAGCTGGCGTCGCGATGCAGCAGCACCACGGCGAATGATCCGTCCAGCAGCAGCAGGATCTGCCGCGCGAGCTTCAGCGGGTCGGCTATGCCCCGCTCCGCAAAGGTCGCGCGCAGCCAGTCCTCGAACTTCTTCTTGTGCGCTGCGCCGATCCGGATCGCGGGATGCCCGGGCATGTTGGCGAGCTCGGCGGAGGTACGCAGGAAGCCGCAGCCTTTCCATTTCGGATGCCGCGCCGAGCGCGCGAGGTTCTTGAAGATCGCCTCGACCTTCACTGGCAACCCGCCCTCGACCTCCGCGAACCACTTTCGGAACAGCGCGAGGTTGGGCTGGTCGCGTGCAGCGAGATAGGCGGCGACCAGGTCGTCCTTGCTCTTGAAGTGATAATACAGCGTGCGCTTGGTGAGGCCGGCCTTGGCGGCCACCTCGTCGACGCTGACGCGGCGGATGCCTTCATTGTAGAACAGCGCGCTCGCCGCCTGGACGATGCGCGCGCGGGTGGGCTCGGAGGGTCTGGGCATGTGCGTATGTATACTGACCAGTGAATATACACAAATTCCAGCTGCCTCTACATTCAGCTTCGACGCGCACCAATGCCGGAGACTGCATCATGCCCCAACCTATCCTGCTCGAGATCACAGGCGGGATCGCCCTGATCACGCTGAACCGCCCCGAGCAGCTCAACGCGCTGAACTACACGCTGATCGATCAGTTGATGGCGGCGCTCGACCGCATCGAGGGCGATGCTGGCGTGCGCGCCGTGATCCTGACCGGCGCCGGCGAGCGCGCGTTCTCGGCGGGCGCCGACATCCACCAGTTCTCGGAGAGCGTCAGGCAGGGCGCCGCGGTCGCGGTGCGCGACTTCGTCCGCCGCGGCCAGGCCATGACCGCGCGGCTGGAGGCGTTCAAGAAGCCTGTCATCGCCGCGGTCAACGGGCTCGCCTTCGGCGGCGGCTGCGAGATCACTGAGGCGGTGCATCTCGCTGTTGCCAGCGACCGTGCGCAATTTGCAAAACCCGAGATCAAGCTCGGCATGCCCCCGACCTTCGGCGGCACACAGCGGCTGCCGCGGCTGGCGGGACGCAAGCGCGCTCTCGAGCTGCTGCTGGCAGGCGATCCGTTCCCGCCCGAGCGGGCGCGCGAGATCGGGCTGATCAACCAGATCGTGCCGCACGATCAATTGCTGACGGCCGCGCGCGAGCTCGCCGGCCGCATCACCAGGCATTCGCCCGATGCCGTCGCCGGCGTCATCACCGCGGTGACGCGCGGGCTCAACATGCCGATTGCCGAGGGCCTGCTGGTCGAGAGCGAGCAGTTCGCCGCGCTGGTGCCGAGCCGTGACCTGGCCGAGGGGCTCGCGGCATGGAAGGAGCGGCGGCCGGCGAAATATGTCGGGGCATAGGCCCGACTCCATCAACTCGTCATGCCCGGGCTTGACCCGGGCATCCACGACTCCTGCGCCCAAGACGTGGATGGCCGGGTCAAGCCCGGCCATGACGACGGAGGGAGGTCTCGTTAGCGCACCACCGCCGCGGTCTGCCCGAACAGCAGCTTGCGCTCCTCCTCGGTGCGGATCGCGGGCTGGCCGAAATTCGGGTTGACCTCCTTCGCCTTGGCATAGGCGCGCTCGGTCGCCGGGCGCTTGCCGATCGTCTCCAGCCAGCGCTTCAGATGCGGGAAGTCGTCGATGTTCTGGCCCTGGTTCTTGTACGGCACGACCCAGGGATAGCTCGCCATGTCGGCGATCGAATAGTTACCGGCGATGAATTCGCGGTCGGCGAGCCGCTTGTTGAGCACGCCGTAGAGCCGGTTGGTCTCGTTGACATAGCGGTCGATCGCATAAGGCAGCTTCTCGACCGCGTAGTTGCGGAAGTGATGGTTCTGCCCGGCCATCGGCCCGAGCCCGCCCATCTGCCAGAACGTCCACTGGATCGCGTCATAGCGGCCGTAGAGATCTTCAGGCAGGAATTTCCCGGTCTTCTCGGCGAGATAGAGCAGGATCGCACCGGATTCGAACAGAGAGATCGGCTTGCCGCCGCCTTTTGGCGCGTGATCGACGATGGCCGGGATACGGTTATTCGGTGCGACCTGCAGGAAGTCCGGCTTGAACTGATCGCCCTTGCCTATGTTCACCGGGAAGATTGTGTACTCCAATCCGGTTTCTTCGAGGAACATCGTGATCTTGTGACCGTTCGGCGTGGACCAGTAGTGGAGGTCGATCATGGGCGTGATCCTGCATTTCCGGGGATTGCTGATGCATCGGCAAGAAAGATGCGAATGCATTGACTTGGGCGCATAACCGCACCAAGTCAATGGCGCGCGCATTGCACCGCGCGCGAATGTGATCTGCAAACGACGCAAGCGCCCGATTGAGCCACGCCCCGATTGCTCCTAGGCTCCGCGTGGTTTGTATTGAAGAATTTTCAGAACAAGGGGGATTATGATGATACGGGATTTGGCACGACGTGATTTCCTGAAAGGTTCGGCGGTGATCGCCGGCGCCGCCGCCGCGGGCGTATTCTCCTGCGTCGAGATCGCGAGCGCGGCGCCGATCGAGGTGCCGACCGTCGACAAGCTGTCAATCCGCGTCCTGGTCGATTCCAGCTTCGACCTGTTCCTGCGGCCGAAGCAGGCGCACGGCGTCTCGATCGCGCCAGCCGCACGCGGACCTGACTTCCGCAAATCGCTGCACAATGAATGGGGCCTGTCGCTGTGGCTGGAATCGGAGGCCGCAGGCAGCCAGCGCACCTTGATGCTGGATTACGGCTACACGCCCGAGGTGCTGATCAATAACATGGAGCTGGTCGGCGTCGATCCGGCGAAGCTCGACGCGCTGATCGTGAGCCACGGACATTACGACCATTTCGGCGGCCTCAACGGCTTCCTCGACAAATTCCGCGACAAGCTGCCGGCCGACGTCAAGCTCTATGCCGGCGGCGAGGACAATTTCTGCCATCGCGTCAACGCGACGCCGACCAAGGGCCAGTTCACCGATTTCGGAACGCTCGATCGGCGCCAGCTTGCCGCCCAGCGTGTCACCACCGTGCTCTGCGAGACGCCGACCGTAATCGCGGGCCACGCCTTCACGACCGGCAAGATCACCCGCCGCAGCATCGAGCGCGTGCTGCCGCAGACCTGGGTCGAGTTCGGCATCAAGGACGGGCTCGGCTGCAACACCAGCCACTATCTGCCGGCCGAGCTGGACGGCAAGATCGTGCCCGACGAGCATATCCACGAGCATGCGACCTGCTTCAACGTGAAGGATTTTGGCCTGGTCGTGATCTCCTCCTGCGGCCATGTCGGCATCGTCAATTCGGTGAAGCAGGCGCAGGAGGTCTCGGGCATCCAGAAGGTGCACGCGATCGTCGGCGGCTTCCACCTCGGACCGGCGCCGAAGGATTACCTCACCGAGGTTGTCGCCGAGATCAAGAAGCTCGACCCCGACGTGCTGATCCCGATGCATTGCTCCGGGCTCAACTTCGTGCAGGAGGCGACCGCGCAGATGGGCGACAAGGTGCTGGTCACGACCACCGGCAGCCGCCTCTCCTTCGGCATATGATCGCGCCGATCGTCCGCGGCATCGCATGCGCCGGCGCCGGCCTCTGGCTGACGCTGGCGCCCGTGCTGGCCGGCGATGCGCCGGCGCAATCGGCGCGCTCGGCCGCCGAGATCATGGACATCCTGATGTGGAACAGGGAGCCGGTCGGCGGCCCGTTCACGCTGACCGATCAGGCCGGCCATGAGCGCACCGACAAGGAGTTCCGCGGCAGGCTGATGCTGGTCTATTTCGGCTTCACCTACTGCCCCGACGTCTGCCCGACCGATCTGCAGGCGATCGGGCAGACGCTCGACAAGCTCGGCCGCGACGGCGACCAGGTGCAACCGATCTTCATCACGGTCGATCCCGAGCGCGACACCACAAGCCATCTCGCCGAATACGTGACGCTGTTCCACCCGCGCCTGATCGGGCTCACCGGCAGCGGTGATGCGATCCGCAAGGTCGCCGATGCCTACAAGGTCTATTACGCCAGGGTGCCGCTGCAGGACGCCGGCGACTACACCGTCGATCACACCGCCTACATCTATTTGATGGACCGCGACGGCAATTATCTCGGCTTCTTCCCGCCGGGCACGTCGGCCGACCGGATGGTCGAGATCATCCGGCCAAGGCTCGCCGCACCGGCGCGCTAGTGCCGCAACGGGACTGCCCTCCCTCTCCTGCTTGCGGGGGAGGGTCGGGGTGGGGCTCTCTCCACGAGTCACATCGTGGAGAGAGGTGAAGCGAGTTCGCGGATAGGCGCCAGTGCAAACCAACCTCAAAGCATCCGCCCATGCGCGCGCAAAAAGGTCTCGCCGCTTTCCGTCACCATCACCCGCATGCCCTCGACCGAGGGGCGGCGCGCGACATAGCCGCGATCGACGGCATCCTCCCAGATCGTCAGCCGCGGGCATGAGGTGCGCCAGACCTCGAGCACCTCGGCATAGGCCCGCGGCTCGCGCGCAACCCATTCCACGAGATCGAGCACCAGGGCGTCCGTGGTCTCAGTCATCGGATATTCCCCCTGAGCATCGTCATGCCCGGGCTTGTCCCGGGCATCCACGTCTTGGCTCAGCATCAAGAAAGACGTGGATGGCCGGGCCAAGCCCGGCCATGACGAATGGTGATATTTCTGCCGCGCTTGGCCTGCGCCCGCAAACCGAGTTATCTTGCCCTTGCATCAGTTTTCCTGAGGGTTCATGCGGCGGCTGCTCTTCCTCAACGGCATCAAGGCGTTCGAGGCCGCGGCGCGGACCGGCAGCTTCGCGGCCGCGGGCCACGAGCTCAACGTCTCGGCCGCCGCGATCAGCCGGATGGTGCATCTTCTGGAAGAGCGGCTCGGCGTCGCGCTGTTCGAGCGCAAGGCAAACCGCCTCGTCACCACACCGGCCGGCCGCGCCTATCAAGGCGGGCTGACCCCGATCTTCGACGCGCTGGCAAGCCTCACCGCGCAGGTCACGGCCTCCGCGAGCGCGCGGGTGCTGACCGTCGGCGTCGGCCCGACTTTTGCGATGAAATGGATGATCCCGCACCTCGCCGAGTTCCGCAAAGCGGAGCCCGACATCGAGGTGCGGATCACGACCGGCGGCATGGCGGTGCCGTTCGCCGACGACTGGAGCTGCGGCATCCAGCTCGGCGACGGCCAGTGGCCGGGCCTGGTCGCCGAGCCGCTGTTCGCCGCCGACCTGATGCCGGTGTGCACGGCGCGGCTCGCCAACGCCTGGAAGCGCCCCGCCGACCTCAAGGGGCCGAGCCTGATCCGCGTCGCGCATTCGCCGGACGACTGGCCATCCTGGCTGAAGGCCGCGGGGGTGCCGCGCCTGACCGCGCGCGGGCCGGAATTCCAGTTCTACGGCCAGGCGCTGCAGGCCGCGGTCGACGGGCTCGGGATCGCGATGGGGATCCGGCCCTATGTCGATGACGATCTTGCCGCCGGCCGGCTGGTGGCGCCGTTTGCACTCAGCGTGCCGAAAGGGATGCGCTGGTATCTGGTCTATCGCGGCTTCCACGCCGAGCAGCGCGATTTCGCGGCGTTCCGGCGCTGGATCATCCGCGCGGCGGCGGAACCGGCCGCTCGGCGCAAGGGAACGCGCAATGCCTGACGAGATGATCGACACGCTGGTGATCGGCGGCGGCCAGGCCGGACTCACCATGAGCCACCGGCTGAAGCAGCGCGGCATCATCCATCTGGTGCTGGAGCGGCGGCGGATCGCCGAGCGCTGGCGCAGCGAGCGCTGGGACGGCCTGATGTTCCAGTTTCCGAACTGGTCGGTGCGGCTGCCGGAGTTTGCGTTTCCGCACAGCGACCCCGACGACTTTTCGAACACCGCTGCCATCATCGCCTTCATCGAGGACTACGCCGCGTTCGTCGCGCCGCCGATCCGCTGCGGCGTCGAGGTCACGAAACTGCGCCGCGACGCCGGCGGACTCCTTGCCGAGCTTGCCGGCGGCAGCATCGGCGCCCGGAACGTCGTCGTCGCCACCGGCCCCTATCAGCGGCCGCTGCGGCCGCAGTTGTTGCACGAGCATCCCGGCCTGTTTCAGGTTCACGCCAGCGGTTACAAAAATCCCGCGCAATTGCCCGATGGCGCGGTGCTGGTGATCGGCGCCGGCGCCTCGGGCGCGCAGATCACCGACGAGCTGGTGCGCGCCGGCCGCCGCATCTTCCTTTCGGTCGGGCGTCACAACCGCCTGCCTCGCCGCTATCGCGGGCGCGACCTGATCTGGTGGCTGGCCGAGATGGGCGTCGACCGGACGCCGGTCGAGCAGCGCGGCCCGTCGCGCCTGCTGCCGGTGATTTCGGGCGCCCATGGCGGCCACACTATCGATTTTCGCCGCTTCGCCGCGGATGGCGTGACGCTGCTCGGCCGCGTGACTGCGGCGCGCGACGGCGTGCTCGAGATCGCGCCCGATCTCGCCACCAACATCGCCGATGGCGACGCCTACTACGCGACATTTCTCGGGATCGTCGACGATTTCGTCGCGGCACGCGGCCTCGATCATCCCGACGATCCCTTGGCGCGCGTCCGCCTGCCCGATCCGCCCTGCCTCGCTGTGCCGCTGCGCACGATCGACCTGGGCGCCGAACGGATCAGCAGCGTGATCTGGGCCACCGGCTATGACCTCGATCTGGACTGGATCGACATACCGGTGCTGGACGCCAATGGCGCACCGAGACACCGTCATGGCGTCTCCGACATCCCGGGCCTGTATTTTCTCGGCCTGCAATGGCTGTCGAAGATGAAATCTTCGTTCCTGTCAGGCGTCGGCGACGACGCCGCCATGCTCGCCGATCACATCGCGGCCCGCCGCTAGAGCAAATGACATCGGCGGTGCGCTCCCTCGCCCCGTTCTTACGGGGGAGAGGGTTGGGGTGAGGGGCCGCCCTCCGCATATTCGGCGATAGCTGATTTGCGGAGACTCCCCCTCACCCGGAACGCATCTAACGATGCGTTCCGACCTCTCCCCGCACGCGGGGCGAGGTGAAGCGGAGTTCGCTGCTCGATTCGGAGCAAAGTCGCCTTATCCCCCCGGTTCCTTCGCCCGTCGGAAATAAACCCCGCGGCTTGTGATCTGGTTCACATTGGGCGCCGCGCGCCCATGCTTCCCTCGAGAAGGGCATCCCGAGGTCGCACATGATTTACAGCGGTTTTGAGATCAAGTCGTTTGAAGTGGGGAAGGGGCAATGGCACGCCAGGATTCAACGGGTCGATCAAAGGCCGGTCGTCATCGATGGCATGCCGTTTCCGATGCTCGACATCGGCTTTGCGTGGTCCGATCCGGATGCGGCGATCGACGACGCGAAGAGAACCATCGACCGGCTCCCACAACGATATGGCATGACAATGCCGTCGGCGTGACCGGCAATGTCGTGATCGCCGCCGTTCCGCAATGCGAGCCGGATCCGGTCTGGCCGGCAGAGGTCCGCACCAGCTGCCCGGAATGCACCGCCCAGCTCTCGCTGCTGCGCGTCATTCCCGGCCGCGCCGCCGAATACTGGACCATGCGCTGCGACGGCTGCGGCGGGATCCATCTCGACATCGTCGACCTGCCGCGGGCCTGACGCTCGCGAAGGCGCCACCTGCTGACACCCTGCTGTCAGCAGCCTCGCCTGTGCCCCAATCCAGCCGTCGATTGCCCTTTTCTCGCTGCCGGACTCGTCCCATATTCCCGGCATGGCGAAGACACCGAACACTCCGAAAAAGCCCGGCAAATCCCCCAAATCCAAAGCGGCAAGTTCTAAGGCGTCGCGGCCCGAGGTCCAGCCGATCGGACCGGCGCTCGCCGAGCTGCTCAATCCCGCGATCAATCGCGGCGATGCCGGCATGGGTTCGGGCACCGGCTTGCAGCCGCCGCCGGACAATTCCTGGGACCGCCGCGCCGGCGGCGAGGCCGCCGCGCATCGCGCGCGGGCATCGACACGCGAGACCAGCGAGGATGTCGCGAGGCGCGATACCTCGGGCCTCGGTGAGGCCCCGCAGGCCAATTACGGCACCTCGGCCACCATTCCGACCCTCGATCCGGAACTGGCGCGGCAACTCGGCCTGCCGACCGCCGAGGACGACGACGAAGCGCTGGCGCGACCGCCGCGCAGCAAGATGGAGGCGCTCGGCGTCAAGGCAACGGCCGATGCGCTGGAAAACCTGATCCGCGACGGCCGCCCGGAATTCCGCAAGGATGACGGCTCGACACGGGTATGGACCCCGCACCGGCCGCCGCGTCCGGAGAAATCCGAAGGCGGCGTACGCTTCGAGCTCAAGTCGTCCTACGAGCCCAGGGGCGACCAGCCGACCGCGATTGCCGAGCTGGTCGAAGGCATCCAGCGCAACGACCGCACCCAGGTGCTGCTCGGTGTCACCGGCTCGGGCAAGACCTACACCATGGCGCAGGTGATCGAGGCGACTCAGCGCCCGGCGCTGATCCTGGCGCCGAACAAGACGCTGGCCGCGCAGCTCTATGGCGAGTTCAAGAGCTTCTTCCCCGACAACGCGGTCGAGTACTTCGTCAGCTATTACGACTACTACCAGCCGGAAGCCTACGTTCCGCGCACCGACACCTACATCGAGAAGGACTCCTCGATCAACGAGCAGATCGACCGCATGCGTCACTCGGCGACGCGCGCGCTGCTCGAGCGCGACGACGTCATCATCGTCGCTTCCGTGTCCTGCATCTATGGTATCGGCTCGGTCGAGACCTATACCGCGATGACCTTCGCGCTGAAGAAGGGCGAGCGCATCGACCAGCGGCAATTGATCGCCGACCTCGTCGCGCTGCAATACAAGCGGACCCAGGCCGAGTTCACCCGCGGCACTTTCCGCGTCCGCGGCGACGTCATCGACATCTTCCCGGCGCACTATGAGGACCGCGCCTGGCGCGTGAACCTGTTCGGCGACACCGTGGAGAATATCGAGGAGTTCGATCCGCTCACCGGCCACAAGCAGGACGAGCTCGAATTCATCAAGATCTACGCCAACTCGCACTATGTGACGCCGCGCCCGACGCTGGTGCAGGCGATCAAGTCGATCAAGAGCGAGCTGAAGATGCGGCTCGACCAGCTCAACGACCAGGGCCGCCTGCTGGAAGCGCAGCGGCTGGAGCAGCGCACCACCTTCGACCTCGAGATGATGGAAGCGACCGGAAGCTGCGCCGGCATCGAGAACTATTCGCGCTATCTCACCGGCCGCCGCCCCGGCGAGCCGCCACCGACGCTGTTCGAATACGTGCCCGACAACGCGCTGGTGTTCGCCGACGAAAGCCACGTCACCGTGCCGCAGATCGGCGGCATGTTCCGCGGCGACTTCCGCCGCAAGGCGACCTTGGCCGAATACGGCTTCCGCCTGCCCTCCTGCATGGACAACCGCCCGCTCCGCTTCGAGGAATGGGACATGATGCGGCCGCAGACCGTGGCGGTGTCGGCGACGCCGAGCGGCTGGGAGCTGAACGAAAGCGGCGGCGTGTTCGTCGAGCAGGTGATCCGCCCGACCGGACTGATTGATCCTCCCGTCAACATTCGCCCGGCCCGCACCCAGGTCGACGACCTCGTCGGCGAAGTCCGCGCCACAGCGCAGGCCGGCTATCGTTCGCTGATCACGGTTCTCACAAAACGCATGGCGGAGGACCTCACCGAATATCTGCATGAGCAGGGCATCCGCGTCCGCTACATGCACAGCGATATCGACACCATCGAGCGCATCGAGATCATCCGGGATCTCAGGCTCGGCGCGTTCGATGCGCTGGTCGGCATCAACCTGCTGCGCGAGGGCCTCGACATTCCCGAATGCGCGCTGGTCGCGATCCTCGACGCCGACAAGGAAGGTTTTCTGCGCAGCGAGACCTCGCTGATCCAGACCATCGGCCGCGCCGCGCGCAATGTCGACGGCAAGGTGATCCTCTATGCCGACAGCATGACCGGCTCGATGGAGCGCGCCATCGCCGAGACCAACCGCCGCCGCGAGAAGCAGGTCGAGTACAACGAGGCCCACGGCATCACGCCGGAGAGCGTGAAGAAGTCGATCGGCGACATCCTCAACTCGGTCTACGAGCGCGACCACGTACTGGTCGAGATCGGCGACGGCGGCATGGCCGACGACGTGATCTCGATCGGGCATAATTTCGAGGCTGTGCTGGGCGACCTCGAAACACGGATGCGCGAGGCCGCCGCCGATCTGAACTTCGAGGAAGCCGCCCGGCTGCGCGACGAGGTCAAGCGGCTGCGCGCCACCGAGATGGCCGTGGTCGACGACCCCACCGCCAAGCAGCGCAACGTGCAGAAGCAGGCCGGCGCCTATGCCGGCACCAGGAAATACGGCGACGCCGCGAACCTGCCGGTGGCCGCGCTGAAGAACAAGTCCGCGCAGACCTCGCTCAAGGCGAGCCGCGGCGGCAAGGCCGGCTCACGGGTGCACAAGCCCGATCTCGACGAGATGCACGGCCCGGAATCGCTGCCCTTCCGCGCAGGCAGCACGCTGCCGGCAAAGCCGTTCGGCACCACCAGCCGCATCATCCAGCCGAACGACTCGCGCCAGTCAGGGCCGGAGTTTGGCCCGGCGCCGCGGAGCAGCGGTGGTGCGCCGGGCAAGCGGGGCGGGTGGAAGAAGCGGTAGAGCTCTGGCAAAGCGCGGCCCCTTCCGGCTAGTCTACAGGGGGGCCTCCATGATCAACCTTTTCATCGCCAATACGGACAATTCCTGGTTCGACTTCCTCACGGCGGAAGGCCACTTGGCTGAAGTCAACTTTTGGTGGCCCGGAGAGACAAGTTTCAGAGCCCTACAGCCCGGCGAGCTTCTCGTTTTTCGTTTGAAGAGCCCGCGCAACAAGATTGGTGGCTTCGGAGTCTTCAGTAACCACTCTTCCCTTCCGATCCAGATGGCTTGGGAGACGTTTGGCCGAGCAAACGGCGTTTCCTCCTTGGAAAGCTTACGCAGCGCTATCGCTCGACTGCGGACCAATGTAGTCGTCGTTCCATCGACGGATATTGGCTCCACTGTGCTGGTCGAACCAGTCTTTCTGCCTGAACATCTTTGGCTCGACCTTCCAGAGTCGTGGTCATCCAGTATTCAACGAGGAAAGCGCTATTCGGCGGAAAGCGCCGACGGCTTGCGTCTGTGGGAGCGTCTTTTGGACGCGGCGAGATTAAGCTCCGTGACCAACATTGCTGGCTTCACGTCTCACCAACAAGAGCGCTTTGGTCCCCCAACTCTCATTACTCCGCGTCTGGGACAGGGCGCCTTTCGCGTTGCAGTGACCGAGGCATACGACAGACAATGCGCAATAACTGGCGGCAAAGTGCTCCCTGCCTTGGATGCTGCGCACATCAAGCCTTACTCAGAGGGTGGTCATCACGCAAAATCAAACGGCATCCTTTTGCGGAAAGATATACATTCGGTTTTCGACGCTGGATACGTAACAATTAAGGACGATCTGACCTTCTCGGTAAGCAAGAAAGTGAAAGAAGTTTTCAACAACGGAGAGGAATATCTTCGCTTGCACGGTCGCTCAGTCCGTCCGCCCAAAAGCAAGGCAGACTGGCCCGATGTGGATTTGCTTCGTTGGCATAATAAGGATCGCTATTTGGGCTAACGGCCGCATTGCCGGTTTTCGCCACGTCGCCGCTTGATGTTGACGGCCTTCCAGATCACCGCTTACGGCAAATGAGACTCGGCTTCGAGGAATTGCAAGCCTCTTACACAAGCGGCTCGCAAAGCGCTCGCGCCTGGACGGAGACCTGGGTCAAGGCTTGGACCTACTGTCCGCACTGCGGCAGTGCGCGGATGTCATCAACCCAGGCATTTGAAGTTCCGATAGTAACCGGTCACGTCCATGACCGTGTCATTGGATAACTTATCGAACTTGGCCTTTCGACGCATGTACCAACGCGAGGGGTCTGCGACAGAACGGGAAATCCGCACGGCATATTTTCCGTTCCGAACCCGCGGTGCTTGTCTCACTAATCTTGCAAAATCATCGATCTGAAAATTAAACAAGTCGCCTTTGAAACCGTCATCCGAAGCAAGCACATAGCAAAAGTACAAGCCTTCGCGCTCGGTCAGGCTCCTTAAATCCCTCTCAGAAAAGAAGCGCCATGACGTTGCGGAAAACAGCAGACGCTCCCATTGGGCCGTGATCGGATGGAGCTTACCGAATTTGACCTGCAGTTCTCGGTACTGAACCTCACTTTTCGTACGGCGCCGTAAGATTAGATCGATTTTGTCGACGTCTAGGAAACGCGTGTAGGGGTGCCAGCCATTCATAAAAAACTCAAACTTCGCTAGCGTTTCACCAAGTATTTCTTGATGACCAGCATTGCGGCGCATCTCTGCTTGCGATGGCTGGGCTTCGATAAAATCGGTCATTAGCGTCCCCTTACCCTTGACGAGGTCTGAGCCTTCGGTCGGACGCATCGAACGTCGCTCTATCGATCATTCGACGTCGAATGCGCTATGATAGCTAACATCGCCCTTCTGCGACCCACCCTTAAACACGAGCCTCTGGAAATACGGGCTCGGCTTGCCGCCATAGGTCAGCGCAGGATCGCTGACAAAGCCGAAGCGGCTGTAATAGGCGGGATCGCCGAGCAGGACGCAGCCGTCGGCGTTCATTGCCGCGAGGCGGGCAAGCCCCTCGCGGATCAGCGCGCCGCCGATGCCCTGGCGTTGCAGGTCGGGCGTGACCGAGACCGGGCCGAGGCCGTACCAGCGTCCGGGCGTGCGATCGATTTGCACCGGCGAGAAGGCGACGTGGCCGACGATGTCTCCGTCATCCGATGTCGTCACCAGCGAGACCGTCAGCGCGCCTGCCTGGCGCAGCGCCTCGACGATGCGGGCTTCGGTGCCGCTGCTGTGCAGCGCTTTGTCGAATGCGGCCGTCGTGATCCGGCTGATCGCAGCGGCGTCCTGAGGGCGTTCGTCTCTGATCTGCATTCCGGCAGATAAGGCTGATCGGCGGAGTGGCGCAAGGGGCGGAAGCGTCACCGCACGCTCACCAGTGCGACCGCCAGCAGCGACATCATGATCACCGTGGTCACGAGTTGCAGCGAGACGCCCGGCTGGCTCCGCCATTGCGCGATCTTCTCGGAGAGCGACAGGCTGGCGTCGAAGAACATCGGCGCGTAGGCGTGCGCGAACCGCCGCGGAAATCTCGCGCCGAGCCATGGTGTGATCGCGGCATAGACCAGCGAGGCGAGCACGACGAAGATCGCGGCGCCATAGCGTTCGCCGACGATTTCCGGGGCATCGAACATCTTCAGCATCAGCACGGCGGCGGCGAAGGTCGGCATCCCCTGCAGGATGGCGGTGAGCGCAAAGCCTTCGAGCCGGTTCTGCGCGGATGATTTCGGTGCAGCGATGGCGTTCATGGCGGCGTTCCCTTGTCAGGCAATCGGGTGATCGAGCCGACACGCTAGCCGCACGTCCTCGCCTGTGGCGTGATGCAGGTCACGCCATTCGCTGGGTAATTCGTTCGGCTTTTCAGAATTTAACTTGACGTCGGACCCAACTCAGATGTTCAATGCGTCTGGCTCACCCGACACGAGGGGCGGGTCGCGATCGTCACGAACGCGGCGTGAGATGCGGTGGACGCGGAATGCGCAGTCGACGAATGCGCGTGAAGCGGACGGTGAAGTCGTGTGGTCCTGACGCCCTAGTGGTAGGTGTCTCCCGCGAGATGCGAAGCATCTTCGCGAGGCGGTGACAAAAAAGCCCAGTCTCGCCGGGGAGAGCACGAAGTAAGCCGTAAAGCCATCGCGCAGGGAAGGCCGGGTTGTTCCCGGTTACACCTGTGGTCCTACCCCCGTGCTTTCTATCTTTGCACGGGGCCCATGGGTGCGATCGGCACCCGGTCTTCCCTGCGCCCTCTGCTCAGACGGAGGGCAAACGAAAGACAAGACTCGGACAAATCATGTCGCGAGAATGCGAAGCTGTATCCCTGTCACCACTGTCGTCGCCCGCCACCGGGTCGCGCGAATGCGCGCCCGATGACAGGCTCCGGCGGGCGATCCAGTACGCCGCGGCCTCTCAGCTCAAGCACGGACGTCTCTGGAATACTGGATCACCCGCATACGCGGGTGATGACACCGAACACGCTGTTTGACATGTGAATCGGACTCTGCCGCGCGCCCTACCCCGACCGCTTGTTGCTGGTGTTCTGGGTCAGGTTGCCGTGCGCGGCCTGCTCGCGGATGTTGTGCTTCTCGTCGTCGCGATGGCCCTTGGTGGTGTCGAGGGGAACGCCGGGGGCGCTGCCGGGGCCCTTATGGCTCTTGTTGTCGTCGGGAACGGGCTGGATGTTCTTGGTCTTTGGTTTCGTCATCATCGTCTCCGTTACGCAAGGAGACAACGCCGCCCGTGCGAGCGGCGTTCCCGGAACGTGACTCACGTTCCCGGAACGTAGCTTACGTTCCGCGGATGTAACCCGACAACTGATCTTGCCTTACAGCTTCTCCTGCTGCGGCGGCTGCGCCTGTTGCTGCTGGCGCTGGCGTGCCTGCTCCTTGGCGTGATGGCGGCCGTAGAGGCATCCGGCGGCAGCGCCGAGCACGCCGTGATGGCCGGCATAATGACCGGCGACGCCGCCGACGACCGCGCCCTTGATGCAGCCCTTGGCCTCGGCGGGCGAGGTGGCGGCAAGTGCACTGACGGCAATGACTGACGCAAGAACAATCGATTTCATGATGCGGCTCCAATGGAATTCAGCCGCATCAACGGCGAGGCTACCCCGCCGGTTCCCGGCCGGCGTCGCAGCACGAGATCGCTGAGCCCGGCGAAGCATTTGTGCCGCCGGGCTCCGAGAACAAGAAGCCGCCCTATGCAGAGGCCGCGCCATCGGATCAACTGGCGTCAAGCGCGCCGCGACAGCGAGCCGGCGCGATCTTGCCGGCCGGCCCCGGAGGAGCTCAAGGCCTCGACCGGCCAGCGCCGGCTCACCGTCGCGCGGCGCGCGCCCGTGATCGGCTATTTGGAGACAATTTGGGCGATCTTGTGATCCGACGGATTCACGATCAGCAGCTTGTCCTGCATCATGGCATAGCGATAAGGCCGCACCGCGGGCACGTCGCGGCGCGCCTGGCGCGGCAACGGATAGGTGCTCACGGCTGAGGGCACGGCGGCGCCAACCGCCGCATCGAAGCCCGACGGCGCGGTCTGATTCGCGGCGTGGCGGCTGACATCGTTCCAGATCGATTTCTGCTGCGCATCGGTGAGCTGTAGCGTATCGCCAGCGCCGGACATTCTGTTGCCGGCGCGGCCGGACATTTCCCTGGCGGCTGCGGCGCTCACGCCGGACAAGGCCAGCAGCGCGGCGACCGCAAGCGGTATGGTGTTTTTCATGGAGTTCTCCTGATCGCGGATGCGTCGCCCATGCAGGAGCAACCGGGACGCGCGCGGGAAGGTTTCATTAATTCGCGGCCATCTGCCCCGCGCGCTTCACGTCTCCGAGACGCGATCAGTTCAGCGCAGCGGTTTCAGTTTCTTTCAGTTTCTTCTTTCAGTTTCCTGCCACGCGGGAATGGCGGTCAGGCGCGCGGTGGGCACTTTGTGCCGCAATGCACGTTCCGGTTGCCGAACCTAATCGCGTCTCGTGCGTCAAAACATGTGTTTGATAGTGCAACGCTTCGGGCCACAATGTGGGGCCAAGGCAAGTCAAGGGCGAGTTGGACGGAACCGGCGGGGTCGATCATGGACGAGGATTTGAACCGGCAGCGCGTCTTGACCTTCCTCGACGTCTATTATGCCGGCGGGATCGAGGGCGCGCTCGATCGCTGCAGCGACGATGTCGCGTTTCTGGCCAACGCCCCGATCGACATTCTTCCGCATATGGGCCAGCACCGCGGCAAGGCCGCGCTGCGCCAGATGTGGACCACGATCCATGAGCGCTATTCCGACATGCGCTACGAGGCGCCGATCGTGGTGGCCCAAGGCGACAAAGTCGCGGCGCAGCTGCGCGTGTTCTTGCGCAAGCGTGGCAACCGCCGTGTGGTGCAGTTCGACGTCGCGGTGTTCTACACGCTGCGCGACGGCCAGATCACCGAGATCCGCGAGATCATCGACACGTTCGACCTCGTCCAGCAGGTCCTGGAGCGCGACGTCGCGGCGGCGCTGACCGGGCAAAACGCCGAGTAGCCCTCGAGAAAGGGGGCAACGCATCCGGGCGCTCCCCCGCGCCCCGCGTAAATTCGCGACGGCGGCGTTGAACCTCGAAGGCCCGGCGCTGACCTATCACTGGGCTTGTTGCGGTCGGGGCTGGAATCATCATGAAAGTCGCATTGCTAGCTGTGCTTGGCCTTGCACTGGGCGCCCTTGGCGGCGCTGCCCTCGGCATCGGAGCCGGGCTCACCTGGATCGGAATGGCCAGAACCTCAGGTATCGACAGCGGAACGCTGGTATTCTTCACCTTCATGCCGCTCGGCGCCGCGATCGGTGGCATCGGCGGCGCACTGCTGTTCGCGGTCGTGGCGATCCGCGACGCCGAGATCGTGATCGAGCGACAACCGGTGCGGCAGCGCGACCGCTGAATTGCGGTGGCCGGGCGCTTTCGAGCGAAGTGGATGCCGTTCGCGTAAAGAAAACGCGTCAAAACTGGGATCGCGAACCCGTTCCGATGCAATCGGAACGGGTTCTGCGGGCGGCGGTCACATTCCGGCAAAGACCGCGCAATTGTGCATTGCAAAAAAGTCATTTGCGTTTTTGCCGTTCCGCACTATTCAGACGGTAATAGTGATGTGCAGCAACCTGGCACGGCGTCGGCGCTGACCCCTGCCATTCGTTTGCTTTGAAAATCCAGTTTCAGGACGAGACCGAAATGACAGAGCATAGCCTCTGGCGTTTTTCGCGCGCATTGCATCGCGCGATCAACGAACGCCAGCTTGCAGACGTCGAGCTCATGCTCGACGACGAGGTCGAATGGGCCATCTACGGGCCGATCGACCTGTTTTCCTTCTTCGGCTCGCGGCGCGGCAAGGCCGCCGCGCTCGAGGTGATCAGGCAGATCGGTGAGAACCTGCGGGTTCACCGCTTCGACCGGGAGTCCATCATGCTGGGCGCGGATTCCGCGGCTTCGATGCTGCGCTATTCGCTGACGGCATTGGACTCCAACAAGCCGATTTCGCTCCGGATCGCGCATTTCGCGCAGTTCAGGGCGGGCAAGCTCACGAGCTTCCGCGCGCTGATCGACAGTTTCGACCTGGTCGAGCAGACCGTCGGTTACCCGATCCATCTGCCGCGCATCGCGGTCTGACGGCTTCCTGATTTCACGCCTTCGTCATGTCGGGGGTCGTCCCCCGGCAGCGCGGCCTGTTTTGCCAGCCCCGAACGGCCGCGCGCGCGAACGCGCGTCGCGTTCGTCCCCGGACATGACGATCACGCGTCTATCACTTGCTATCGCAGCGCCGTTGCCACAATTTTGCGCCACGGCAAATCTATGCTGCGGCTCTGGAATTTGCGGGCTGGGAATGACTTCCGCATTGCGATTTGGCTGGGCGAGGCTGCCGGTGCTGGCGGCCGGCTTCAGCATGGCGGTAGCGCTTTCGGCCGCGGCACAATCCCCGCCATGGCAGATCGCTCCCGCCGCCCAAGACACCGCGAAGGACACCGCTGCGGACGACACCGAGGCTGCGGCCGACGCGGCGCCGCCGGCGGCCGATGCCAATGACGCCGACATCCTGAAGGACATCGACGAGAGCAAGCTCGACTGGAGCCAGCTCGACACCGATTCCACCAGCCTGCCCACGCTGGCGCCGAAGAGCGCGGCCAAGCGCGGCAGCATCGCCGGCAACGATCCGTCCTGGTCGACCAACCGCAACGCCAACGGCTCGTCGGCGGTATCGGTCAAGCAGTCGATCTCGCCCTTCCTCGACACCCGCATCGGCGCCGACATGACGGTTGCCCGGCAGGGCACGATGACGACGTCGGAGCAATTGTCGGACCGGCTCGCCAATGGCGGCAGCCTGCCGCAATCCGGCGGCTCGGCCTGGGCCGCGATCTCGGCGCCCGGCGTGGCTTCGATCTGGGACAAGACCTCGGTAGAGGCGCGGGTCGATCCGGGTGCCGAACAGAGCAAGGTCGGCACCTCCTTGAGCAAATCGGTGCCGCTGTCGGAGCAGTACTCGCTGACGCTGCAGAGCGGCTACAACCTCATCCAGCAGGGCGTGGTCCCGGTGCCCGGCATCGACGGCCACCCGTCGCGAAGCTACGATACCGATCAGTCGGCGCGGCTGTCCGTCAACGACACCGGCACCAGCATCACGGCGGGCCAGACGCTGTCGACCTCGGACGACAGATGGCTGCGCCGGATCGGCGCCGAGCAGAAGCTGTTCGACGGCGTCACGGTCTCCGGCTCAGTCGGCGAGACCGCCCAGGGCACCATCAACAAGAGCATCGGCGCCGGCTACAAGCGCTCATGGTGAACGATCTGTTAGCCCTGTCGCGCTAATGATCAGGCATTGCCCCAACTTGGCCCAGATGCGGTCAAATTCGGCGGCACTGATACGTCCGTAACTTCATCAATTCGTCGTGCGGGGGACAAGCCGCGCTTCGCCATTGCGAACCAGGGGAAAGCCGATGAACGCCACCAACCGTACCGAGGAAGCCGCCGAAACGACTCCCGAGGTCGACACCAACCTCGCTGCGGTCTCGGAAGTCGAAGCCGGCATCCGCGACTTCGTGCGCAACGACATCGCCTATCTGCGCCGGCCGGTGGCGAGCCCCGAGACCGCGCCGACCGACACCAGCACCGATACCACCGTCAGCAACGTCAACTCGCTGATCCAGCGCGTCGCCGGCACCTCGCTCGCCGAGATCGAGAAGCTGATCGGCGAGCTTGAGAGCCTGCGCGACCTGCTGCATGCCGAGGGCCAGCGCGTCCAGCGCGAGATCTCCGGCTATGCGCAGCTCAGCCAGGCCGCGATGAAGTCGACGCGGATGATCGCCGACAACGTCTCGCAGTGGAAGCGCGCCGCCGACGGCCTGCGCAACAGCTGATACAGATCAGTCTTCCAAACTGACCGCCGCCGCCTCCCGACCAGGAGGCGGCGGCTTCGTTTGCGAGCCCGATGCAACGCACAACGATTCGTTATTCGGCGCGGTGTAAACTCCGCGGCGTCAATTCTTGCCGAAGCCAATTTGAACGTTAGATGCCGGCCCGCGTCCGATCCCGCAAATTCGCGTCCGGACCGCGCCTTGCGGGGCATCCATTTGGAGATGAATTTCATGCAGAGCGTCCGGCCGGACAACGCCGATCCGATTCCGCTGCGTCAGCCGCAACAGCGTATCGGCACGATCATGATCCGCTTCATCGGCATACTGGCAGCCGCGACGGTCGTGATGGTGCTGATCTGGAATCGTTGAGGGCTTCTGGGAAATGTGACGCAGCCTAGCGACGGTCACATTGAAAAACGCAAACGCACGTCCCGGGCGCTCCTCGAGCGCCAACGGTTAAAGTTGGATCAGCGGTCGATGCTCGCGCTGGTTTCGAAGGAATAATTGCCGTCGGCAAAGCCCTTCACGATCATTCCGGTCGCCAGCATCACCACCAGCGTTACCGTCGCGAAGATAATGCCGACGAGTTTCAGCGCGCTGCGATCTGCCATGGTATCCCCAGTAGGTCTTGCCCGAATGTTCGTGCCCTCAAACCATAAGGCAGGGACAAAGGTTCAAAATGCGTTAGCAAAAAATGGGTTCCACGCAACGCACAACTACGTCGGCAGCAGACTTAGTCCGCCACCATAGCGTCCGTGCAACATCCGAGGCGCGGGGGCAACATCAGGAACCGGGATTGCGGCGCGGCACGAACGCGGTCGCGAGGAACGAGAACACGGCCTCATTGCGCTGATTGACGCCGGTGTTGCGGGCCTGAAGAATGCCCCATTCGGGCCGCTTCTCGGACGTCCGCTTGGTCTCGACCTGGTTGGCGAAGCTGATGGTGTCGCCGGCCAGCACCGGGCGGATCCAGCGCAGTTCGCGGAAGCCCGGCGAAGGTCCCCAGACCGCGACCGTCTCGCCGCGCGCGGCGGCTTCCGCGGCGAGCCGCTTGCCGTCGGCAACCAGCAGCTTCATGCACACGCTGGCGACGTGCCAGCCCGATGCGGCAAGCCCGCCGAACAGCGAATTGCGCCCCGCCTCCTCGTCGAGATGGAAGCGCTGCGGATCGAACTGCGCGGCAAAGCGCTTGATGTCCTCGGCGGTGAAGGTGAATGAGCCGAATTCGCGCCGCGCGCCGATCTCGATATCTTCAAAGAAACGCATATTAGTGACCCGTGCCGTCCCGGCGGCTGACGATGATCGGCGACTCCATCTCGCACAGCATCTCGCCGCGCGCGTTGCGGATCGTGCCCTTGAAGGTGACGATGCCGGTCTGGGGCCGGCTCTTCGAAACGCGCGCCTCGACGACGTCGACGTCCAGCGTCAAATCGTCGCCCGGACGCAGCGGCGCCACCCAGCGCATCTCGTTGACCCCGGGCGAGCCAAGCGAGGCGGTACTGCCGATGAAGCCGTCGAACAGCATCCGCATCATCAGCGATCCGAGATGCCAGCCCGAGCCCGACAGGCCCCTGAGCATGGATTTCTTCGCCGCCTCCTCGTCGAGGTGCATCGGCTGCGGGTCGAATTCGGCGGCAAAGGCGAGGATTTCCTCGCGCGAAACATGGCGCGGGCCGAACGTGCCGAAGCGGCCGGGCTTGAAGTCTTCGAAGGTCAGCGTGGTCATTGGGTGAGGATATGCCGGAGGGAAGCCCGATTGTGGCCGTTATTTGCAGCAATCACAACCGGCCCACTCGCATAGCTCGCCCCTGGACTGCCGGCGTCCGGTCCGGGGCTCGGCTTTGGCGAGACGGATTGGGTATCTCGGGTATCGATCCCTCTGGTCGCGGAGGCGCTTGGCGCCGTCCAGAACCATTGGCCCGGCGAAAGCCCTGACGGACGCCTGCTGCGCAGGCTCCCGGGATGAAGTGATCACGCTGGGGCTGACGCAGTAGGATGAACGAGACGCGAATCATATTTCGGCTGGCCGGGAGAACCATGATGTTCGATTTCCAGGATCTGTTTCAGTGGGACCGCTTCATCACGCCCACGATCATCAAGACGTTCTACTGGCTGGTGATCGCGGTCATCGTGCTGTTCGGGATCTCAGGCATCCTGTGGAGCCTCACGGCAATGGCGATCAGCCCGTTCGTCGGCTTCATCCAGTTGCTCGCGTCGATCGCCAGCATCTTCGTCGGCATCGTGTTGTCGCGCATCGCCGCCGAGTTCATCCTGATCGTATTCCGGATCAACGAGCATCTCGGCGCGATCCGCGATCGCGACGGAGGAATGCACTGAGGCGAATCGCCTCCGCCTGACCGCGGCCTGCCGCCCGGGCCGTGGTTAATCCGAAGTAGCACCCGCGCGCAAATGCCCGCGAAATTCCGACCGGGATCTTAAAACCGCTCGCGTATCAGCCTTCCGCATTGCGCTTAAGACCAACGCGGGGGCGTCGTGAATTCGAGGAATGGTTTTGCCGTGAGGCCGGCTGCCGAGCCGGGCTTTACGACCGAGGATATTTTGTGGGCTGTCGGTATCTGGTCGGTGATCCTGACCCTGGCGCCGGTGATCGTGTTCTACCTGCTGATGGTGGCGTGACAGCCACGCACTCCGTTATCGCGAGCAGCTCGCGACAAAATTGCAAAGCAATTTTGCGCTGAAGCGACGAAGCAATCCATCGCTCCGCAACCGCGGTGAGATGGATTGCTTCGCTTCCGCTCGCAATGACGGGGCGACAAAAAACGCGCGGGTATCGCGCGTTCTTTTCAGTTCGAACCAGAGCGGCGTTGTTACGCCGCCTGCTTGTGCATTGCGCCGGACGCCGACGCCGTGCCGCGGATCGCCTTGATCGAGCGTTCGATCGCGGCCCACAGCCGGTTGATCTCGGCAGCGGCGCGGCCTTCCGCATAATATTCGCGGGCGCCTTCACCTTGGCCGAGCGCCATCAGAAGATCGGCGCGGTTGGTGATCTGGCCGCTCCACACCGGCGCGCGGAATTTTGCCAGTGCCTCGCGGGCGATTGCGACGATGCGGCTTTCGGCGCCGTCACGCTGCGCGGGCGCACCGTTGATCACGACGGCATAGGGCTTGCGCATCGAGCGGCAGGTCTGGATGGTTTCCTGCACCGCGTTGACGTCGAACACGCCGGGCCGCGCGGGAATGATCACCATCGTGGCGTTCTTGATGGAGTCGTCGACCACGGCCGAGAGATTCGGCGGCGTGTCGATGAACACCCATTCGATGCCGTCACGCTTGGCTTGAGCGATGATTCCGCTGACCGAGTTCACCGCCGTCTTGATCGCCGGCTCGTTGGTGCCGCGCAGCTTGTGCCAGAGAGTCAGCGAGCCCTGCGGATCGGCGTCGATCAGCAGACACGGCTTCGTTGCCTTGTGCACTTGCGCGGCGAGGTGAGCAGCGAGGGTACTTTTTCCCGAGCCCCCTTTACGCGAAGCGAAAACAATGACGTTCATACCTTGGCCTCCAGATTGACCCCAGGAGGCGAAAATGAATCAGCACGCTGATTCGCGAAAGAAAAAACTTCTTGCAATCCGCAAAGCGGCCAAGATTACCGGTGTGTTCTGCTTTTTGAGTCACACTCGACTTATGACACAACCGAAAATGGAAGCGCTAAGCGCTTGATTTGACTCAAGGCCTAGCGCTTTTCGGCAGCTTTGGCGCGCTCGCGCGCGATCCACTTGCGCTCGACCCAGCCGAGCAATTGCGCGGTGGGTTTCTGCAGCAACGGAACATCCTGCGCGAACAAAAGGAGTCCGAGCGGCAGCATCCAGAGTCCGAGCACCGGCAGGAAGCTGAAGATGCCGCCGATGATCAGGAGGATCGCGAGCGGAATCCGCACATAGCGCGACGACGGCTTGCGCAGCCACGCGACGAAGCGCGCCGGCTTTTCCGGAAGCTTGGCTTCGAACCAGGCGAAGTGCCGATCGATCTCTTGCTCGTAGTATTCGCTCACGCGTCCCACTCCGTCCGTTCCGCAGGCGGCAACCGATTCTGCAAACAACACAAGTCCCAGAGATGATGCTGCGTGACAGCGTCACAAGGCGTCAGTCTGTCGCGCGTCGCGACCTTGAAATCGCCGCCGCGCGACCTCAAGCGCAATGAGATTGGATTGACTGCGACGGTGCTGCGCTCCCTTTCCCGTTCTTAGGGGGTCGAGACAAGCGAAGCTTGCGCTTAGAGGGTTGGGGTGAGGGCTGTCTCCGTGCATCCGGCGATAGCTGCATTTGCGGAGATTCCCCTCACCCGGAACGCATCTAAGGATGCGTTGCGTGCTCTCCCCGCACGCGGGGCGAGGTCAAGTGAACACCGGTTCGTGTGACGACAACGCGCCAGTACTCTGGCGTGCGCGCGATGGGAACCGGTTCAGTAGGCCGGTTTCTTCGCCTTGTGCGACCTGTAGACCTTCCGCTTCGTGGCGACCGGCCGCCGCTCCACGCGCTCGCTCGCCTCACGCGGCTCAGGATCTTCGCGGAAGAACACGCGGCAGGCCGGCGAGAGCTGCGCCCTGTTCCGGATCATGCAGGCCGTGATGCGATCGACATCGGGAACCTCGGGGCCACAGAGCCGGAACGCATCCGGCGTGCAGGCCTGCTGCTGGTCGGGCGTGTAGGCCTCACCTCGGCCCGACAGCAGCAGCGCCGCGAGCCCACTCGCAAGCATCAGGGCAAACGAAAAACTCCTTGAACCGGCGGTCCCCATGAGTCCCCCAAGGTATCACTAAGGCGTCGTTAAGGCGTCGTTTCGCGGAGTGTGGGTGATGGGAAAGAGAAGTGCAAGCGGGCGCGATGACACGCCAGCGGCGATCAAGGAGAGCAAGCGATCTTGCGACGGCTTGATGTTGCGTTGGGTGATGTTGCGGCTGGTACAGTTGGGTGGGCTCGAACCACCGACCTCCTGTTCCACAGACAGGCGCTCTAACCAACTGAGCTACAACTGCATCCTGACGCACGGCCCCGCAAAAAGGGGGCGGCGATTTGGGCGGAAACTAGGTGCAACGCCGCGCTTTGGCAAGCGCTTAACGTGCGGATCTCCGCCGTTATCTCGGACCGCTTAACGGCTCCTGTCCAGCAAAAAGGGCCCGGACCGTACCGGTCCGGGCCCCATCACCATCTCGTACAGACCGCGATCAGGCGGCCGGCTGCTGATAGAACTTCGAGGCGCTGGCCTTGATCGGCTCGGCGGTCTCGCTGGCGACCTTCTGGCCGAGTTCGGCCAGTTCCTTGGCCTGCGCGGTGTAGGTCTCGAACTGCTTGCGAGCGTGCGAGGTCCACAGCTCGATCGCTTCGGTCGGCGACTTCACGCTGAACAACTCCTGGGCGAAGTCGAGCGACGACGTCGTGTTGGCCTTGAAGAACTCGATCAGCTTGGCGGAATACGCGGTGGCGCCCTTGTTCATCGAGGTGAAGACGGCCTCGACCGTCGAATTGTGGGTCTCGGCAGCGTCCTTGAACTTGGCGTAGCTGTCGCGGGCCTGCAGCACGCCCTTTTCGGCGAACGCGCGCATCTGCTCGGGAACCTCGAACGGGATGATCGAGGCGGAAAACGGATCGGACGGGTTGGTCATACGTGTAATCCTTCGCAACGGGTGAGTAGATGTGACCATTGCGAACGTCCCTGAGCCCATCAGGCCGGGAACGTTGAAATGGATCACGCTGCCTTGATTCACGGGAGTGCCCTTCGTCGGGCGCGCCTAATAAACACCCATATCATGTCAATTTTGTGCAACGCAACGTAAGATCACGTGCAACGCCACATTTTTTATGTGGCGGAATATGGGGCTACCGCGCCCGACCAAGGTTGGACCGGCCGCAGTCGGCCCAGCTCAGCTCGCGCCGTCAGCTCTTCATTAGCTCTCCGTCAGATCGCTCCGTTAGCTCTTGGGCTTGACCGCATCCATCGCGGCGCGGCTGACGGCCTGGCCCATTTCGCTGGCCTGCTCGGCGAGCGAGCGCATCTGGCCCTGCACATATTCGCTGTGCAGCCGCATCACCTCGGTGAGGTCCTTGGCCTTGAGCAGCGACTGGGCGTAGTCCAGCGACGACTGCACGTTCTTTTCCGCGTAGCCGAGCGCCTTGGCGGACAGGTCCTTGGCGCCGGCGCGCATCGTGGCGTTGCGCTCCTCGATCTTGCCGGCGGTGTCCCGCGCGTTGGTCACAAACTGCTCGAAAGCCTTGCGCGCCTGATCGAAGCTCGCTTCCGCCATCGACCGCATATCCTTGGGAATCTCGAACTTGGGGATCTCGAAATGGTCACGCCCGTTGTCACTCATGGTCGTTCTCCCTCGCTTGGTGATCGGCCCGCCGCTTGGCCTTGCAGGCTCGCGGCAGGATATATCGTGGCACTGCAATCGCAGGTGTGACGCGGTGCCGCCCGGTTCCGCATCGCGCGCCCGTCGCAGCAACCTCTCTGTGGCCCACAACGCCAAACGGCTGTGGATCGTTCAGCCAAGTTAACGTTATCCCGGCTTTGGCTGACGCAGGCTGACTGCGGACATGGACCTGCCGCCCCCCGCTTGCGATACTAACCTTCTGTTAAGGCTGTCGTCCTGCGGCTGCCGGCGCGTCGGCAGAGCTAAGGAAGAAGCCAAACCTATGCGGTCAAATCTTGCGTGATGAGTGACGCGGAATTCCAAATCCAGGCGCTCGGCGATGTCAGGCTGGGGGACCATGCGACGAGCCCCCTGCCGGCATGGCTGTGGTCGGCCGACGGCGCACGGATTCTCTGGGCCAATCCGGTCGGCGCGCAGGTATTCGGTGCTGCAAATAGCACGGATCTGGCGAAGCGCGCCTTCGGCCCGGCCGATCCGCATCGCCGCCAGGTCGCACGGCTCGGCCCCAGCCTCGGCGCCAACCGCGCGCTCCGGCTGGAGCGGCTGCGCGGATTCGGCGCGGCGCCCGGCATGCTCGCGACCTGCGGCTGCAGGCGGATCGACCTGCCCGACGGCAGCCACGGCATCCTGATGACGGCGCTCAATGCCGGTGGCCGCAACATGCCGCTCGCGGAGCGCTTGCTGCGGCTGGTGCAGAGCCTGCAGCGTCCGGCCGCAGCCTTCACCAGCGACGGACTCTTGGTCGCAACCAACGAGACGGCACGCTCGCTGCCCGGCCTGCACGATCTCGCCGAAGCCGGCCTCGCTGCCGCGCGCAACGAGGCGCTGACGCAGGGCCGCGCGGCGGCGAGCGTTGCGATCGGTCGCGTCGTGCTGCAGCGGATCGGCGGCGGCGCCGATCGCGCGCTGATTGCATTGATCAAGCCGGCCCGGCATCTCGCCGCCAAACCGGCGGCACCAATCGTGCCCGAGCCGGTCGAGCCGGCGGCGGTAGCGCCCGAAGCACCGGCACCGGCAGCAGCACCGCAAGAGGCTGCGGCGGCGGAGCCGCCGCCAGCACCATCCGCCGCCGAGCAACCAGCCACGCAGGACGAAGCTCCTGCGCCGGTCACCGAAGCGCCGACCGCCTTCACGCTGTTCGATGCGCTGGATGATCCGCGGTTGGAAGAGACAGCCGTAGCCGAGCCGATCATCAGCACGGCCGAACCCGAACCTGCGGACGCTGCGCCATCTCTCGCCGCGGCAGAACTCGCACATGCAGAGCCAGCACCCGTCGAGACCGCGGCATTCGACACCACGCCCGACGAAACTCCCGCCGTCGAGGAGCCACTGTCGGAAGCG
The DNA here is from genome assembly GCF_050435825.1 of Bradyrhizobium sp. I1.14.4. Taxonomy (NCBI): domain Bacteria; kingdom Pseudomonadati; phylum Pseudomonadota; class Alphaproteobacteria; order Hyphomicrobiales; family Nitrobacteraceae; genus Bradyrhizobium; species Bradyrhizobium sp. I1.14.4. The sequence continues at coordinate 271,443 of NZ_JBNDLA010000001.1, read as the reverse complement.
CTGATCGAGGTGCCTACTGAAGCGCAGGTCGAAGAGACTGCGCCGGCGCCCGCGCCCGATCTCGAAGTGATAGCGAGCACGCCCGTTCCGGACATATCGGCGCCGCCCGCCGATCCCGTCCCCTCACCTTATGCGATCGCGGGTGCGCCGCCTCCGCCGCCTGCCCCCGAGCCGGCGCCCGCGACGCTGGCGCCGGTGCCGCCGCCATCCTGGCTCGACGAACCATTGCCGATGCGGCGGCATCCGCTGCGCTTCATGTGGCAGATGGACCACGAGGCCCGCTTTTCGCTCGGCTCCGACGAATTCACCCGCCTGATCGGCCTGCACACCGCGGCGGGGTTCGGCCGGCTGTGGAGCGACGTCGCCGAGAGCTTTGGCCTCGATCCCGAGGGCCGCGTGACGCAGGCGTTCGCCAGCCACGACACCTGGAGCGGCATCACGCTGAACTGGCCGGTCGACGGCGGCGGCCGATTGCCGGTCGAATTGTCCGGCCTGCCGGTATTCGATCGTTCCAGGAATTTCGCCGGTTATCGCGGCTTTGGTGTGTGCCGCGATCTCGACGGGCTTGCGCGACTCGCCGCAATGCGCCGCTATGAGCTCTTCAGCGGCTCGATCGCGCCGCAGTCACTGTCGGCCGATGTCGCACCGGCCCCGCGCACCGATGCGCCGCCCGGGCCCGCCGCGCCGCCGCGTGACAATCCTCCGCCGCACGCGGAGCCGCCGCCCGATACGACCGCAGCACCACCCGAGCAATTGACCGAGCCGACAGCGACAGAGACTTCACACCAAGCCGATCCGGATCACGCCGTGGAAACGCCTGTGGAAATACCCGAGGTAGCGCCGGAGGTGCGTCACGACCCGCCGCAGAATGTGGTGCCGTTCCGCCCCGCCGGCGACGCGCGGCCGCCGTCGCTGACGCCGGTCGAGAACAACGCCTTCAACGAGCTCGCCCGCCAATTGTCGGCGCGGCTCGAGAGCGAGGCCGGCCTCACCGCGGCAGCGAACGAGAGCGCCGCAGCGGAACCGGTCGCCGAGGAGACCGCTCCGAGCGAACCGCCGCAGGAGACGGAGGTGCCGCCGCTGCAAGAGACGGTGGCACAGGACGAGACGCCGGCCGACGCGCAAAAGCCTAGCTGGTTAAGTGAAGCGACGCCCGCACCGCGCGCGGATTCCCGGCGCGACCGCGCGCTGTTCGATCTGCTGCCGGTCGGCATCCTGATCTATCGGCTCGACCGCCTGCTCTATGCCAACCACGCCTTCCTCGCCCGCATGGGCTATGACAGCCTGCATACGCTGGAAGCCGCCGGCGGGCTGGACGCGCTCTATGTCGAACCCGGCGTCTCCCAGGCGAGCAGCACCTCCGGCACCGGCACGCCGGTGACGATCTCCGCGAACCAGAACGCGGACCACGGCGCGCAGTCGGTATCGGCGGAGGCGCGGCTGCATACCATCAGCTGGGACGACGATTCGGCGCTGGCGCTGATCTTCTCACGCACGCTGGACGAGGACGCCGCGGTTGCCGCCGCGCTGTCCGATCCCGAAGCGGCTGCAATCGCGGAGCCGGTGCTTGCGCCACCGCCGCCGCAGGCTGGCCACGCCGACGCCGAAGAACTCGGCGCGATCCTCGACACCGCGGCCGAAGGCATCATCATGTTCGATGCCGAGGGCAACATCCATTCCTGCAACCGAAGCGCGGAAGCGCTGTTCGGCTATGACGGCGACGAGTTCATCACGCATAACCTCGCCGACCTGTTCGCGCCGGAGAGCCAGCACGGTATCTTCGACTATCTCTCCGGCCTGAAATCGGCCGGCGTCGCCAGCCTGCTCGACCACGGTCGCGAGACGCTCGGCCGCGTCCGCCAGGGCGGCATCATCCCGCTGTCGGTGACGATGGGGCGTACCCGCGCCGACGGGCCGAACTTCTTCGCGGTGTTCCGCGATCTCTCGCAGACGAAAAAGAGCGAGGGCGAATTGCGCGAGGCGCGGCGGCTCGCCGAACGCGCGGCGAACGCCAAATCCGACATGCTGGCGCGGATCAGCCACGAGCTGCGCACGCCGCTCAACGCCATCATCGGCTTTGCCGAGGTGATGATCGGCGAACGCTTCGGCGCGCTCGGCAATGAGCGCTATGTCGAATACATGAAGGACATCCGCGCCTCCGGCGAGCGGGTGATCGCTGTTATCAACGACCTGCTCGACCTGTCGCGGATCGAGACCGGCAAGCTCGACCTCGCCTTCACCAATCAGAATCTCAACGAGATGGTGGAGAGCTGCGTCGCGGTGATGCAGCCGCAGGCCAACCGCGAGCGCATCATCATCCGCACCTCGCTCGCGCATACATTGCCGCCGGTGGTCGCCGACGCCCGCGCGCTGCGCCAGATCACGCTGAACCTGATCGGCAACTCGATCCATCTCGCCAATGCCGGCGGCCAGGTGATCGTCTCGACCGCGCTGTCCGATTTCGGCGAGGTCATGCTGCGCGTGCGCGACACCGGCCAGAGCCTCAACGACAACGAGGTCGCCGCCGCGCTCGAGCCGTTCCGCGCACCGACGCCGTCCGATCAGGCCGGCCCCGGCGGCGTCAGCCTGTCGCTGACCAAGGCGCTGGTCGAAGCCAACCGCGCCAAATTCCAGATCCGGACCGGCGGCCGCACCGGCACGCTGATCGAGGTGACATTTGTTCACGCCACAGCGAGGGCGTGACCAGGCGCAGTGCGGGAATCTGTCGCGCCGGATCGGTGCGACGCGGCATAAATCTTGCTGCGATTCAGCTTGTTTGAATTCATTGCCGCGCGGCCCCGCCCGTTTTCCGGGCAATCGGATTTTCACCAATGCGCTGTCTCGTCGTCGCCGACCTGCATTATTCATTGCCGCAGTTCGACTGGCTGCTGGCGGCCGCGCCGCAGTTTGACCTCGTGATCTTCGCTGGCGATGCGCTCAACCTTGGCTCGGCGGTCGATTTCCGTGCCCAGACCGTGGTCGTCACGAAATACCTCGCGCGGCTCGCCAAGCTCACGCGGGTGATCTTCTGTTCGGGCAATCATGACCTCGACGAGCGCAACGCGGAGGGCGAGAAAATAGCGCGCTGGGTCGCCGGCATCAGGGAATTTGGCGTTGCCTGCGACGGCGACAACCTGACCATCGGCGACACGCTGTTTACCGTATGCCCATGGTGGGACGGCCCGATGGTCAAGGCGCGGATCGACGATCAGCTTCGTGAGGCGGCCGCAATCCCGCACGGCCGCTGGGTCTGGGTGCATCACGCCCCGCCGGCGGATTCACCGACCAGCTGGGGCGGCAAGCGCTTCTTCGGCGACGAAGAGCTGCTACGATGGATCGAGCGCCACCATCCGGCGATGGTGATCTCGGGCCATGTGCATCAGTCGCCGTTCATCCCGAACGGCTCGTGGTTCGACCGGATCGGGACCACCTGGGCGTTCAATACCGGCCTGCAGCCCGGCCGGCCGCCGGTCTACATCGTGCTCGATCTCACCCAGGAGAAGGCCTTCTGGCTCTCCGCCGGCGAAGCGCAGATCGTCGATCTCAAGGCGCCGTTGTCGCGGCCGGCGGCTCCCGTGCACGAGGCGCCGGACTGGCTCACATCCTTGGATCGGATTGCCGATCCGAGCCTGGCGCGACCTGCATCGGCGGCAGGTTGATCATGCTCTGCAGCACTTCGCCGACCATCGCCAGATGCGTGCCATGATCGGCATATTGGTGCATCAGGTCGGCCAGATAGGTCGTGGCAACATGAAGCCGCTGCGCCAGCAGTTGCGCGATCAAAAGCGCCACCGCCGGCTGCTCCCGCAGGAACGACGCCGCATCGTCGAATTCGTACAGGACGCAATCGGTCGCCGTGCGCACCTTTGCGCTGTGCGGCCTGTCGAGCAGGACACTCATCTCGCCAAACACCGCGCCGGGCTCGTCAATCACGGCGACCAGACTGTCGCTCCTCACGACCTCGACCTTGCCCTCGAGCAGCACGAACAGATGACCTGTCTTGCCGCCCTCCTCGATGAAATCCGTGCCGGCCGGCAGGCTCCGCCTGTTACCGCCGGTGCAGTGATCAAGGATTGCTCGCATGCTGCTTCGTCTCCGTCTGCAGTCAGACTAGGCGGAGACGCGGTCGAGGTGAAACGGGATTAGCCGGGCGTTCTGCTCAAATTGTCGGCAGGCGCAGCGGGCGGGAGCGGCGCTTGGAGGCGGACACTAGCCTCCATTGACGCACACTTGTGTGAAGGACGCACCGGCGAACAGGCTCCCTCTCCCCTTGTAGGGGAGGGAGCCAGAGAAGCGTGGTCACCTCACGCACAACGCGGCGCTAGGCAGCGCCGCCCTATTGCCTGATTTCCAGCGTCTGGCGCTTGCCGGCGGCGATCGAGAACGGCTTCTCAGCCTTCTGGCCGTCGGCATAGATGGCGACCGCAACATAGTCGCCGGCGCTGAGCGCGACGTTAGCGGCCGCATCATACGTCACCGAAACACGCTTGCGCTCGTCATTGATGTCGCGCTCGGCGCCCAGGATGTCGATCTCCTGGGCGCCGTCGGTCTTGATCCCGATCACGCCGGCGTTGAGATTGACGTTGACGCGGGTCGGCGCACCGGACTTCACCTCGGCGCGCACGGTGCCCTTGGCCTCGCCGACCGTCGCCGTCACATCGTAGCTGCCGCTTGGCAGATCGAACTTCGATTCGGCGTCGTATTCCTGCGCGACCTTCTCGCCCTCGTCACCGTCGGCCTTCGCTGGCTGGTAGACCGCGACCACGATATCCTTCTCGACCTTCGGGCCGCCCTCGGCAAAGGTAGAGGTCACGATCAGCTTGCCGACATCGAGGGTGAGCTGGACGTTGCTCGAGTCGCCGGCGGCGACCGAGAACGGCTTGCTGGTCTTCGACTGTCCTTTGGTCAGGGTCAGCACATAGCTGCCCGCGCCGAGCACGAAGCGCGGCACCGCGTCGTATTCCTGCGCGATCAGCTGGCCGCCCTTGTCGGAGACCTGCCAGACCACGTCATCGACCTTGCCGGCGCCGCCTGCCACCGAGCCTTCGCTGGTGACGTAGCCGGCATCGAGGATGACGTCGAGCATCGCCGGCTTGCCCTTCTCGACCTTGAGCGGAAACTCGCGTTTGAGCTGCCGGTAGCTCACCTCCACGATGTAGTCGCCGGGCGCGATATTGTCGGCGAACGGCGCGCCGTAGAAGGTGTTGACATGCTCGCCCTTCTCGTCGCCGGCGCGCTTGTAGGCGCCCCAGTTGACATCCTCGTCGCTGATCGGATCGAGCCCTTCGGCGAGCCGCGCCACGCCGCGAATGTTCTTGCCGAGATAGGGATCGGCGACCGGCTTCTGCGGCGCCTCACTTGCCACCTTGGTGCCCTGCGTCGCCGCCACCGCCTTGGTCAATGCGCCGGTCAGGCTCGAGGCGTTGCCGGCATCGAGATAGACGCCGCCGGTCGCGCGCGCGATGCATTGCAGCTGGCTCTTCGCCGCGGGATCGGCGACGTCGAGTCCGATGACATGGGCGGTGAAGCCGATGCCAGCCTTCTTCAGCTCGGCCGCGGCGGCACACGGGTCCGGTGCGCAGGTCTCGATCCCGTCGGAGACCAGGATCACATTGGCCTTGTTCTCGGTGGAGTGCAGCGCCTCGGCGGCGGCGCGCAGCGAATCCGCAATCGGTGTCTTGCCCTTCGGATTGATGCCGTCGACCGCGGCCTTGATCCGCGCCGGATCGAACTTGCTCACCGGGACCATCAGCTCGATGTCCTTGCAGTCACCCTTCGAGCGATGGCCATAGACCATCACGCCGAGACGATCGGCGAGATTCCATTTCGACAGGATGGCATCGACCGCCTGTCGTGCTGCGGAGATCTTGCTCTGCCCGTCGACCAGGCCCCACATCGAGCCGGACGCATCGAGCACGAGGATGGTGTCGGTCCCTTGCGCCTGGGCCTGCGCGGCGGGCGGAGCGAGCAGAGCCGGGCCAAGCGACAGCAGGCCGGCAACGAACAAGCGGCGAAAAAACTTAATCACGGATCAGTCCTCGATGATGGAGACAATCGGAGGGCAAAGACGGCTGCGACGGCGCGGTGTGTCGTGAGATCACCCGTGCCCTGCCTCAGCCACGCCCTACTTCGATCCGGATTTTGTTTTTTGTTGGCCGGATGCTGAGGCGACACAATTTCGGCGGGCACGCAACGAAACGCCAAAATGTCATCAATCAAAGCAACTTGCATCTGGACGTTTGGCCTAATGCGACATGCGTTTGGGCTATCGCGACACGCAGATGATTAGATTTTATCGAGAGCTGTGCTGCTAGCTCGGCGATGTGAGCATCATCACAGATTCGGCGGCGGATTTTGGCCGCACGCGCTGATCGACGCGCATGTTGCGAGACGGCGAACATCGTTGCCTCCTTCCATTCAGCCCACGGCATCGAAGATGTCGGCGGCATCGAGCCCGTCACGCAATGTCATTTCTCTTGGCAACGAGAGGGATCGATCGCTTTCCACGTCAATGATCCGGCATATAGACAGTGAAATCTCACGCGCCGGAAACGGATTAGCCGGGCAGCGTGCTCAAATTGTCGGCAGCTTTGCCCCGGGGTGATGAATGTGACGTGCTGTGTGACTGCCCGGCGGGCAACACAGCAAAACCTGTCAATCACCTCGCGCCAAAATATTTCTATTTATCAGAAGCGCAACTCAGTGTATGGTTCGCCCGTCTCACCCGATCGAGGGGCGCTTCGCGGTCGTCACGAACGCGGTGTGGGATGCGGTGGACGCCGAGCGTGTGACTGACGAGAGCACGCAAGGCGGACGGTGAAGTCGTGCAGGCCTGACGCCCTAGTGGCAGGTGTCCTCTCCTAAAGAAGCTAACGCTTCTCAGGGAAGGCGGTGACAAAAAAGCCCAGTCTCGCCGGGGAGAGCACGTATAAGCCGTAACCCATCGCGCAGGGAAGGCCGGGTTGTTTCCGGTTACACCTGTGGTCCTACCTCCCGCGTTTTTACTACGCGGGACCCATGGGTGCGATCGGCACCCGGCTTTCCCTGCGCCCTCTGTTCAAGAGAGGGCGGAACGAAGAGCAAAGCTCGGACAATCGTGTCGCGAGAATGCGCACACATGATTCACAAGCCGCGCCACACACTCCGTGTCGTCCCTGCGAAAGCAGGGACCCATAACCACCAATGCTGATTGCTACGCAATGCTGGGACGACGAGTCCACTATACAAGCCGCGGAGTATGGATCCCTGCTTTCGCAGGGACGACAGTGGTGTATGCCTCACATCACCCGCGCAAATCTGCGAAAACCCGGCGCGCCGATCAGTGCCTCGAACGTGGCGTCGCGCTTCTCCTCGGCGAAGGCAAAGCCGGCCTTGGCGTAGCAGCGCTCGGCGGCTTCGTTGCCGATCAGGAACGAGACCGATGCCTGCGCGTAGCCTGCGGCCTTGCCGTCAGCGAGCGCGCGGCGGATCAGGGCCTGGACCAGACCGCCACCGCGATGGGCCGCTTCGGTTGCGACGTGCTCGATCAGCCAGTCGCCCTCGCCGCCCTGAACCCAGCAATTGCGGGCATAGGCGCCGCGCGCGACGATGCCGTCGGCATCCGCGCTGGTCTCCGCCGCAACCTGCTCGATCGCCGCGCGGGCAGCAACGACCGTTCCGGATGCGGGCATAGCGCACAGCGCGGCAGCCGGCACGCCATCGACTTCAGCGATCAGGAAATGAGCGAAATGGTACCATGACCGCACCCGCGCCACGGCAAGCCGCGTCATGAACGCCAGGCATTCCCCCTCCGGCCGGTCGAGGGCGATGTCGAACCAGCCGCGCGGCCGCGGGCCGCGCTGCGCAGCCAGGACACTACGGGCGATGAAGCCGGCGTCGTCGGATCGTGCGGGACGGATCGAAGATCGTCCCGCGCCGATCATCTCAGGTGTTCGTAAGCGCGACGCGGAATTCCGCCTCGGTCTTGGCCTTGACCTCGTCGAGCGTGACGCCATCGGCGAGTTCGATCAGCGCCATGCCGTCCTTGCCGTGCTTGTCGATGGTGAACACCGCAAGATCGGTGACGATCATGTCGACCACGCGCTCGCCGGTCAGCGGCAGATTGCACTGCTTCAACAGCTTGGGGCCGTCCTTGGCGGAATGCTCCATCACGACAACGACGCGCTTGACGCCGGCGACGAGGTCCATGGCGCCGCCCATGCCCTTCACCATCTTGCCGGGGATCATCCAGTTGGCGAGGTCGCCGTTCTGCGCCACCTGCATGGCGCCGAGGATCGACAGGTCGATATGGCCGCCCCGCACCATGCCGAAGGACTCGGCCGAGGAGAAATAGCTGGTCGAGGGCAGCTCGCTCACGGTCTGCTTGCCGGCGTTGATGAGGTCGGCGTCGACCTCGTCCTCATAGGGGAACGGGCCCATGCCGAGCATGCCGTTCTCGCTCTGCAGGCTGACGTCGATGCCTTCAGGAATGTAGTTCGAAACCAGCGTCGGGATGCCGATGCCGAGATTGACGTAATAGCCGTCGCGCAACTCCTTGGCGGCGCGGGCGGCCATCTGTTCACGGGTCCAGGCCATGAGGCTCTCCTGAAGAGTTATGTCTTAGTTGCGGATGATCTTGACGGAAAACCGGTGCCCGGTTTTCCGGATCATGCGTTAAGCGGCGGGCCGCGGACGGGTGTTGCGGAACTCGATCCGCTTCTTGCCGGTCCCGACCTCGACGATGCGTTTGACGAAGATACCGGGGGTGTGGATGTGGTCCGGGTCGATCTCGCCAGCCGGCACCAGATGCTCGACCTCGGCGACGGTGACCTTCGCGGCGGTGGCCATCATCGGGTTAAAGTTGCGCGCGGTCTTGCGGTAGACCAGGTTGCCGGCGGTATCGCCCTTCCAGGCATGGACGATGGCGACGTCGGCGAACAGTCCACGTTCCATGATGTACTTCTCGCCGTCGAATTCCTTCACTTCCTTGCCTTCGGCGATCAGCGTGCCGACGCCGGTCTTGGTGTAAAAGGCCGGGATTCCGGCGCCGCCGGCGCGGATGCGCTCGGCCAGCGTGCCCTGCGGGTTGAACTCGAGCTCGAGCTCGCCGGCGAGATATTGCTGGGCGAACAGCTTGTTCTCGCCGACATAGGACGAGATCATCTTCTTGATCTGGCGCGTCTCCAGCAGCCGGCTCAGGCCGATGCCGTCGACGCCGGCATTGTTGGAGATGACCGTCAGGCCCTTCACGCCGGATTCGCGGATCGCGTCCGACAGGGTCTCGGCGATGCCGCAGAGGCCGAAGCCGCCCGACATGATCATCATGCCGTCCTTGAGGAGACCATCGAGGGCCGATTTGGCGTCGGGATAAACCTTGTTCATGCAATGAATACCTGATGGAGGGCGCGGAACGGCTGTGACCTGCGGATTATTAGGCGAAATCTTCGCAATGCGTCAATCACGGCCCCGTGCGACGACGGGCGGCGGCCTGCGACATCAACATGGCCTTGAAAGCGTCAAGAAAACCCTTCAAGTTGCGTGGGTTGGCAGGGGCCTCCGGCGAGCGCCCGCTGTGTTCGACGACGACCCGACAAACCTCAACCCGACCCGGATATGTCATTGACGATGGCCCAAGGAATTAAGCGCCTGGGGATGCCGATCGCGGCGCTTTTCGGCCTGGCGCTGGTCGGGCTGGTCGGAACGTCGTGGTTCCTCAACCGGGACGCGCTGCAGCGCGCGGTGGAAGCGCAGATTCGCGCGGTGACCGGGCTCGAACTCGTCGTCAACGGCCCGATCGACGTCTCGGTCTTTCCGGGCAGCTATGTCTCCTTTCATAATGTCGGGCTGAAGGGCACCGATACCACCGACCCCGCCTTGCAGGTCGATGTGCTGACCGCCAATCTGCGTCTGCTGCCGCTGCTGCTGCGGCGGTACGAGATCGCCGACGTCATGATGCTGCGTCCGCATATCCATGTGGTCCGCGGCGGAGCCGGCGAGAGCAACTGGACGCCGTTCGTCGAGACCATCGCCAAGGCGATGACGCCCGGCGCCGAGAATCAGGTGTCATTCTCCGAGATCCGGATCCAGGACGGCGAGCTGAATTACGAGGACGGCATCAACCATATCTCCGAACAACTCGGCGATATCGACCTGTCGCTGGCCTGGCCGTCGATCTCGCGTTCCTTTGCCGCAACCGGCCAGTTCGACTGGCGCGGTGAGCGCATCGACGGCTCGATCAGCGCCAGCGATTTCGTGGCGCTGCTGTCGGGCGACCGTTCCGGCCTCAAGGCACGGCTCGCCAGCGCGCCGCTGAAGGTTGCATTCGACGGAACCGTCGCCAACCGCACCAGCCTGATGATGGAAGGCGTCGCCACCATGGACAGCCCGTCCTTGCGCAACGCATTGCGCTGGATGGGACAGGCGCCGCCCGGCGGCGGTGGCGGCTTCGGCCGCTTCGCGTTGAAGGCCCGCGCCAATGTGGTCGGCGGCTCGGTCGCGCTTACCAATGTCAATGTCGAACTCGACGGCAATGTCGCCGAGGGCGTGATGACCTACGCCAATAACGGCCGGCAGACGCTGCAGGCGACGCTTGCCGCCGGCAATCTCGATTTCACGCCCTACATCTCGACATTCCGCCTGCTGGCCAGTGGCCAGCGCGACTGGAACAGGCAGCTGTTCGACCTGTCCTCGCTGTCATCGACCGATCTCGACATGCGCCTGTCCGCCGCCAAGGTGACGGTCGGCCCATCCAAGCTCGGCCGCACCGCGTTCGGCGCCAATTTGCGCGGCGGCGCGCTCGCGCTCAGCGTCGGCGAGGCGCAGATGTATGGCGGCATCGCCAAGGGCTCGTTCGCGATCGCGCGCTCGGATGCTGTCGCCGACGTCAGGGCGCAATTCCAGTTCACCGATGTCGATTTGCAGGCCTGCGCCAGCGAATTGTTCGGCATCACGAAGCTGTCCGGCCGCGGCAACCTCAACGTCGCGCTGATGGCGTCCGGCTCGAGCCCGTTCGGGCTCGCTTCATCACTGGACGGCACCGCGACGCTGAACGGGCATGACGGCGCGATCGCGGGCTTCAATGTCGAGCAGCTGCTGCGGCGGCTGGAAAAACGGCCGCTGTCGGGCGGCGGCAACTTCCGCTCCGGCTCGACGCCCTACGACAATCTCAGCATCTCGGTGAAATTCGCCGACGGCGTCGCGACCGCTGACGACATTCATGTCGAGAGCCCCGCGGCGAAGATCACGCTGACCGGCACCGCCTCGGTGCCGTCGCGCGAATACGATCTCAAGGGTGTCGCCAGCCTGACCTCGGCATCCGCCGGCGGCAACGCGTTCGATCTGCCCTTCGTGATCCAGGGCCCGTGGGACGATCCCCTGATCTTCCCCGATCCAGAAAGCCTGATCCGCCGCTCGCCCGCATCCGCACCGCTGCTCGACGCGGTGAAGGATCGCAAGACCCGCGACGCGGTGCGCTCGGTGATCGAGCGCTTCACCGGCGGCAGCGCGCGGCAGCCGGCGGCGGATGCTGCGACCGGTGCGACCGGCAACGGACCGGCGACGTCCGCCGACAATGCGAAGTCGAACTGATCGATCCATTCACTTTCCGCATCGATGCGCCAGGACTGATCCACGCTCTCGCCGCCAACCCCCTACAGAAGTCGTCGATGCGACATCTTTATCAGGTCACGGGCATGCGCTAGTGTTTTATCCAACCGGTTAAAAAAGCCGGCGTCATGAGGGAGAACAACGTGAGATCCAAGGTTATCGGTGCGCTATCAATTGCGGTCGCCGCGGTCGGCCTGTTCGCCGCAACTGCCCCCGCTCTGGCGCAGGGCAAGACGATCACCGTCTGGTGGGGCAAGGGATTTTACAAATCCGAAGATGATGCGCTGCTCGAGACGATCAAGAAATTCGAAGCCAAGACCGGCATCAAGGTCGAACTGTCGCAATACGCGATCCAGGATATGATTCCGAAGACGGTCGCCGCGCTGGATTCCGGCACCGTGCCCGACGTCGCCTATTCCGACACTTACGATGTGCAGGCCCAGGGCAAGTGGGCGTTCGAGGGCAAGCTCGAAGACCTCTCCGACATCATGCTGCCGATGAAGGACGCTTTCGCGCCGAACACGCTGGAAGCCGCCCTGCTCTACAATGACGTCACCAAGAAGAAGTCCTATTACGGCTTCCCGCTGAAGCAGCAGAGCATGCACGTCCAGATCTGGGGCGACATGCTGGAGAAGGCCGGCTTCAAGGCCGCCGACATCCCGACCAAGTGGGAAGATTACTGGACGTTCTGGTGCGACAAGGTGCAGCCGGCGATCCGCAAGGCGACCGGCCAGCGCATCTATGGCGTCGGCCAGCCGATGGGCGTGGAATCCACCGACTCGTTCCAGTCGTTCTACACCTTCATGGACGCCTATCACGTCAAGCTGGTCGACGACGACGGCAAGCTCCTGGTCGACGATCCCAAGGTGCGCGACGGGTTAATCCACGCGCTGAAGGACTACACCGACACCTACATCAAGGGCTGCACGCCGCCCTCCTCGACGACCTGGAAGGACCCGGACAACAACGTCGCCTTCCACAACAAGACGATCGTGATGACACACAATTTCACGATCTCGATCGCGGCGAAGTGGTTCGAGGATTCGACCAACCCGGCGCTGACCGACGCGCAGCGCGCCGCCGGCAAGCAGGCCTATGAGCACGACATCATCACGGCGTCGTTTCCAAAGGCACCGGACGGATCGACGATCAAGTACCGCTCCGACGTCAAGACCGGCTTGATCTTTGCCAATGCCAAGAACAAGGCGGAAGGCAAGCAGTTCATCGCGTTCCTGATGCAGGAAGACAACGTGCGGCCCTACGTCGAGGGCGCGCTCGGCCGCTGGTTCCCGGTGACCAAGGCGAGCCAGGCAAGCCCGTTCTGGCAGGCCGACCGGCATCGCAAGGCGGTCTGGAATCAGTTCACCGGCGGCACCGCGCCGTTCGACTTTACCAAGAACTGGAAGTTCACCATCCTGAACAACGAGAACGTCTGGGCCAAGGCCATGAACCGCGTCGTCAGCGAGAAGGTGCCGGTGGACAAGGCCGTCGATGAACTGATCGCCCGCATCAAGCAGGTCGCGGGGTAACGTAAACGATGCTGACCGCCGCGAACATCTGTATCTGTCGTCCCTGCGAAAGCAGGGACCCATACGCCGCGGCAGTCGTTTTGAACCATGCTGGTCATCGGCTTTCGTGCGACAACGAAGGCCGGTGGTTATGGGTCCCTGCTTTCGCAAGGACGACAGCGTAGGCGCGGGCGACACCCCGCTCAAAAGAGTAGACGAATGGCGATCACGCTCTCCGCATCCGATGCCCCTTCGCCGCCGCTGTCGGCACGGTTGTCGCCGCCGCAGGTCTGGGGCATCGTGCTGCTCGCCCCCTATCTGCTCGTGTTCCTCGCCTTCGTGATCTACCCGGTCTGCTACGGGCTGTGGCTGGCGCGGCACCCGTCGAGCTATGTCGCGCTCTACAATGACCCGATCTTCGCGCGCGCGGCGGTCAACACGCTGATCTTCCTGGTCATCGGCATCAACATCAAGATGCTGATTGCGCTGTTCCTGTCCGGCTTCTTCGCCCAGCAGCGCCCATGGATCAGGTGGCTGTCCGTCATCTTCATCCTGCCCTGGGCGGTGCCGTCGATCCCGACGATCCTGTCGGTGCGGTTCATGCTCAATCCCGAATGGGGCGTGGTCAACCAGGTCATCTTCAAGCTCACCGGCGACGACGGTCCGAACTGGTTGAACGATCCCGCCGTCGCGCTCGCGATGGCGATCGGCGTGCACATCTGGAAGTCGCTGCCGTTCTGGACATTGATCCTGCTGACCGGCCGGCTCGCCATCTCCAACGATCTGTTCGAGGCGGCCGATGTCGACGGCGCGAGCTGGTGGCAGAAATTCCGTTTCATCACGTGGCCGTCGATGCAGACGCTCTACATCACCTGCACGCTGCTTTCGATGATCTGGACGCTCGGCGACTTCAACAGCGTCTATCTGCTGACCGGCGGCGGGCCCGCCGACCTCACCCACGTGCTGTCGACCCTCGGCATCCGCTATCTCAGGCTCGACCAGCTCTCGCTGGCGATGGCCTCGATCGTCTGCGCGATGCCGTTCGTGCTGCCGCTGGTCTATTACATGATGAAACGGTTGTCGCGATGAAGCTGCCCACCCTCCGCGAAGTCGGCACCGAAGCCAAGCTGCTCCTGATCGGCATCCCGGTCTTCATCTGGACCATGATCCCGATCTACCACATGTTCGTGTTCGCGATCTCGCCGAAGGAGGACGCGTTCTCCGGCAAGCTGTGGCCGGCGCATCCGACGTTCCACAATTTCTCGATCGTGTTTAACCAGCAGCATTACTTCCTGCGCGACTTCTGGATCCAGTTCTGGAATTCGACCGTGATCGCGCTCGCCGTCGGCGCGCTGACGCTGTTCGTCGCCACCGCCGCCGCGTTCTCGATCTCGCGGCTGCGCGTGCCGGGCGGCCGCGCAGTCATGAACCTGGCGCTGTTCACCTATTTCATTCCGGCCGCGTTCCTCGCCGTGCCGATGTATCGCACCATGGGCAACTACGGCCTCCTCAACAATCACTGGTCGCTGATTCTCGCGATGGTGACGATCGCCGCGCCCTACGCGATCTGGGTACTGAAACAGGCCTCCGACAAGTTGCCGGTCGAGCTCGACGAGGCCGCGACCATGGACGGCGCCACCACGCTGCAGCTGTTCCGCCTGGTCTATGTGCCGCTGATGATGCCCTCGCTGGTCGCGGTCGGCACCTACGCGATCCTGCTCGCCTGGAATGAATATCTCTACGCGTTCCTGCTGCTGTCGAAGGACACCGACATCACGCTGCCGGTCGCGCTCGGCAACTTCCTTGCCGCCGACGACTCGCCTTGGGAGCTGTTAATGACCACCGGCTTCATCTACGCGCTGCCGCCGGCCGCGGTCTATTACGCCTTCAAGCGCTACATGGTCGGCGGGCTGACCGCCGGCGCCGTCAAGTCGTGACGGCTCAGAGCGTTTTCGAGCGAAGTGGACGCCGGTTCGCGTAAAGAAAACGCGTCAAAACAAGGATCTAGATCGGCGCGGCGCTCTCGCCGCGCGCGTTCGACAATTTCGAGGCGAACGAGGCAACCACGATGATCACGGCGATCAGCGCGATCACCAGCGTGCTGATCGCGTTGATCTCGGGTTTCACGCCGAGCCGGACCTCGGAATAGATCCGGATCGGCAATGTCGCCGAGCCGGGTCCGGTGGTGAAGCTCGCGATCACGACGTCGTCGAGCGACAGCGTGAAGGCCAGCATCCAGCCGGCGACGACCGCCGGCACGATCAGCGGCAGCGTCACCAAAACGAACGCGCGCACCGGATCGCAGCCGAGATCCATCGCAGCCTCCTCCAGGCTATGGTCTTGCGCGGTCAGGCGCGACTGCACCACGACGGTGACGAAGCACATCGTCAGCGTAGTGTGGGCGATCGTCACCGTCCAGAAGCCGCGTTCGGCATTCAGCGCCACGAACAGCAGCAGCAGCGACAGGCCGGAGATCACCTCCGGCATGACAAGCGGCGAATACAGCATGCCGGAGAACAGCGCCCGCCCCCGGAAGCGCTCGCCGCGTGCCAACCCGACCGCCGCCAGCGTGCCCAGCAGTGTCGCCAGCGTCGCCGACACCGCGGCGACCGAGAGGCTCATCCAGGCCGCCTCGAGCATGGCGCGGTCGTTGAAGAACTCGTGGTACCAGCGCAGCGACCAGCCGCCCCACACCGTCACCAGCCGCGAGGCGTTGAAGGAGTAGATCACTAGGATGACGATCGGCAGATAGAGGAACGCCAGCCCGAGCGCCAGCGACGTCATGTTGAAACGCGTCAGCCTGGTGACGGTGCCCGCCATCAGCGGTTACTCTCGAGCTGGCGGCGCTGCAGGCGGTCGTAGAGCACGAGTGGCGGCACCAGCAGCAGCAACAGCGCCATCGCGGCGGCGGATGCCACCGGCCAGTCCTTGTTGGTGAAGAACTCGAGCCACAGCGTCTGCCCGATCATCAGCGTATCGGAGCCGGCGAGCAAATCAGGGATCACGAACTCGCCGACGATCGGAATGAAGCAGAGCAGCGCGCCGGCGCCGACACCCGGCAGCGACAACGGGAATGTCACCAGCCAGAATGTCTGCAGCGGCGAGGCGCCGAGATCGCCCGCGGCCTCCAGCAGCGACGCATCCATCTTGGAGAGCGTCGCATAGAGCGGCAGGATCATGAACGGCAGATAGGAATAGACGATGCCGAGATACATCGCGCTGTCGGTCGACAGCCAGACCACCGGCACTGATACGACATGCAGCGCCAGGAGCACCTGGTTGAGCAGGCCGTCATGCTGCAGGATGTTGATCCAGGCATAGATGCGGATCAGGAACGAGGTCCAGAACGGCACGATCACCAGCATCATCGCCACGCTTTGCCAGCGCTGCGGCAACCGCGCCATGCCGTAGGCAATGGGGTAGCCGATCAGGAGCAGGATCAGCGTCGCGGTCACCGCCACGACGAGGCTTCGCAGATAGGACAAGATGTACAGATTGTCCTGAAGCAGCAGCTTGAAATTGTCGAACGACAATTGCGCAAAAGCGGCGGCCAGCGCTGCGCGGCCCTCGCTGAAATCGAACACCGGCGTATAAGGCGGCTGCGCGATCGCGGTCTGCGACAGGCTGATCTTCAGCACGAAGCCGAACGGCACCAGGAAGAACAGCACCATCCAGAGATAGGGCGCGATCGCGGCCAGCCGCGCCGGCCGCGCGAAGATGCGGCGCGCGCTCATTGCTCCAGCACCATGCAGTCGTCGGCGGTGAACCAAGCCACCACGCGCTGGCCGGCGAGATAGGCATCGACATCGAGCCGCGCGGTGTTGGCCATCGACGAACGCACCACCGCCCCGGACTCCAGCTTCACCCTGTAGCTCGTGACGCCGCCGAGATAGTTGACGTCGATGACGACGCCCTTTAACCGGTTGATCGGCTGCGATGCGCCCCCATCCGAGGCCGGCGCGCGACGCGACAGCTTCACCTTCTCGGGGCGGATCGCGACGCTGACGACATCCTTCGTCACCGGCGGCCACAGCTCGCTGACCGCAAGCGTGCCTGCGTCAGTGGTCGAGACCGTCAGGCGGCTATGGTCGCGAGAGACGACCTGGCCGTTGAACAAGTTGATGTCGCCGACGAACTCGGCGATCCAGCGCGAGGCCGGCGCCTCGTAGAGGTTGCGCGGGGTCGCGACCTGGACCAGACGGCCGGCATCCATCACCCCGATCCGGCCGGCCATCGTCATCGCCTCCTCCTGGTCGTGGGTGACGATGATGAAAGTCATGCCGAGCCTGCGCTGCAGCTCCATCAGCTCGGCCTGCGTGCCCTCGCGCAGCTTCTTGTCGAGCGCGGCGAGCGGTTCGTCGAGCAGCAGCACCTGCGGCCGGCGCGCCAGCGAGCGCGCCAGCGCCACGCGTTGCCGCTGTCCGCCGGAGAGCTGGTCGGGCTTGCGCTTCTCGAGCCCTTCGAGCTTGACGAGGGCCACCATCTCGGCAACGCGGGTTGCGATATCGCCGCGTGCCATGCCGGCGCGCTTGAGGCCGAAGGCGATGTTGTCGCGCACCGACAGATGAGGGAACAGCGCATAGTTCTGGAACATCATGTTGACGGGCCGCTCGTGCGGCAGCACCTGGGCGATGTCGTTGCCGCCGAGCAGGATGCGGCCCTCGTCCGGCGTCTCGAAGCCCGCGAGCAGGCGCAGCAGCGTGGTCTTGCCGCAGCCGCTCGGACCGAGCAGCGCGAAAAACTCGCCTGCGCGGACATCGAGCGAGAGCTTGTCGACCGCGCGGAAATTGCCGAACGACTTGGCAACGCCCTCGATCCGCAGCAGCGGCACGTCCGAGACGGCCGGTTCAGGCAACGGCTTTGCCGCCTCCGCACTCGCTTCGCCTGATGTCACGTCCGCAAGCCCTGATTCCCCAAAGCTCTGATCCTGGCGGCAAGCTAGCGGCGGATCGCCACCGGCTCAACCGCCTCACGGACATCTCCCGCAATATTGTCGGCTTCCGCGCCTCTGCTAGACTTCATGGCCAAACTCGGGAGGACAACCGATGATTCACGACCGCTACGGCCTGCCGCTGACCACCACGTCGGACCGCGCAGCCGCATATTATGTCGACGGCGTCGATCGCATGCTGGCAGCGCTGCACGGCGCCGATGCCGCGTTCGAGGCGGCGATCGTCGAAGATCCCGACTTCGCGATGGCCCATATCGGCCGCGCCCGCGTACACCAGCTCAATATGGAAGGCGCCAAGGGCCGCGCCAAGGCGGCCGATGCGCGGCAGCTGGCCGCGGCGGCAAGCCCGCGCGAGCGCCAGCACATCGAGATCATCGCGTCCGTGATCGAGGGCCAGCCCAAGAAAGCGATGACGGCAGCCGAACAGCACCTCACGGAATATCCGCGCGATGCGCAGGTGCTGTCGCTGTTGCTCGGCGCCTTCGGCCTTTATGCCTTCTCCGGCCGAGCCGACCATGACGCCGCGCGGCTCGCCATCTGCGAACGTTACGCCCGCGACTATGGCGACGACTGGTGGTTCCTCACCTATCTCGGCTGGTCGAAGACCGAGGCCGGCGAGGTCGTCTCCGGCCGCGCCATCACAGAGCGCGGCTATGCGCTGAAGCCGGAGAACGCCGGCGCAGCACACGCAGTGGCGCATGCGCTGTTCGAGCAGGGCGACGGGTCGGAAGGCCGCAGCTTCCTCTCCGCGTGGCTCCCGGCGAATGATCGCACCAGCTTCCTGCAAGGACATCTCGCCTGGCACCTCGCCCTGATCGCGATCGAGGAAGGCGACGCCGACAGCGCGCTTGCCATTTACGAGCAGCACATCAAGCCGGCGGGCCGGCCCTATCCGCCGCTCAATATCTACACCGACACAGCTTCGCTGCTGTGGCGGCTGTCGGTCGCCGGCAAGACGGGTCTCGAGTCACACTGGAAGGATGTCGCTGCCTACGGCGACGGCTATTTCCCGAAAGCCGGCGCGCATTTCGCCGATGTGCATCATGCGCTGGTCGCAGCCACGACGAGCAACGATGCGCTGGAGGCGCGGCTGGCCGAGATGGCGGCGCGCGATGCCGACGGTAGACTGGCGCCCGGCCCTGCCGCCATCGGGCTCGGCCGGGGCATCGCGGCCTTCGCGGCCGGCGATCATGACCGCGCCGTGCGCATCCTGGCGCCGCTGATGCCCGAGCTGGTGCGGATCGGCGGCAGCCATGCCCAACGCGAATTGTGGGAGGACACCTTCATCGTCGCCTGCCTGCGTGCCGGAGAAGGCCGGCAAGCGATGCGCCTGATCTCGGAGCGGCTGCATCGCCGTCCGTCGCGGCGCGACCTCGCCTGGTCGCAGGAGGCCTCACGGCAATAGCTGAACCTCAATCCACCTTCGCCATGAACGCCGCCAGCGCATCGCGCTCGGGTTGCGGCATGGTCAGCCCGAGCTTGGAGCGGCGCCACAGGACATCTTCGGGAAAGCGCGCCCACTCCTTGCGCATGAGGTAGCGCACCTCGGCGCCGGTCAGTTCGGCACCGAAGGCCGGGCCGAGATCGGCCTTCTCGCTGGCGGCCCCCAGAACGTCTTTGACATTCAGCCCGTAGGCGGCCACCAGCCGCCGCGCCTGCTCCTCGCTGAGGAAGCGCCAGCGATCGCGCGCGATGTCAACCTCGGTTTCAAAGCGCTGCCACGCAAATTCGCCACCCGGCAGCGGCACTGTTGCGGTCCAGCGCGGCCTCATCGGATAGAACCGCGTGAACTCCGAGACGGCCCGCTCGGCGCGGCGCCGTGACATAGTTACGTCGCCGCCGAAGATCGTGAGCAGCGGCGCCTTGCCACGCCCAGAATCGAGCGACGCAGCGCCATCGCTCATGCGCCGGCGCGCGGACGTGACGACGGAATTGGCGCCGGAAATCGTTCGCAGCACGTCCGCCGGCGCGATCTGCTCGCGAAAATAGCGATTGGCCGCGTCGCAGAGATAGGCCACCTCACGCACCCCCATCGCGACAATAGCCGGATCACCCTTGAAGGCATGACCGACGCTGCCGATCAGGGTGAAGTCGCGCTCGTAGGGACTGGCGAAGATCAGTTGTCCATCGGAGTTCTGGAACGCATAGACGTTGTCGCAGTCGAACAGGCGGCGCACCACGATCTGGCTGATCTGCACCGTCGCGAGTTGCGGCGCAGGCACTCGCAACACAGTGTCGGCGACCGAGGCCGTCCATGCGCCGGTCGCGTTGACCAGCGATCGCGCGGTGATCACCCGCCGATAGCCGCGGTCGATCGCGACCAGCCGCCAGGTCTCGCCACGCTCGGCCCGGGTCACGCGCGCGCCGGTGCGGATATCGGCGCCGCGCGCAGCGGCGTCGACCGCGCTCAGCACGACGAGCCGGGAATCGTCGACGACGCAGTCGGAGTATTCGAACGCGGTTCCGAACGGCCGCTTCAGCGCATTGCCGACCGGATGGTGGGTGATGTCGAGTGTCGTCGAGCGCGGCAGGCCGCTGCGCAAAGCCAACCGCTCGTAGAGCAGCAGCAACGAGCGCAATTGCCACGGCGGCCGTTCCTCGGCATGCGCCGGGATCGCGAAGCGCGCCGGCCGCACCAGATGCGGCGCGATGCGTAGCCAGACGTCGCGCTCCCTGAGCGCCGTGCGGACGCGGAAGAATTGCCGCCGTTCCAACCCGGCCAGATCGCCGTGGACCAGCCGCGGCGACGCCTGCGACGCGCCGGAACCGAGATCGCCCTGCTCCAGCAGGATCACGCGCAGGCCACGGCCGGCCGCGTCACGGGCGATGCTCGTGCCGTTCAAGCCACCGCCGATGATCGCGACGTCATAGTCTGCCATGCACAACGCCTATCGCATTTCCGTGCGAACGGAATACGTGTTCGGAGAAAAAATGCTGGCCGAGTCTAGCTTGCACCGGCCGATGCAAAGAAGTGTTCGGCCCCATCGACCTCGATCAACTTCTTGCCTTCGATCACCCAGAACCGGTTGGCCACTGTCCGCACGAACTGGCGGTCGTGCGACACCAGCAGGCAGCTGGCCTGCTGCTCCATCAGGTCTTCCTCCAGCGCCTCCTGGCCCTCGATATCGAGGTGGTTGGTCGGCTCATCGAGCAGATAGAAGTTCGGCAGCGTAAGCCGCAGCACGAGCATGCCGAGACGGGCCTTCTGCCCGCCCGACAGCCGCCCGATCGGACGGCCCTGCATCTCGATCGAGAGGCCGGCACCGGCCAGCAATCCGCGCGCACGCTGATCGCCGACCTCGAAGCGGCGCGTGAGCATGCGCATCGGCGTGTCGCTATCTGCGAGATCGGCCAACGCCTGGTCGCAATAGCCAAGCACCACCGACTCGGTGGCCCGGATCTCGGCGGCTGCCGCTTCCGGGTTCTCGATCGCCAGCCGCAACGCCGCGACGAACCGGGTTTTGCCCGCGCCATTCGGCCCGAGCAGCGCGATCCGGTCGCCCTTGCAGATGAACTGCGAGCCAGTCCTGAACAATGGCCTGCCGTCGGGTGTGGCGATCGCGGCGTTGTTCAGCCTGACCAGAACCTTGGCATGGGTGTCGCGGTTGGCAAGCCTGATCGTTCCGGCCGAGCGGTCCACATGCGCCGGCTTCGCTGTCTCCTCCAGCTTTTCGGCGCGTTGCTTCAATTGCTTGGTCTTCGACAGCAGCAGGTCGCTGCCGGAATTGATTCCGAGGTTGTTGAGTTTCGCGGCCTGCTGCCGCAGCTGCCTGACGGTTTTCATGTCGCGCTGATAGCGCCGCTCGTCCGAGGCGTCGAATTCGTCGAGCGCCGCGTGCGCCGCCGTGTAGGGCAGCGAGAACAGCTGCGACCGCTCCGGGCGCAGGAACAGCGTCCGATTGGTGGTCGCATCGAGAAAGGCGCGATCGTGGCTTGCGATCACGACCGGCATCTCGCGCGGCAGCCCGTTCAGCCAGCCCTCAAGCCGGCTGATCTTCGCGAGGTCGAGATGGTTGGTCGGCTCATCGAGCAGCAACACATCGGGCTCGGTCACCAGCACGCGGGCAAGCACCGCAAGTCGTAGCCAGCCGCCGCTCAGTTGCTTCAGCGGTCTCGCCCATAGTTCGTCAGGCACTTCGAGCGATTGCAAGGCGACGTCGACCCGCCAGCCCTCGCGGGCGCGTTGCTCGCCGGGGAGCGCCTCGAGCACGGCGGCATGGAACGCCGTATCGAGCAGCCTCGCGGGCGGATCCTGCTCGACATGGCCGACGGTCAGCCCGCGCGAACGGGTGATGTCGCCTTCATTGGGCTCCATCGTATCAGCGATACAGCGCAGCAGCGTGGATTTGCCACGGCCGTTGGCGGCCACCAGGCCGATCCGATCGCCGGCATTGACGACAAAATTCAGTCCGGAGAACAACGGCGCGTTCAGCGTCACGCCGAGATTGCGTACATTGAGGAGGGTCACGATCAATTCTCTGGTCTTGCCGGCAATCACGACATCCCGAGGCGTGCAGCCATCGTCGGATGTGCGTGTGGAGGCGCGGCGAGGGATTCAAATGCATGCGCAAACGTTCAAACGTTCGACGCCGCATGGCCACGAAGGGCAGACCAGGACAAGATTTTACGCGAGTTTCCGGTCAGCCCTGCAAACGCATTTGCAGGGCGTTGACGGGGCCACGCCTGAAGTGGTGATCAATAAATGTCGCCACGACGCAGCCCTCCTTTCTCGGCTCAAATGTTGTGGTGGATCGAGATGTAACCGGACGTGTAACGGATGGCAAGCGCCGCCGGCCGGGCCGGTCCGACGGTTCAGGCCCGCTTAGCCGGCCTTGCGTACGGATTCGGCAACACGGTCGCCGCCGACCAGCGCGGCAAATTGACCGATCGGGGCCGGACGGCCGATCAGGTAGCCCTGCACCGCGTCGCAGCCTTCTTCGGAGAGGAAGCCGAGTTGCGCCTCGGTCTCGACACCTTCGGCGACGATCGACATTTCAAGGCCGTGGCCGAGACCGATGACCGCGCGCACGATCGCGGCCGATTGCGGATTGCGGCCGAGATTGATGACGAAGGCGCGGTCGATCTTGATCTTGTCGAACGGAAACGCCTGCAGATAGCTCAGCGAGGAATAGCCGCTGCCGAAATCATCCATCGAGATGCGGACGCCGAGCGCCTTCAGCCGCCGCAGCAGCGACAGGCCGCGGTCGAAATCCTCGATCAGCACACCCTCGGTGATTTCGAGCTCGAGGCGGTCGGGCGTGAGCCCGGTCTCGAGCAGGATCGAATGCACGCGCCCGACGAGGTCGCCATGGGTGAATTGCGCCGGCGACAGGTTGACTGCGATCTGCATCGGGACCGCCCAGGAGGCTGCCTCCCGGCAGGCTTCCCGCAAAATCCATTCGCCCATCTCGACGATCAGGCCGCTTTCTTCCGCGAGCGGAATGAAATCGCCGGGCGGCACGAAGCCGCGCACCGGATGGTGCCAGCGCGCCAGCGCCTCGAAGCCAATGACCTGGCTGCCCGCAACACTCCCGCCCGCAGCCGCCTGCGGCTGGTAGTAGAGCGACAATTCGCCGTTCTTGATCGCGACCGACAGCTCCTGGTGCAGCACGCGGCGATCGCGGATCTGCTGGTCCATCTCCGGCTCGAAGATCGAGATCGTGCCGCGCGACTTGGCCTTGGCACGGAACAGCGCCGCGCCGGAATTGGCCAGCAGCGAGGCCGCGTCGGATCCATTGTGCGGGAATACCGCGATGCCGGTAGTGAGGCCGGTACGCACCGACTTGCCGTCGATCGCGAAATCCTGCCCGAGCGCCTCGGCGGCCTGCTCGGCCAGCGCAATGCCGGCAACCGGCTGCTTGCCGTCGATGATGAGGCCGAATTCGTCGCCCGACAGCCGCGCGACCACGCCGCCGCGTGCCACGGTCTGCAGACGCTGCGCGACCTCGATCAGCACCTTGTCGCCCATCGCATGGCCGTAGACGTCGTTGATCTCCTTCAGCCCGTCAAGGTCGACGCAGAGCACGGCGAACTCCTCGTCGGTGCCGTCGCAGGCTTCGATCATCTGGGTCAGCGCCTGCAGGAAGGCCGCGCGGTTCGGCAGATCGGTCAGGCCGTCATGATAGGCCATGTGCGCCATCCGCGACTCGGTCTGGCGCCGGTCGGTGACGTCCTCATGGGTCTTGATCAGATATTGCGGCTCGCCAATGTCGTCGAGCACGGTCATGCGGCGGGTCAGGAACAGCCGCAGGCCGTCCTTGGTCGAGATCGGGTGCTCCTCGGCGATCATGCTGCGCTTCCTGATCGCGGCCTCGTCGCGGGCGATGATCAGCTTGGCTTCGCGCGCATTGAAGATGTCGGAAGCGGTGAGGCCGGCGGCGTCCTCGCGGCGCCGATTGAGGATCGTCTCGGCGCTGCGGTTGGCCAGCAGGTATTGGCCGTCGCTGACGCGCTGCACAATCAGCGACACCGGGATGTTGTCGACCACGAGTTCGAGGAATTTCTTGTTGTTCTCGAGCTCGCGCGACAGCGCGCGGCGGTCGGTGACGTCCTCGAACAGCGCGATCAGGAATTCCGGCTCGCCGGCCTCGTTGCGGGCGATCACCCGGTTGGAGGCGAGGATGCGCTTGTCCGAACCGCGTTCGACGAAGAATTCGCTGCGGTGATAGCCTTCCAGCGCATTCAGCGCCGCGCGGTCGGCGGTGTCGATGCTGACGGCGGTCTCGGGCCGGAAGATCTCCTCGGCGCGCTTGCCCACGATGTGATCGCGCGAGAAACGCGAGAAGCGCTCGAACGCGCGGTTGGCGAAGATGTAGCGGCCGTCCTCGATGTTCTTGGCCGCGACGCAGACCGGGACGTTATCGAGCACCGATTCCAGGAATTGCGTGGTCGAGGCGAGCTTGCGCGACAGCTTGCGCTGGTCGGTGCAATCGAGATGGGTCGCGACCGAGCCGCCGTTTGGCAGCGGAAAATACTTCACCAGCACCGACCTGCCGCCGGGCAGCTCGGTGACCAGCCCTTCGGGCGCCGCGGCCTTGGCAAAGAAATCCTCGGCGCTGACGTCGAGCATGCCGCGGTTGCGGCGCAGTTCAAGCAGTTCGACACCAGTCATGTTGCGCCTGATATCGGCGCGCGACAGGCCGTAGATGTCGAGATACCGGTCGTTGCAAAACACGATGCGCTCGTGCGCATCGGTCATCACCACGCCCTGGTTCAGATGGTTGAGGGCCGATGACACGAAGGCGTTGCGCCGTAGTTGCGCGCGCTTGGCCTTGCGCAGGGCCGAGAGGATCCACAGTCCGACCGCACCGAGAAACGACGCGACCACCACGCTGCCGATCAGGAGTTCCCAGACCACGCCGGGATCGAGGTCACCCAGATAGGTCGACGGCGCGAACGCACTGGAGGCGGCCCGGGCTGCACCGTACGGTACGGCGGCAGCGATCAGGCAAAGCGCGGCCTTTGCCGGAATCAAATTCTTCCTGCCCGCCTGCCACTTCCTGCCAGCCATCGATCACCCGCGGATTTCCGGGGCGAGTGTCCGGCTCCGGCGGTTTGGATCGGGTAAACGCGTAGGGATGCAACCGGAAAATGCGACTTAATTTACGGCAATTGCCCTGACATGATTAATGCTCCACTAACGGAACGTGGCACCCCAACTAGTCGAGATGGCCCAAGCACTTTGCCTAATAAGCACTTGCCTAATAAGCACTTGCCC
The DNA here is from genome assembly GCF_050435825.1 of Bradyrhizobium sp. I1.14.4. Lineage (NCBI taxonomy): Bacteria > Pseudomonadati > Pseudomonadota > Alphaproteobacteria > Hyphomicrobiales > Nitrobacteraceae > Bradyrhizobium > Bradyrhizobium sp. I1.14.4. Next base: position 245,684 of record NZ_JBNDLA010000001.1, on the reverse strand, counting down.
AAAACGATCGGATCGGCTGAACGATGCTGGCGGCGGCAAGCCGTTGGCTGCGCGGAAATTTTCGGACCTGAAGGACGAGATGGACAGGGTTGATTGCGTGATCGTCGGGGCGGGGGTGATCGGCCTCGCCGTGGCGCGCCGGCTGGCACAGGCCGGCCGCGAAGTGATTGTGATCGAAGAGGCCGAAGGGATCGGCACGGTAACCTCGTCGCGAAACAGCGAGGTGATCCATGCCGGCATTTACTACCGCGCCGGCAGCCTGATGGCGCGGATGTGCGTCAGCGGCAAGCGGGCGCTCTACCGTTACTGCGGCGAGCACGGCATTCCGCACAAGAATTGCGGCAAGCTGATCGTGGCCACCACGGCCAGGGAGACCGAGAAACTGCAGTCGATCCGAGCCCACGCCGAGGCCAATGGCGTCGGCGACATGCAGCTGCTGTCCGGCGACGCGGCGCGCGCGCTGGAGCCGGCGCTGAACTGCGACGCGGCGCTGCTGTCGCCCTCCACCGGGATCATCGACAGCCATGCCTATATGCTGGCGCTGCGCGGCGACGCCGAGGCGGCCGGAGCGGCATTCGCCTTCCATACGCCGCTGCTCCACGCCAGGGCCACCGCCAACGGGTTCGAGATCGAAGCCGGCGGCGCGGCGCCAATGACGCTTGCCTGCGATCTCCTGGTCAATGCCGCCGGCCTCGGCGCAACCGTGGTCGCGCGCAACGTCGAGGGCATGCCGATCGAATTGATTCCAACGGCCTATTTGGCCAAGGGGAATTACTTCAGCTGCAGCGCCAGGGCGCCATTCTCGCGGCTGATCTATCCGGTTCCGGAGCCCGGCGGGCTCGGCGTGCACCTGACGCTCGACATGGCCGGACAGGCGAGGTTCGGCCCCGACGTCGAATGGATCGATCACATCGATTACGCCGTCGACCCGACGCGGGCCGAGCGGTTCTATCCGGCGATCCGGAAATACTGGCCGACCCTGCCGGATGGTGCGCTGATGCCGAGCTATTCGGGAATCCGGCCCAAGATCGTGCCGCCGGCGGTGGCGACGCAGGATTTCCTGATCCAGGGGCCGGCCGATCACGGCATCGCCGGCCTGATCAACCTGTTTGGGATCGAATCGCCCGGATTGACGTCGTCGCTCGCGGTCGCCGACCATGTCGGCGAGCTGGCGGGGCTCTGAGCAAATGCAGCATAGCCTCCCGAGGAATGCGCGCTGCGGCGTTCATCCCTCGGTGAAAGGCCAGATTGTTCGCTAATTTGCGGGGACTGACTTAGTGGACCGTGTCGTCGGCGGAAAGTCTCAACCGCTCGATTTGATCCTTGACCATCAACTTGCGGCGCTTCAGCTCGCAAATATGCAGGTCATCTACGGAGGGGTGAACGAGTGCTTCGTGCAGTTCGTTCTCGAGTATTTTGTGCTTACGCTCCAGCTCGACGAGATGGGCCTGTATCGCCATTGCGAACTCTCCTCGGTGCGTTAAACCTCAGGTTCGATCCGGACCGTTGAGTGTACACAAGTCGACGGCGCTGTCGATGGGGGACGCAAAATGCCGCACGCCCGCGTTTCGGTTTATCTGTAACCAATCGTGACTATGGAACCGGTCCGGCTTGCGCGGCGCGCGCTCCGGGAGGATATTCCGGCGAGCGGCTGCTTCGGCCGCAACAACCTCATCGTGCTTATCAAGTCAATACACAACCATGAACGATCAGGATGAGCGCGAACTCCTCGCCGAGCTTGCGCGTCTGCAACAAGAGCACCGCGACCTCGATGCCGCGATCGACGCGCTGCATCAGTCGCCGGCGCCGGATCTCTTGATGCTGCAACGCTTGAAGAAGCGGAAGCTGCAATTGCGCGACCGCATCGCCTTCATCGAAGATCAGATCACGCCCGACATCATCGCCTGACGCGCGCCTTTGCGGTTCGGCGGCCCGCTGGTTCAGGTCCGACGGCGGGTTTTCCCCGTCATCCACAGCGCCTCGCTGGCTTCACGTTCGCGGCAATGGGCGTGAGCGTGATTTTCGGCGCTTGACTCCAAAAGAACAAAATAAGAACATGCCGATCCAGCCGCCAGCCATGAAAGGGAGTTTCGCCATGTCCGCACCGCCGTTCCTGCCCGACAACAGCCGTTACGAGAAGGCCTGCGATCAGGCGATCGCGATGTGCGATGGCAACCTGCGCAGCACCATCAAGGCGCTGATCATGGCCAACGAATATCTGGAAGCCGAGCTCGAGGAATTGCAGGCCGCGATCACTGCCGGCTGCGTGCCGGCGCGAACCCAGGCGGCGAGCGACGCCGCCTGATCTTCCGGGAGCACAGCAATGGCGGATGTGACCTATTACGTAGCACTGCCCTTCATGCAGGACGACGACGGCACGCCGGTCGCCGGCAGTGCCGAGGAATGCCAGAGCTCGGCGATCGCGCTGCGCCGTGCGGAGACGATGTCACGGATGCCGGGCAGCATCGGCGCCGTCGCGTTCAGCCGCACCGGCGATCCCGCGATCGGCGAATTCGGCGATGCCAAGCTGCTGCGGGCCTATGGCAATGTGCCTGAGGACCTGAGCGCGCTCTGATCATCGAAGCGTTTTCGAGCGACGTGGATACCGGCTCGCGTGACGAAGGCGCGTCAAAACAAAAATCTGGACCCGTGCGATTCAATCGGAACGGAAAGGCGCCAGGATTCGCTAGGTTTCATGGCGCCGTTGCGCTTTGCGCACATACATCGCACGGTCGGCCTCATCGAGAACGCGATCGATATCCGAATGCGCGGTGAGGATCGCAACGCCCGCGGAGGCGCCCGCGGAGACGTGGCTGTCACGGAACACGAAGGTCAGGCGGTCAATCGCATCTTCCAGCGTAGCCGCCTTGGCGCGGGCATCGATCTCGCTGAGATTCCACAGCAGCACGGCAAACTCGTCGCCACCGAGACGGCCGATCACGTCGGAGGCGCGTACCTGGTCCGATATCGCAGCAACGATCGTCTTCAGCACCTCGTCGCCCGCGGCGTGCCCGAAGGCATCGTTGATCGGCTTGAGGCGGTCGACGTCGAGCACGATCAGCGCGCCGGAGGCCTGATAGCGCTTGATGAAGGAGAGCGAACGGACGAGCTCGCGTTCGAAGCCGCGCCGGTTCGGGATGTTGAGCAGGAAGTCGGTCTCGGCGGAGGCCTGCAGCTCCTCGATCCTGGCCTGGGCCCGCGCCAGCTGTGCCCGCAACCTGCGGATCGTGGATTTGTCGCCGGATGCGACCGCGCCTCGCGTGGAAGCTTTGGTTCCAGCCCCTTTGATTCCAGTCCTGCCGGGTGCGGATTTGCGCGCGGCGGGCGCGCCTTTCCGTCGTTTTGCCGCCCCGGAGGCGTCCGCCGTCGTCTTCTTCTTCATGCGCATCCTTGTTGAGGCCTGCTTATGAAGGCTTGCCGGGATTCACCAAGACAGGATAGTCCATTCTAACTCCCTTGCCACGCCTTGGATGACGCCCGGGCCGCCCCTATAATCCGGCCTATGCTTTTGGATTCCTGCACAGAATTGAAGAGATGACCGCTCCGATCGCCATCATCATGGGAAGCCAGTCCGACTGGGAGACCATGCGCCATGCCGCCGAGACCCTGGCTGCGCTCGGTATTGCCTGCGAAACGCGCATTGTTTCGGCCCACCGCACCCCCGATCGGCTCTATGCCTTTGCCAAGGGCGCCAAGGCGGCCGGCCACAAGGTGATCATTGCCGGCGCCGGCGGTGCCGCCCATTTGCCGGGCATGACGGCCGCGCTGACCGAGCTTCCGGTGTTCGGGGTTCCCGTTGAATCGAAGGCGCTGTCCGGCGTCGATTCGCTCTATTCGATCGTGCAGATGCCGGCCGGCATCCCGGTCGGGACGCTCGCGATCGGCAAGCCCGGCGCGATCAATGCCGCGTTGCTCGCGGCGAGCGTGCTCGCGCTCAACGATCCGGCTTTGTCGGCCCGTCTTGCCGCCTGGCGTAAGCAGCAGACCGACGCGGTCAAGGACCAGCCGGAGGGCATGGCGTGACGGCTTCGAACCTCGTGAAGCTGAAGCCGGGCGACACCATTGGAATCCTCGGCGGCGGACAATTGGGCCGGATGCTGGCGATGGCGGCGGCGCGGCTCGGGCTCCGTTGCCAGGTGTTTTCACCGGATCCGGATTCGCCTGCCTTCGACGTGGTGCAGAACGCGACCTGCGCGGAATATGCCGACGTCGAGGCGCTCGAACTGTTCGCCAACGACGTCGACGTCGTCACCTATGAATTCGAGAACGTGCCGGCCGCGACCGCGATGGTGCTCGCCGCACGCCGCCCGGTGCTGCCCGCGTACAAGATCCTCGAGACCACGCAGGACCGCCTCATCGAGAAGGATTTCGTCAGCAGGCTCGGCGTCGGCACCGCCGATTATGCCGACGTCTCCTCGGTCGCCACGCTGCGCACCGCGATCGAGCGGATCGGTCTGCCTGCTGTGATCAAGACCCGCCGGTTCGGCTATGACGGCAAGGGCCAGGCCATCATCCGCGCAGGCGACGACATCGAGCAGGTCTGGCAGGACCTCGGCACCAAGTCGGCCATCGTCGAGGCCTTCGTGCCGTTCGAACGCGAGATCTCGGTGATCGCGGCCCGCTCCGCGTCCGGCGAAGTCGAGTGCTTCGACGTCACCGAGAACGAGCATCGCGACCACATTCTAAAAATCTCCCGCGCACCGGCAGCGATCCCCGCGGAGGTTGCTGCGCAGGCACGGGCGATCGCCGAAAAGATCGCCTCGGCGCTCGACTATGTCGGCGTTCTCGCGGTGGAGATGTTCGTGGTGGCAGGCAATGGCGCGGCGACCGTGCTGGTCAACGAGATCGCACCGCGCGTGCACAATTCCGGTCACTGGACGCTCGACGGTGCCTCGATCTCACAGTTCGAACAGCACATCCGCGCGATTGCCGGCTGGCCGCTCGGCAAGCCGGTGCGCCACGGCGAGGTCACCATGACCAACCTGATCGGCGACGACATCCTGAGCTACGAGCAGTGGCTCACCGTTCCCGGCGCCACCGTGCATCTGTACGGCAAGGGCACGCCGCGCCCCGGCCGCAAGATGGGGCACGTCACCGAAGTGACGCCGCCCCGCAAACGATAAATTCTACACAGGCGGCCGCAGCCGCCTTCGACCCATCGATCGAAATGGGATCGTGGCAACCACGATCCCATTGGCCGATCACGCCGTCTTGACGCCGGCGACGACACCGGTCGGCTCGTCGCTGAGCCAGCGATAGATCACGCCGCCGAGCGCACCGCCGATCAGGGGCGCAACCCAGAACAGCCAGAGCTGTGCCAGCGCCCAGCCGCCGACGAACAATGCCGGACCGGTGCTGCGCGCCGGGTTCACCGAGGTGTTGGTGACGGGAATGCTGACGAGATGGATCATCACCAGCGCGAGACCGATCGCGAGCGGCGCGAAGCCGGCAGGCGCCTTGCCGTGGGTCGATCCCATGATGATGAAGAGGAACATCATGGTCATCACCACCTCGGTGATGAAGCACACCACCATGCTGTACTGGCCCGGTGAGTGCGCGTCATAGCCGTTGGAGGCGAAGCCCTTGCTGACATCGAAGCCGGGCGCACCGCTGGCGATCACATAGAGCAGCCAAGCCGCAACGATTGCGCCCACGACCTGCGCGATGATGTAGGGCAGCACCTGGCCGCCCGGGAAACGCCCGCCCGCGGCGAGCCCGACCGTCACGGCCGGGTTGAGGTGGCACCCCGAGATATGGCCGATCGCATAGGCCATCGTCACCACGCTCAGCCCGAAAGCCAACGACACGCCGACCAGCCCGATCCCGACCTGCGGAAAGCCGGCCGCAATCACTGCGCTGCCGCAGCCAGCGAATGTGAGCCAGAACGTACCGATGGCTTCGGCACCGTATTTCTTCATATCCATGTGGCATCTCCCCTATTTCCAATGCCCGGGTCATCCAAACGCCGGGAGCGGCCCTCATCTGGGCGCCAAACCACCCAAATCAGGGCCGCACAATGGCATTTTCGCCCTATTTCGTGGCTTTACTAGGCCCGAAAGTCACTCGACCGGTGGACATCTGCGCGTTTGTCTGATACATGCGCCCGCCTAGGGTTAAGAGGCAGGCCTTTTGCCGCTCCTTCACCTCGCCAGAATTCCGAACCGATCAATTCAAAAGAGGATGCCGCGTGCAGGTTCTCGTCCGCGATAACAATGTCGACCAAGCCCTGAAGGCGCTGAAGAAGAAGATGCAGCGCGAGGGCATTTTCCGCGAGATGAAGCTCCGCGGTCACTACGAAAAGCCTTCCGAGAAGAAGGCCCGCGAAAAGGCCGAAGCCGTGCGTCGCGCACGCAAGCTGGCGCGCAAGAAGCTGCAGCGCGAAGGTCTGCTGCCGATGAAGCCGAAGCCGGTGTTCGGCGCTGGCCCCGGTGGTGACCGCGGCGGCCGTCCTGGTGGTGCAGGCGCTGGTCGCGGCCCTCGCTGAACCGTTTTGCCGATATGGAAGTCTAACAGCGCGGGCCACGGGCCCGCGTTGTCGTTTTGAAGCAAGCCGCGTTGCGGGGTACCCGTGCAAAACGACCGGCAAGAGCATTTTGCATGATGGCTGACCCGGCACCCCGCCGCCTCGTTCCAGAACCCGCGCACCGCCGTTGCGCGCAGCAACTCGTCATCATTGCAGTGGTTCTCGGCCTGCCGCTCGGGGGCTGCTCCTTCGACCTCGGTTCATGGGGCTCGGACGACAAGCCGAAACCGGCTGCCACTGCCGACAAGCCGGCTCCCGACACCATCACGCCGCAGGACGTCAACAGCGCCAGGGATCACACCACGCGTGCTCAGGCGCTGGCGCGCTTCGGCAAGCTCGACGAGGCGATGGCGGAGTTCGAACAGGCCCTGGCGGCCGACCCTTACAACACCCAGGCACTTTACGGCCGCGCCCTGATCTATCAGGCTCGCGGACAGCATCAACAGGCGATCGATGATTTCACGGCGGCCAGTGGGCTGTCGCCACAGAAGGCGGAGCCGCTGATCGGCCGTGCCACCAGCTACCTCGCGCTCGACAATGCCAAGCAAGCCGCCACCGACCTCGACGAGGCCGTGCAGGCCGATCCCAACAGCGTTGCGGCGTGGAGCGCGCGCGGTCAGGCCTATGAGCGGCTTGGCGACAAGGCCAAGGCTGCGGCGTCCTACAATCGCGCGCTCGCGCTGCGGCCAAACGACGGGAGCGCGCGAAGCGGGCTGGCGCGCACCGGCGGATAATCTCTCGGCTTACTTCGGCAGGACTTACTTGGGCAGGACTTACTTGGGCAGGACGGCGTGGAACATCGACTTCATGCCGGAGAACATGTCGTCGGTCACCGACGTGCGCTCATTCTTCGGCGCCATGACCGCCTCGGCGCGGAGGTCGAGCGGTGCCTGCACCACCGGGACCGGGATGTCGGCCGGCGGCGTCAGCCGGTTCGAATCCTGGGCGCTGGCGGCGTAGGGCGGACGCTGCTGCTGAGAGGATTGATCGACATTGTCGGTGGACGGGTTCGACACCATGATCGGCGGCGGCAAGGGCCGGATCGCCGACGCGGCTGCCGAACGCTGCTGATCTGGCAGACGGGCGAGGTCGTTGGTGCGGGTGGCATCCTGGGAACGCGCTGCGTCCTGGGAACGCGCGGCCTCCTGCGGACGCTCCTTGCGCAGCCGCTCGATGGCGGCCCGCGCGAGATCGTTGGCGTCGCGGTTTTCCTCCGGAGCCACCGCGGCCTCGGTCGGGGCGGCTGATGTCGCAGGCGCGGCCGGCTGCGGTGCGGCCGGCGTGACCTTCGCGACCGCCTTCAGCGCCGCTGGATGATGGCGCGTGTCGGCGGGGATGCTGGCGGTATCAGCCGGTGCATCGGCCTTTGAATCAGCAGATTTGGGGTCGGCGGATTTCTCGATGGGCTTCTCGGTGACGGCGGCCTTCTCGGACGCCGACCGCTCAATGAGCGTGCGCTCGGACATGCCCTTCGCCTTCACGCCGGCTTCGGGGAGGCTGCTGACGACGGTGGACTTTTCGGCGGGCTTGGCGGCTTTCGGATCTGCCTTGGGATCGACGGCCTTGGGATCGACGGCCTTGGGATCGACGGCGGCGGTCACGGCTGCGGCTGCCGGAGCTTCCGGCCTGGCCACGATGTAGTGATTAACGATGTACGCCCCGATGATGGTCGCTGCCACCGAGGGTAAGATGTCCATCACAAATTTCTTCAGGTAACTCAGCATGACCTGCCACTCCCCACCCCGGTATTTCATGCTGGAACTTTGAGGCACATTCAGGGATCAACTGCGACGGATCGGTGGCAAACCCCCGTTCCGACGTCACCTTTGGTGTCGCTTTGGTTTCAGCCGGAGGCGCCCCTGCGTAAGCCGCATCCACCTTCTAGATCAGCGTGCAGCCGTTAACGAGTTATGAATGTCCACAGCCGCGAAGACTCGGACCTGCCATTCGGGGCGCGCAGGGTTCCTTGGAGGGTTCTTGCGCCGCGTCAGGGCTTGAGTTCGACCTCGAGGAACACGATCTCGCTGGCCGTCTCGTTAAGCACGTCGTGCTGGACCCCGGCCTTGCGGAAATAGGACTTGCCGGCCTCGAGCTGCGCCTTCGAGCGCCCGCCGTTCGGCGCCACAATCGTCATCTCGCCTGCCGTGATCGGAACGATGACGTAGTCCATCTCGTGGGTGTGGTGGCCGGTGGCGCTGCCCGGCGCGAGCCGCCATTCGGTCACGCGAACCTCCGCCGTATCCACCTGGACATCCGATTTGGCGCTGAGCATTGTCACATTTTTCTCCAAGCTTTTTGTTTGCGGTGATCTCCGCGCCAACGCGTTCCGCATTGGCGCGACGGAAACCGGTCTCCACTTTTCCGGATCATGCTCTACGGCACGAAAACCATGAATACAAACACGGCGAACACCACCATGTGCACGAGCCCGAACAGGATGTTGGTGCGGCCGGTTCCGAAGGTGAGCATGCTGACCATGAAGGTGAGCAGCAGGATCAGCATATGCTGGTTGCTGAGGCCGAGCACGAGCTGCTTGTCGAGCGCATAGGCGGCAACGGCCACCGCCGGAACCGTGAGCCCGATGGTGGCGATCGAGGAGCCCAGCGCGAGATTGATGCTCTTCTGCAGGTCGTTCTTGCGCGCCGCCGACACCGCGGCAACGCTCTCCGGCAACAAGATCAGGGCGGCCACCACCAGGCCGGCAAAGGCCGGCGGCGCACCGATCTTGACGGTGACGACATCGACCACCAGCGAGAATTTCTTGGCCAGCAGCACTACCGCCAGCAGCGAAACCAGCAGCAGGGCAACACTGATCGCCGTCATGCGGTCCGACATCACCTCGCCATGCGCCGCCGCCTCATTGGCGCCGCTGACGAAGTAATCGCGGTGGCGGATGGTCTGGGTGTAGAGGAACACCGCATAGAGCAACAGGGTCACGACGCTGATCACGGCAAGCTGGGCCGTGGAATAGATCGGGCCCGGCGCAGTGAGCGTGAAATTCGGCATGTCGAGTGTGATGGTCGCGAGCACGAACAGCACGCTGAGGTAAAGGTTGGCGCCGGTGATCTGAAAATCCTGCTCACGGTAGCGGATGCCGCCGATGAAGATGCAGAGCCCGACCAGGCCGTTGCAGACGATCATCACCACCGCAAACACGGTGTCGCGCGCCAAAGTCGGCGCCGGCGTGTCGCCCAGCATGATGGTCGAGATCAGCGCGACCTCGATGATCGTCACGGCCAGCGTCAGGAGCAGCGTGCCGAACGGCTCGCCGATCCGCTCGGCGATCATCTCTGCATGGTGGACGGCCGCAAACACCGTGCCGAACAGGATCACCAGCAGGACGGCCGCGAACCCCCAGCCTCCGGCCGATGGCGCGAATCCGTAGCCAGTGACCGTGACCGCGCCGAACATCAGCATCGCCAGAACGGGATACAGCCAGGCCGACCGCGGCATCGGTCCGTGTGCGCTCATATGGTCAGACCTCTCAATTCGACTGGCACGATTATGCGACAGACAATCGCTGCCGTCAGCCTCTTGCGGCGTCGATAAATTGCCGCGCCGTCACTATCGCACCGAAATCGTCGAGATTGTCGTGCCCGCCGCCGGGTAGGCGCACGAGTTGCTTAGGCTGATGGGCGAGGCCGAACAGGCGCTCGCCGAAACGGATCGGGATCACCGGATCGCCGGTGCCATGCATGATCAGGATCGGCACCGTGACGCTGATGATTCGCTGGTCGGAGCGGAATTGATCCCGCATCAGCAGGCTGACCGGCACATACCAGAAGTGCGCGCCGGCAATGTCAGCCGTCGACGTGTACGGCGCCTCCAGGATCAGCTTGCCGACCGGATGCTCGGCGGCGAGCGCGACCGCAACGCCGGTGCCGAGGGAGAATCCCCAGGCCACAATCTGCTCGACCCGGTATCGCGCGGTGGTGAACGCGTAAGCCGCCGCAGCGTCCTGCAGCAGCCCATGCTCGCTCGGAGATCCGCTCGAGCCTGCGTAACCCCGGTAGGACAGCGCCACCAGCCCGGCGCCGTCGGCCGTGATGCCCTTGAAGCGGGCCACGCGGCCGGCAAGGAAATCGCCATTGCCGGGAAAGAACAGCACGACCGGTCGGCCCGGCTTCGCCGGTACATGCCAGACGATGACCTTCTCGCCGTCGTCGGTGGTCAGGACATGCTCTTCCGCTTCGGGAAGACCGGCGGCGGCGGGCGCCGTCCGCCCGACCGGCGGGATCGGAAACAGCAGTTCGCGCTGCTTGACGTACAGCGCCACGAGCCCGCCGAGATAGACGACGACCGCAGCGATCACGAGCCATTTCAGGATTGCGAGTGCCAGCGCCATCACCGGTGGCCGCTTCTATGTCTTGCCGCGGGGCTTGAGCAGCTTCTCGACCTCGGACTTGATGTTGTCGAGGACCGGCCGGCACGCACACGCATGCGCGACATGCCATTTGATGCGCTGCTCGCGCGTGGCCCGGGGCGACATGCGATGCAGTCGATGCCAGTCCCGGTTCAGGGCCATCGCCGCCCGCCTTACATCGCCTTGACGATGTTCTCGGTCACCTTCTTGGCGTCGCCGAGCAACATCATGGTGTTGTCGCGATAGAACAGCGGATTGTCGATGCCGGCATAGCCTGATGCCAGCGAGCGCTTGATGAACATCACGGTGCCGGCCTTCCAGACCTGCAGCACCGGCATGCCGTAGATCGGCGAGGTCTTGTCCTCTTCCGCGGCCGGGTTGGTGACGTCGTTGGCGCCGATCACGAAGGCGATGTCAGCCTGGGCGAACTCCGAGTTGATGTCCTCGAGCTCGAACACCTCGTCATAGGGCACGTTGGCTTCGGCCAGCAGCACGTTCATATGGCCGGGCATGCGGCCGGCCACCGGGTGAATGGCGTATTTCACCTCGACGCCTTCCTTCTTCAGGATGTCGCCCATCTCGCGCAGCGCGTGCTGGGCCTGCGCCACCGCCATGCCGTAGCCGGGCACGATGATGACCTTGGAGGCGTTCTTCATGATGAAGGCGGCGTCATCCGCCGAGCCGAGCTTGGCCGGCTTCTGCTCGCCGCTGCCGCCACTGGCCACCGCCGTCTCGCCGCCGAAACCGCCGAGGATCACCGAGATGAACGAGCGGTTCATCGCGTGGCACATGATGTAGGACAGGATCGCACCGGACGAGCCGACCAGCGCGCCGGTGATGATCAGCGCGGAGTTGCCGAGTGTGAAGCCGATGCCGGCTGCGGCCCAGCCGGAGTAGGAGTTCAGCATCGAGATCACGACCGGCATGTCGGCGCCGCCGATCGGGATGATCATCAGCACGCCGAGCGCCAGCGCGATGATCGTGATCAGCCAGAAGTCGAGCGCGCTGCCCGACATCACGAGGCCGACGATGAAGAACACCAACGCCAGCGCCAGCACGATGTTGATGATGTGGCGGAACGGCAGGATGATCGGCGCACCGCTCATCCGGGCCGAGAGCTTGAGGAACGCGATCACCGAGCCGGTGAAGGTCAGCGCGCCGATCGCGACGCCGAGCGACATCTCGACCAAGCTCTGCGGATGGATGTTGCCGGGCGTGCCGATGTCGAACGCCTCGGGCGCATAGAACGCGCCGGCGGCGACCAGCACCGCGGCCATGCCGACCAGCGAATGGAACGCGGCGACGAGCTCGGGCATCGAGGTCATCGGCACCCGGCGCGCGATCACCGCGCCGATGCTGCCGCCGATCGCGATCGCGACGATGACCAGCAGCCAGGCGACGCCGTCGGCCGGCGGATGGCTCGCCAGCGTGGTGCCGACCGCGATCGCCATGCCGATCATGCCGAACATGTTGCCCTGGCGCGACGAAGCCGGGCTCGACAGGCCGCGCAGCGCCAGGATGAACAGGACGCCGGCGACGAGATAGAATACTGCAGACAGATTGGCGCTCATCTCAGGTCCCCCAAATCCCTCATCACCCCGAGGTGGTTGCCGCTCACTTTGCTTTCTTCTTGTACATCGCCAGCATGCGCTGGGTGACCAGGAAGCCGCCGAAGATATTCACGCAGGCGAAGATCAGCGCGACGAAGCCGAAGCCGCGGGCCCAACCCGAGCCGCTCGAGACCATGCCGACGCCGACCGCAAGCAGCGCGCCGACCACGATCACCGAGGAGATCGCATTGGTCACGCTCATCAGCGGCGTATGCAGCGCCGGGGTCACCGACCACACCACGAAATAGCCGACGAACACGGCGAGCACGAAAATCGACAGCCGGAACACGAACGGATCGACGGCCTGCGCGAGATGCTCCATGGCTTCTCTCCTTACTTCGGCTGGAAGTTGGGATGGATGACGGCACCGTCCTTGGTCAGCGCGGTGGCCTTCACCAGCTCGTCGTCCCAGTTGACCGCGAGCGCCTTGCTGGCCTTGTCGACCATCGTCTCGATGAACGAGAACAGATTGCGCGCATACAGGCTCGAGGCCGAGGCCGCGACACGGCCGGCTACGTTGGTGTAGCCGACGATCTTGATGCCGTCGGTCTCGACCACCTCGCCGGGCCTGGCGCCCTCGACGTTGCCGCCACGCTCGACCGCGAGATCGACCAGCACCGAGCCGGGCTTCATCGATTTCACCATCTCGCCGGTGACCAGCTTCGGCGCCGGACGGCCCGGGATCAGCGCGGTCGTGATCACGATGTCCTGCTTCTTGATGTGCTCGGCGGTGAGCGCGGCCTGCTTGGCCTGATACTCCTTGGACATTTCCTTGGCGTAGCCGCCGGCGGTCTGGGCGTTCTTGAACTCCTCGTCCTCGACGGCGAGGAATTTCGCGCCGAGCGATTCCACCTGCTCCTTGGTGGCGGGCCGCACGTCGGTCGCGGTCACGACGGCGCCCAACCGCCGCGCGGTCGCGATCGCCTGCAGGCCGGCGACGCCGACCCCCATCACGAACACCTTCGCGGCCGGAATGGTGCCGGCGGCGGTCATCATCATCGGGAAGGCGCGGCCGAAGGCCTCGGCGCCCTCGATCACCGCCCGGTAGCCGGCAAGGTTGGCCTGCGAGGACAGCACGTCCATCACCTGGGCGCGGGTGATGCGCGGCATCAATTCCATCGCGAAGCCAGACACGCCGGCATCGGCCATCGCCTTCAGCGCGGCCTCGTTGCCGTAGGGATCCATGATCGCGATGACCAGCGCGCCGCGCTTGTATCTGGACAGTTCGGAGGCCTCGGGCCGCTTCACCTTGATGATGATGTCGGCGTCCTTCAGCGCGTCGGCGCTGACGGTTGCGCCCGCTGCGGTGAGCTCCGAATCGGGCAAGCCCGACTTGACGCCCGCACCCGGCTCGACCGCGACCTCGGCGCCGAGCGCCTTGAACTTCTTGATCGTATCGGGCGAAACCGCAACCCGCGGCTCGGACGGATCGATTTCCTTGGCAACGGCGATCTTCATGGGCCCTCCGGCGGCGCGCGCGGCGCACGCGTCTTCAAACTAGCGTTATTTTTGCCAGATTGGATACCCGGTATTTGCTACCGGGCTCGACAGGAATTCCGGCACCGCCGCGGGACGGCGAGGCCACTAGCCGATCAGAGATCAGACCAGGAAATAGGCCATCAGGGCGAGGAGGATGGCGACGCTGATGGTGCCGTATTTGACCAGCATGATAAACCCTTCATAGGTCTGCTCATGTGCCACGTAGTCGTTGCCGTCGGCGGTCGTATAGGCCACTTCGCTATGATCTGCCATCGCTGTCCCCAGTCAGAAATTCGCGTTCCGCGAGCCATTACCGCAAACGGGTTGGCAGGGCAACGGCGCGGTCTCGATCGGCTGATTTGGAACGCAAATCGTTCCGGATCCGGGCGGTCCAGCGGCGGCCCGCCGCCGCGCCTTGGGCAGGATTGATCCTCCAAAACGCGCACACAAGGTTATGCCGTGCGGCGCAAAACGCCGAACGAAGCTGCGTTGGGACCGCGCTGCAGCCCGGCCAGCCAATCCCTGCGGCGGAAGGCCCGATGGGCGTCAGCCCATCGTCTCCAGCTCGTCGATCATGCCGGCGATGACGGACAGGCCGCCGTCCCAGAATTTCGGGTCCTTGGCGTCGAGCCCGAACGGCCGCAGCAGTTCGGAGTAGTGCTTGGTGCCGCCCGCGGCGAGCATGTCGAGATAGCGTTCGGCAAAGCCCTCGGACGCGTGCTCGTAGACCGCATAGAGCGAGTTCACCAGGCAATCGCCGAAGGCATAGGCATAGACGTAGAACGGCGAGTGGATGAAGTGCGGAATGTACATCCAGAACGTCTCGTAGCCCGGCTTGATCTCGATCGCCGGTCCGAGGCTTTCGCCCTGCACGCTGAGCCAGAGCTGGCCGATCCGCTCGGCGGTGAGCTCGCCGTTCTTGCGCTCGGTATGAACCGCGCGCTCGAATGAGTAGAACGCGATCTGCCGCACCACGGTGTTGATCATGTCCTCGACCTTGCCCGCGAGCAGCGCCTGGCGCTGCTTGGCGTTCTTGGTCTGGGACAACAGCCGCTTGAAGGTCAGCATCTCGCCGAACACGCTCGCGGTTTCCGCGAGCGTCAGCGGCGTCGGCGCCATCAGCGCGCCGTTCTTCGCCGCCAGCACCTGATGGACGCCGTGGCCGAGCTCATGCGCCAGCGTCATCACGTCGCGCGGCTTGCCCTGATAGTTCATCAGCACATAGGGATGCGCCGACGGCGTGGTCGGATGCGAGAACGCACCGGGCGCCTTGCCGGGACGGACCGGCGCATCGATCCAGCGATCGCTGAAGAAACGCTCCGCGATCTCGGCCATTCTTGGCGAGAAGCCCTTATAGGCCGACAGCACCATGTTGCGCGCCTCGGGCCAGGCGATCGTGCCGGTCGCCGCGAACGGCAGCGGCGCATTGCGGTCCCAATGCGGCAGCTTCTTCTTTTTGAACCAGCCGGCCTTCAGCGCGTAATAGCGATGCGACAGCTTCGGATAGGCCGCGCGCACCGAGGCGACCAGCGCGTCGACCACCTCGCGCTCGACGCGGTTGTTGAGATGGCGGGAATCCGCGACATCCTGGAAACCGCGCCAGCGGTCGGAGATTTCCTTGTCCTTGGCGAGCGTATTGGTGATCAGCGCGAAGGTGCGCTCATTGTCCTTGAAGGTCTTGGCAAGCGCCTGCGCCGCAGACTTGCGCCGGTCCCCCGCCTTGTCCTGCAACAGGTTCAGCGTCGGCTCGATCGCGAGCTCCTTGCCCGCGACCTTGAAGCGCAGGCCGGAGATGGTCTGGTCGAACAGCCGGTTCCAGGCCGCGTAGCCGCTCTGCGCCTTTTCGTGGAACAGCTGCTCGACGCGATCCTCGAGCTGGTACGGCTTGTCCTTGCGCAGATCCTCGATCCAAGGCCGGTAATGGCCGAGCTCGGGTTCGGCCATCGCGCGCTCGATCACATCATCGTCAACGCGATTGAGCTCGAGCGAGAAAAACAGGAGGTGCACCGATGCCGCAGTCAGCCGCTCGGAGACATCGCCGTAGAATTTCGAGATTGCGGGATCGACGCTGTCGCCGGCATGGACGAGACCGGCATAAGAGCCGAGACGGCCAGCCAGATCGTCGATCGCCTCGTAGCGACGGACCGCCTCGGCAAGCCACTTTCCGCCGCCCTCCCTGCCGGTATTTTCGGCAAGCTTGCCCTTGTAGTCGGTCTCAAACGCGACGCAATCTGCATCCATTTTCTGCAAATCGCGTGCAACCTCTGGCGCGTCGATACCTGAGTAGAGATCTGCCAGATTCCATACCGGAAGCTGACCGGTCTTGTTGGCTGCCTTTTTTGCCGCCGGGCCGGCTCCAGCCGGTTTGCGTTGCGCGGCCGTCTTGCGCAGCGCGGCTTCCTTGCGGAGAGCGGCCTTGCTGAGAGCAGACTTGTTGGAAGCAGTTTTAGAGCGCGAGGTCATCTTGTTCGAAACCTTACTTCAGTCGGAAAGATGTCGGCGGCGGTGGAATGAGAGCGGGTTTGCAACGTTTAAGAGTGCGTTAATCGGCATCGGCGACAGTGCCCCGATTCGAGACAAATAATCGTAGCGTGCGGGGAAAACCATGGCTGCCACCATTTTGATCGCCGATGATGACGCAGTACAGCGTCGTTTGGTTGAAAACATGGTGCAGAAGTGCGGCTATGAGCCCCTCGTCGTGGACAGTGGCGACGCGGCGATAGCGGCCCTCACCGCATCCGAGACGCAGGCGATCGATGCCGTCGTGCTCGACCTTGTGATGCCGGGCCTCGACGGTCTCGGAGTCCTCGCAAAGATTCGTGAAGCTGGTTTGAACGTCCCGGTCGTCGTGCAGACCGCGCATGGCGGCATCGACAATGTCGTGTCGGCGATGCGCGCCGGTGCCCAGGATTTCGTCGTCAAGCCGGTCGGCTTCGAGCGGCTGCAGGTTTCCCTGCGCAACGCCCTCAACGCGTCGGCGCTGAAGGGCGAATTGCAGCGCATCCGCCACAGCCGCGAGGGCCGGCTGACCTTCTCCGACATCATCACCCGCAGCGAGGCCATGGCCGGGGTGCTGCGCACCGCACAGAAGGCGGCATCCTCGACGATCCCAGTGCTGATCGAGGGCGAGTCCGGCGTCGGCAAGGAACTGTTCGCGCGCGCCATCCACGGCAGCAGCGAGCGCAAGGCCAAGCCGTTCGTCGCGGTGAACTGCGGCGCGATCCCGGACAATCTCGTCGAATCGATCCTGTTCGGCCACGAGAAGGGCGCCTTCACCGGCGCCACCGAGCGCCACCAGGGCAAGTTCGTGGAGGCCCATGGCGGCACCCTGTTCCTCGACGAGGTCGGCGAATTGCCGCTGGCCACGCAGGTGAAGCTGTTGCGCGCACTGCAGGAAGGCACTGTCGAGCCGGTCGGCGGCCGCAAGCCGGTCAAGGTCGATGTCCGCATCATCTCGGCGACCAACCGCAAGCTGCTTGATCTCGTGAAGGCCGGCCAGTTCCGCGAGGATCTGTTCTATCGCCTGCACGTTCTGCCGCTGACCATTCCAGCGCTGCGGCAGCGCCGCGAGGACATTCCGCACCTGTTGCGGCATTTCCTGGCGCGGTTCTGCGCCGAGGAGAACCGCAACATCACCGGCATCAGCGGCGATGCAATGGCGCATCTCGCCCAGCTCGATTGGCCGGGTAACATCCGCCAGCTCGAGAACACGGTGTATCGCGCCGTGGTGATGAGCGATGGCGACCAGCTCGGGCTGGCGGACTTCCCGCAAGGGGCCTCGCATCCGGTGCCGGAAGGCAAATCCCTGCAGGGCGAGCCGCTGGTGGTGTCGCCCTCCACGGCACCTGCCATGATCTACGGTAATGAAATACCGCCAACTGCCGCCCTCACCACCGCCGGCAGTCTCTCGATGCTCAATGCCGCGGGCGAGGTCCGCCCGCTAGAAGATCTCGAGAACGAGATCATCCGCTTCGCGATTTCGCATTATCGCGGACAGATGTCGGAGGTCGCGCGCCGCCTCAAGATCGGCCGCTCGACCCTCTACCGCAAACTCGACGAAGCCGCGGCGGGCACTCGCACGAGCGACGCCAGTTAGGCCTTGAGGCCGACAAGGCCAATCCAGGGAACCTTTTGAACCGTGTCGTGGCGGTGACAGACAAAGGCTGTGCCGCGTGGCAAAAACGCACGGCCCGAGCGAAATCAGCTGCTTCGAGGTCAGTTTGTCGTGAGTTGCCCCGTATGGCGCTGGCTGCATAAGAGGGGCAAATGTAACGTCTGCGTTCGTTGCGTGCAGACGTGCGAGTCGATCGAGTGGCCGGCGCTTTCGCGCAAGCTATGAAACCGAATACCGATTTGAACTGTTCCAGAATCCGAGGGGCAGTTCCACCCAGGGGGTGTGAAAATGCGTGACTGTTCGAACCACCGTCGAGGATTTGACCGCGTATTGATGGCTGTCGCGGCGACCTTCCTCACGGTGTCCGCGACCTCGGCCTTCGCGCAGGACACGCCTCG
The DNA here is from genome assembly GCF_050435825.1 of Bradyrhizobium sp. I1.14.4. Taxonomy (NCBI): domain Bacteria; kingdom Pseudomonadati; phylum Pseudomonadota; class Alphaproteobacteria; order Hyphomicrobiales; family Nitrobacteraceae; genus Bradyrhizobium; species Bradyrhizobium sp. I1.14.4. Next base: position 227,197 of record NZ_JBNDLA010000001.1, on the reverse strand, counting down.
CTCCAGTGCGTCGGAACTCGCGATCGACGCTGCGATCCCGCGCCCCGAACCGGCCAACGTGCCGCCGCCCACCGCAAACGATTTCAAGGCCGACACCACCGCCGCGCTGCCTGACGCAGCCAAGCCCGTGGATGCGAAGCCGACCGACGTGCAGGCGACCGAGGCGAAGCCTGTCGACACAACGCCGGTCGACGCGAAGCCGGCAGAGCCGAGCACGACGGCAAAGGCCGTCGAACCGAAGCCCGCCGATGTCGCGACTGCGCCGGCGACGAAGCCCACAGATGCGCCGAAGACCGATACCGCGGTCGCTCCGCCTGCGGCCGCCACCGCAACTGCGCCTGCCGCAGGCGCCGCGCCGGCAACGGCCACGGCGCCCGCCGCAGCTCCGGCGCCCGCCACGGCCGCTGCTCCGGCCACGGAGCCCGCGAAGGCCGCGAGCAATGTTGCCGCCGAGGATCAGCCGGTTGCCGACAAGCTGCGTGAACTGCTCGCCAGCAAGTCGCTGCGTACCTTCGATCGCAAGAACGAGCGCGCAGCCGCCGAGAAATTCTATTCGGCGCGCGAATACGCGCCGGTTTTCATCAAGGCCGGCAAGCTGACCGACACCGGCAAGGGCGTCATCGCCCGCCTGAAGGATGCCGCCGCCGACGGCCTCGATGCTGCCGATTATCCGGTGCCGGATTTCGCGGCGGCTGCTACCGCAGATGCGTTGGCCGACGCCGAGCTGAAGCTCGCGGCCAGCATGCTGGACTATGCACGCCAGGCCCAAAGCGGCCGCATGCACTGGTCGCAGGTGTCGGCTGATATTCTCTATCCAGAGCACCCGATCGATCCGGCCGAAGTGTTCACGAATGTGACTTCCGCCAAGGACGCATCCGCCGCGCTCGACGGCTATAACCCGCCGCAGAAGCTCTACAAGGAGTTGAAGAAGAAGCTCGCCGAGCTGCGTGGCCAGGGCGACGGCCCGGTGATCACGATTGCGGACGGCCCTGCGCTGAAATACGTGCCGGCGCGCAAGAAGCAGGCCGCGGTCGAGATGGACGATCCGCGCGTGCCGGACCTGCGCAGCAAGCTCGGCATCACCGAGAATGCCGACAGCACGAAGTATGACGCGACGGTTGCGCGCGCGGTGGAGAGATTCCAGAACGGCGTCGATCTCAAGCCATCAGGCGTTCTCGACGAGCGCACGGTCAAGGCGCTGAACAATCCGAAGCGCGACCGGCAGATCGACACCGTGATCGTCAACATGGAGCGCTGGCGCTGGCTGCCGCGCCAGCTCGGCGCCGGCAGTGTCGGCAATGCCTATGTGATCCTCAACATCCCCGACTATACGCTGAGGGTGATGCAGAACGGCGCGCCGGTCTGGACCACGCGGGTCGTCACTGGCAAGCCCGGCCAGCATGCCACGCCGCTTTTGACCGAGACGATGAAATACATCACGGTCAACCCGACCTGGAATGTGCCGCCGTCGATCATCTACAACGAATATCTGCCGGCCCTGCAGCAGGATCCGACGGTGCTGCAGCGCATGGGCCTCAAGCTCGAGCGCAATCGCGACGGCACGATCCACGTCTCGCAGCCGCCGGGTGAAGCCAACGCGCTTGGCCGCATCCGCTTCAATTTCCCGAACAAGTTCCTGGTTTATCAGCACGACACGCCGGACAAGTACCTGTTCGCCAAGGACGAGCGCGCCTTCAGCCACGGCTGCATGCGCGTGCAGAATCCGGATCAGTACGCTTCCGTGCTGCTCAACATCACCGAGCCGAACCAGCACTACACGCCGGAGCGGATCCGCAGCATGTACGGCTCGAGCGAAGTCGATCTGAAATTCCCGACGCCGATTCCGGTCAACATCACCTACCAGACCGCGTTCGTGGACGATGCCGGCAAGCTGCAGATCCGCAGGGACATCTACGGTCGCGACGCCACCATGCTGTCGCTGCTCAAGAACAGCCGCGGCAAGGATCTCGAAACGGTGGTGGCGCATGCCCAGCCGAGCTATTCGCGGCCGCCGAGCAGCAGCCTGCCCCCGGGCGTCAACGTCGCCGGCGACAACAGCGGCTTTGGTTCTTCCGGACCGAACTTCTTCGAGCGCCTGTTCGGGGGATTCGGACAGCCGGAGCCGCAGCCAGTCCGCCGCGGTCAGGCCCAGCAGCAGCGCCGGGTGATCACCCGCTAATCCGCCCCGCCGCCAGATTGCGATAGATTTTGAAGCAAAATCAACGATCTCGCTTAAAAAGCGAGATCGTTTACGTTAACCATTTCCTGTCTCGGTCGGGAAGCTGGGCTATCTTTTGCCACACTCCCCCAGTTAGTTAAGCCCAACTTGGGGGCGGGTCGGTAAACCTCGGTTAACCCTCCCGCTTTAAGAAAGCGTTCACCGTCTTCCGCAGGGGGTCTGCGAAGATGCCGACCGAACGCTCGTCGACTGGGTGGGCTCTTAAGTGCTGGCTGTCTTCGCACGCCGCTGCAATCTGCTGTCGCTGCCTAAGGCCGGATCCCAAGTCGGCCTGACTGCGCTATTGCTGTTGGCGGGCGCCGGATCGGTGCATGATGCGACTGCGCTGAACCAGACCCGCACCCTCTCCTTCCACCACACCCATTCCGGCGAAGACCTCACCATCACCTTCAAGCGCGACGGCCGCTACGACGAAGGCGCGCTGAAGCAGCTCAACCACTTCCTGCGCGACTGGCGCAGCCAGGATGAGACGGTGATGGACCGTCACCTGTTCGACATCCTCTGGGAAGTCTATAACGATGTCGGCGGCAAGCAGCCGATCCAGATCATCTCCGCCTATCGCGCCCCCGCCACCAACGCCATGCTCCGCCGCCGCTCCTCGGGCGTTGCGCGCCACAGCCAGCACATGCTGGGCCATGCAATGGACTTCTTCATTCCGGGCGTGCCGCTCGAGCAGATCCGCTACGCCGGCCTCCGCCTGCAGCGCGGCGGCGTCGGCTTCTACCCGACCTCGGGCTCGCCGTTCGTGCATCTCGACACCGGCGGCATTCGCCACTGGCCGCGGATGACCCGCGAGCAGCTGGTCAGGGTGTTCCCCGATGGACGCACCGTCCATGTCCCGACCGACGGCACGCCGCTGAAGGGCTATGAACTTGCCAAGGCCGACATCGAGCGCCGCGGCAATGGCGACGATGCCGCGACCATCAGCAAGCCGACTCTGTTCGCGAAGCTGTTCGGGGGCGGCAAGTCGAGTGACGATGAAGACGAAGGCGCGGCTGCCGTGAACGACAAGCCTGCCGCCAACACCGTGGTTGCGGCCGCCGCACCCGCCAAATCCGCCGATCCCATTCCGATGCCGCGCGCCAAGCCGCAGTTCGCCGCCGCCATCCAGCTCGCCGCCGCCGACGCAGATCTCGTCCCGATGCCGAAGCCCAAGCCGGCGGTGCAGACGGCCGAAAACAGCGAGCCGAAGCCGGAATCGCCCGCCGACATCATCAATGCCCGCGGCTTCTGGGGTGACGAGACGGCGACGCCGAAGCAGGCATCGGCGGCGCAGATCGCCGCGCTGAAGGCTCGTGAAGCGGTTGGCGCCGCAGATCCGCAGACCACCGCCAGCGCGACCGAAAACTTCAGCAAGGCGCTCGCCTACGTGCCGACTGGATCGCCGGTCGATCGCGCCAACATCGTCGCGGCGACGGCGCCGATCCCGCGCAATGTGCGCCCGACCCGCAACGCCGCGGCCCCGAGCACCGAAATCAACACCGTCGTTGCGAAGGGCGCACCCGGCCAAGGCGTGATCACCACGTCCGCGCGGATCTCGGCCGCCAAGGGCAACGATGTCTGGATGCGCGTGGTGATGCTGGCGCCGAGTGCGAGCAGCAGCATGCTGACCACGGTGCTTGGCGACACCGATATGACCATGATGCGGGCTCATTTCGTGAAGCCGCAGGCCTCCGTCGCGATGACCTTCTCGGAAGATCCGATGATGGGCATGACCTGCGATCGCTTCTCGGGCTCGTCGACCGCCCTCCTGACGACCCAGTCCTTCGTGCTGCGCACCGCCTCGCTGCGCTGAGCCTCTGCCGACAAGATCGCTTTATCGGCCGGTTACGCCGGCAGCCCGGCCTTGAGCAGACCGGCCTCGTAGCGCGCCCGGTCGGGCTCGCGCTTGTAGCGCTGGGTTGTCAGATGCGCGGCGACCGTGAACGTGGGCTCGCGCTTCAGCACCTCGGCGGCATGGGCTGAGGCCGCCACCGCGTCGCCCATCTGCGCCAAGGTCGCGGCGAGGAAGGCGTGATGGGTGTGATCGGGCCGCGAGATTCGTGAGAACGCCTCGGCCGCCTCGGCGTATTTCTCGGCGCAATAGCAGGCCCGGCCGAGATGGCTCCAGAAGCGCTCCGGATGGAACGGATTGAGGCGCATCGCCCGCTTGATCCAGTCGATGCCCTCCTCCGGCCGTCCGAGCCAGGTCAGCAGTTCGCCCTGCTGCACCACGACAAGGTCGTAATTCGGGTTGAGCGCGAGCGCGCGCTCCTGGTGGAAGGCCGCCTTGTCGTGGTCGTCGCGGTTGAGGTTCAGCGCGGCGAGAATCCGGTGCACATCGCTGTCATTGTCGTCGAGCTTGAGCGCGATCTCGAGCTCGGCGGCTACCTGCGCCATGGTCGCGTCGCGGTCGGCGCACCAATTATAAACCCAGGTCTGGCCAAGCACGCAGGCCCGCCAGGCGTGGGCATGGGCGTAGTTCGGATCGAGCACGATGGCCCGCTCGAGCAGGCGCTGCGCTTCGGCATTGTCGTCCCGTGCCGAGCGGTGATGCAGCACCTTGGCGGCGAGCACGCACTCATAGGCCGCCATGTTGTCGGTCGGCTTGCGCTTGACGCGGTCATGAGCGGCGGCCTCGACACGACCCGGCAGCGTCGCCACGATCGCACGCGTCATCTCGTCCTGGATAGCGAAGATATCGGCAAGCTCGCGGTCGTAGCGCTCGGCCCAGACGTGCCGGTCGGCCACGGCATCGATCAGCTGCACTGTGACGCGAATCCGGCCGCCCGCTTTCCGCACGCTGCCTTCCAGCACATAGTCGACGGCGAATTCCTTCGCGACGTCCTGCACCTTCACGGCCTTGCCCTTGTACACGAAGGTCGAGTTGCGCGAGATCACGAGCAAATCGTGGAAGCGCGACAGCTCGGTGATGATGTCCTCGGTGAGCCCGTCGGCGAAGAATTCCTGCTCGGGATCGCCGCTCATGTTGACGAGCGGCAGCACCGCAATGGAGGGCTTCTTGGCGACCACGGGCGTCGCTGTCGCACTCCTCACCTGCTCGAGAGCGCTCCCGGAATCCGATTCGAGATGGACGCGGAAGACCCGGATTGGGCGCGCGATGTTCTTGACGGTCTGATCGCCGAGATCCTCGAAGCTCAGCCCCTCGAGCCGATCGCCGACCTGATCGCGGACCGCGCCCGAAATGCAGATGCCGCCGGGTTCGGCCAGCACCTCCAGGCGGGACGCAACGTTGACGCCGTCACCGAAGATGTCGGCACCGTCAACGATCACATCGCCAAGATTGATGCCGATGCGAAACTGCATCCACCGCGCCGGCGCGACGTCGGTGTTGCGTTTGGCCATCCGGCGCTGGACCTCGGCCGCGCACAGCACCGCATCGACGACGCTGTGGAATTCGACCAGCATGCCGTCGCCGGTGGTCTTGATGATGCGGCCGCGATTCTTGCCGATGGCCGGATCGATCAGTTCGATCCGATGGGTCTTGAGGCGCGCAAGGGTGCCCGTCTCGTCAGCCTCCATGAGGCGGCTATAGCCGACCATGTCGGCGGCGAGGACCGCAGCGAGCCGGCGCTCTGGTCCTGGCACGTCCATTTGAACGATCTGCCCGATTACCTCACGGACAGTCTAGCAAATCCCGGGATGCCACCCAAGCCTCCATAGGAGGTTCGACTGGAGCCTTGGGCGGGCGCCTCGACGGGCGGCGCGCCAGTCCGGACTCCTGCCGCCTCAGAGCATCCCGAGCGCCTGCATATAGGTCTCCAGGATGGTCTCCTGCTCCTGGCGCTCGTTGGCATCCTGCTTGCGCAGGCGCACGATGGTGCGCAGCGCCTTGACGTCGAAACCGTTGCCCTTGGCCTCGGCATAGACGTCGCGGATGTCGTCCGAGATGGTCTTCTTTTCTTCTTCCAGCCGCTCGATGCGCTCGATGATGGACTTGAGCTGGTCCTTGGCAAATCGCGTTGCGGGCTCATCCTGAACGGCGGCAGACGTGGTGGCCATCGCGTACTCCTGAAATGGCGTTGAATGGTCGCGCGAATACGCGCCACGCGCACCGCTTGCTGCGGGCGACCCTCGATTTTGGAGCGCGTTCCGTCAAGGAAACATCGCGCTCATCCACAGCGCACCCACAGGAGATACGAGCAGCCACGGAACTGATGTCACAGAGGCTGAGATTTAATGCCCGCTTTGGGCCTTCTTCATCGCCGCAAGCTGCTCCGGCGTCGCGCTGCCCTGATACTTCGCCTTCCATTCCTCGTAGGGCATGCCATAGACCGCCTCGCGGCTCTCGTCCTTGCTCACCGCAAGGCCCTTGGCATCGGCCTCTTCCTTCATCCAGTTGGACAGGCAGTTGCGGCAGAAGCCGGCAAGGTTCATCAGCTCGATGTTCTGCACATCGGTCCGGTTGCGCAGATGATCGACGAGGCGCCGGAAGACCGCCGCCTCAAGTTCCGTTCTGGTTTTGTCGTCAATACTCATTATCGTGATCCCGCTGTATGGCGCTCACCATATTGATATCAGGTGGGAATTGTCACAGATTTTGCCATATCCGCGCGCAAGACGGACCAGTTCGGCTACACTTGCCATGGTCCCACAGCGTGGGAGATGGGCGCCCGCCCGTTGACAGTGCCTGCCGGGCACGCGAAATCCTCAATGATTTGATATAGCTTCGCCGCATGAGCCCAACAGATTCTCTCGCCTCAGCTCCCCGCACCATCCGCCTGATCTTGGCCGGCATCCCGCCGGTGCTGGCGCTTGTCGCGGCATGCCTGTGGACGAGCCCGGCGGCCGCCGATTTCCGGCTCTGCAACAACACTTCGAGCCGCGTCGGGATCGCGCTCGGCTACAAGGACGCCGAGGGCTGGACCACGGAAGGCTGGTGGAACGTGTCGTCGCGGACCTGCGAGACCCTGCTGCGCGGCAATCTTGTGGCGCGCTACTACTACATCTACGGTCTCGACTACGATCGCGGCGGCGAATGGTCCGGCCAGGCCTTCATGTGCTCGCGCGACAAGGAATTCACCATCAAGGGCACCGAGAATTGCCTAGCGCGCGGTTTCGACCGCACCGGCTTCTTCGAGGTCGACACCGGCGAGCAGCGTGCATGGACCGTCCAACTGACCGAAGCCAACGAACAACAGCCGCAGAAAGTACCGGGAATGCCGGGCGGCGTGGGCCCAGGAAGCCCCGGAGCGATGCCGGGCCTGCCCAACCCGCCGCCGGGCGGAGCGCCTCCGGGCGCGTCTGGTCTGCCACCAGCCGCAACGCCCGGAAACAAACCATGAGACGACTGCGTCGAATCAAGATCCTCGCAACGCTCGGCCCGGCCTCTTCAGACAGCGCGATGATCCGCAAGCTGTTCGAGGCGGGCGCCGACGTCTTCCGCATCAACATGAGCCATACCCCGCACGACAAGATGCGGGAGCTGGTCAAGACCATCCGCAATGTCGAATCGAGCTACGGCCGGCCGATCGGCATCCTGGTCGACCTGCAAGGGCCGAAGCTGCGGCTTGGCGCCTTCGCGGAAGGGTCGACCCAGCTCAAGAACGGCCAGAGCTTCATTCTGGATTCCGACAAGACGCCGGGCGACAACAGCCGCGTCCAACTTCCGCATCCGGAGATCCTCGCCGCGCTCCGCCCGGGCCATGCGCTGTTGCTCGACGACGGCAAGGTGCGGCTGATCGCCGAGGAGACCTCGCACGACCGCGCGGTCACGCGCGTGGTGATCGGCGGCAAGATGTCGGACCGCAAGGGCGTCAGCCTGCCCGACACCGATCTGCCGGTCTCCGCGATGACCCCGAAGGACCGCGCCGACCTCGAAGCGGCGCTGCCGGAGGGGATCGACTGGGTCGCGCTGTCCTTCGTGCAGCGTGCCGAGGACGTGCTCGAGGCCAAGAAGATGATTCGCGGCCGCGCCGCCGTGATGGCCAAGATCGAGAAGCCGCAGGCGATCGACCGCCTCGCCGACATCATCGATGCGTCGGACGCGCTGATGGTGGCGCGCGGCGATCTCGGGGTCGAGCTGCCGCTGGAGCGGGTGCCGAGCCTGCAGAAGCAGATGATCCGCATGGCGCGCCGCGCCGGCAGGCCGGTGGTGGTCGCAACCCAGATGCTGGAGTCGATGATCCAGGCGCCGGTGCCGACGCGCGCCGAAGTCTCCGACGTCGCCACCGCCGTCTACGAGGGCGCCGACGCCATCATGCTGTCGGCGGAATCCGCCGCCGGCAAATTCCCGGTGGAGGCGGTCTCGACCATGAACCGCATCGGCGAGGAAGTGGAGCGCGACCCGACCTATCGCAGCATGATCAACGCGCAACGCGTCGATCCCGAGCCGACCGTGGGCGACGCCATTGCCGATGCCGCGCGGCAGATCGCCGAGACGCTCGACCTGTCGGCGATCATCTGCTGGACCTCATCCGGCTCGACCGCGATCCGGGTGGCACGCGAACGCCCGAAGGTGCCGGTGGTCGCGATCACGCCGAATCTCGTCACCGGGCGAAAGCTGTCGGTGGTGTGGGGCGTGCATTGCGTGGTTGCCGAGGACGCGCACGATCTCGACGACGTGGTCGATCGGGCCGGCTCGATCGGATTCCGGGACGGCTTTGCCAAGGCCGGCCAGCGCGTCATCATCGTCGCCGGCGTGCCGCTCGGTGCGCCCGGCACCACCAACATGCTGCGCATCGCTTCGGTCGGCCCGAACGGCGACGCACAGCCTTAACCCGCCGCGCCGGGCCACGCATCAGCGTGGCCCGAACGCTGCGCTCCAGACCATCAGCCCTGCAACGATGCGTCGAGCGTGATCTTGGTGTTGAGCAATTTCGACACCGGACATCCCGCCTTGGCCTTGCCGGCCAATTCCTGGAATGTCGCGTTATCGGCGCCCGGAATCTTCGCCGACAGCGTCAAGAGCACCGAGGTGATGGCAAAGCCGTCGCCGACCTTCTCCAAGGTCACGTCGGCCCTGGTCTCCATGTGCTCCGCGGTGAGCTTGGCTTCGCCGAGGATCAGCGACAGCGCCATCGTGAAGCAGGCGGCATGTGCCGCGCCGATCAACTCTTCGGGGTTCGAGCCGGGCTTGCCCTCGAAGCGGCTGGCGAAGCCGTAGGGGTAGTCCGAGAGCGCACCGCTCTTGGTCGAGATCGCGCCCTTGCCGTCCTTGATGCCGCCCTGCCATTTGGCCGAGCCATGGGTCGTCGTCATGCGTTGCTCCATCAGGTTGGTTGAACCCAGCCCACAAAGCTACAACGCCAATGCGACAGAAGCGTTCGCCGCGTGCCCTGGCCCTACCTTGGCCTCTGGAGCGTTTTCGAGCGAAGTGGACACCGGTTCGCGTGAAGAAAACGCGTCAAAATAGAAATCTAGCGCTTCGGTTCGATCAGAACCGAAGCGCTAGGCGCCGACCAGCGCCTTTGCCGGGGTCGTGGCCTGCACCACAAGCCCACGGGCACGTGCGTCCATCACGCCGACCGCGCGCAGCGCAAGCAGCGTCACGGTCTGCACCGCATCGCGCAGCTTGATCGGATCGTCGAGATTGGCCGGCGCCAGCGGGCCGAGCAGCGCTTCGTGCAGCGCGCCGAGCAAGGCGGTGGCGGCCAGCGCCGTATCCTGCGCCGGCAGATGGCCGGCACGCACGGCGGCATCGATGCGCATGGCAAGCTCGCCGGAAATATCGCGGCGGCTGGCGAGGCGCGAGGCGGTGACGTCGACATCGACCGGCTCGGCCAGGATGCCCCAGGCGAGCTTGCGCTGTGACAGCACGTGGACGGCAATCGTGGTCACCGCAGCGGCCAGCGCCGATGACGGTCCCGGCGCGGCATCAGCGGCGCGCCTGATCGCGGACAACTCGTCCTGCGAGACTTCCGTGATCAATTCCGAGATCAGTTCGGCCTTGGACGGGAAATAGCGATAGACCGTCCCGGCCGCGACATTGGCCCGCACCGCGACGGGTGCGATCTGGACGGCAGCCATGCCGCCAGCCGCCGCCGCGTCCCGCGCAGCCGACAGGATCGCGCTGCGCCGGGCAGCCAGCCGTTTCACGACCTGATGAGTTCGCCGGTAGACCATGGCGTTCCGTCCCCCCACCGTGCGCCCCAGCCGGCGCCCACCGGCAGAATACACGCGTCTTCAATGTTTTGAACGATTGATCCCGCAATCGCCTGAAGAAGTGAACAACTATTCAGACTGAATGACAAGCTGGAATTGTAAGGATTTTGCGACGGCCGCGTTCCACCTCCGATTGAACCGACCGCCCCTGGGGCCCAAGGAAGCACCGACCTGTTGGAATCGGTCACACAGCGCCAGCTGCCAGCAAATCCGCATGATCGGATCCGGGCCGCCATGGTGAATTGCGAGCTAAGAAAATCGCTCGAAATCGTGGCATCTGGTTCTCGCACGGCCCCCCAATTCCGCGACCGCATTTACCCGAATTTATCGGACGCCGTGGTCGAGTGCGCCCAGCGTCACGCGTGGCGTTGCCTCTGGATGTCCCCGGCCGAACCAAGAAAGCCCATGTCACTCTCGATCACCAGCAGCGTGAGCAGCCGCAGCGCGGCGCGAGGACTGGTGCCGCTGTGCGCCGCCGTGGGCGCCTATCTGTTTTATCTCTCGGCCGGCGAGATCCTGCTGCGCGATTCCGACTCGATGTGGCAGATCAGGGTCGGACAGTGGATTCTCGAACACGGCACGATGCCGACCACCGATGTTTTCTCGTTCACCCGTTTCGGTGAACCCTGGATTTCGAGCTCGTGGCTGTCGCAGGTGGTGTATGCCCTCGTGTACGGCGGCGACTGGGCAGGACCGGTGATCCTGACGTCGATCGCGATCGGCGCGACGGTCGCGGTCTTCCTGAATCTGTTGAGGCCGTATTTCGATCCGGCGCGTGCGATCCTGATCGCGGCGCTTGCGCTGCTGTTGTCGACGATCCATTTCTTCGCGCGGCCGCATGTGCTGGCGCTGCCGGTGCTGCTGGCGTTCATCGGCGGCCTGATGGCGGCCGCGGATCGCCGCGCCGCTCCGTCATGGTGGCTGCTGCCGCTGATGACGCTGTGGGCCAATCTGCATGGCGGCTTCGTGCTCGGCCTGGCGTTGATCGGACCGATCGGACTGGAGGCCGTCTGGAGCGTGGAGCCCGGCCGCCGCGGTCGGCTCGTCGTGCGATGGGGGTTGTTCGGCCTCGCTGCGCTGGCCGCCAGCTGCGTGACGCCCTACGGCTGGAATAGCCCGCTGGGTGCGACCAAGATCCTCAGTCTCGGCAAGCTGCTGACGCTGATCGGGGAGTGGATGCCGGCGGATTTCAGCAAGCCCAGCTTCTTCGAAGCCACGCTGCTCGGACTGATCGGCCTCATCTGCTATCGCGGGCTGACCCTGTCGGTGCCGCGGATCCTGCTGCTGCTCGCGCTGATCTGGATGGCGCTCAGCCATATCCGCAACATCGAGGTGTTCGCGTTCATCGCGCCGCTCGTGCTCGCCAAGCCGATCGCCGAACAATGGGGAATGGCAGGCGTCACCGCCTCCCGCTGCGGCGAAACCCGCCCGGTCCCCGTCGTCACGATCCTGGCTGCCATCGCGATGGTGATCGGCGCGTGGGTTACGACGACGAGCTTCGTCGCGCAGCATCAGTTCAAATTCCTGCCGGCGTTCTCGCCCGTTGCCGCGGTCGACGTCCTTCAGCAGCACAAGGCGCAGCGCGTCTTCAGCACCGCGCCGTTCGGCGGCTACATGGTGAGCCGCGACATGAAGGTGTTCATCGACGGCCGCGCCGAGCTCTATGGCGAGCAATTCGTGCTCGACTATTACGCCGCTCTCGATGCCCGCGACGTCGGCCAGCTGCTGGGCCTGCTCGACAAATACCGGATCGACGCCACGCTGCTGAGCTCGGACTCGCCGGCCGGAAACGCGCTGGATCATCTCAAGGGCTGGAAGCGGCTGTACAAGGACGACATCGCCGTCATCCACGTGCGATCGGACGAGACGAAGGCCGGCGCGCTCCCGGCAGCAGAGAAATCGAATTAGTCTACCCTGTAACGTTCTCCTGTATCGCGCGCTGCTTATCCCGTCATCCTGAGGTGCGAGCGGAGCGAGCCTCGAAGGATGCACGGCCCCGCTGGTGGCCGTCGATCCAGCTCAATTTCCCGTCTGAAGCTCGCCGAAGCGGTCCCAGATCTTGCCGTTGAAGCGCATCAGCTGCATCTGATCGACCGGCACGTGGTCGGCGGGGGACGTATTGACCTTGATGCCAGGCAGCAGCATCGGCAATTCCAGATCCTTGATCGCGAACGCCTGCCGCAGGATGTCGGTCGACAGATCGTCGCCGCAGGCCTTCAGAACAGCCTCCAGCGCCATTGCGCTGTTGTAGGCATTGACATAGTTGGTGTCGTGCTGATCGCCCTCGGGCACGTATCTGGTCATGAAATCGCGCCAGCCCTTCATGCCGGGATCGTCCTTCCAGGTCGGATCATCCGGATCCTTTACATAGGCCGTGGAGATAATGCCGGTGCCGGCCTCGACGCCGGCCGGCTGCATCACGGTCGAAATCCACACCGCGGTGTTGGAGAGGAACGTCATCGGCCGCCAGCCGATTTCATAGGCCTTGCGGATCGACTGCGCCGCGAATTTCGGCGTCGCCGCGATCACGAAGACGTCGGCATTGGTCGCCTTCAGCTTGACGATCTGCGAGTCGATGGTTGGATCGGTGATCTCGTAGGTCGCAACGGTGACGAGAGAATCATACTTCCCGCCGAGCACGTCCTTGAGGCCGGCAAGATAGTCGCGGCCGTAATCGTCGTTCTGCGAGATCACCGCGAATGTCGCGTTTGGATTCTTCGCCAGCGCATAGCGCGCATAGAGCCGCGCCTCGTAGCGGAACGGCGCCTGCACGCCCATCGTCGCTTGCGGGAATTGCGTGATGTCGCCGAATTTCGAGGCGCCGGAGGCCAGGAACAGCTGCGGGATGTTCTTGCTCTGCAGGTACTTTGCGATCGCGGTGTTGTGCGCGGTGCCGATCGAGGAGAAGATCAGCGCGACCTCGTCGCTCTCGACGAGGCGGCGCGTCTGCTCCACCGTCTTCGGCGGCGCGTAGGAATCGTCCAGGGAGATGAAATTGATCTTGCGGCCATTGATGCCGCCGCGCTCGTTCAGCATCCTGAAATAGCCGGCCTCGCCCTTGCCCAGCGCGCCGAACGCCGACACCGGCCCGCTATGGGGCATGGTCTGGCCGATCCTGATTTCGGTTGCTGTGACGCCGCGCATCTCGGCGGCGAATGGAGCGGTGGGCAGCAGCAGGAATGAAATGGCGCCAAGCGCGCCGAATACCTTGCGCATCGGCCTCCCCTTTTTCTTGCCGCGTTGTTGAGATGCGCGGCCGTGCCGTTTGACGGCTTGGCCTTAAGGATGCCACGGCGCCCCAACGGAGACCAAGCATATTTCGCCGCGACGATTTCAGCGGTTGCCGCGCTCCTTGACCGGGATCACGAATTTCAGCCCCGACCTCACCGCATCGACGGCACAGACCTTGATGTCGACCAGGCCGTTCGCGAGCCCGGTTTCGCGTACGACCCTGTCGTCCAGATCGGTCGCGACGCCTGAGCTCTTCTTGGGCCACGACACCCAGATCATGCCGTCGGGCGCGATCGCCTCCCGGTAGCGCCGCAGCTTGGCGCCGAGCCCCCTGGCCTCGGCGGCGAACAGATGCACGACATCGAGCGGCGCCCGCGCGGTCTTCGCGAGCTGCACATCGGCGGGCAGTTCGCCGACGATGTCGCGGTAGGGAACGGACAACCCGTCGACAAAAATACAAAAGCCCGGCTTGAGGCCGAGCTTTTGCACAATCGGTTTGCCGGAATAGCCGGCCATGGCAGGCGAGGCTTACGCCTGCGGCTGCGGCTCCAAGCCGGTGTCCGGATCGGGGCGCGGGCGCGGCTTGCCGGCCGGCGGCACGGCGGATGCGCGCGGCGTCGACGGCTCCAGCACCGACTCGCGGTTGGGCTTCTTGCCCTTCAGCAGGTCGGTGATCTCGTCGCCGGTCAGCGTCTCGAACTCGAGCAGGCCCTTGGCGAGCGTTTCGAGATCGTCGTGCTTCTCGGTGAGGATGCGGGTCGCTTCCTTGTAGCCTTCCTCGACCAGGCGCTTGATCTCGGAGTCGATCTTCTGGACGGTGGCCTCGGACGCATTCTGAGTGCGCGAGACCGACATGCCCAGGAACACCTCGTCCTGGTTCTCGCCATAGGAGACCGTGCCGAGCTCTTCCGAAAGACCCCAGCGTGTCACCATCATGCGGGCAAGGCGAGTTGCCTGCTCGATGTCGGAGGCGGCACCCGAGGTCACCTTCTCGCGGCCGAAGATCAGCTCTTCCGCGACGCGGCCACCCATCATGATCGCGAGGCGCGAGGTCATCTGCTCCAGCGACATCGAGAGCTTGTCGCGCTCCGGCAGCTGCATCACCATGCCCAGCGCACGGCCGCGCGGGATGATGGTCGCTTTGTGGATCGGATCGGTCGCGACGACGTTGAGGCCGACGATGGCGTGGCCGCCCTCGTGATAGGCCGTCAGCAACTTCTCTTCCTCGGTCATGACGAGCGACTTGCGCTCGGCGCCCATCATCACCTTGTCCTTGGCCTCTTCGAACTCGGCCTGCGTCACCATCCGCTTGTTGCGGCGGGCGGCGGTCAGTGCAGCCTCGTTGACGAGGTTCATCAGGTCGGCACCCGAGAAGCCCGGCGTGCCGCGCGCGATGGTCTTGAGGTTGATATCCGGCGCCAGCGGCACCTTGCGGACGTGGACCTTGAGGATCTGCTCGCGGCCGACGACGTCCGGATTCGGCACCACCACCTGGCGGTCGAAGCGGCCGGGACGCAGCAGCGCGGGATCGAGCACGTCGGGACGGTTGGTCGCCGCGATCAGGATCACGCCTTCATTGGCCTCGAAGCCGTCCATCTCGACCAGCAACTGGTTCAGCGTCTGCTCACGCTCGTCATTGCCGCCGCCGAGACCGGCGCCGCGATGACGGCCGACCGCATCGATCTCGTCGATGAAGATGATGCACGGCGCGTTCTTCTTGGCCTGCTCGAACATGTCGCGGACGCGGCTCGCGCCGACGCCGACGAACATCTCGACGAAGTCAGAACCGGAGATGGTGAAGAACGGCACGTTGGCTTCGCCCGCGACCGCGCGCGCGATCAGCGTCTTGCCGGTGCCGGGAGGGCCGACCAGCAGCACGCCGCGCGGAATGCGTCCGCCGAGCCGCTGGAATTTGCCGGGGTCGCGGAGGAATTCGACGATCTCCTGCAGATCCTGCTTGGCCTCGTCGACACCCGCGACGTCCTCGAAGGTGACGCGGCCGTGCGCCTCGGTCAGCATCTTGGCGCGCGACTTGCCGAAGCCCATCGCCTTGCCGGCGCCGCCCTGCATCTGCCGCGACAGGAAGATCCAGACGCCGATCAGCGCGATGAACGGCAACCAGGAGACGAGCAGCGAGACGAACCACGGCACGTTGTCGCCGGGCGCCTTCGCGGTGATCTGCACCTTGGCGTCATAGAGGCGCTTCACGAGCGACGGATCGCTCGGCGCGTAGGTCTGGAAGCTCGTGCCATTGTTGAAGGTGCCGTGAATCTCGGGCCCCTGGATCACGACGTCGCGGACATGGCCCTGATCGACTTCCGTGAGAAGCTGCGAGAACGAGATGTCCGAAGACGACGAGCGCTGGCCGGGATTTTGGAAAAGCGTGAACAACGCCAGCAACAGCAGGACAATGATGACCCAGAGGGCGAAATTCCGCAGATTGGCGTTCATGGTCTTCCTTCGTGGTCGCGCGGATCGCGGCCTCTCTCTAATCCTTGGGCAGGCTCTGTGGGAATCCCCAGGGAATCCATCCCGTCGATGCCTTTACAATCTAGGTGCCGCTGGGGTCGATGCCAAGGGAACCACGCACGACTATTTACCGCATCCTAGCGCTATTCCCGGTCAAAAAATGGCGCTGAATCCGGTGTTTTTCCGGGGTGGTTAAGCCACCTTGCCGGATTATGACAGCGATTGAAACAATCGAACCCGGCTCAGCGGGAACGTGCCCGGCGGGGCGGCGCCGGGCTGATCCTGATACGGCCGGAGGCGACGCTGATGACGGCTCCGGCAAGCGTCTGTTTCAGCTTGGATTCGCGTTGTCCCAAGGCCTCATCGATGGCCTCATCCACTGCGGCGAGCAGGGTCTCGACCTTGCCGAGCTCGGCCGGTCCCTCGTGTCCAATGCGGTCGATAGCGCGCTTGAGGAGGCGGAGGCGGATTTCCTCGGGCATCATCGCGAACAGCGCAGCGTCGAAGCCGGTGCGAGGGTTATCCTCATCTTTCAACGCAAGATAGCGCTCGGCGCCGTCGACCAGCACCTCCAGCGCGGTGTTGGCTCGCGCGATCCGAGCCGCAAGCCGCGCCAGGTTCCGCGCGTCGCCGCCCTCTCCTGCCAGCATCGGCATTAATGCGCGCAGCCGTGGCCGCGTGAAGGACGGATCGCGGTTGGTCGGATCGTCGGCAAAGCCGATGTGCGCCTTCTTCAGCGTCGCGATCAACTGCGCCTTGGAGATGTCGAGCAACGGTCGCGTCAGCATAACGCCGTCGCGCTCGGCCTCGCGCGCCATCGCAGCGAGGCCGGCGATGCCGCTGCCACGCAGCATCCGCATCAACAGCGTCTCGGCCTGATCGTCACGGGTGTGCGCGGTCAGGATATGCGTTGCGTGGTGCTTGCGCGCGGCTTGCGCGAGCAGACGGTAGCGCGCCTCGCGTGCAGCCGCCGGCACGCCGGTCGCGGGCTTGGGCCCGCTCCAGCGCAGCGTCTGGTGCGGTAGGTCGAGGCCTCGCGCCAGCCGCTTGACGTCGCGCGCCTCTCGGGCCGCTTCTGGACGCAGGCCGTGATCAACCGTGACCGCCACCAGCCGCGGTCCTTGCGCGAGCGCGCGGCGCCAGCGCGCGGCCAGCCACATCAGCGCAACCGAATCGGGACCGCCGGACACCGCAAGCACGATCGCTGGCGCACGCGCGAGGCCCGCGAACAGGCGCTTGGCGTCCCTCGCCGGGATAGCGGATTGGTCGTCAGGCATCGCAAAACCGGCATGTCGCGGAAAGGCCGGAAGCGGCCTTCCCTTGCTGGTTTAGCACTTCACGCGCTTCTGCTCGCGGTCAACCGCAGCTTTAACCCCGCCGGACGCGCGCGGGTACTTCCGCGTGATCTCGCCGAATGCGGCACAGGCGGCTTCCTTTTCCTTCAGCGCCGCCAGCGACTGGCCGAGCCGCAGCAGCGCGTCTGGCGCCTTCGCGGACTTGTCGAACTTGGTGGTCACGCCGAGGAAGGTTTCCGCAGCGTCGCGATATTGCTGGCGCTGGAAATAGCTTTCACCGAGCCAGTATTGCGAGTCCGCCACCAAGGGATCGCCCGGATACTTCTGGGCAAAGTTCTTCATGGTCTCTTCGGCGAGCGCATAGTCCTTGCGCTGCATGTAGCCGATGCCGAGGTCGAATTCGTCCTTCGACGTGGCCGACGGCGGCAATGTGGTCAGAGCCGCGCTCGCACCGGGCGCGCGCTGCGGGCTGGTGTTGCCGAGATTGAGCGGCTCGCCCGCCCCACGGCCGCCCGGCGCACCGACCGCGGCATCGCTCTGCATCGGCATCTGGCCGCCCCCACCGAGTACGCGAGGGGCGCCTGGGGCGTTCGGGTTCTGGGTCGGATCGAAGGCATCGCCGCGACCGCGGCGGCCGGAAGCGGCCGCCGGCGCCGGCTCCTGCACGATCGGCGCGGGCGCTGCGATCTGCTGTTGATCATAGCCGCCCTGCGGCTGGCGGCCATATCCTTGCTGCGGTTGGCCGTAGCCGGGTTGAGCTTGCGGGTAGGCTTGCGGCTGCTGCGCCGGCGGCACCGCCGCGACACCGGGCTGAGCCGCCGGAGCCTGTCCGCCAGAGCCGGGCGGCTGGCTGCCAAGCTGGCGCAGCCGCTCCTCGAGCTGGCGGTTGCGGTACTGCAGCTCCTCGTTCTGGCCGGTCAGCTGCCGCAGCTGGTTTTCGAGCCGCTCGATCCGCATTTCGGCATCGGAATCGTCGGATTGGGCAAAGGCCGGAACAGAAAAAACGAACAGCGCCGCAATCGCTGCGGCGGAGGAAAGAAAGTGAAGCCTGGATGACATTTTGCCCTGACGACGAGATCGACGTAAAAAGCGAGCGACATTGAAAGGCGGAGTACGCCGGAATTGTGACTGCCACTTCAAATCCGGGACAGCGTCGCGGATACCGGTTTAGTACGGACGCCGGAACAAGCAAGTGGCCAATTGCGCGCAGCTTCGTTCATCAAGATGACGTGGCGTCAGTTGTTCGTCCGCGCGGCCAAAACAAAACCGGCGCCCGGAGGCGCCGGCTTGGAAACACACATTCAGGCTCGCGTCAGGAGCTGGCGTTCAGCACCGTGACGGCTCGGCGGTTCTGCGACCAGCAGGAGATGTCGTTGCAGACCGCGACCGGGCGTTCCTTACCGTAGGAGATGGTGCGCATGCGGCTCGGATCGATGCCGCGCGAGGCGAGATAGGAGCGGACCGACTGGGCACGACGGGCACCGAGCGCGATGTTGTATTCGCGCGTGCCGCGCTCGTCGGCATGACCTTCGATGGTGAAGGAATAGCGGTTGTAAGTCTGCAGCCACTGCGCCTGCTTGTCGAGGGTCGCAGTCGCCTGCGGGCTGAGATCGGTCTGATCGCTCTCAAAGAACACGCGGTCGCCGACATTGACCACGAAATCCTGCTGGCTGCCCGGGGTCGCGGCGCTCGCCATCGCGCCATCGGCGCCCATGCCGTTCTTGTTGGCGCAGGCACCCATCGACAACGCCACCGCCAGAACCGCAGCCAGCTTCATACCCTGGAGGATACGCATCTGATGTTTCATTCCGGAGCCTCCACGCTCACGCTCTTCGTACTGTCCATTGGGTCTACAGGGCGATGGTTAAGCGAACGTTCCGTCAACCTTGACGAGACCTTGCTGGACCCCATCAAATGCCAGGCAATGGCGAAAAGCGCCCCCGATGGTTAATGGGTGGCAAATGTGGCGCGATGGTGAAGGGAAGACAAGGTTCGCCGGAACCGGCCGCTTTTGCAGGGCAATTTGGCCTGCGCGCAACAGTCGGCCGACGTCAGATCGATCAGAACGCCGGTCTGCTCAGGGATTCGGCACGATCGAAGCGCGCTCGAACGGCCGGACAATACCGTCCGGCTGCAACTGGCCTTCCCGGTCGAACAGCATGCGTCGCTCGAAGGCGCTCGAGCGCAGGAACGGATAGCGGGCGAGCACGCGTTCCCGCACCGTCGGCAGATGCGACGCCATCAAGCCGACCGGCTTCACGAGCCCGGGATAGAGCCGCGGCTCCGACCAGGTTTCGTGCAGGAACACGCGCCGGTAGAACGCCATGTGCTCGGGCCGGACCGGCGCCAGGCCGTAATCGGCATTGAAATGCACGCCCGCGGTCGAGCCGAGGCGCACCGTGACATAGGGGAGTTCCGGATTGTTCCGCGCCTTCTCGGGATCCGCAACAAAACGCGTCGAATCGATGAAAACCAGACCCTGATCAAGTTTCGGCAGCAGCACGTCGCCGAACACATCGATCGTCGGCGAGGAGCGCCAGTCCGGCGTCGCCACGGTGATGCGAATCGAGCTGCAGAGTTCGCCTTGCAGGTAGACGCCGAAGATCCACGCATTCGGCGCATCGTCGAACTGATCGGCGACGCGCTCGTCCGCTGACGGCCGGATCGCGCCTTCGCGCAGATAGGCGCGGTAGCGGAGCCGGTAGATCTCGTCTTTCTGTTCCGGGGTCTGAGCGAGGCGGTAGTCGACTTGATCTAGGGGGTCCGCAAGCCTTCCTGTCGCGGGCTTGATGGCTTCGGCCGCGGACCTCATTTAGTACTCCCTCAACAACCCAACAACTTCAGCGCGCGAGCCAAAAGATTAACAGCTTCTTAATTCTCGTCAAAGCAATCGCGGCAATACAGTTAACCTCTGACCGCAATGGCGCATTTCGTGCAGCCGAACGCCCTCACAACCATCGATTGAAGATATTCAGTCGGCTCACGCGATCGAGCGCGAGGGAACTACGTGCAGTTGCTCGTCGGTCCGCCGGCCGTGCGAGGCATTGAGCAACTGGCGGATGCGGAGCGCGGGAACCGGCCGGCTGAACAGATATCCCTGTGCTTCGGTCACCGCGCCATCGGCGCTGATCAATTCGAGCTGCTCATTGGTCTCGATGCCCTCGACCACGACCGACATGCCGAGATCCGCCGACAGCCGCGCTACCCCGCGCAGCAAGGTCAGCGGGCGATCGCTGTCGATGCCTTCGAGGAAGGAGCGGTCGATCTTGACCTTCTGCAGCGGGAAATTGTGCAGGTAGCTGAGCGACGAGTAGCCGGTGCCGAAATCATCCAGCGAGATCCGCACGCCAAGCGAACGCAGTTGCGACAGCACGTCGTGGGTCAGCTCGGTGTTGTGCAGCAGCGAGGATTCGGTGATCTCGATCTCGAGCCGGTGCGCCGGCAGACCGGAGACCTCAAGCGCATAGCGAACCTCGCTCAGCACGTCGCGCTGATGGAACTGCTGCGGCGAGAAGTTGACCGCGACGCTGACCGCTTCCGGCCACTTCATGCATTCCATGCAGGCCTTGCGCAGGATCCAGCGGCCGAGGTCGACGATCAGGCCCATGTCCTCTGCGACCGGAATGATGTCGACCGGAGACACCGTGCCGCGCACCGGATGGTTCCAGCGCAACAGCGCTTCGCAGGTCGATACCTTGCCGGACTTCAGGTTGATCAGCGGCTGGTAGAACAGCTCGAATTCCTCGTTGGCGAGCGCCTTGCGCAGATCGAGCTCGAGGATACGGCGGGCCTCGACGGTTTGCGCCATCTCGTCGCGGAAGAAGCAGAAGGTGCCGCGGCCGTCGGCCTTGGCGCGGTAGAGGGCCATGTCGGCGTTCTTCAGCAGCGTATCGGCACCGACACCGGGCGCCGTCATCGCGATGCCGACGCTGGCGCCGATCTCGACCAGATGGTTGTCGATCTTGTAGCGCTCGCTGAGGCGGTCGACGATGCGCCGTGCCAGCGCGGCGGCGTCCTCATGCGAGTGGATGTTCTGCTGGAACACGACGAACTCGTCGCCGCCGAACCGCGCCACGAAATCTTCCGGACGCAGCATCTCGCGCAGCCGCTCGGCGACCGCGCAGAGCAGCTGGTCGCCGCAGGGATGGCCGAGCGTATCGTTGACCTGCTTGAACTGGTCGAGGTCGACGAACAGCAATGCGGAGCGATGGTCGCCGTGCTGCATGGCGAGCAGCCGGCCGATCTCGTCGCGGAAATTGACGCGATTGGGCAGCGCGGTCAGCTCGTCGTAGCGCGCGAGGTGGCTGATCCTGGCCTCGGCGTCCTTGCGCTCGGTGATGTCCTCGACCAGCACGACCGTGCCGCCGCCGGCCATTGGCTGGAATGTCCAGTCTAGCGAACGGTTCTGGGCCGGATCGGGATCGCTGGTGACGATGTCGCCGCGCTGCGAACTCTCGATCTCGTAGAGAATCTGTTGCGCGGCGGCGGCCGAGATCGCGCCGGACAGGACACAGGCATTGCAGATGTCGGTCGCGCTGGCGCCGCGCTGCACGAAATCGTCCGACAGCTGCATCATCTCGATGAAGCGGTGATTCATCACCGCAAGGCGGCCGTCGGCGTTGAACATGCACAGGCCGTGCGGCATGTTGTTAAGCGCGGTATCGAACTGGCCGGCCAGCGCCGCCTCGCGCTCCTTCGCGATCCAGGCGTTGACATAGATGCGCTGCAGGCTGGAGGTGAGGTGCCGGATGGCGCTGAAGAACACCAGGCTGAGCAGCGCCAGGGCGATGTGATAGGGACCGCCGACATACATCAGCGCGGCGATCAGGGGACCGATCGACATCAACAGATGCAGATGGAAGATCTGCGGCCTGCCGAAGGTCCGCCCTACCCCCGCCGAGGTGTAGGCGACCACCGTGGTCACGCAGAGCATATGGGCTGCGGCATCCTTGGTCGTGAGCAGGACGGTGACGCCCCAGATGCCGAGCGAAATGCCGTAGGCGATGGTGCCGATCCGGTAGCGCTTCTCCCAGGTCACGGACTCTTCGATCGTGAGACGGGAATTGCGCTGCTGGTAGCGGTACATCTGCAGCGCGCGCGCCAGACCCACCACGATGAACAGCGGCACGCACAGCCAGGACAGGAGATTGCCGGTGACAGCCGCAATCACGGCGCCCGCGATGGCGGGGCCGAAGGCGCCGAAGATCATGGGCGCGGGGTTCATGAACAGGGAATCGACCAGCGCCGCGGAGATCGTCGGCGACATCGACTGGTCCGGTTCACCCGTCTGACTTGCAAACTGCATTGTGAGAGCGCGCGTCCTTTTGCAGCTCGCACTCTTACTGATCGCAGGTGAAGTCTTTCTGAGGGAACATCGTTAGCGAGTCCTTGCCGCGGACGATTGACGGCCGAAATTCACCATAAGATTCAGTGCGCTAGGCAAGAGCTGCCGGACCGCCTCCGGGGTTCCCCGGAGGAGGTCGGCGTAAGCTCACGACAACAGCGGCGACCAGGCGGGATCGGAGGCAAAACCCGGGGTCGGCACCCGCAGCTCGTTGCGCCCGGAGACGTCGATGGTGAACAGCGACGGACCGCTGTTGCCGCCGGGATCGCGGAAGAACATCACGACGCGCCCGTTCGGCGCAAAGGTCGGGCCTTCATTGTGGAAGCCCGAGGTCAGGATGCGCTCGCCCGAGCCGTCCGGTTTCATGATGCCGATCGCAAACTGTCCGCCGCCCTGCTTGGTGAAGGCGATGTAGTCGCCGCGCGGCGACCACACCGGCGTCGAATAGGTGCCGTCGCCGAACGAGATGCGCTGGGCCGCGCCGCCGGTTGCCGGCATCACATAGATCTGCGGCTTGCCGCCGCGATCGGATTCGAAGCAGAGCCGCGTGCCGTCGGGCGCGTAAGATGGCGACGTGTCGATCGCAGGCGTGTCGGTCAGCCGGGTCATCGACTTCGAACGCAGGTCCATCACGAACAGATTGGAATTGCCGCCCTGCTGCAGGCTCATGATCACGCGCTGGCCGTCGGGCGAGAAGCGCGGCGAGAACGACATGCCCGGGAAGTTGCCGACGATCTCGCGCTGGCCGGTCTCGATGTTGAGCAGATAGACGCGCGGGTCGCCCTGCCCGAACTCCATATAGGTGATCTCCTGGGTCGACGGCGAGAAGCGCGGCGTCAGCACGAGGTCCGAGCCGCGGGTCAGATAGCGCACATTGGCGCCATCCTGGTCCATCAGCGCGAGTCGCTTGACGCGGCGATCCGCCGAGCCGCTCTCGTCGACGAACACGATGCGGGTGTCGAAATAGCCCTTCTCGCCGGTCATGCGCTCGTAGATCTGGTCGGAGATGATGTGCGCGATGCGCCGCCAGTACTCGGCCGAAGTGTCATACTGCTGACCGGCGAGTTGCTGGCCGGTGTTGACGTCCCAGAGCCGGAACTCCGCCTTGACGCGCCCGTTGCCCTGGCGCGTCATCCGGCCGGTCACCAGCGCCTGCGCGTTGATGCTCTTCCAGTTGTTGAAGTTCGGCGCCGCGTCGATGTTGATCTGCTTCTCGAGATAGGCGGCCTGATCGATCGGCGCGAACAATCCGCTGCGCTTCAGATTGTTGGTGATCACCTGCGTCACGCCAACGCCGACTTCAGCGTCGCCGGGCGTGCCGGCCGCAAAATTCGGGATCGCAATCGGCACCGGCGCGAACTCGCCCCCCGGGATGGGAACCTGCTTGCGCCCGCCTTCCTGTCCGATGGCTTGACGGAAGGGCGCAGCCGCGAGCGCGGAAAAGGCGGCCATGCCGGAAATCATCTGTCGGCGGTCGAGGCGAAACATCATTGCACGCAAATTATTGTTGTCGGTCATTGTCCGTAGACTTTGTTAGCTATAGGTCAAGCGTCGCAGCTGATCTTACGTATTATTCTCTTTGAACACTGGTGCGAATGCTTTCCATTCGTCGAACCAGCCCGCAGGCAGATTGTACGGCTGACATGCGATGATCGCGCGGAGGGCGCTTTCCTGATAGACGCGCATGTAGGGCGTAGCCGGAGCGCCTTCTGCCACCGGCATGCGCGCGAGCGTGCCGTCGCGCTTCAGATCGACATCGATCACCACTTGGGTCCGCTGCTCCTCAAGGCTGCCGTAGGGCTTGTTTTTCCAACAGCGTTCGACCTGCTGCCTGAACATCGCGCCCCAGCTCGCGGAGTTGTCGGCGGCCTTGCCCTTTGCCGTGCCGAGCGCGGCATTGGCGTTGAGCGTATCGCCGGTCGCCGCAGTGCGCGTCGGATCGCGCTTGTCGAGCAGCGCTGCGATCTTGCTCTGGTCGAAGGTGCGCTCCTTCGGCTTCTGTTCCGGCGGCGGCTTGGCGGCCTGCTGGACAGGCTTCGGCGGCGGCTTCTTCTCTTCCTTCTTGATCGCTTCGGCGATCGGGTCGGGCTTCTCCAGATCGGGCTTCTTCTCGACCGGCGTCGGCTCTTCCTTCGGCTTGTTCTCGACTTTCTTCGGCGGATCCGGCTTCTTGTCTTCGGGCTTCTCCACCTTCGGCGTCGGCGCGGGCGCGGTTTCGGTCACCACCGGCGGTTTCTTTTCCTCGACCTTGCCGACCATGTCGTCGACCGGCTTGGCTTCGGCGACCTTGTCGACCAGCGGCTTGGGATTTTCCTTCTTGCCGTCCTTCTGGCCGGTCATGACATGGGAGAGCTGATCGGCGGAGATCACGTCGACCGCGACGGACTCTTCTTCGGGCATCACGAACGCCCTGGTGGAAAACGACACGAGGCCCCACCCGATCACGAGGACGTGCAGGGCAATCGACGCCGCCAGAGTCTTGTCGACTTTGACCTTCAAATCAGGCTTCCCCGTGCCTTGCCGCACATGGTGGTTATCCGCCTTCCGGAATGATGACGATATTCGCCTTAAATCCCGCGGCCCGGACCTCCCCGAGCAATTTCATCATATCCGTGTAACAGACGTCCTTGTCGCCACGGAGATAGACCACTTTCTCGGCATCCGACCGGGCGTCCCCGATCGCCTTGATCTTGGACGGAAAATCGGCGGCCGTGATCGGTGCGTCGCCCAGATAGAGCTCGACATTCGAGTTGCAGCCGCCGCCGGTGCGCTTGACCGACAGCGTCAGCGGCGGCTGGTTCGACGAGATCGACTTGCCGCCGCTCGCGACCGGCAGGTCGATGTCGATGTTCGACGTCATCAGCGGCGCCGCCACCATGAAGATGATCAGCAGCACCAGCATCACGTCGACCATCGGCGTGACGTTGATCTCGGCCATGACCGGCTTGCGCCCGCGGCGGCGTCTGCCACTACCGCCGGACCCTGCCATGCTCATCGCCATGATCGTGCGCTCACAAGAGTGACCATCGTGACCATCATTGATCTCAGCCCCGCTCGTCGATCTGACGCGACAGGATGGCGGAGAACTCGTCGGCGAACCCCTCCAGGCGCGCGGCCTGCCGGTTCACCTCCGAGGTGAACTTATTGTAGAAAATAGTCGCCGGAATTGCGGCAATCAGGCCGATTGCGGTGGCAAACAGCGCTTCCGCGATACCGGGCGCGACCACCGCCAGGGAGGTATTTTTCGATGCCGCGATCGACTGGAAGCTCGACATGATGCCCCAGACGGTGCCGAACAGGCCGACAAAGGGGCCGGCCGAGCCCACGGTCGCGAGCACCAGCAGCCGCCGTTCCAGCCGCTCCACTTCCCGGGCGATCGAGACGTTCATGACCTTCTCGATCCGGGCTTGCAGGCCGGCAAAGGACCGC
Source organism: Bradyrhizobium sp. I1.14.4 (assembly GCF_050435825.1). Taxonomy (NCBI): domain Bacteria; kingdom Pseudomonadati; phylum Pseudomonadota; class Alphaproteobacteria; order Hyphomicrobiales; family Nitrobacteraceae; genus Bradyrhizobium; species Bradyrhizobium sp. I1.14.4. The sequence goes on along the minus strand of NZ_JBNDLA010000001.1, from coordinate 201,087 downwards.
GACTGGCTCTCGAAGGAGCGCTTCCACTCCCGCATCGCCGCCACGAAACAGGCCGCCATCGACTGGGTCGGCTTGGCGGACAGGGCCCGATAGAGTTCCTCGATCGACTGACCGGACCAGAATGCCTGCTCGAACTTGTCCATCGCCCGCTTGGTGCGGGCGTAGAGCAGGACCTTGTCGATCGCGATCGCCCAGACCCACACCGAGCAGGACAGAAGTCCCAACATCACGCATTTGACGACCCAATGGGCCTGCCAAAACAACGCGATCAGCGACACATCGCTCGATGCCAGTGGCAGAGTTGACTGAGCCACGTCGGCGGGATTCATCGGCAATATCCTCTCAACGCAAGTGTCCCAATTCGGCGGGCCGCCAATCGGCACCGGTTCCGCGGCCGCGCGCCCGGCGCGGCAAAACTGCGCGAGAGCCTCTTACATCTGTCGCATGGGGGGCCCGTCCAAAGCCGGGCCCTGCTTCCCCTGCCAACATGTCAAAACGAGGGCTTTTCACGCGGCATTCCGACCCTAACCAAACGCTAATCATGGTTAAGGCGAGGTTACCAAAGGGAAATTTGGAGGCGGGAAATGCCGCCGGAGGAGACGGTTGGCGGGTTCCGGAGATGAATGGCTTCGACCGGATGGAGGGTGGGCGGCGACACGCCCGGAGAGACCGGCTTCTCGGTGTCATCACCCGCGCATGCGGGTGATCCAGTATTCCAGAGACAGCAGTGCTTGAACTGAGAAGCCGCGGCGTACTGGGCGGCCGGTCGAGCCGGGCGATGACAGGTGTAGGTTGGGACGCAAATTCGCATTCTCGCGACATGAATTGCCCGAGCTTTGCTCTTCGTTCCGCCCTCTCTAGAACAGAGGGCGCAGGGAAAGCCGGGTGCCGATCGCACCCATGGGCCCCGAGCAAAAGGTAGAAAGCTCGGGGGTAGGACCACAGGTGTAACCGGAGCAATCCGGCTTTCCCTGCGCGATGGCTTACGGCTTACTTCGTGCTCTCCCCGGCGAGACTTGGCTTTTTTGTCACCGTCTCGCGAAGATGCTTCGCATCTCGCGGGAGACACCTGCCACTAGGGCGTCGGGACCACACGACTTCACCGTCCGCTTCATGCGCACTCGTCAGTTGCGCTATCGGCGTCCACCGCATCTCGACCCACGTTCGTGACGACCGCGAAGCGCCCCTCGATCGGGTGAGACGGGGAGACCATACACTGAGTTGAACTTCTGATAAAGCGAAATATTTTCGCCGCGGGGGCTTGCGCCGTCGGGCAACTCAGTGGCACGCGCGCGTGAGGGAGCCTCGGAGGCGTGCTCGCCTCACCGTCACTTCCAGCACATACTGCGCTCGCCCCGGAATGACGGAGGCCCGCGCTCTCAAGTCAGATGCCGCACGATCGCAAGTCCGGCGAACAGACCCGCGATCGACAGTGCCACCGAGCCCACCACATACAGCGCGGCAAGGCCGAGCTCGCCGCGCTCATAGAGCAGCGCGGTGTCGAGCGAGAAAGCGGAGAAGGTGGTGTAGCCGCCGAGGATGCCGGTCATCAGGAACAGCCGCCACGGCTGCGAGGCCTCGCCCTTGAAGGCGAGGTAGCCGGCGATCAGGCCCATCACGGTCGAGCCCGTGATGTTGATGATGAGGGTGCCGTAGGGAAACGCGGTGCCGATGCTGCGCGCGCAGGTGACGTTGATCAGCTGGCGGAGCGTTGCGCCGAGACCGCCGCCGAAGAACACCAGAAGATAGCTTGCCGCCTGCCCCATCCGCGCTTTGTGCCGCATGGCCGCGGCCGCCGCAAGGAGCACCAATAGAAAAGGGCGGCAGCCGAAGCCGCCGCCCAGAAAATCGTCATCCGAGGCTTAGCCGGCCTTGCCGAACAGCTCGTCGACGTAATCCCAGTTGACGAGGCTGTCGACGAACGCCTTCAGATAGTCAGGACGGCGGTTGCGGTAGTCGATGTAGTAGGAGTGCTCCCAGACGTCGACGCCGAGGATCGGCACCGCGCCGTGGACCAGCGGGTTCTCGCCGTTCGGCGTCTTGGCGATCTCGAGCTTGCCGCCCTTGACCTGCAGCCAGGCCCAGCCGGAGCCGAACTGGCCGACGCCGGCAGCGGCGAAATCGGTCTTGAACTTCTCGAAGCCACCGAGGTCTTCGTTGATCTTCTTCTCGAGCCTGCCGGGCAGCTTGCTGCCGCCGCCGTTCGGCTTCATCCACTTCCAGAAGTGGATGTGGTTGTAGTGCTGGCCGGCATTGTTGAAGACGGCCGCGTTCTTGCCGAACGAACCCTTTACGATCTCCTCGAGGGACTTGCCTTCGAATTCGGTCCCCTTGATCGCGTTGTTGCCGTTCGTGACGTAGGCCTGGTGATGCTTGTCGTGGTGAAACTCCAGCGTTTCCTTGGACATGTAGGGAGCAAGGGCGTCGTGGGCGTAGGGCAGATCGGGTAGCGTGAAGGTCATGGGTGATGTCCAACAGAGGGTGGAAGACTACACTTAACGGGTCCCCCTTATAGAAGGTTCCACGGCTGAGAAATACCGCATTTTCGGATCGCGTATGACAGATCGGCACAGCCGAGAACCCAAGGCCAAGAACAAGGCCAAGAACGAGACCAAGGACCGAAGACGATGAGCATCGAAATCGATATTCTCAACGGAGATGCGTCATGGCGGCGTGCCGAGCCGTTGCTCCGGGCGGTTTGGAGCCAGGATGCCGTCGAAAAACAACCCGAGAAACAAGCTTGGGCCGATATCAAATGGGCCCACGCGGATTTGCGCGTGCTGCTCGACGCGCCAGACGACGGCGGGCTGGCTTGTCACGCCGGTATCTATTTCCGGACGATCACCTGGAATGGCCACAAGGTGCATGTCGGCGGCATCGGCGGGGTCTCGACCCGCGAGGACTGCCGGCGGCGCGGCTATGCGTCCCTCGCGCTTGACGCCGCCGTGCACACCATTCGTGCCAATGACGCGGTAAAATTTGCAATCTTATTCTGCGAGCCGCACAATTTCGCATTCTACCAGGCGCGCGGCTGGCATCCTTTCACCGGCGAAGTCACTTGTGAACAGCCCTCCGGGCAGATCCGCTTCGAGGCGATGGCACCGTTCGTCAACGACATCGTCCGCGCGCCGCGCCAGGGCAAGATCGACCTATGCGGCCTGCCGTGGTGACCCCCGCGCGAGCGCGGGTGGCCTGCGCTTCTCACTGCCCTTAGGATGTTGAGCATCATTTATTGCTGTGAGCCTGATCATTGGGCACTGAATTCAAGCCGCATCGGCAGCGCGCCCCTCTCCCGCTTGCGAGGCAATCGCATGCGGGTGATCGACGCGGTCAATGTCTCCACAAACTCGTCATGCCCGAGCTTGTCCCGGGCATCCACGTCTTCGTTTCCACGCGAAGAAAGACGTGGATGGCCGGGACAAGCCCGGCCATGACGATCCAGGATAAAGCGAGCCGCTGACGCATGACCATTGATGCCTCGATCGACGACGTGCAGCCTGCCACAGCCGCGCACGCCACGCCGGTCAATGACCTGCTCACCGCGCCGATCCTGCCGACGCTGCTCAAGCTCGCGGTCCCCAACACCATCGCGATGTTCGGCTCGACGCTGGTCGCGGTTGCCGAGACCTCCTATATCGGCCGGCTCGGCACCGAGCCGCTGGCGGGCATTGCGCTGGTGTTTCCGTTCGCGATGCTGACGCAGATGATGTCAGCCGGCGCGATGGGCGGCGGCGTCTCGTCGGCGATCAGCCGCGCGCTCGGCGCCGGCGACCGCGACCGCGCCGCCGATCTGGCGCTGCATGCGGCGATCATAGGCGCCTGCGCCGGATTGTTCTTCACCGTGATGATGCTGGGCTTCGGCCGCAGCTTCTACGCGTCGCTCGGCGGCCACGGCGGCGTGCTCGAGCAGTCCGTGCATTACTCGCAGGTGCTGTTTTCCGGCGCGATCTCGATCTGGCTGGTCAACACGCTCGCCTCCGTGGTGCGCGGCACCGGCGACATGCGAATTCCCTCGATGACGCTGATCGCCGTTTCGATAGTCCAGATCGCGGTCGGCGGCGTGCTGGGTCTCGGGCTGTTCGGTATGCCCAGTCTCGGTATGCGCGGCGTCGCCGCGGGCCAGCTCACGGCCTTCACGCTCGGCGCGATCTTCCTCGCCTGGTATCTCGCCAGCGGCCGCAGCCGGTTGAAGCTCGACTTCGCGGCGTTCAGTTTCCAGCGCGCGATGTTCCTGGACATCCTCAAGGTCGGCGCGATCTCCTGCCTGTCGCCGCTACAGAGCGTGCTGACCATCCTGATCTTCACCAAGATCCTGTCGGGCTTCGGGACCGAGACGCTGGCCGGATACGGCATGGGCTCGCGGCTCGAATTCTTGCTGATCCCGATCGCGTTCGCGGTCGGGGTCGCCTCCGTGCCGATGGTCGGCATGGCAATTGGCGCGGGACTGGTCACGCGGGCCCGCAAGGTGGCGTGGACCGCCGGCACGGTCGCCGGACTTGTCGTCGGGCTGGTCGGACTCGTGGTCGCACTCAAGCCGACGCTGTGGATTGCGCTGTTCACCACCGATCCCGGCGTGACTGCCGCGGCCTCGTCCTATTTCGCGCTGGCCGGCCCGGGCTTCGGCTTCTTCGGCGTCGGCGTCTGCCTCTATTTCTCCTCGCAGGGGGCGGCCAAGGTCGGCGGGCCGGTGCTGGCCGGGACCATCCGCCTGCTGCTGGTCGGCATCGGCGGCTGGTGGCTCGCTACCGTGAGCGCCCCGGCCTGGACGCTGTTTGCGCTGGTCGGCGGCGCGATGGTGGCATTCGGCCTCGCCACGATCGTGACGATCAAGCTGACCCGCTGGGGATAAGCACGACAGACCGCCGTGCACCGGATCGTTACCCGAGCATGACCGGTTCGGCAGCAAGCGATAAAGTTTTCCGCATCACGCTCGCCTGATCGCGCGAATATGACATTGCAGAAATTTTTCGACTTGTGATGCAGGCCAGCTGGTTGGGGAATAAATCATGGCGTGCAGAATAGGATTCGTGATCGCAGTCATTGCGACGGCTCTTGGCGTGCCCGCCGCGCACGCGCAAGGCGCGCCTGAGCCGCTCGGCGTCTGGCAGACCCAGGCGGGCGATGCCCGCGTCAAGATCAGCAAATGCGGCGGCGGCATCTGCGGCGTGGTCGTGAGCCTGCGCGACCCGATTGATCCGATGACCGCAGGTCGACAACAAGAATCCGAATCCGTCGCTGGCCAACCGGCCGATCGTCGGGCTGCCGCTGTTCTCCGGCATGCATCCGGTCGCGTCAGGCAAATGGTCGGGCCAGATCTACAATGCTGACGACGGCGGCAGCTATGCGAGCAGCATCACGGTCACCGGCGAGAGCACGCTGCGCGTCGAAGGCTGCGTCGGCGCCCTGTGCGGCGGCGAGACCTGGACGCGGATTGGGAAGTAAGCGTTAGCAGCAACCACGGAAGAGCTGTGCCCCCCTCTCCCGCTTGCGGGGGAGGGTTGGGGTCCACGAGTCCCACTGTGGAGAGAGCCCCCACCCGGATCGCGTCTCCGATGCGATCCGACCTCCCCCACAAGCGGGAGAGGTGCAGGGAGGTCGCCGCGAGCTGCTCTACACCGCGCGCATCTTCAACACCGTCGCCGCCGACGCGTAGCCGCCGCGGGCGCCGTCGATGAAGTGGACGTGGTCGGCGCGCATCACCGACGGCGTGAAGCAGGTCATCATCGCGGCATCCTGCTCGTGCAGACCGTAGCGCACGATGCCCTGCGCGGCTGCGGCGACGAGGCGCTGCTCGAGTTCGGCGGCGAGCTCCGGCGTGCAATCCAGGATCATGCGCAGGCCGTCGTCGAACTTGCGGAAGTCGGAATTCTCGACCACCTGCTGCAGATAGAGTTTTGGCGCGAACGTGCCGACCTTGAGGCCGAGCCGAAACACGACAAAGGCCCAGAACGCAAAACCCAGCACCGCAGCACGCCGCATCGCAAGCGGACCGCCGAACCGCTTGGCGCGCGCTTCATATTCAATCCCCTGCGGCGGAAAGCGCAGCGGCGGACCGCCCGGCGGCACCGGCCTGCCGGCATCGGGGCTTTTCTCGATCCGCACGACGAGGTCTTCGATCACCTTGCGGAAGGAAGCGGGATCGGCGTCCTTTGCCGGCAGCACCAGCACCGAGAGGATGACGCCGCGCGCCGACGGCATCACCTCGAAGCGACAGGACAGGCCGGACAGATCGGGCTGCGTGCCCGGCGGCGCCGGATCGACCGCGAACGCGCCGCGCTTCATCGCGGCATCGGCGTAAGCCAAACCGCCGCCGGAGAACATCGCATAGGAGAGATTGGCCGACGGTCCGAAACGCGCGACGCGCACATCGGCACCCGCTGCACGGATCGCGGCCACCGGCACCAGCGCCACCCGCAGCACCAGATCGAGATCATCGCGCACCCAGCGCGCGGTCGCCGCCAGCGCTTCGCGCGCGCGGTCGAGATCGGCAGGCGCGACCGCAAAGCTCGCGCCGTCGCCGCCGAACACGAAGGGGAATTCGCGTCCATCCAGCGCATTGGTGACCGCGGCGACCACCGCGGCGCCGGCCATGTTGACCGCCTTGTAACGCTGCGCCGCGATCGCCTTGGTCGACTCTACGATATCGGCGACGCCGACCGTCCAGTCATCGGGCAACGGCTCATACAGCGCCGGATCCATCAGGCGCGCGAAACCGCGAAACACCGGGATGCCGCCGTAGAAGATCTCGCTGCCATCAGCCATCGCAACGCCGTACCGTTTCCGCCTGACACGAAACTCTCTAGCAGATACGCAGCGGATTGGGACGGGTTTTGCCGAGTTACGCCGCCTCGCCCGCTCTTCTCCACGGCGGAAACGGGTCGCGAAGTTTTTCCCAGGCTTGCGGGTCCATGCCCGGCCTGCCGGTGACGAGGCAGGCATCGAGACGACCGCGAATATCGTCCTCGTTCATGTCGGAGCCGATGAAGACCAGCTCCTGCCGGCGATCGCCATACAGATCATTCCAGCTCCGCTGCATCATCAGCTGCCAGTCCGGATGATCCGGCCAGCGCTCGCGCGGGATCGCCGCCCACCACGAGCCGAGGCCTTCGGTCCGGACGATCGCGCCGGCCTGGCTCATCTCGCCGCACCAATCCGGACGCGTCGCGATCCAGAAATGGCCCTTGGCGCGGATCACGCCTTGCCAGCTCTCGCGCAGGAAGCCGTGAAACCGCACCGGATCAAACGGGCGCCGCGCGCGATAGACGAAGCTCGTGATGCCGTACGCCTCGGTCTCCGGCACATGCTCGGCAAAACCGTAGAGCTCCTTGTGCCAGAGCGGATGCTGCTGCGCGCGCTCATAGGCGAAACGGCCGGTGTCGAGCACGCGGTCGAACGGGACTTGCGCAAAGCTCGTCTCGACGAGGTCGGCCTCCGGATTGAGCGCGCGTACGATGGTGCGGGCGGCGTCGCGCTCGGCCGGTGTCGCGGCATCGACCTTGTTCAGCACGACGACATCGGCGAACTCGATCTGCTCGACCAAGAGATCGACCAGCGTGCGCTTGTCGCCGTCGAGCGCCTCGCCGCGCTGGCTGAGGAAATCGGTCGAGGCATAGTCCTTCAGGAGATTGGCGGCATCGACCACCGTGACCATTGTGTCGAGCCGCGCGAGGTCGGAGAGGCTCTGGCCATCTTGATCGCGAAACTCGAAGGTCGCGGCGACCGGCAGCGGCTCGGAAATGCCGGTGGATTCGATCAGGAGATAATCGAAGCGGCCGCTCTCGGCGAGCGCGCGCACCTCCTTCAGGAGATCGTCGCGCAGGGTGCAGCAGATGCAGCCATTGCTCATCTCGACCAGCTTTTCGTCAGTCCGGGAGAGGTTCGCACCGCCATCACGAACGAGGTCGGCGTCGATGTTCACCTCGCTCATGTCGTTCACAATCACCGCAACCTTCAGGCCGTGGCGGTTGTTCAGCACGTGGTTCAGCAAAGTGGTCTTTCCAGCCCCGAGGAAGCCGGACAAGATGGTGACGGGGAGTTTTTGCATCGAGATCAAACAGTTGCTGGAGGGACGGCCGGCGGCGGGACATGAGGTATCGGCTTTGTGTAATGTTATAACATAACATCATTACGGCAGCGACCTGTCAAGCGCCGGTATGCGGCGCCGTCAGCTTTGCCATTCTCATAAGTGCGTAGCCGGGATGAGCGGAGCGATATCCGGGGTCTGTCTCAGCCGACGAGATGACCCGGATTACGCTGCGCTTCGTGGAGGCTACGAACGACCTCGCCTACTTCCCCATTCCCCGCAGCACGAGCTGGTTCATGCGGCTTGCGAATGCGGCGGGGTCGTCGGGCATCTCGCCGTCGAGGATCTGCGCCTGTTCGAACAGCAATAGCGAGAGGTCGCTGGCCTGCGCGGCGTCAGTCGCGAGCGCCGCGACCAGAGGGTGGCGCAGATTGATCTCGAGGATCGGCTTGGTCACCGCGGCGCGATTCTGCTGGGCAAGCAGCCGCTCCAGCGCGCGGTCGCGCGCATCACCGCCGGCGACCAGGCACGATGCGCTCGAGGTCAGCCGCTGCGAGGCGCGGACATCGGAGACGCGCTCGCCGAGCGCGTCCTTGATCACGGCGATCGTGGTCGCGGCATCGGCCTCGGGCTCGTCCTTCTTGTCTTGCTTGTCGTCGGCCAGCGGGATCAGGCCGAAATCGACATCGCCCTGGCTCAGCGACTTCAGCGGCTTGCCGCCGAAATCGAGCGGCGCCGAAGTCCAGAACGCATCGACCGGATCGGTCAAGAGCAGCACCTCGATGCCGCGGGCGCGCGCCGATTCCAGCTTCGGGTTCGACTTCAGCCGCTCGACGCTGTCGCCGACCAGATAATAGATCTCGGTCTGGTTCGGCTTGAAGTCGTCGACATATTGCTTCAGCGAGCGGTTCTCGCCCGACGTGGTGGTGAAGCGCGCCAGCGCCAGCAGCTTCTCGCGGCGTTCGAAGTCTTCCCACAGGCCTTCCTTGATGACCGGACCGAACGCGTCCCAGATTTTTGCAAAAGTCTCCGGCTCCTTCTCGCCGAGCTGCTCCAGCTCGCCGATCACGCGGCCGGTGACGGCCTTGCGGATCTGCGCGAGCTGCGGATTGTTCTGCAGCATCTCGCGCGAGATGTTGAGCGGCAGGTCCTCGCTGTCGATCACGCCGCGGATGAAGCGGAGATAGGCGGGCAACAGCTCGGCGTCGTCGGCGATGAAGACGCGACGGACATATAGCTTCACCTTGCCCTTGCGCTCGACCTGGAACAGGTCGAACGGCTTGGCCGACGGCGCGAACAACAGCACCGCATAGGACTGCCGGCCCTCGGCGCGGTAGTGCAGCGTCATCGCCGGCTCGTCGAAAGCGCCGGCGATCTGCTTGTAGGCCTGCGCATAGTCCTCCGGCTTAAGCTCGGATTTCGAGCGCTGCCACAGCGCGCTCGCCGAGTTGATCTGGCGCGGCTCGCCCTCCTCCGGCACCAGGACGATCGGAAACTGGATGTTGTCGGAATATTCGCGGACGATGCGTTCGATCTCGTAGCTCTCGAGATATTTGGCGGCGTCCTTTTTCAGATGCAGCACGATCTCGGTGCCGCGCGCGACGCGCCGGGCGGCCTCCTCGCTTGCCGGCGCGATCTCGAAACCGCTGCCGCCTTCCGACGACCACACCCAGACCTCGTCCGAGCCGGCACGGCGGCTGGTGACGACGATCTTCTCGGCGACCATGAAGGCGGCATAGAAGCCGACGCCGAACTGGCCGATCAGATTGGCGCCGTCCTTGGCCTCGGTCAGCTTCGACAGGAAAGACTTTGTGCCGGAGCGCGCGATGGTGCCGAGATTGTCGATCAGCTCCGCCCGCTCCATGCCGATGCCGGTATCGACCACGGAAAGCGTGTTGGCCGTCTTGTTCGGGACGATCCTGATTTCCGGCGGCGTGCCGTCGGTGATCAGGCCGGGATCGGCGATCGCCTCGTAGCGCAGCTTGTCGCAGGCATCCGATGCGTTCGAGATCAGCTCGCGCAGGAAGATATCGGTCTCGGAATAGACCGAATGCACCATCAGGTGCAGCAATTGGGCGACCTCGGCCTGGAACGGCTGGGATTCGGCGGCGGCAGTGGTGGTCATGCGGAAACTCGGACAATCCGGAAGTGGCGGGAAAGCCCTGATATAGCGCGATCGCGCCGTGTGGCAAGACGAGCGGCCGGAACCCGTCAGTCCGAGATCGCCGCGATATAGCGCTCGACCGAACGATCGAACGCCGCCCTGGCATCGGAGGCGATGTTCTTGCCCCACCAGGCGCCGTAGATCCGCTCGAACGCCAGCGGCTCGACCGTGCGCGCGATACGGCGGACCGCTGATGCATTGAGCGGGATGTAGTTCGGGTAGGAATACATGAAACTGACCGAGCGGCGGTCCATCGCCACCATCGCGATGTCGCCGGTCAACAGCGCGCCGCGCCCGTCGGCGCCGTTGCGCCAATGCAACATGGCGGCGCCGGCGAAATGGCCGCCTGTCCGCACCAGCAGGATGTCCTCGGAGATGCGATGGCCGTCGCCCTGCCACAGCACGATCGACGGATAGGGCCGCGTCACCCATTGCGCGTCGTCGCCATGCAGATAGACCGGCGCGTCGTCGAACGCCGTGCTCCAGTCGGCGACCGCGCCATAATAATGCGGATGCGAGATCGCGATCGCCTTCAGCCCGCCAAGCGACCTGACATGGGCAATCGCCTCCGCGGTCGCCAGCGGCACGCAGTCCCACATCACGCAGCCGCCGCGATCCGGCACCAGCAGCGCGCGCTGCCCGATCGCAAATGACGGCTCGAGCGCCAATCCAACGAGGCCGAGATCGTCGCGCCAGACCAGCCGATGCCGCCCGGCGAGTTCCTCGCGCGTCAGCCACGCCTGCCCGTTCCAGTTCACATACTGCCGCTCGTCCTCGCAGATCGGGCAGGACGACGGCGACGCCGCGGTTTCAGGAAATTGGGCGCCACATTGTTCGCAGGTCCAGAGGGGCATTGAGACCACACGCGTTGGGATAAAGCTGGTCCCTTGATCTACGTCAGCGGCAGCGGGCGTTCAATGCCGGCGTCCCAGTTCCATCTGCATCCCGCCGGAACGATGCCGAACTTCCGGCGGAACGCGCGATGGAAATAGGACAGGTCGTTGAAGCCGACCGTATGGGCGATGTCGCTGACCTTGCGGCCGGCGCCCTGCGCGTGCGGCAGCAGCAGCCTGTTGAAGCGCCCTCGCGCCCGTGTCGGCCGTGCTATTGTGAGCGGTTCGACGTCCAGCCCTTGTAGTCGGCGATGTTGTCCCGCGTCACGAGTTTTGACGGCAACAGCTCGACGGTCGAGGCTGGCTTCTGGCCGTTGAGCAGGCCGACGCCGATCTGCACCGCGCGGCGCGCCATGAAGAACGGATCCTGCGAGGAGGAAGCCTGGATTTGCGGCGAACCGCGATCCTTGAGTGCGGCCTCGATGTCGGGCGCGCCGTCGACCGCGGTGATGACAATGCCGCTGCGGTTCTGCTGGCGCGCGGCGAGATCCGTGCCGATCGCCTGCGGATCATTGATGGCGAAGATGGCATCGATCTTGGCGAAGCGGGTCAGGTAACCCTGCGCCACGGTGAGGCCGCCTTCGCGCGAGCCCTTGCCATCCTGGTCGCTGGACAGCACCTTGATGCCGGGGTTCTTGGCGAGCACGTTCTTGCAGCCGGTCACGCGGTCGATGACCGCGGAAACCTGCGGCCCGTTCTCGATGATCACATCGCCTTTGCCGCCCAGTCTGTCGACGATGTACTGGCAGGAGATCTCGCCGGCCTGGACATTGTTGGTGGTCACTGTGGCATCGGCGCCTTCGGCCGCGGTGTCGACGGCAACGACGATGATGCCGGCAGCCTGCGCCTTCTTGATCGCTGGCCCGACGGCCTTGGGATCGCCCGGATTGAGCAGGATCAGATCGACGCCGGCGGCGATGAAATTGTCGATCTGGGTCACCTGCTTGCCGAGGTCGTATTCAAAGCCGACGGTCGTGATCTTGACGTTGGGGTTGGATTTCTTCGCCTCAAACTCGGCCCCCTTCGACAGGGCGACGAAGAACGGGTTACCCAGCGAGCCCAGCGAGATGCCGATCGACTTCAGCTCCTTGGCGAAGCACGGCGCTGAGCCGAGGGCGAGCGCGATGGCGACGCCGGCAAATGAGATCGTCTTCATTGGCTTCCTCCCTGGTCTGTTGAAGCTCTGGCGCGGCGACCAGTGACCGCGCCGGATTGTGTTACTTGCTTGAGCATGAGCTCTTCGGATAACCGCTTCACACTTTTCCGGATCATGCTCTAGGTGCGCGCCGAACCCTGCAGCCGGTAGCGGTCGAGCGCCACCGCGCCGATGATCACAAGACCCTTGATCACATACTGCCAGACGTCGGACACGCCGGTGAGGATCAGGCCGTTCGACAGCACGGCGATGATCAGGGCGCCAACCAGTGTTCCCCAGATCGAGCCGATGCCGCCGACAAACGAGGTGCCGCCGAGGATCACGGCGGTGATCGCATCGAGTTCGTAGGACTGGCCAAGCTGCAGGCCATTGGCGGCATAGAGCCGCGCCGCCTGCATGGCGCCGCCAAGACCTGCGAGCAGGCCCGACACGCAATAGACGAAGATCAGCACCGCCCGGACCTTGATGCCGGCGAGCCGCGCCGCGCTCTCATTGCCGCCGACCGCGTAAATATGCACGCCGAGCACGGTCCGCCGCAGCACCAGCCATGAAGCCAAGATCACGAGCAGCGCGATCACCCAGAGCCAGGGAATCGACAGCACGCCAGGAATGAGCGTCAGTGATCCGTTGCCGATGAAGGCATAGGGGATCTCCGAATTGAACACCGTGGTGTCGGCGCCCAGCAGGCGCGCCACTCCGCGCACGGCGGTGAGCGACCCCAGCGTCACGATGAAAGGCGGCAGGCGCAGCAGCGCAATGAAGCCGCCATTGAGGATGCCGAAGACTGCGCCCGTGAGCACCGCGGCCGGCAACCACAACGCTCCGAAGTCGGGATATTTGGAGATGATCAGCCCCGCCATCGCCGAGGCCGCCAGAATCGAGCCGACCGAGAGATCGATGCCGCCGGTAAGGATGACAAAGGTCATGCCGGCCGCCAGCACGGTGTTGACGGCGGCCTGCTGCACCACGATGCCGAGATTCTGCGCGGTGAAGAAACGGCCGTCCGACAACATATGAAAGCCGGCGCACAACAGCACCAATACCGGCAGCATGCCGGCCGAGCGGATCAACAGCCGCGTGCGCTGACGCCTGCTCTCCTGCGCAGCGACGAGACCGGGCGCAGTGGCGGCTTTCGCAGAAGCACCGTCATCAGGCATCGAGCTGCTCCATTCCGGTTGCGAGCGCCATGATCTGCTCCTGGTCGAGCGGCGCGGTCGCCGTCCGCTTTATTTCGCCGGCGATCTGTCCGGCGCGCATCACGACGACGCGGTCGCAGATGCCGATGATCTCGGGCAGGTCGGACGAGATCACCAGCACCGCCGTGCCCGACTTCGCGAGGTTGTCGATGATCGAATAGATCTCGGACTTGGCGCCGACATCGACGCCACGCGTCGGCTCGTCGAGGATCAGTATCTTTGGCGTGGTCGCAAGCAAGCGCGACAGCAGCACCTTTTGCTGATTGCCACCGGAGAGGCTACCGGCCGCAACGCGGACATCTGCGGCGCGGATGCCCAAAGCCGCAAATGCCTTGCTGGCCCGGTCTCGTGCCTTGTCCCGGTCGAGGATGCCGCCCAGCCTGGCATCGCGGCCCAGCATTGCGAGATTGATGTTGTCGAGGCAGGACATATCGAGGAACAGGCCGAGCGCCTTCCTGTCCTCGGTCAAATAGGCAATGCCCGCATCGAGCGCCTCGCCCGGCGCGCGGATATCGACTGTGCGTCCTTCGATCTCGACATGGCCGGCGATCTTTTGCGCGGCGCCAATGATCAGCTGTGCGAGCTCGGTGCGGCCGGCGCCGACCAGCCCGGCGAGACCGACGACCTCGCCCGCATGCACGGTCAGCGAGCAACCCTTGACGCGGCGGCCGTCGGCAATGTCGACCGCCGCGAGTACGGGGGCGCCATGCGGCGCCCTGGCGTCGTTCTTGGGATCGTGCTCCTTCTTGTAGAAGGACGAGACATCGCGCCCCACCATCAGGCGGACGATGGTGTCGGCGCGGATCTCGGGCTTGTCGAGTGAGCCGACCAGCGTGCCATCACGCAGCACCGTGACGCGGTCGCCGAGCGCGTAAACCTCATTCATGCGATGCGAGATGTAGATGATGGCGAGGCCCTCGGCGCGGAGCCGGCGGATCAGGCCGAACAACCGCTCACTCTCGCCGGCCGACAATGCGGTGGTCGGTTCGTCCATGATCAGTATCTTTGAGCGGACGTGCAGCGCGCGGGCGATCTCAACCAGCTGGCGCTGGCCCATCGACAAACTGGCGACCAACGTCGACGCGGCGAAATCCGCGCCCAGCCGTTCGAGGATCGGGCCGACGCCGGCCTCCATCACCTCGCGCGCCAGCATCCCGAAGCGCGAGACCTCGCGACCCAGATAGATGTTCTGCGCGACGCTGAGATTGGGGGCGAGCGACAGCTCCTGGTAGATGATCGAGATGCCCGCCGCACGGCCGGCGTGCGGGCCGTTGAAATTAACGGCCCTGCCCTCGATGCGGATTTCGCCGCCCGGGTCAGGCCGGTAGGCGCCCGACAAGATCTTCATCAGCGTCGATTTGCCGGCGCCGTTCTCTCCCATCAGCGCGTGGATTTCGCCGGGATAGACCGTGAGGTCGACGCCGCGCAATGCCTTGATGCTGAAGAAGGACTTGGAGACCCGGCGCATCTCGAGGATCGGGTCGTTCATCTTGCCTCCCCACTGCGCCGACGGCGTTGCGTCGCACCCGCAAGTTGTTTTCGGTTTCTCGCGCGCGTGCGCACATTAAACAAAAGGCCGCAGCGCAGGGCAATAGCCTCAAGCGATCACAAGTCGGGAACCGGATTCGTGTTGCGGAACTGGCCGCCATTCTAGAGACGCGCTGACTTTCATCAGCGCCGCGGCCGGTACAGGCTGCGCCATTTTGGGAGCCGTTCGGCATAAGCTTCCACGAGCGCGCGGTCGGGCTCGAACATCTCGACCCGCTGCGGCGCCGTGCAGACAGCCTCGATCGCCTCGCCGCTGACCGCAAGGCGCCCGAGCCGCGCGGCGCCGAACGCGGCCCCGGTTTCGCCATCGGCAAAGCGATACACCGGGATGTTGAGGACGTTGGCCAGCACCGAAAGCCAGAATCGCGAACGCGAGCCGCCGCCGATGGCATCCACGGCGGTGATCGCCATTCCGCTATCGGCAAGCACGTCGCGGCAATCCGCCAGCGCGAAGGCGACGCCTTCGAGCACGGCCTGCACGATGGCGTCGCGATCGGTACCGTGGCCGAGGCCGTCGAGCATGCCGCGCACATCGGGATCGTCGTGCGGCGTCCGCTCGCCGGACAGATAGGGCAGAAAGCTGACATGCGACGGTGCCTTCGGCCGCATTCCGAGCGGAGCGAGCAATTCGGTCTCGGGAGTCCGCAACAGCCGCGCGATCCAGGCAAGGCACGACGCCGCCGAGAGGATCGCGCCGGCCTGGATCCACATTCCGGGGACGGCATGACAGAATGTGTGCACGGCACGCGCCGGATCAGCAGCGATCGCGCGGGTCGGCACCAGCAGCGCGCCGGAGGTTCCGAGTGAAACGAAGGCTGCGCCGTTCCCGATCGCGCCGATGCCGACGGCGCCCGCGGGATTGTCGCCGGCGCCGCCCGCGATCATCGGCCGCTTGCTCATGCCCCAACGCTGCGCGAGCTCGTTCAGGAGCCGGGCCGACGGCGCGCAACCCTCGACGAGACGCGGCATCTGGCGGCGCGACAGGCCGGTCGCGGCCAACGCCGCGTCGGACCAGTCCCGTCGTGCCACGTCAAGCCACAGCGATCCCGAGGCGTCCGAGATGTCCTCGATCGCCTCGCCCGTCAACACCAGGCGCAGATAGGCTTTCGGCAGCAACACCAGCCTGGTGGCCGCGAAAATCTCCGGTTCGTGTTTGGCGACCCACAGCAGCTTGGGCGCCGTAAAGCCCGGCATCGCCTTGTTGCCGGTCGTCGCCCGCAGGCCCGGCCAGCGCTGCTCCAGCTCGCCGCATTCAGCTGCAGAGCGTCCGTCGTTCCAGAGAATGCAGGGCCGCAACGGCTTCCAATCGGCATCGAGCAGCGTCGCGCCGTGCATCTGGCCGGATAGGCCGATGCCGTCGACAGCAGCCAATTCGGCCGGATGATCCGCCTTCAGCGCGTCCAGCGTCGTGAACGTGGCGTCGATCCACTGCGCCGGATCCTGTTCGCTATAGCCTGATAGCGGCGAGGCCACCGTCAGCGACTGGCTGCGGCTCGCCACCACGCGCTGCGCCGCGTCGACGAGAACGGTCTTGACCGCCGAGGTGCCGAGATCGATCCCGAGATACATGGTGCCTCACGGTTATGCGGCCGGCTTGCGGCTTTCGAGCTGACGTTTCCACGTCGTCATGCCCGGGCTTGTCCCGGGCATCCACGTTTTGGTTTCTGCGTCAAGAAAGACGTGGATGGCCGGGACGAGCCCGGCCATGACGAATGTGGTACCGCCTGTGCTCACCTCACGTGGGTCGATCACGGCCGCGCGAACGCCTGCTGAACCGCCGACGGATCGGTGACGCCGTTGGCGATCAGGAGCTCAAGCAACACGCGCGCCTTCTGCGGGTTGAGATCGAGCGAAACCGCCAAGCCGAGCTTGTCATCCTCGACCTCGACGTTCCGGTTCACATAGCCCGAGCCGACGCGGGTCGAACGCACCACCACGACGCCCTGCTTCGCCGCGGCGGCCAGCGCGTCGATCGCACCCTTCGACGAATTGCCGTCGCCGACACCGGCCAGCACGATGCCCCTGGCGCCGCGCTTGACCGCATCCTCGATCGGCGCGGCGTCCATGTTGGCGTGCGAATAGATGATGTCGACCCGCGGCAGTGGCGGCGCATCCGGCAACTTCAACCCGGCACGTTTGACTGGAACGGCCGGCTGCAGGAAGCGCAGCGAGCCAGTGTCGACATAGCCGACCGGACCGGCATCGGGCGAGCGGAACGTCTCGACGCTGGTGGTATTGGTCTTCTGCACCCAGCGCGCGGCATGGATGGTGTCGTTGAGCACCACGAGCACGCCGCGGCCGCGGGATTCCGGCGCCGAGGCGACCCGCATCGCCTCGTAGAGATTGGCCGGACCATCGGCGCCGATCGCAGTCGAGGGCCGCATCGATCCGACCAGCACGACCGGCATATCGGTGTCCAGCACGTTTTGCAGGAAGAACGCGGTCTCCTCCATCGTATCGGTGCCGTGGGTGATGACGACGCCGTCGACCTCCTTGTTGTCAACAGCCGCGCGAATGCGCTTGACGAGGTCGAACCACACCTTGTCGTTCATGTCCTGCGAGCCGATCGACGAAATCTGCTCGGCCGAGATCTGGGCAAGCTTGTCGATCCCCGGAATGGCGGCGATCAGGTTGGCCGCACTGACCTTGCCCGAATCGTAGGCATTGCCGGCGCGTGCGCTGGCCTGACCCGCGATCGTGCCGCCGGTGCCAAGCACGAGGACCCGGGCCAGCGTAGTGCCGGCGGGCGACTGCTGTGCAATGGCCGGCGACGCAAGCCCGATCACGAGGGCTGCGGCAAGGACGATGATCGTGCGCGCCGATCGAGCCGATAGAAGCGAGTGTAGCGTCATTTCTTCCCCCAGTGACAAATTGCCTATTCACAACTCGTGGTTTTGTCGCGCAAGAAATGGACAAACTTGCGGCGGAAGACATCGAGGCAAAGATTCCGACCTTCCCGGCCGGTCTCACCCGGGACCCAGCGAATAACGTCTTGTTCTCCGGAGTTCCTGCAAAATCTTGACACCGCCGCAATGACGGCGCACATTTTTTTCGAAGATTATTCGAATTTTGGTGGGCCATGCAGTTCGAGCTTCCCGACGATCTCCGCGTTCTGCAAAGCCGGGTGCGCGAATTCGTGCGCGGCGAGCTTCAGCCCCACGATGCCGCGATCGAGGCAACTGGAGTGGTGCCGGACAGCGCCATGGCCGGCCTGCGGCGGATGGGATTGTTCGGCACCAACACGCCGAAACAGTTCGGCGGGCTCGGCCTCTCGATGCTCGGCAGCTGCATCGCGATCGAGGAGCTCGCGAAGGCGCACATCGCCTTCTACTATCTGAGCGGGGTGAACGTTCATATCGGATCGAGGGCAATCGAGTTCTTCGCGCAGCCCGCGGTTCGCGACCGATATCTGCCCGAGCTTGCCAGCGGACGGATGATCGGCGCCTTCGCGCTGACCGAACCGAACGCGGGATCGGATGCGGCGCGCATCCAGACCCGGGCGCGGAGGGACGGCGATCATTATGTGCTCGACGGCCGCAAGACCTACATCACCAATGCGCCAACCGCGGGCGTCTTCACCGTGTTCGCCACACCCGATCCGTCCGCCGGCGCGAAGGGCATCGCGGCGTTCGTCGTGGACGCGACGACGCCGGGCCTGAGCATCGGCCGCGCGCTCGAGATGGCCGCCGGCCGCGGCTCGGAGCACGCCGAGGTGATCTTCGAGAACTGCCGCGTTCGGCGCGAGAACCTGCTTGGCCAGGAGGGCGACGGATTCGCGATCGCGATGCGGTGCCTGGATGCCGGGCGCACACACTGGGGCGCCTATTGCGTCGGCGCGGCGAGCCAGCTGCTGGACTACGCGCTCGATCATGTCTCGGAGCGCGAGACGTTCGGACGCAAGCTGCGCGAGCATCAAGGCATCGAGTGGCAGATCGCCGACATGGCGAGCGCGCTGCATGCCGCGCGCCTGGTCGCCTATGAGGCGGCCTGGCGCTACGACCAGGGCGACGCCGCCGCCCGCACCGCCGCGGCGGCGCACTCCAAATATGCCGGCGCCGACATGGTGCAGCGCGTCGCCGACATGACCATGCAGCTGTTCGGTGGTGCCGGCTATTCCAGGGACCTGCCGATCGAACGGATCTGGCGGGAAACGCGGGTAGTCCGCATTCTGGATGGCACATCCGAGATCATGCGCCAGATCATCGCCCGCAACGCGTTCCGCAGCCGTGAGCGGCGGAACGCCCCGGTCTGATCGGCAATCTTACGCTGCATGTCGCCGCAATAGCACTTGTGTTCCGATCCCGCTGCCTTACTGTTTTTGCGGGACGCGAGGAGACGAAAGTGGCTTCGGGGACGACGCTCAAGCTCAAGCAACAACGCAGCCGCGACCGGCGCGAGCGGATTCTCTCGGCGGCGACCAAGCTGTTCGGCGAGAGAGGCATCGACGGCACTTCGCTCACCGACGTCGCTGCCGCGGCAAAAGTACCGATCTCCAGCATCTACGACTATTTCGAGGACAAGCGCGCGCTGGTGCTCGATGTGCCTGAGGGCAATTTCGAAGCGCTGTATCAGAAGACCGAGCCGCTGCTGGTCAGGGGTGGCGACCCCGTCGCGCAGCTCCGCATCATCTTCCTGACCAACTTCCAATACATCAAGGACAACCCGAGCTGGGGCCGCGTGTTCTTCCTGGAGATATGGCCGAGCGTCCTTGCCGCCGAGCCGCGGGTGAAAAAGGCGGTCGACAAATATGCGCTGCGCTATGTGCAGCTGATCAAGCAGGCGAGCCGCGCCGGCATCTATCGCCGGAGTCTCGATCCCTACACCGCGATGTCGCTGATGATGGGCGGGATGTGCCACCTCACCGCGGTCTGGCTGCTCTACGGCCGCAAATACGACCTGGTGAAAAAGGGCAAGGCGCTGTTCACCACGCTGCATAACGGGTTCGTTCAGCGCTAGCTCCATCGGCTCGTCATGCCCGGCCTTGGGCCGGGCATCCACGTCTTTGCTGCCGCCAGAGAAAGACGTGGATGGCCGGGACGAGCCCGGCCATGACGAGTCCCGGTTTTGAGCTCGAACGATTTGATCCAAATTCATCGTTGTTTGGCCGGCTGTTGAAACGATCCCTTTCGGAAAACCAATACACAGCCGTCGAAATCATGTTCTAGAATAACGCCGTGGACGACCCGCGGTCGGACTCGCGGGCACTGGGGATGGAGCGAACCGATGGACGTCAAGGCTGTTCTGCCGCCGCGTGGCCGCGACTATCGCCTCGATCTGCTGCGTGGCTTCGCCAACTGGGCGATCTATCTCGATCATATCCCGAACAACGCCGTGAACTGGATCACGCAGAAGAATTTCGGCTTCAGCGACGCGGCCGATCTGTTCGTGTTCATCTCCGGTTACACCGCATCCTTCGTCTATGCGCGCATGATGCTCGAGCGCGGCACCGTGATCGGCGCAACCCGCCTGATCAAGCGGGCGTGGCAGATCTATGTCGCGCATGTCCTGCTGTTCGTGATCTATATCGCCGAGATCGGGTACCTCTCCCAGCGCTACCACGACCCCAATCTGCAGAATGAATTCAACGTCGCGGGCTTCATGCAGAACCCGGCGGAGACGCTCTATCAGGGTCTGATCCTGGCGTTCAAGCCGGTCAACATGGATGTGTTGCCGCTCTATATCGCGCTGATGCTGTTCTATCCGCTGGTGCTGTGGGCGATGTTGCGCAAGCTCAATCTGACGCTGGCAGCCTCGTTCCTGCTCTATCTCGCCGCACGACATTTCGGCTGGAATCTGCCGGCCTACCCGTCCGGCTCGTGGTATTTCAATCCGTTCTGCTGGCAGTTCCTGTTCGTGTTCGGCGGATGGTTTGCGCTCGGCGGCGCGCGTGAGTCGATCTCGTTCATCCGCTCGCGCGGCTTCCTGGTGCTCGGTGCTGCCTATATGCTGTTTGCGCTGGTCATGACGCTGGCGGGCCGCTTCCCGGAACTGGGACAGGCGATGCCGACCTGGCTCTATGATGCGTTCAATCCGAACGACAAGACCAACCTCGCGCCCTATCGCGTGCTGCACTTCGTGATCCTGGCTTTCTTCGTCACGCGTTTCCTGCCGCGCGACTGGCCTGGATACGAATGGCCGGTCTTCCAGCCGATGCTCAAATGCGGCCAGCAATCGCTCGAGGTGTTCTGCACCGGCGTGTTCCTCGCGGTCATCGCGCATCTGGTGCTGGTCGAGGTCTCCGGCAGCATCTGGATGCAGATCGTGGTCAGCGCGATCGGCATCGCGCTGATGACTGCGCTGGCCTACTACCGCTCCTGGTCGAAGAAGGTCGACAAGGCGCCGGCGAAGGCACCGGCGGCCGCGAAGTCGACGGAATGAGCGCCTCTTGATGCGTGACGGCGCGCGGCCAAAGCCGCGCGCAGCACGCTTGCTATTTCGCGAGCGGCTTTCCGGCCGTCTCCGGCGCCAGCCGAATCAGCGGCAAGCCGACCACATAGATCAGCGACAGCATCGAAATCGCCAGCGGAAAACTCCCGGTGCGGGCGGCAAGCGCGCCGATCAGGGACGGACCGGCGGCGCCGAGTACGCGGCCCATGCTGAAGGCGAAACCGGAACCCGAGCCGCGCAGCGCTGATGGAAACATCTCCGGCAGCCAGATCGTGAACAGGCCGAACACCCCATTGGTGAAGAAGCCGAGCACCGGCAGCAGCACCATGAACAGCGTCAGGCTGCCGAGCCATTCGATCGCGATTTCATAGCAGACCACGACGGAAATCAGCCCGCCGATGAAGAACAGCACTGCGGTGCGGCGCCGGCTGCCGAGCCATCCCGTCAACCACGGCACCAGCAGGCAGCCGATCAGCGTGCCGACATTGGTGATCAGGCCGGCCACCGCCCCCATCTCCTGCGCATGCGCCGGCGTCGCACCCGCCGCGACCAGCTTGGTCGCAATCACGGTCGGCGCCCAGAAGTTCGACGACCACAGGCCGAAGATGATACAGGCCATCATCAGCGCGGCGGCCCAGGTGGTGCGCGCCTGATCCCCCGTAAACAATGCCGAGACCGTGGGCCGCTCGCGCGTGGCACTGTGCGCGGGCTCCGGGATGTTGCTGCGCAGATAGGCAATCAGCAGCGCCGGCAGGATGCCGAGCAGGAACATGCCACGCCAGCCGAGCGTGCTGCCGATCGCAAGCGTCACGGCGGCGGCGAGGAACAGCCCGGTCGGCGTTGCCGTGTGCAGCCATCCGGCGAGCCGCACCCGCGTGTTCTCGGGCACGGACTCCTGCAGCAGGGGCGTGCCCGCGGCCCATTCACCGCCGATGCCGAAGCCGGCAACGAAGCGAAACAATGCGAACATCACGATGCCGGTCGCAAGCCCGCACAACGCCGTGAACAGCGAGTAGACCAGCACCGTCCAGCACATGATTCGGACGCGCCCGTAACGGTCCGCGGCCCAGCCCCAGACCATCGAGCAGGCCCAGCCCAGCATGAAGATCGAGAACAACAGCCCGCCATAGATGCCGATATTGGCCTTGCTCGGCTCGATGCCGCTGGCGGGCAGCAGATCGTTCAACGCGCCGACCAGGATGTAGCTGTACATCGAGGAATCGAAGCCATCGAGCATCCAGCCGAACCAGGTCGCCCAAAACACTTTTCGCGGCGACACCGCTCCAGGCGCCGCGACCGACGCTGCAAGGGCATCGACGATGCTCTCGGTCATGTTTCCTCGCACGTTTCTTTTGTGCTGATGACTATGGCGAGGTTTGTGCGAGCAGACACCACCGGCAAACGGGACGGAGGTATCCGGCATGAGAATAGCGGCGCCGTTCACATCGTCGTCACCGCCGCGACCAGCCCAAAGGCGTCACGGCGGGATCGGCTCGTGCCTGGGGATGATGCCGCGGTCCGCTCGACGGGGCGCGATCGGCTTGTTAAGCCGCGCCTCCGCAAGGACAATTTGAGTCGGGGCACATGACCGTAGCGATCGAGATGGGACAGACGACGGCCGGCGCTTCGGCGGCCATCGACCTCGAGGAGCTATTGGCGACGCGCCTCCTGGTGCAAGGCAATTCGGGGTCCGGCAAATCCCATCTGCTGCGCCGGCTGCTGGAGCAGAGCGCCCCCTGGGTGCAGCAGACCATCATCGACCCTGAAGGCGACTTCGTGACCCTGGCCGAACGATTCTGCCACCTCGTCATCGATGCCGAGGACCATACCGAGCGCAGCCTGCAGGTCGCCGGGGAGCGCGTGCGCATCCACCGCGTCTCGACCGTGCTCAATCTCGAAGGGCTCGACGCCGAGAACCAGATGCGGCGCGCCGCAGCTTTTCTCGGCGGGCTGTTCGACGTCGCCCGCGACCACTGGTATCCGATGCTGGTGGTGGTGGACGAGGCGCAACTGTTCGCGCCGGCGGTCGCAGGCGAAGTTTCCGACGAGGCGCGCAAGCTCTCGCTCGGCGCGATGACCAACCTGATGTGCCGCGGCCGCAAGCGCGGGCTTGCCGGGATCATCGCAACCCAGCGGCTGGCGAAGCTCGCCAAGAACGTTGCGGCCGAAGCGTCCAACTTCCTGATGGGCCGGACTTTCCTGGATATCGACATGGCGCGCGCCGCCGACCTTCTCGGCATGGAGCGGCGCCAGGCGGAGGCTTTCCGCGACCTCGAGCGCGGCCAATTCATGGCGCTGGGACCCGCGCTCTCGCGTCGTCCGCTCGGCTTGCGCATCGGTCCAACGGACACGCAGCCGCGCAACGCGGCACCGCGGCTGATGCCGCTGCCTGAGGCGGCACTGGAGGACGCACGCGCCATCATCCTCGCAGCCCCGCCGCCCGAAACAGTGCGGCCGCCGCGCCGGGCGCCGTCGCCGGACCTGCTCAGCCAGTTGATGGCCGCGAAGCCAGCGGCACCGGAGCAAGATTCCGAAGCCGCCGAGCCGCCGCCGAGCGCCGAACAATTGGCCGAACGGCGCGAGCGGCTGGACCGCATCCTGCGCGCCATCCTCGCCGAGCCCGACGCGGGCTTCCGTGCCATCGGCGTGCTCTATCAGGAGTTCGTGGTGCGCTGCCGGATCGAGGGACTCGGCGCCGTTGTGCCCGAGCTGACCGATTTTCGCCGCATGCTGACGCGCGCCCGCGCCGGGCTCGGCACCGACATGGCGGAGGACGATTCGTGGCAGGACGTCTCGTTGCGTGCCGCTCTGCTGCCCGAGGACATGCAGGGCGTTTTCATGATGATCGCCCGCGCGGCGAAGGAGGGCTGGCCCTGCCCAAGCGATGCAGCGATCGCCCGCGCCTACGGCACGCACTCATTGCGCCGCGCGCGGCATCTTTTGACTTACATCGAGGAACAAGGCTTGATCGTCTGCCAGCTCGACGGCGCCGGCCGGCGGATCGTGACGCTGGTCGAACTGGCCTGGGCCACGGCCGCAGCTGATCCGAATGCGGACGATGTGTCTGCGGAGGCGGATTGCCGTAGCTCAACTCTCTGATCGGACGTTGAGCCGCGAGGCGCACAATCCCAAAGTTCAGCCCAACACGAAAAAGGCCCGCCGAGAGGCGGGCCTTTTCATCTCTGCCGGTTGAGAGATTTGGTTGCGGGGATAGGATTTGAACCTATGACCTTCAGGTTATGAGCCTGACGAGCTACCGGGCTGCTCCACCCCGCGTTAAACCGTTGCGTGCCTTGCTGAAAGAGAGCCCGAAGCGGCCGGCCAACGCAGCAAATGGCGCCGATCGATCCGTCCGGAGGCTTCCTGAGAAGGCGACCCGGGCCGAAGCCATCGGGTGCGAGGCGTATGTATCAACGTGAGCCCGGTTTGGAAAGCCCCGCGAGCGGCTTTTTGAGGATTTTGTGACGTCGAAATCACCGATTTTCCTTGCAAATTTACCGCCGGGAACCGGCTCTTGCCAGATTGCCTGCAAAAGCCGAGCTTGGCGCCCAACAAAATCCGTCAAGGAAATGTCATACGAGGGGAAACGCCATGGACCGGCCATTGAAGAGCCCGGGGCTGTACGCGCTTGAGGAGGCCTTTCACCGCCAGTTTGAGCTGTCGCGCATCGAGCCGGCGCCGGGTTTGCAGGCGCGGCTCGACCGGCTGCGCCGCCTGCGCGCCGCACTGACCGAGAATGAGGCTCGCTTCGCAGCGGCGATCTCGGCCGATTTCGGCCACCGCTCCACCGTCGAGACCGCGATCGCCGAGACCATGCTGGTACTCGGCGAGATCAAGCATGCGGCCAAGCACCTCAAGGGCTGGATGGCACCGCAAAAGGTTCCGACCACGGTGCAGTTCGCGCCGGCCAAGAACCGGCTGATGCCGCAGCCGCTCGGCGTGGTCGGCATCATCGCGCCCTGGAATTATCCGCTGCAGCTGACGCTGGCGCCCGCCGTGGCCGCGATCGCAGCCGGCAACCGCGCCATCGTCAAGCCGAGCGAGCTGGTGCCGCGCTTCGCCGAGTTGCTGATGGAGGCGATCGCAAAAAAATTCGACACCACCGAGCTCGCGGTCACCGATATCGACGACGACATTGCAAGAGGCTTTGCCGCGCTGCCGTTCGATCATTTGATCTTCACCGGCTCGACCCGCGTCGGCCGGCTGGTCGCGGAAGCCGCCGGCCGCAACCTGACGCCGGTGACGCTCGAGCTCGGCGGCAAGTCGCCGGTAATCATCGACGGCTCCGCCGACATCGATGAAGCCGCGCAACGCATCGCCTACGGCAAGCTGCTCAATGCCGGGCAGACCTGCATCGCGCCCGATTTTGTGCTGGCGCCGCAGGCCGCAGTGCAGCCCTTCGCGATGCGGCTGCAGGGCCACATGCAGCAGATGTTCGGCACTGATCCCAAGAACGCCGACTACACCTCGATCGTCTCGGACCGGCACTACACGCGGCTCGAGGCCCTGGTCGCCGACGCCGCCGCCAAGGGCGCGACCATCATGCAGCCGGCTGTGCCGAACGATCCCGAGTGGAAGGGACGGCGCAAATTCCCGCCGACCGTCATTGTCGATGCGACGCCTGACATGACGGTGATGCAGGAAGAGATCTTCGGGCCGCTGTTGCCGGTCATGGGCACCCGCGACGCAACGGAGGCGATCGCCTTCGTCAATCGGCGCGACCGCCCGCTGGCGCTGTACTGGTTCGGCACCGACAACGCCGCCCGCGACGCGGTGCTGGCGCGTACGGTGTCCGGCGGCGTCACGGTCAATGACTGCCTGTTCCATTTCGCGCAGGCCTATCAGCCGATGGGTGGCGTCGGCGCGTCCGGCACCGGCGCCTATCACGGCGAATGGGGATTCAAGACGCTGACCAAGCTGAAGCCGGTGTTCTACCGCTCGCGCTTCAACCGGCTCGCCGATCTCTATCCGCCCTATGGCGCGAAGATCGCGCGGCTTGAGAAGCTGATGCGGCTGTTGTCGTAGAATTCAAGGCGTCATTGCGAGGAGCGAAGCGACGAAGCAAATCCATGCTTCCGCTGGCGGAGAGGTGGATTGCTTCGCGGAGCCTGTCATCCGGCGGCGCTTCACGCCGACCGGGTGGCTCGCAATGACGGAAAATAACAAAGGCAGGGGGAAACATTCGTGACTGATACATTCGATTTCGTGGTGGTGGGTGCAGGCTCCGGCGGTTGCGCGGTGGCGGGACGATTGTCGGAGGATGCGACGACGTCGGTGGCGCTGCTCGATGCCGGCGGCACCAACGACAATTGGGTCGTCACCACGCCCGGCGCGCTGGTGCTGATGGTCGCGGGCACCATCAATAACTGGGCCTTCAACACCGTGCCGCAGAAAGGGCTGAACGGCCGCATCGGCTACCAGCCGCGCGGCAAGGGGCTCGGCGGCTCCTCGGCGATCAACGCCATGGTCTATATACGCGGCCATCGCGCCGACTACGACCACTGGGCCTCGCTCGGCAACACCGGCTGGGCGTTCGCCGACGTGTTGCCCTACTTCAAGCGTTCCGAGAACAATTCCGATTTCGACGGTGAGTATCACGGCAAGGACGGCCCGCTCGCCGTCAACAAGCTCCGCTCCGGCAATCCGATCCAGCAGACCTTCCTGCAGGCGGCGCAGGAGGCGCAATTCCGCATCCGCGAGGATTTCAACGGAGAAGACCATGAGGGCCTCGGCATCTACCAGGTGACGCAGAAGAACGGCGAACGCTGGAGCGCGGCGCGCGCCTACGTGCATCCGCATATGAACAAGCGCGCCAATCTGCGCGTCGAGACCGGCGCGCAGGCAACGCGCATCCTGTTTGAGGGCAAGCGCGCTGTCGGCGTCGAGTACCGCCAGGGCAAGGAAGTAAAGCAGCTTCGCGCCCGGCGCGAAGTCATCCTTGCCGCCGGCGCATTCCAGTCACCGCAGCTGTTGATGCTGTCGGGCGTCGGCGATGCTGCAGCGCTAGGCAAGCACGGCCTTGCCAGCGTGCACCATCTGCCCGGCGTCGGACAGAATCTGCAGGACCATCCGGACTTCATCTTCGGCTACATGTCCGACAATCCGAACTTCGCCGGCATCTCGCTCAAGGGCATGCCGCGGCTGCTCCGCGCCATCATGCAATATCGACGGGAACGTCGCGGCCCCCTCACCTCGAACTTCGCCGAATGCGGCGGCTTCCTGAAGACGCGGCCCGATCTCGACATCCCCGACATCCAGCTGCATTTCGGCATGGCGATGGTCGACGATCACGGCCGCAAGCGGCACGGCGGCACTGGTTTTTCGTGCCATGTCTGCCTGCTCCGGCCGAAGAGCCGCGGCACCGTCGCGCTGGCAGGCCGTGACCCGATGCAGGCACCGCTGATCGACCCGAACTTCCTGGGCGAGGAGGCCGATCTCGAATCGATGGTCGCGGGCTACAAGACCACGCGGCGGCTGATGGCGACGCCCGCGTTGCGCGCACTGCAGCAGAAGGATGTCTTCACATCCAACGTGCGCACCGACGACGACATCCGCAATATCCTGCGCGAGCGCGTCGACACCGTCTATCACCCGGTCGGCACCTGCAAGATGGGCACCGGCGATCCGCTTGCGGTGGTCGATCCGAAACTGCGCGTGCATGGGCTCGAAGGCCTGCGCGTGGTCGATGCCTCGATCATGCCGACGTTGGTCGGCGGCAATACCAATGCGCCGACCATCATGATCGGCGAGAAGGCCGCCGAGATGATCAGAGCAGAGATGCGGGCAGGGTAACTTGTCTCATCAATTCGGGCGCGACGGAGTTGCGAGCCCGGAATCCACGCGGGTGTTGCTGCCGACGAGCGTCGTCAGCGCCACGGCCGCGCCGTGGGCGGCAACATGGGGCGAACCGCCGGCCGAGCCCCGGCGAGGCACAGGTAATGGATGATTTCTTTACTGACATCGAATAGGTCGGACATCGACAGGTTCCCGGATCAAACTGGCCAATTGATCGCTACAATTGTCCCGAATGTAAGCCCGTTTCATCAACCAGGGGATCGCAGGAGATTGGGCAGGAATTCCCTTCCATGAACCTCTTCGACATTGTCGTCATCCTCGGGGCGCTGTTCGCGATCGTCACCGGCTTCACGACTGGCCTGTTGCGCAGTGCGGTCACCATCCTGGCCTATCTCGCCGCCATGCCGCTCGCGGTCGCCGTGCTGGCGATGATCGGGCCCCACATCGCGACGCTGCCATCATCGCCGTTTCCGCCCAACGGGGTGCTGTTGTTCGGCCTCTTCCTTCTGATCGGCGTCATTCTCGGAAAAATGGCGCGGATGATGCTCGACGACACCGTCGGCTCGGAAATCGGGATCGGCGACCGTCTCGGCGGCGCGCTGCTCGGCGCCATCAGGGTCGGCCTCGTCGTGACCACGCTGGTGCTGGTGTTCGATCAGCTGGTGCCGCTGGCCAGGCAGCCACAATTCCTCAACGGATCGCAATTGCGGCCGTTGTTCTCCGCGGCCGGACAAGCCGGATTCCGCTCGCTGCCGCCCGAAGCCACGATGGCGATCGAGCGGCTTCGGCGCGAACAGCGCATTTAGCCGATCGTGCTCACCCGCCCGTTCCGACCCGGCATGCACTTATGCATTGCACGTCCCTTACCGGCGCCGCCGGGCTTGGCTAGACTGGCGCCATCGAACCTTTACAAACCTACCCGACATCACAGGGAGTGAACTCGTGGATCTTGGAATCAAAGGCCGCCGCGCCATCGTCTGCGCATCGAGCAAGGGACTGGGCCGCGCCTGCGCGATCGCGCTCGCCAATGAAGGCGTGCATGTCACTCTGACGGCCCGCGGCGCCGAGGCGCTGAAGCAGACCGCCGACGAGATCCGCAAGGCGCACCCCACCGTCACCGTCACCGAAATCGTCGGCGACATCACGACGGCGGCGGGACGCGAAGCCGCGCTCAAGGCCTGCCCCGATCCGGATATCCTGATCAACAATGCCGGCGGCCCGCCGCCCGGCGACTTCCGCAACTGGACCCGCGACGACTGGATCAAGGCGATCGACGCCAACATGCTGACCCCGATCGAACTGATCAAGGCGACCGTCGACGGCATGATGGCGCGCAAGTTCGGCCGCATCGTCAACATCACCTCGGCCGCGGTGAAGGCGCCGATCGAGATTCTCGGCCTGTCCAACGGCGCCCGCGCCGGCCTCACCGGCTTCGTCGCCGGCCTGTCGCGCAAGACTGTGATCAACAACGTCACCATCAACGGCCTGCTGCCGGGCCCGTTCGAGACCGATCGCCTGCGCGGCACCGCAAAGCCCGAGGCCGAGAAGCGCGGCATCTCGGCCGAGCAGGTGCTAGCCGAGCGCGCCAAGCTGAACCCCGCCGGCCGCTTCGGCCATCCCGACGAATTCGGTTACGCCTGCGCGTTCCTGTGCGGCGCCAGGGCGGGCTTCATCACCGGGCAGAACCTTTTGCTCGATGGCGGCGCCTTCCCGGGCACGCTCTAGTGCCGCCGATTTGAAGTTCCTGCACTCTATGCGGCGAGGCCAATTTGGAACTTGAGATTCATGAGTCTTCTAGCGCCCTCTTGCTTTCCGAAGTTCGCGCAAGAGGTCGCTGGACGAGTTCACGAACTTCGGAAAGGGGCGCTAGATGAGGGCCGTCTGGTACGAACGAACCGGCGCGGCGCCGACGGTGCTCACCGTCGGCGAGATGCCGACGCCCGACGCCGGCCCGGGCGAGGTCCGGATTCGCCTAGCGGCGTCCGGCGTCAATCCGGCCGATGTCGGCCGCCGCAGCGGCAACTATCGCGCGATGGAATTTCCACGTGTGATCCCGAACAGCGATGGCGCCGGGGTCATCGACCAGATCGGTGAAGGCGTCACCCGCTTTGCCGTCGGCGACCGCGTCTGGCTGTTCAACGGCCAACGCAATGGCCGCGCCTTCGGCACCGCGGCCGAATACATCACGCTTGCCGATTATCTGGTAACGCCGCTGCCGCAGGACGTGTCGTTCGCCGCCGGAGCTACGCTCGGCATCCCCTGCATGACCGCGTGGTGCGCGCTGTTCGCCGACGGTCCGATCTCCGGCCAAACCGTGCTGGTCACCGGCGGCGCCGGCGCAGTCGGTCACTATGCCGTGCAACTCGCCAAATGGGGCGGCGCGCGCGTGATTGCGACCGTCAGCTCACAGGTCAAGGACGTGGAAGCGCGGCTCGCCGGTGCGGACACGGTCGTCAACTACCGGACCGAGGACGTCGTCTCCAAGGTGATGGCCTTCACGGAGAACCGCGGCGTCGACCGCGTGATCGATGTCGATTTCGGCGGCAACCTTGCGACCACACTGAAGATCATGGCGTTGAACTCGACGATTGCGGTCTACGCCACCAACGGCAACCGCACGCCGACGCTGCCGGTGCGCGAATTGATGGAAAAGTGCATCACGGTGCGCTCGCTGGTGCTGTTCGCGCTGCCGCCGCCGCTGCTCGCGGCCGCGCAGGCCGATATCACGCAATGGCTCACGTCGGGCACCCGCGTGCACAACATTGCCGGGCAATTCGCGCTGACGGAGACAGCCGACGCCCACCTCGCCGTCGAGAAGGGCGACAAGATCGGTACCGTGATCGTCGACTGCGCGCGATGATTTTGCTCTCCTGCTACTGCGGAGAGAGCTTTCGAACCTACTGGATCGGCGTGATGCGCTCGTCGCTCGGCCCCAGGCCAAACTCGTCCAGTCCTTCGGCCAGGAGATCGCCGAGCATCGGCTCGCCCAACAGATAGTTGGCGACATGGCCGGTGCGTCCGCGCGCGGCTTCCCGGCGGAGATCGGCCCATTCCTCGATCGTGCCGTCGCCGCGGCCGAGCCGCATCAGCGCGACGAGGTCGACCTGCTCGTCCTCGCTCAGTGCGTCGATGAAGCCGGTGATCTCGCGTGCCACAGGATCCCTGCCATTATCCTCCAGCACATCGATCATCTCATCATCGGTGCTGTTCGAGCCGGAGTCCGGATCGACGATCCCCTCCTTGACGTCGAATTCCCGCGCCTTCTCGATCAAGAAGCCGACCTTCTCAGGGGAAATTGCGAGTTCCGGCATTGCACACTCCCTTCATCCAACGAGGCGGTAACGCAGGAGGCGCCGAGTTGATCCATTGCGCCGGCGCGCGGAAACCCGCATGGTCCGGCCACAAACAAAAAAACTGAGGGCGCGCCGCATGCAATGGACGATCGGCAGGGTCAAAATCACAAAAGTCGTCGAGCTCGAGACCGTCGGCAGCACACGCTTCATCCTGCCGCTGGCCGGCCGGGAAGAGATCCAGAGCCTGCCCTGGCTGATCCCGCATTTCGCCAATGAGGATGGCCGGCTGAAAATGTCGATCCATTCACTGCTGGTCGAGACGCCGGAGCACCGCATGATCGTCGACACCGGGCTCGGCAACGACAAGCAGGGCCGCAATGTGCCGACCTGGAACAACCGCTCCGATCCGTTCCTGGAAAAGCTGACCGCGGCCGGCTTTGCCCCTGAAAGCATCGACACCGTGCTGTGTACACATCTGCATGTCGACCATGTCGGCTGGAACACGAAACTCGTCGGCGGCAAATGGGTGCCGACTTTCACCAATGCGCGTTACGTGTTCGGCAGGACCGAGTACGAGCACTGGCGCGATCACAGCGACGATCCCGCGCATGCCGCCGTGTTCGCCGATTCGGTGAAGCCGATCGCGGATGCCGGCAAGGCCGAGCTGGTGCCGAGCGATCACCGCCTGACCGAGGAGATCACGCTGATCCCGACGCCGGGCCACAGCCCCGGTCATATGAGCATCCACATCAAGTCCAGCGGCGAGGAAGGATTGTTGACCGGCGACGTCGCGCATCATCCCTGCCAGATGTATCACCTCGACTGGTCGTCAACCGCAGACTCCGACCAGAAGCAATCGGCCGCGACGCGGCGCGAATTGTTCTCGCGCTTTGCCGACACGCCGACGCTGGTGATCGGCGGGCATTTCAATGCCGGCCACATCGAGCGCGACGGCGACGCCTTCAGGTTCGTCGCGCTGGGGTGATTGTACCGAAATGGCCTTGAAATAAGGCTTGGCAGCAATGCAGCGCGCTCATGGCGGTTGAATTTCGCGGCGCGCTGTTCCATGAAGCGTGTCGAGGTATAGCAGTAACAATCCTCAAGACATCGTAGGGAGTGATCAACATGAAGCTTGTTCGTTATGGCGAAAAGGGTGCGGAAAAGCCCGGTCTGATCGATAAATCCGGCCAGCTCCGCGACCTGTCGGCCCATCTGAAGGACCTGACCGGCGACGCCTACACGCCGGAATCGCTGAAGAAGCTTTCCGCCCTCGATCCCGCCTCCCTGCCCGCCGTCTCCGGCAAGCCGCGGTTCGGCGCCCCCGTCACCGGCATCTCCAAGTTCGTCGCGATCGGCCTCAACTATTCCGACCATGCCAAGGAAACCGGCAACCCGATCCCCTCCGAGCCGATCTTCTTCCTCAAGGCCAACACCGCGCTGTCCGGCCCCAATGACGCGGTCGAGAAGCCGCGCGGTTCGACCAAGCTCGACTGGGAGGTCGAGATCGCCGCCATCATCGGCACCCGCGCCAAATATGTCTCGGAAGCCGACGCGCTGAACCATGTCGCCGGTTACTGCATCTGCAACGACGTCTCCGAGCGCAACTTCCAGATCGAGCGCCTCGGACAGTGGACCAAGGGCAAGTCGCACGACACGTTCGGCCCGGTCGGCCCGTGGCTCGCCACCAAGGACGAGATCCCCGACGTGCAGAAGCTGTCGATGTGGCTCGACGTCAACGGCCAGCGCCGCCAGACCGGCTCGACCTCGACCATGATCTTCACGATGGCGAAGTGCATCTCCTACGTCTCGCAGTTCATGACGCTGCTGCCCGGCGACATCGTCACGACGGGCACCCCGCCCGGCGTCGGCACCGGCATGAAGCCGCCGCAATATCTCAATGTCGGCGACGTCGTGACGCTCGGCATCGAAGGCCTCGGCGAGCAGCGCCAGGAAATCGTCGGGGCGTAATTTGGGGCGGTAAGCCGCATCATCGATGCGTCATGGCCGGGCTTGACCCGGCCATCCACGTCTCAATCGCCTCGAAACACCCAAGACGTGGATGCCCGGGACAAGCCCGGGCATGACGGCGGAAAGAATCTTCGCAAGGAGTTCTCCATGAAACTCACCTTCTCTCCCGCCTCCCCGTTCGCCCGCAAGGTGCGCATCGCGGCAATCGAGCTCGGCCTGATCGACAAGATCGAGCTGGTGCCGGCCACCGTCGCGCCGGGCACGGCCAACGACGAATATTCCAGGATCTCGCCGCTGAAGAAACTGCCGGTGCTGATTCTCGACCATGGCGACGTCATTCTCGATTCCTACGTCATCGTCGAATATCTCAACGAGATCGGCGGCGGCCGGCTGATCCCGGACTACGGCCCGCGGCGCTGGAAGCTGAAGACCGATCACTCGCTGATCAACGGCATGCTCGATTCCATGCTGTTGTGCCGCTACGAAAAGATGCTGCGGCCGCAGGGCTCGCTGTGGCAGGCCTGGCATGACGATCACTGGAACAGGGCCTGGGCCGGCATGGCGCGGTTCGAGAACCGGCCGGACGTCCTGAACGGCTCGTCCTTCGACATCGCGCAGATCGGCCTCGTTTGCGTGCTCGGTTACGCCGACTTCCGCTTCGCCGATAGCGGCTGGCGCAAGGCCTATCCCAAGCTCGACGCCTTCTACCGGAGAATGCTGGAGCGGCCGTCGGTGAAGATCTCGGCGCCGCCTGCGGCGTAACCAAGGCAGGGGGAGACAACATGCGCGATCGCCTCTCCCTCTTGCATCTCTTCGGCGCGAGCCTTGTGCTCGCGTTGACCGTCTCGGGCACTGACGTAAGGGCCGACGGCGTGACACCTCCACAACAAGTCCAGCCCTGCGGATCGCCGGCCGCGCTCGACGACGGCTGGACGATCGCCGCGCCCGACAGCGTCGGCATCGATGGCGCAAAGCTCTGCGGCATCGGCGCGCGGCTCGGCTTGCGCGGCAGCGAGGTGCATTCCATGGTCGTGGCACGCCGCGGCAAGCTGGTGTTTGAGCAATATTTTGCCGGCATCGACCAGCCGTGGGGCGATCCGGAGGGCCGCATCGAATTCACCGCGACGACCAGGCACGACATGCGCTCGGCATCGAAAAGCGTGACGTCGCTGCTGGTGGGCATCGCCATCGACCGCAAGCTGATCGCGAGCGCCGACGAGCCCGTCGTGAAATTCTTTCCCGAACGTCGGTCGGTGAAGTCAGCCGGATGGGACGCGATCACGCTGCGCCATCTGCTGACGATGTCGTCAGGCATCAAATGGGACGAGACACTGCCCTGGACCCATCCCGATAACGATGAGCCGCATCTCGCCTTCGATGCCGATCCGATCGGCTACGTTCTCGGCAAGCCGATCGCTGCGCCGCCCGACAAGCTGTGGAATTACAATGGCGGCGGCACGGACCTGCTCGGCAACATCCTCCAGCAGGTCTCCGGCAAACCGCTCGAAGCGTTCGCGCGCGAAATGCTGTTCCAGCCGCTCGGCATCACCGATCTCGAGTGGAAGACCTATCCGAAGAACGGCAAGATTGCCGCGGCTGCCGGCCTCCGGCTCCGCCCGCGCGACGCCGCGAAGATCGGCCAGCTCGTGCTCGACCGCGGACGATGGAAGGAGCAACAGATCGTTTCGGCCGAGTGGATTGCGCAATCGATCACGCCGCGCTTCCAGGCCGTCGGCTATTTCGGCGGCACGCTGTTCTACGGCTATCAATGGTGGCTGGGGCGTTCGCTTGCAGAGGGCAGAGAGGTGAAATGGGTCGGGGCGTTCGGCTGGGGCGGCCAGCGCATCATCATCGTTCCCGATCTCGACCTTGTGATCATGACGACGGCGGCCCAGTACGGCCAACCGAAAGAAGGCCTTGCGGCGATGGATATCCTCGCCAACATCATCATTCCCGCCGTGCGTGACGCGCACTGATCTTTCCAAGGAGTCACCCATGAGCCTGAAATTTGCCGCCGGCGATCTCACCATTCATCGCATCGTCGAGGAAGAAGGCAAGTTCCTGCCCGCGCACGATATGCTGCCTGGGCTGACACCCGAAGTGCTGGCCGAGAACCGCGGCTGGATGAAGGCCGCGGGTGCGCTCGATGACAGCGATACGCTGATCCTGGCGTTCCAGTCCTACATCGTGAAGACGCCGCACCACACCATCCTGATCGACAGCTGCATCGGCAATGACAAGCCCCGGCCGGCGCGGCCGACCTGGAACATGAAGACCGACGACAGTTACCTGCGCGGCCTCGCGGCGGCTGGCTTTTCGGTCGGCGACATCGACTATGTGATGTGCACGCATCTGCATGTCGACCATGTCGGCTGGAATACGCGGCTGGAGAACGGCCGCTGGGTTCCGACCTTCCCGAACGCGCGCTACGTGTTCGACAAGACCGAGTTCGACTACTGGACCGAGACCAGCGCCAAGGCGGAGGTCCCGCCATTCGTCGACAGCGTGCTGCCGGTGGTGGAAGCCAAGCGGGCCGAGATTGTCGGCAATGATTTTGCCGTCGGCGATCACATGCGCATCCTGCCGACGCCCGGCCACACGCCGGGCCATGTCGCTTTCACCTTCGGCCGCGGCAAGGATGATGCGGTGTTTGCCGGCGACCTGATGCACTCGCCGATCCAGACGCTTTATCCGGAGCTGTCGCCGAAGTTCGATGTCGACCCGGCGTACGCCGTAAAGACGCGACGCGGCTTCCTGGAGCGCTATTGCGACACCGACACGCTGTGCTGCCCCGCGCACTTCCCCTCGCCATCGGTTGGCAGGATCAGGCGGAAGGGGACTGGGTTTGTGTGTGAGGTAGCGTAGGCTACAGCTGCTTGCTCGACTCACCTCGCCCCGCTTGCGGGGAGAGGTCGGATTGCATCGCAAGATGCGATCCGGGTGAGGGAGTACAGGTCTCTCGGCCTATACCACCTCGCGGATGGAGCCCCTCACCCCAACCCTCTAAGAGCGAGCTTCGCTCGTCTCGACCCCGTGAAGAACGGGGAGAGGGAGTGGAGAGACCAACTTCTCAATCGAACAAACTCGGCGTGTGGTTCACGACCGCGCCTTCGATCTCAAGCATCTTCAGCTTGGTCACCGCGCCGCCATTGGCCGAGAAGCCGCCCGGCTTGTTGCCGGCCGCCAGCACGCGGTGGCAGGGCACGACGATCGGGCACGGGTTGTGGCCAAGCGCCTGGCCGACGTCACGCGACAGCTCGACGCCACCGAGCTGCTTGGCGATATCGCCATAGGTCATGGTCTTGCCCGGCGGGATCTTCCGCGCGATGTCGTAGACGCCGCGATTGAATTCGGGAACGCCATCGAGATCGAGCACGATGTCGGCAAGGTCGTTTGGCTTGCCGGCCAACAGCTCGATCATGCCGTCTATCGCGTGCTGCACCTCGGCCGGCGGCGCCGCCTCGGTGACGTCGCCATTGCGCTGGACAATCCGCTTGCGGGTCTTCTCCTCGGTACCCATCGGCAGTTGCACGCCGGTGACGCCGTGCTCGCCCCAGACGACGCCGCAGGCACCGATCACGGTCTCGAAGATTGCAAAATGCTGGCTGGTCATGGCTCGCTCCAGATGTTCTCTTCAGCTCACACGTGAGCCTGCTGTTGATCTGAAATCTAGGCTTGGAGAATGTTGCTATCCACCCGAATTCCGTGGGAACTTGGGCTAAATCAACAACTTCTCCTGCCCTTCGCGAGCCCCCAAATGCACAGCCTCCACGTCAACGGTTTCGACATGCCCTATCTCGATATCGGAGACGGCCCGCCGCTGGTCTGCGTGCACGGCTCGCTGTGCGACTTCCGGATCTGGTCGGCGGTACTCGGCCCGCTGACGCGGGCGCATCGCGTGATCGCGGTCAGCCTTCGGCATTTCTTCCCGGCGCATTGGGACGGCGTCGGCGATACCTATTCGATCGCGCAGCATGTCGACGACGTGATCGCCTTCATCGAGACATTCGACACCAGGCCGGTCGACCTGATGGGGCATTCCCGTGGCGGCCATATCTGCTTCCGTGCCGCGCAGCGCCGGCCGGACCTGCTGCGCAAGCTGATCCTCGCCGAGCCGGGCGGCGAGCTCGACGAGACCCTTGATCCCGATTTCAAGCCCGGCCCTTCGCCGCTGGCAGCACGCTTCGCGGCGTGTGCCGCGGAGATCGCCAAAGGCGACGTCGACGGCGGCTTGCAGATCTTCATCGACGCGCTCGAAGGCCCCGGCGCCTGGAAGCGAATTCCAGCAACCTCCAAACAGCTTTTGCGCGACAATGCGACCACCCTGCTCGGCCAGACCCGCGACCAGCGGCCGCCATTCTCGAAGGCCGATGCGGAGGCGATCAAGACGCCGACACTGTTCATCGGTGGGGCGAACACCAAGGGCATGCTGCCGAAGGTGCTGCATGCCCTCGCCGCCAATGTAACGGGCGCGCGCGCCGAGATGATCCCGGGCACCACGCATCCGATGTTCGAGCAGGCGCCGCAGCGCTATTGCGAGATCGTGCTGGAGTTTTTGGCGGCATAGGTGGTACCCCTCTCCCCGCAACGGCGAGGAGAGGGAGAAGATCACACCTTCCAGGCACCGACCGGCTGGCGCACGGCGACATTCAGCCGGTTCCAGACGTTGATCGCCGCGATGCCGAGCACGAGAGACGCGAGCTGCTGCTCGTTGAAATGCTTCGCCGCCTCGTCCCACATTGCGTCCGTCACCGGATCCTCGCGGTCGCTGAGCCGGGTTACCGCCTCGGTCAGCGCCAGGGCGGCGCGTTCGGCTTCGGTGAAATAGGGTGCGTCGCGCCAGGCGCCGACGGCGAACAGGCGCTCGTCGGTCTCGCCGGCACGCCTGGCGAGTTTTGGGTGCATGTCGACGCAGACGCTGCAGCCATTGATCTGGCTGGCGCGCAGATGGACCAGCTCGAGCAGCTTTTCCGGCAGGGCCGGCTTCGTGCTCTCGCTGAGCGCCTGCAGCGCCTTCATGGCATCGGGAACAACCATCACCGGGTGGTTCATGCGGGCTTTCATCATGTCACTCTCCTGATTTGTCTTTTGACGCCGCCGTGCCGATCTGTTGTCACATCGGCCCACTTTCGTTCGTCAAGGCCATGACGGAGCGGACAAAGGGAATGTGACCGATGGACGAGAAAAAGTTTCTGGCCGAACAGTTCGAGGCCAACCGGCCGCGCTTGCGGGCCGTGGCCTACCGCATGCTGGGCTCGACCGCCGAGGTCGACGACGCCGTGCAGGAAGCCTGGCTGCGGCTCGGCCGCACCGATGCAACCGCGGTCGACAATCTCGGGGGATGGCTGACCACGGTGATCGCGCGCATCTGCCTCGACATGCTCCGCTCGCGCAGATCGCGCCGCGAGGAGCCGATCGGCCCGCACGTGCCGGAACCGATCGCGGACAATCCGTCCGAGCGCGAGATCGAGATGGCGGATTCCGTCGGCGCGGCGCTGCTCGTGGTGCTGGAAACGCTGGCGCCGGCCGAGCGGCTGGCTTTCGTGCTGCACGACATGTTCGCGGTGCCGTTCGAGGAGATCGCGCCGATCGTCGGACGCACGCCGGCTGCCACACGCCAACTGGCAAGCCGCGCCAGGCGCCGCGTGCATGGCACGCCGCCCGCACCGGATGCCGATCTCAGCCGGCAGCGCGGCATCGTCGAGGCGTTCCTCGCCGCCTCCCGCAATGGCGATTTCGAAGGCTTGCTTGCCGTGCTCGCGCCCGACGTGGTGGTGCGCGCCGATCAGGCGGCGCAGCGGCTCGGCTCGCTGCCGGTCATCCGTGGCGCCGCGGCGGTCGCCGAAAGCTTCAAGGGACGCGCGCAAGCGGCGAAGCCGGCGCTGGTCGACGGCGAGATTGGTGTTGCCGTCATCTTCGGCGGCGCGCTGCGCATCGTGCTGCGGGTAACGATTTCAGGCGACAGGATCGCGGCGATCGAGGCGACCGCCGAGCCCGCGCAGATCGAAACATTCGATGTCGAGGTGCTCGATCGAAATTGATCGCGGCTGGAGGCGGCTGGATCGCGATGCTAGTGTTTCGCTGCGCTCGTGCAGGGAGGACAATGATGAAATTATCCATCAAATTGATCGCGTCGGCCGGCCTGTTCGCTCTCGCCTCGTCCTCCGCATTTGCCGCCGCCGATGAAAAGCTGCGCACGGCTGCCGAGCAGGCCCAGCCGGCCGTGATCGAAAGCCTGCACGACATGGTGCTGATCGAGTCAGGCTCCAGCGATGTCGAAGGCCTGAAGAAGATGGCCGACTACACCGAAGCGCGGCTGAAGGCGCTCGGCGCCCGGACCGAACGCCACAAGACCACGCGCGGCGCCGGCGCCGACATGGTGATCAGCACCTTCGAAGGCACCGGCAGCAAGAAGCTGATGCTGATCGCGCATATGGATACGGTCTATGAGCACGGCATCCTCGACACCCAGCCCTACAAGATCGACGGCACCAGGATCTATGGACCCGGCATTGCTGACGACAAGGGCGGCATCGCCGTCATCCTGCATTCGCTCAAGATCCTGAGCGATGCGGGCTGGCGCGACTACGCAAAGCTCACCGTGTCGTTCAATCCGGATGAAGAGGTCGGCTCGATCGGCTCCGGCGAGATCATCGCCGAGCTTGCCGATCAGCACGATGTGGTGCTGTCCTGCGAGCCGACGGTTGCGCCGCCGGTGGCCAAGAACGAAAGCCTGCTGCTCGGGGCCAGCGGCACCGCCACCGGCACGCTGGAGGTGAAGGGCAAGGCCTCACATGCCGGCGCGGCGCCGCAGCTCGGCCGCAACGCGCTGCTCGAGCTCGCGCATCAATTGCTGCAGACCCAGGACGTCGCGAAATCCATTCCGGGCACGCAGCTGAACTGGACCACCGCGAAGGCCGGCACCGTGCGCAACCAGATCCCCGATCACGCCACGGCCGGCGCCGACATCCGCCTCACCATTCCGGACGGCGTGCAAAAGCTGCAAGCGGCGCTCGACGAGAAGGTGAAGAACAAGCTGATCCCCGACACCGAAGTGAGTGTGAAGGTCGTCGCGGGCCGTCCGCCCTTCGTCGCGAACGATCGCGGCCGCGCGCTCGCCAAGCAGGGACAGGCGATCTATGCCGAGCTCGGCCGCACGCTGGATATCGCGGAAATGACCGGCGGCGCGACCGATGCCGGCTACGCCGCGCGCAGCGGCAAGGCGATCGTGGTCGAAAGCTTCGGCCTCGCCGGCTGGGGCTACCATGCGCGCGACGAATATATCGACACCAACTCAATCGTGCCGCGGCTCTATCTGATGACGCGGACGCTGATGGAGCTGGGCAAGGCGAAGTAGCGGGGAGCCGGGATCAGCAGACGCGACTGCTGCTTCTGTTGACACACCGGCCTCATCGTCGCGCCGGCACGCGGAGCCATCCCTCTCCTCAGCTTCCCCAAGATGAGGGATCGGCAGCTGCTCCGCCGAGCGATTGAGACGGACGGAGCGCCACAACCGACGCGATCACAGCCACGCTGGGCCTCTGACGTAACTTACATAATATCAATTGCTTAGTTTCACATCGAATTGGAGCCTTGACCGCCCATGCAACCCGCAGTAGCTTCATGTCTGAACACGGAATTCCGTATTCCAAATTGGATAGTCGGCATGATCCCGTTGGACCCGCTTCCGAACCTCATCGACCAGGTTTATGGGCGATTGCTCGAGGCGATCATCGACCGCTCGCTGCTGCCCGGCCAGCGCATCACCCAGAACGAGCTTGCCGAACGGCTCGGCGTCTCGCGCCAGCCGATCTCGCACGCGCTGCATCTTTTGCATCGCCAGGGCCTCGTCGCGGAAAGCGGCAAGCGCGGCTTCGAGGTGACGCAGCTCGATCCACAGCGCATCCGCGAGCTCTATGAAGTGCGCGGCGCAATCGATGCGCTGGCGGCGCGTCTCGCGGCCGGTCGTGTAAAGCAAGATTCCTCGGCCCGTGCGCAGCTCGAGGCCGCGCTCGACGCCGGACGTGCGATCGACGATGGCGCGCCGCTGGCGCGTCTGATCGCGCTCGATGTCGACTACCACAGCGCGATCTATCGGCTCGCCGGCAATTCCGCGATCGAGGAATTGATCGCGCCGCAATGGCCGCATATGCGCCGCTCGATGGCGACCGTGCTCGCCGAGCTCGATTACCGCGGCAGCGCCTGGACCGAACACGAAACCATCGCTGCGCACATTTTCTCCGGCAACGCCGCCGCCGCGGAGGCTGCAGCGCTGGCGCATGCGCAGACGGCGGGGCGGATGACGGAACAGAAGCTGAAGGCAATCGACAAGGCGGCGTGAGCGAACAAAGCCGTCATAGGCGAGCGGAAGCGACGCCGTCCTTTTGACGGCTATGCCCGGCCATGACGAAGCGAGAACAGAAGAAAACAACAGGAGGAAAGCACCATGAAACTGACCCCAGAGCAGGTCGAATTTTTCCATCGCGAAGGCTGGCTGTTCCTGCCCGAGCTGTTCAGCCAGGAAGAGGTCGACTTTCTCGCCCGCGAGGCGGTCTCGATCTATGACGCCAACCGCCCCGAGGTGTGGCGCGAGAAGAGCGGCGCCCCGCGCACCGCCTTTGCCGCACACCTCTACAACGAAGCGTTCGGTGTCCTCGGCGCTCATCCGCGCATGATCGACCCCGTCGAGCAGTTGTTCGGTGAAAAGGTCTACATGCATCAGTTCAAGATCAACGCGAAGGCGGCCTTCACCGGCGACGTCTGGCAGTGGCACCAGGATTACGGCACCTGGAAGCGCGACGACGGCATGCCGGAGCCGCGCGCGATGAACATCGCGATCTTCCTCGACGAAGTGATGCCGATCAACGGCCCGCTGATGCTGGTGCCGCAGAGCCAGACCGCGGGCGACCTCAAGGCCTCGCACGACCTCGAAACCACGTCCTATCCGCTATGGACGCTGGACGAAGACACGGTGACCCGCCTCGTCAAGCAGGGCGGCATCGTCGCGCCGACCGGCAAGCCCGGCGGCATGCTGATGTTCCACGGCAATCTGGTGCACGGATCGAGCGGCAACATCACGCCCTACCCGCGCAAGATCGTCTACCTGACGCTGAACGCGGTCTCGAACCATATCCGCACCCCGACGCGGCCCGACTACATCGCGCACCGCGACTTCACACCGATCGAGAGGGTGGCCGACGACGCGCTGCTGCGGCTCGCGCGTGCGCCGCGGCAGGCGGCGGAGTAGACTGACGCCTACCCTCAACGTCGTCATGGCCGGGCTTGTCCCGGGCATCCATGTCTCACACGCTCGCTGCACCGAAGACGTGGATGGCCGGGACAAGCCCGGCCATGACGGAATCCAAGCAGCAGCGCTACACGTCGGACACCCATCATGAACCTGCATCACCTCCTCACAACCCGCACCGCCGCCGGCAAGCCGGTTCGCGTCGCCCTGATCGGCGCCGGCAAATTCGGCTCGATGTTCCTGTCGCAGGTGCCGCACACGCCGGGGCTTGAGGTACCAGTGATCGTCGACCTCGATCGCGACCGCGCGCGCGAGGCGTGCCGGACGGTCGGCTGGGACGACGCACGGATCGGCGCAACCAGTTTCACCGATGATGGCGCACGCGCGATCGCCGGCGGCGCGTTCGATGTCGTGGTGGAAGCGACCGGCAATCCAGCCGTCGGCATCCGCCATGCTCGCGCGGCAATCGCCGCCGGCAGGCATGTGGTGATGGTCAATGTCGAGGCCGATGTGCTGGCGGGGCCGCTGCTCGCCGAAGAGGCGCGCAAGGCCGGCGTGGTCTATTCGCTCGCCTATGGCGACCAGCCGGCGCTGACCGCGGAGATGGTCGACTGGGCGCGCGCGACAGGCTTTCGCGTCGTCGCCGCCGGCAAGGGCACGAAATACCTGCCGGCCTATCACGACGTGACGCCGGAGGGCGTGTGGCAGCATTACGGGCTCACCGCCGGCGAGGCGCAATGCGCCGGCATGAACCCGCAGATGTTCAACTCCTTCCTCGACGGCACCAAATCCGCGATCGAGATGGCGGCGATCGCCAACGCCTGCGCGCTCGACGTGCCGTCGGAGGGCTTGCTGTTTCCGCCCTGCGGCGTCGACGACCTGCCGCATGTGATGCGCCCGCGCGAGGCCGGCGGCGTGCTGGAGAAATCCGGCATCGTCGAGGTGGTGTCGTCGCTGGAGCGCGACGGCCGTCCGGTGTTTCGCGATTTGCGCTGGGGCGTCTATGTCGTGCTGGAGGCGCCGAACGATTATGCCGCCGATTGCTTCAAGCAGTATGGCCTCAAGACCGACGCGTCCGGCCGCTATGCGGCGATGTACAAGCCCTATCACCTGATCGGGCTCGAACTGAACATTTCGGTCCTGTCGG
Organism: Bradyrhizobium sp. I1.14.4; assembly: GCF_050435825.1. Lineage (NCBI taxonomy): Bacteria > Pseudomonadati > Pseudomonadota > Alphaproteobacteria > Hyphomicrobiales > Nitrobacteraceae > Bradyrhizobium > Bradyrhizobium sp. I1.14.4. The sequence goes on along the minus strand of NZ_JBNDLA010000001.1, from coordinate 157,270 downwards.
CGGCACTGCGCAACGAACCAACCGGGCAGCCGCGCGGCTTCCGCGGCGACGTCGCAGCGGTGGCAAAACGCAATCTACGCGCCGGCGAGACGCTCGACGGCGAAGGCGGCTACACGGTGTGGGGCAGACTGATGCCGGCCTCCACCAGCCTCGCCGCCGGCGCGCTGCCGATCGGGCTTGCACATCGCGTCAAGCTGAAGAACGACGTCGCCCATGGCGCCGTGGTGCGCTGGAGCGATGTCGAAGTCGACGAGAGCAACGACACGATCAAGACGCGCAAGGCGATGGAGCAGGCGTTCTCGCGCTAGTGCGCCTTGCTGTTTGCTCGAATCAGGCGGCGTCTTTCCAATCCCAGCACAGCCAGCTTGCCGCGCTTCCTCAGAAGCCGCGAGCGAGCGCCGAGTTGTGACCTAGTTAACAGCGGTCCAAGAAACAAAGAATTACAATCGGAGGTGGTTGAAACAGAACTCAACGGCGGCACCAGTTGATATTTCACGGAGCGCGCAAATGCTTTCATTAAAGATTACTCCTCCGATCGCTTTTCTCTCCTCACGTCAAAACACCATTCAGCCCGTCTTGGAATGGGATGTTAGAGGTCAAGGCTCTGTTTGCTTCTGGTACAAGGCGAACAACAAGGGGAAGTGGCGTCCCGCCATCTTTGATACCGATGACCCCAATACCCCACGTACATTCAGTAATGCCACAGGCTCATCCTACCTCGGTATACACGGCACAACGGAGGGTCGGGACCTAGGCGTCGGCCGCTATGTTTTTCTGGGGTATTTGGACGCAACCATGAACCCTAACAGCGACCCGACGCTGACAGATCCCGAACCTCTGGTCCGAGCCGAACTGGCCGTTCTTCGGGACAGTGCAACCCTGCTTCAAGATCTGGAAGACTGGGGTAATACCGGCACCCAGATCGATGCGTTTGCGCACGGCATCCCCGCCCAGAACTCGGACGGGCACCCGATCCCAGGCGGCGGGAAACAGACCTATGCGGTTCTTCGGGTCGATACATGGGAGCCGCAACATCCGGATGATCTGTTGGACGGTCAACCATATCCGCCAGGCTGGTCGGATTTCGTGGCACTCGACCCAAATTCTCCGGACTACGTTGTTCCGCTGACGCCGCCTCAGCCTACGGCTTACGACGCCCTGGCGCTCGACCACCTTCCGATCGCCATCGCATCGCGCTACTTTCTGCCCGGCCAGCCCTATTGGGCCCTTCTGCTCGTCTACACCGAGGATGGCGAGTGGCAGGTCAAGAAGAAGCAGCTTACCATGCACCATCGAAGGGTCGAGATTACCTTCAGGGAAATCTCGATCACGGATGACGGGTGCGATGGAGACGGACGTGCGTATTTCCACTGGTGGGTCGTCGATCAAGACCTGATTGCGAGATTCTATCGGACCGGCACCATTCCAATCAGTGATCGACCAAGTCCCGGCGAGGAATGGAAGGAGCACGTTGCGCTCAGCACCTACATCCCCGAACAAGACACGCCACTTGTGCTCGGACCGTATAGCGTCACAGAGAACAAATATAATCGCTGCTGCATCCTGACCCGGGCCATCGTCAAGCACGCCACGGACATCGACGGCAAATCCGGAAACATCGATGCTGAGCTAGGCGCGGTTGGAACAGCAGCGCCGGACGTGCTCTCGCTTCAGGCCTTCCTTGAATTTCGAATCGGCGCGGACGTAGAGACCTTCGAAGGTGTGCGCTTCACGATACCTGCCGAAAACGTAAATCCCGACGACGACAACAACGAGTTCGCCTACGAGATCAGGGGGCTCTATTCCGTCGACTACGTGCCCGTGCCCCATCCCTAGCAACCGCCGGCTCGGCGGATGCAGGCCCCCAGCCCTCTCCCTGCAAGAGCAGGGAGAGGGAGCGGTCAGAGCGATGCCCGGGCAGTCACGGCAACAACCGACGTGCCTTCGCCAGCCCGAACCATTTGCGGAACATAGCTTCCGTATCCATCATCTCGGTGAAGCCGGCCTGGTTGATCTTCACCGTCGAGACGATCGAAGGCGGCCCGGGCTCTGTCTGGCCGTAGCGCATGCTGTAGTCGGCATATTGGAAGGACAGGCCGACGAACTCTGCCAGGCCGGGCGCGATCAGATCGTGCTTCTTGCGCAGCTCGTCCCACGGCGCGATCCATTTCGGATACTCCTGCGCCAGCGACAGCGGCACGTGCCGGCCCGGCACCATCTCGAGCGCATCTGACACCGCTGGCCAGATATTCTCCCAGGTGAAGACGTCGCCATTGGTGACATTGAACGCTTCGTTGCGCGCGGCCTCGGCGTCGCCCGACCAGGCGATCGCGCGCGCCAGGAGATCGACGTCGACCGCCTGCGCGACGCGCGGTGCGCCGCCAGGGTAGTCGAGCGGCCTTCCCTGCTCGCGCAGCACCGCCGCATAGACGCCGAGCGGCGGGATAAGATCCATCGCGCCGCCCATGGCCTCGCCGATGATCAGCACCGGACGCAAGATGCTCCAGTGCCAGCCTTTGCCGCGCTGCAGCTCGCGCAGGAAATTCTCCTGCGCCCAATAGAAATTCGGCTGCTCGTACATTTCGGAGCGGCCCTCGCGCGCCGGCACCGTGAGCGGCCGGACATGCACGCCATAGGCCTTGGTGCCCTGCAACAGTGCGACATGCCTGAGGTCAGGCGCGACGGGTTCGAGCACGCCCATCAGGTTGCGCAGCATCCGGTCGTTGGTTTCGATCTGCCCGGCATCGCGCCAGCCAGCGACCAGGCTGGGTGCTTCGTAGAGCGCGGCATAGATCAGGTGCGTTGCGCCGCCGAGCTCGGCCACGGCGCGGCGGCAATCCTCGGCATTCGCGAGGTCGATCGGCACATGCCGCGCACCGTAGAGATCGCGCGGCTTGCGGCGCGACAGCGCGATGCGATCGCAATCGTCGGATACACCGAAGTGTCGCAAGGCGGCGTTGCCCACGAGGCCGGTCGCGCCGGCGACCACGATTTTCTTGCTGGCCATATCGTTGAACTCCCGTCGCACCCACCGCCCTGCGTAGCAGATCGCGGCGGAGCCGGCAGCGTCCGTGTCGGCGCGCCCGACGAAATCCAGCTGCACCCAATTTTCCTTCGCACCTGCAATGAAGGCAGGCGCTTGATTTCCTCCGGCAAACGATCATCCTGACGATGGAACCAAAAGCTCGGATTTCCACTGACAAGAGCCCGTCGAGGGCCACCGGACGCATCACCACAGCAACGTCGATCGATCGGCGAAGAAAGACGGCACCAAGACCGTTCCCTTGTCGAGGTATCGGCAAACAGGAGGGATACGCATGAAGCGGCGTGATTTCTTGAAAGCAGGCGGCGTCGGGCTGGCGGCGACAGCGGTCGCTGCCCCCGCCGTCGCGCAGTCGATGCCCGAGGTCAAATGGCGGCTCGCGGCAAGCTGGCCGAAGGCACTCGATACGCTCTATGGCGGTTGTGAATTCTTCTGCAAGCGCGTCGCCGAGATCACCGACAACCGCTTCCAGATCCAGTCGTTCGCCGCGGGCGAGATCGTGCCCGGCCTGCAGGTGCTCGACGCCGTCGCCAACGGCACGGTGGAGATGGGCAACACCGCGCTGTATTACTACTGGGGCAAGAATCCCGCCTTCACCTTCGGAACGGCGCTGCCGTTCGGCCTCAACACCCGCCAGCATATTTCCTGGCTGCAATGGGGCGGCGGCACCGATCTGCTCAACGACCTGCTCAAGGAATACAACTGCGTCGGCATTCCAACCGGCTCGACCGGCGCCCAGATGGGCGGCTGGTTCCGGAAAGAGATCAAGTCGATGGCGGATTTCCAGGGGCTGAAATTCCGGGTCGGCGGCTTCGCCGGCACCATCATCGCCAAGGTTGGCGGCGTGCCGCAGCAGATCGCCGGCGGCGACATCTATCCGGCGCTGGAAAAAGGTACGATCGACGCCGCCGAATGGGTCGGGCCGTATGACGATGAGAAGCTCGGCTTCGTCAAGGTTGCGAAGTTCTACTACTACCCCGGCTGGTGGGAAGGCACCGGCCAGGGCCACAATGTGATGAACAAGGACAAGTGGAGCACGCTGCCGAAGCACTATCAGGCGGCAATCCAGGCCGCGTCCGAAGACACCTTCACCTGGGTGACCGGCAAATATGACGCGGTCAATCCGCCGGCGCTGAAACGCCTGATCGTGGCCGGCGCGCAGCTACGCCCGTTCCCGCAGGAAGTGCTGGAAGCCTGTTACGGCGCTGCCAACGAGATCTATGCCGATCTCGCCAAGACCAACCCGCATTTCGGCAAGATGTATGCGAGCCTTGCCGCCTATCGCAACGAATCGCTGGCCTGGATGCAGGTCGCCGAGCTCTCGTTCGACAGCTTCATGATGCGGATGCGCACGCGCACCTGAGCCCAACGCGAGGTCAGGCGCAAAAAAGCCCCGGAGAAATTCTCCGGGGCTCATTTTTTACTCGGCTCTGATTCGGCTGACGGATCAGTTGTCGTCGCTGCCGCCGAACTCTTCCATCAGCTTGTCGTAGCTCTTGGTCACGAGATCGATATTGCCCTTGTTCTCGACCGCCGGCGGCGGCGACTTCAGGGCTTCGTTGAGCTCGGCGAGCGCGTCCTTCTTGTCCTTGGCCGACATCTTCTTGTCGGCCTGCACCTCGGCGATCTGCGCCTTCAGCACCGCCTCGGGACCGACATACTTCTTGGTCTGCGGATCGAAGCCGCCGAGCACCAGCGAGATGTTGTCGACGACGCTGTTGTACTCG
>NZ_JBNDLA010000001.1:0-147500 GCF_050435825.1 Bradyrhizobium sp. I1.14.4 | reverse complement strand
GGAGCTCAACAATCCTGAAACTGTTGGCCCCTGAATGTTTCTAAAACGATCCGATAGATAGCGTGAGCTGATCTGAAGGATCATCCTTAGAAAGGAGGTGATCCAGCCGCAGGTTCCCCTACGGCTACCTTGTTACGACTTCACCCCAGTCGCTGACCCTACCGTGGCCGGCTGCCTCCCTTGCGGGTTAGCGCACCGTCTTCAGGTAAAACCAACTCCCATGGTGTGACGGGCGGTGTGTACAAGGCCCGGGAACGTATTCACCGTGGCGTGCTGATCCACGATTACTAGCGATTCCAACTTCATGGGCTCGAGTTGCAGAGCCCAATCCGAACTGAGACGGCTTTTTGAGATTTGCGAAGGGTCGCCCCTTAGCATCCCATTGTCACCGCCATTGTAGCACGTGTGTAGCCCAGCCCGTAAGGGCCATGAGGACTTGACGTCATCCCCACCTTCCTCGCGGCTTATCACCGGCAGTCTCCTTAGAGTGCTCAACTAAATGGTAGCAACTAAGGACGGGGGTTGCGCTCGTTGCGGGACTTAACCCAACATCTCACGACACGAGCTGACGACAGCCATGCAGCACCTGTCTCCGGTCCAGCCGAACTGAAGAACTCCGTCTCTGGAGTCCGCGACCGGGATGTCAAGGGCTGGTAAGGTTCTGCGCGTTGCGTCGAATTAAACCACATGCTCCACCGCTTGTGCGGGCCCCCGTCAATTCCTTTGAGTTTTAATCTTGCGACCGTACTCCCCAGGCGGAATGCTTAAAGCGTTAGCTGCGCCACTAGTGAGTAAACCCACTAACGGCTGGCATTCATCGTTTACGGCGTGGACTACCAGGGTATCTAATCCTGTTTGCTCCCCACGCTTTCGTGCCTCAGCGTCAGTATCGGGCCAGTGAGCCGCCTTCGCCACTGGTGTTCTTGCGAATATCTACGAATTTCACCTCTACACTCGCAGTTCCACTCACCTCTCCCGAACTCAAGATCTTCAGTATCAAAGGCAGTTCTGGAGTTGAGCTCCAGGATTTCACCCCTGACTTAAAGACCCGCCTACGCACCCTTTACGCCCAGTGATTCCGAGCAACGCTAGCCCCCTTCGTATTACCGCGGCTGCTGGCACGAAGTTAGCCGGGGCTTATTCTTGCGGTACCGTCATTATCTTCCCGCACAAAAGAGCTTTACAACCCTAGGGCCTTCATCACTCACGCGGCATGGCTGGATCAGGCTTGCGCCCATTGTCCAATATTCCCCACTGCTGCCTCCCGTAGGAGTTTGGGCCGTGTCTCAGTCCCAATGTGGCTGATCATCCTCTCAGACCAGCTACTGATCGTCGCCTTGGTGAGCCATTACCTCACCAACTAGCTAATCAGACGCGGGCCGATCTTTCGGCGATAAATCTTTCCCCGTAAGGGCTTATCCGGTATTAGCACAAGTTTCCCTGTGTTGTTCCGAACCAAAAGGTACGTTCCCACGCGTTACTCACCCGTCTGCCGCTGACATATTGCTATGCCCGCTCGACTTGCATGTGTTAAGCCTGCCGCCAGCGTTCGCTCTGAGCCAGGATCAAACTCTCAAGTTGGACTTGAAACCTTGAACCGGCTGATCACAACGTTTTGACGAGGTCCCACCATTCTTCGCCGACCGAAGTCAACGAGCTGCCCACGATTCACATCGTTGGCAACGATGGTGTAACCTTTAAAACGTGTACCGCCGAAGTCTTTCGTCCACCCTCAGAACGTCAAAAGCCGAAGCTTTCAAGTATTCCGAGAGACGCAAGGACTCCGCCGTCCACGTTTCTCTTTCTTCATCTTCACTTGTCAAACAGCCCGGGATCCGATGACCCCACACCCTATAGGGTGGTTCTACCCTTCAGCAGTCGATGGTAAACTCCAACCGATTTATGTCGGCTGTTGTGTCACTCATCGAAGTGAGGAGCATAAAGGGCGCGAATGCTTGCCTTGGCCGGTGGGCCAATGCAGCGCCGCGCTCAGTGGGTGTCTTATAGGCCCGCCCCTTCGGACCTGTCAACACTCATCGTCAAGAAATCGTCGCATGACGACAAACTTTTTTCGGGTGCGGAAAAGTCCCTTATATTTGGGGACCTTGCGCCGCACTTGAGCCACAATCCTGCGACGTTCTGGCTATAAGATACGCATTGAACCGCTCGTAACCTGTGGGGGCTCGGGTGGTTTTTCTGGGGGACCAGGCGATTTTCTCCAAGAGCCCGTCGCCTCTTCCCTTCACGGCCGAGCAACATTGAGAGATCTGCACAGCATTGACGTTCGAGATAGCGGCTAGCTAATGGCCATCGTCTTCTCGACTTCGATGCGTGTGGCTCGCCACACCGCTGAGATTCCTCTTCAGGGGATCAAGGTGGGGACGAGGACGAGCAGAGGTCGATCGCAGTTGCTGGAATTTGGGGGGATATCGGGTTGAGCCAACGGGCGTCACGCGGAAGCGGCATTGGGCGCGAGACCGGGACGATTGATCTCGGTCACGAACCGCCGCTCTCAGTCGACGGCACCGAGGCTGCGGTGATTGATCGCCGCCGTGTCTCCGTTCAATGGTTTAGCGGCACCATTCTGACCGGCCTATGTGGCGCGGCCCTGATCGGCGGCGCCGTTTTTGCGTCGCTCGACGGTGAGATGACCTTTGCCAAGGTGCCTGAGCGCGTCGAAGGCGCGTTGCGCGGCGCTTTCACCGGCAATGATCGCGTCGTCAGTCTGCACAAGGGCGACCGCCTGCCGCCGCCAAGCGAATCCTCGGTTTCCCGCAGCCTGGTGCGCGTCTCGACCGTGACCCGAGTCGGCAATCGCGACGTGATGCGGGTGCGGCCCTTCATCCGGATTTCCGGCAATCTCTCGATGACCACGAGCGACCTGTCGGCGAAAATACCCGCGTTCAACGCGCAGCGTCTTTTGACCGATGTCGGCTCCGACACGCCGGCGGCGACCGAGGATCCGAATGCCGCCGCCGAGCCCGACGCCGAGGTCTCTTTCGTCACCAAGGATCTCGGCTCCGTGCTGCCGAAGGCCAAGCTCGCCGCCGTCGTCGCGCTCGACGACGTGCTGATGCGGGTCCGCGACGCTGCCAACTGGCGCGGCTCCGGCGGATCGGTGCGCTACGCCTCACTCGCCAATGCCACGGCCGACGCGACCGGCGCCGGGCCCGATATGAGGATGGCTTACGCCACCGAGGGCAATGCCTCCGATCCCTATGCGGGCTTCGAGACCCGCGTGGTGCCGGAGAACGTCACCCTGCTGCCGAAGACCAACGAACAGGTCACCGGCGGCAATCCGACCGGCGAACGGGTTCACGTCGTCAGGAAGGGCGACAGCATCACCTCGATCCTGCGCGACCAGGGCGCGACCTCAGACGAGGCGAAGGCGATTGCCGCAACGCTCGGCCCGCGCGGCCGCGATGGCGGCCTGAAGGAAGGCCAGAAGGTGCGAATCCTGATGGCGCCGGCAGCTCCCGGACCGAATGTCAGGCTGCAGCCCTATCGTGTGATGGTCGCCAACGACTCCATCATCGAAGCGGTCGCGGCCCTGTCCGACCTCGGCAAATACGTCGCCGTCGACGTGCAGAGCATGAACACCGTCACCGATACCGCCGACAATTCCAGCGACGATGACGAGGATGATGGCAGCGGCGTGCGGCTCTACCAGAGCATTTACGAGACCGCGCTGCGCAACAAGGTGCCGCCGACCGTCATCGACGACATGGTCAAGATCTACTCCTACGACGTCGATTTCCAGCGCAAGGTACAGCCCGGCGACTCGTTCGACGTGTTCTATGCCGGCGAGGACGAGGGCGTAACCAGCACCGAAAAGACCGAAGTGCTCTACGCCGCGCTGACCGTGGGCGGCGAAACCAAGAAATACTACCGCTTCCAGAGCTCCGACGACGGCGTGGTCGACTACTACGACGAGACCGGCAAGAGCGCGAAGAAGTTCCTGGTCCGCAAGCCGGTCAACAACGCGATCATGCGTTCGGGCTTCGGCGGCCGCCGCCATCCGATCCTCGGCTACGTGAAGATGCACACCGGCGTCGACTGGGCCACCGCCTACGGCACGCCGATTTTTGCCTCCGGCAACGGCGTGCTCGAGAAGGTCGGGCCCGAGGGCGGTTACGGCAAATATATCCGCATCAAGCACTCCAACGGCTACGAAACGGCCTACGGCCACATGTCGGCCTTCGCCAAGGGCATGGAGATCGGCAAGAAGGTGCGGCAGGGTCAGGTGATCGGCTTTGTCGGCTCGACCGGCCAGTCGACAGGCCCGCACGTCCACTACGAAATCCTGGTCAACGGCCGATTCGTCGACCCGATGCGGGTGAAACTGCCGCGCGGCCGCTCGCTCGATGGTCCGATGTTGGCGAACTTCGAGAAGGAGCGCGACCGGATCGAGGCCCAGATGTCCAGCCGCGGCAGCTCGCGCATCGTCTCGGATGCCACCGGCAGCGCCCCGACGACGCGGTCCATCACCAACCGCTGATCACATCCCCTGGAAGGCGGCTTGGACATGCCGCTGCGCACCCATTGCAGCTGGTGGCCGGAGCTGGCGGTCGCGTCGGAACACACTCCGGCGAAGGTCTGACAGTGGCAATTTCAGCCAAATTTCGCGGAACAGGACAGGAACTCGAATGACAGTGGTCCAGTTGATTCGCAGGTGAAACCTCCAATGGAGGGAGTCATGGAGAATTGGAACAACGCAAAACTGTGCGACGTCGCAAACCTCATCCTCGGCGCGATTCTCTTCCTGTCGCCGTGGCTGTTCAAATTCGACGCCGGAACGGTTTCCACCAACGCCCACATCGCCGGCCTTGTGATGGCGGTCCTGGCGATCGCCGCGCTTGCGGCTTTCGCGGTCTGGGAGGAGTGGCTGAACCTCGTCGTCGGACTTTGGACGCTGATCTCGCCGTGGGTTCTGGGTTTCCAGGGAGCCACCACCGCGATGACCGTGCACGTGGTTATCGGCATCGCAGTTGCGGTCCTGGCGGCAATCGAGCTTTGGGTAATGTCCCAGCATCCGCCCGGGCTCACAACGCACAGCTGAGGCACTCAGCTCATGCACCTTACCCGTCGGCCGGAATGGCCGGCGGGCAAGGGCATAGCTATGCCCAATGAGGATCTGCAACCATGACCCGGCTCACCCGCGACGACGTGTTGAAAGCTGTTGGCTACGCCGACGATATTACGATCGCCAAGATCATCGCGTCCGGCGCAACCGTCACCGAGCTCGCCGAAGCCAAGGCGTGGCTCGCTAATGACGAGCCACTGATCAATGCCGGCAGGCCGCTGGCCACCGGCCGCGCCCGCGAGCTGGTCGATATCTTGTCCGAACTCGAGCCCAGCGAGGACGACGAGCCGTCACCGCCAATCGCCCCGCAGGAATGACCGTTCCGACGACGATCTACGGCGCGAGGCTCGCGCAGATCAGGAACACGATCCCGATCGCGGTCAGCCCGAACGCGACGGCAGCCAATGGGAGCAGCATGTCGATCGTGGCATGGGTGCTGTTGATCGTACTGCCCCAGACCGCGAATTCGCCCCTCCGCCACTCGCGGAACGGAATCGATCGCGGATGCGGGTCATGCCGATAGTCGTATCTCTGCCAGACCTGCGATAGCAGCCACGGCAAGAGCACCGCGACAACCAGCAACACGCTGACGAACATCAGCGACAGCTCGACCTCATTCTGGCGGTCGAACAAGATCCACGCTGACAGCACGAACCACGCGACCAGACCCGCGGCTGCGCCGTAGACGCGGGGATGAAGATCGTCATAAACGGGCCGGTTATGGGCGATGAGTTCCCTACTCATGCAATTCGCCTTCTGCTGAGGGTGACCGACGGTGTGGCTTTGCAGGATGATGCAGGGTGGCGCGCGAATCAGCGATGCGATTCGGGCCAAATATTTCCTTTCCAGCTGCGCGGGGCGTTGCCACGCCAAGCCGATCATTCAGGATGAAAACGAACGCGGTCGACGGGAGGTTTCATCAATTCGGGCCATGAATTGGGCCGCCCGACAGGAACTCTGTCGCGGGCGGCCCGTCGACCGTCGCGCGGATGCGGCCTGTCGCAAGGTCACATCCAGTTTCGCTACCCGGATGCTCAGTTCAGCTTGCGCTTCGAGACCGGGGCATCGAACTGCACGATCTCGGCGGTTTTGGGCACCTGACCGTTGAAGGTCAGCACGTTACCCTTCTCCGAAATCACCACGCGATCGCCGTCCTTGACCTCGCCGGCGAGGATCATCTCGGCCAGCGGATCCTGCACGCTGCGTTGGATCACCCGCTTCAGCGGGCGGGCGCCATATGCCGGATCCCAGCCCTTCTCGGCGAGCCAATCCCGCGCCTTCGCGTCGAGCGCGAGCTCGATCTTGCGATCCTCGAGCAACCTGGTCAGCCGCACGAACTGGATTTCGACGATGCGGCCCATCTCGCTCTTCTGCAGGCGATGGAACAGGATGATCTCGTCGATGCGGTTCAGGAATTCCGGCCTGAAATGCGCCCGCACGACGCCCATCACCTGATCGCGGACCGCCGCGGTGTCCTCGCCTTCCGGCTGATTCACCAGGAACTCCGAACCGAGGTTCGAGGTCATGATGATCAGCGTGTTGCGGAAGTCGACGGTGCGGCCCTGACCATCGGTCAGGCGGCCGTCATCGAGCACCTGCAACAGCACGTTGAAGACGTCGGGATGCGCCTTCTCGATCTCGTCGAACAGCACGACCTGATAGGGCCGGCGCCGAACGGCTTCGGTCAGTGCGCCACCCTCGTCGTAGCCGACATAGCCGGGAGGCGCGCCGATCAGCCGCGAGACCGAGTGCTTCTCCATGAACTCGGACATGTCGAGGCGGACCATCGCGGTCTCGTCATTGAACAAATCAGCGGCGAGCGCCTTGGTCAGCTCGGTCTTGCCGACGCCGGTGGGCCCAAGGAACATGAACGAACCGGTCGGCCGGTTCGGATCCTGCAAGCCCGCGCGGGCACGGCGCACGGCGGTTGCCACCGCACGCACGGCTTCGGCTTGGCCGACGACGCGCTTGGCGAGGCTGTCCTCCATTTTCAGTAGCTTGTCCTTTTCGCCCTCGAGCATCTTGTCGACCGGAACGCCGGTCCAGCGCGAGACGATCTGCGCGATGTGGTTGGCGGTGACCGCCTCCTCCATCATCTCGCCGCCGCTCTGGTTGCCGCTCTCGCTCGCCTCGATGTCGGCAAGCTTCTTCTCCAGCTCGGGGATCCGGCCATAGGCCAGCTCGCCCGCCTTCTGGAATTCGCCGCGCCGCTGTGCATTGGCAAGCTCGACGCGGAGCGCATCGAGTTCGCTCTTCAGCTTCTGGGCATTGGAGAGCTTGTTCTTCTCCGCGCTCCAGCGCGCCGTCAGCGCCGCCGACCTCTCCTCTAATCCGGCGAGCTCCTTCTCCAGGGTCTGCAAGCGGCTCCTGGAGCCGGCATCGTTCTCCTTCTTCAGCGCCTCCTGCTCGATCTTCAGCCGGATGATGTCGCGATCCAGCGAATCGAGCTCCTCAGGCTTCGAGTCGACCTGCATCTTCAGCCGCGCCGCCGCCTCATCCATCAAATCGATGGCCTTGTCCGGCAGGAAGCGGTCGGTGATGTAGCGATTCGACAGCGTGGTCGCGGCCACCAGTGCGGAGTCGGTGATGCGCACGCCGTGATGCTGCTCGTACTTGTCCTTCAGGCCGCGCAGAATCGAAATGGTGTCCTCGACCGTCGGCTCGCTGACATAGATCGGCTGGAACCGGCGGGCCAGCGCCGCATCCTTCTCGACATGCTTGCGATACTCGTCGAGCGTGGTCGCACCGATACAATGCAGCTCACCGCGCGCGAGCGCAGGCTTCAGGAGGTTGGACGCGTCCATCGCACCGTCGGTCTTGCCGGCGCCGATCAGCGTGTGCATCTCGTCGATGAACAGGATGATGCCGCCCTCGGCGGTTGAGACCTCCTGCAGGACGGATTTCAACCGCTCCTCGAACTCGCCGCGATATTTCGCCCCGGCGATCAACGAGCCCATGTCGAGCGACAGCAGCTTCTTGTCCTTCAGGCTCTCCGGCACGTCACCGTTGAGGATGCGCAGCGCCAGACCCTCAACGATCGCGGTCTTGCCGACGCCGGGCTCACCGATCAGAACGGGATTGTTCTTGGTTCGCCGCGACAGAACTTGAATCGTGCGGCGGATCTCCTCGTCGCGGCCGATCACCGGGTCGAGCTTGCCGTCGCGCGCAGCCTGGGTCAGGTCGCGGGCATATTTCTTCAGTGCGTCATAGGCATTCTCGGCGGTCGCGCTATCAGCGGTGCGGCCCTTGCGCAGCGCTTCGATCGCTACATTCAGGTTCTGCGCCGTGACGCCGCCCTTGCTCAGGATGCCGGCAGCCTCGCTGCCCTTCTCGAGCGTGAGCCCGAGCAGCAGACGCTCGACGGTGACAAAACTGTCGCCGGCCTTGTCGGCGGCCTTTTCCGCCGCATCGAAGGCGCGCGCCAGCTCCGGCGACAGGTAAACCTGCCCGGCACCATTGCCCGAAACCTTCGGCAGCTTGTTCAGCGCCTCTTCGGTCGCTTTCAGGATCGCCCTGGAATTGCCGCCGGCACGGTCGATCAGACCGCCGGCGAGCCCCTCATTGTCGTCCAGCAGCACCTTCAACAGATGCAAAGGCGCGAACTGCTGGTGACCGTCGCGCATTGCGAGCGACTGGGCAGACTGGATGAATCCGCGCGAGCGCTCGGTGTACTTCTCAATGTTCATTCGTTTTCCCTCGGCCTGCCATCGTCACCCGGGGCGCGATCAGCAAAAGTGGGCACCGGTTTTGCGTCCGATCGCGCCCAAACTTTTAAGTTTGCGCGTGGTCTTGTCGCGAAACCGCGCACACTTTCGCGAACCACGCGCGAAGGCATGACAACGGCATCTTCATTGGGTTTCCGCGGGCCGGGTTGACGTTCCTCAACCAGCCTCTGGTCGTCGCCATCATTTTTCAGGCTTGCCGCAAATGTGGGCACTTGGTTCCAAAACGGAAGAGCCACAGTCTGCGATTTCACCCGATGGAGCTCAGCGCCGCACGATGGCGACAAGGTAGCGGCAGGGCTGAGCAGTTTCGTTACGGAAGACGATGTCCGACGGCGGACCGAGCTCGACGCGGTCACCCGCGGCGAGCTCGTGGCGCTCCGCGCCTTCCATCAAGGTCAGGCGGCCGCTGATGACCCAGACGACCTGACGGACCAGGCGATAGGCGCTGGCGGGGAAGCCGGCTTCCTGCCTGGCAGGCAGCTCGATCTCCACTAGCTCCAGCGGATTGGCCGGATGCAGAAACACCTGCCGCCGCAGATAGGCGGCCTTCGGATCGCGCCACACCGGCTGATCCCGGGCCCGCTGCAGGCGGGAACTGTCTGACGCAACCTCGAACAGCGCGGCCATGGTCAGGCCATAGGCCGTGGCAATCCGCGACAGCGTCGCCGCGGTCGGGCTCGCCTCCGCCCGCTCGATCTTGCTCAGCATGGCCTTGGACACGCCTGCCCGGCCGGCGAGTTCCGCCAGCGACCAGCCGCGGCCCTCCCGCTCGGCGCGAACGCGCCGCCCGAGGGCCTCGTCGGCTTTGTCCCCTATAATTGACATATCGTCTTATATAGTAGACAATCGGGCTCATTCAAGAGGCCCGTCGAGGAACGACCAATGATAATCCGCTCCGCCACCGAGCAGGACATTCCTGCGATCACCGCGATCTTCAATGAAGCGGTCGCGAACTCGAACGCGATTTGGACGGAGAAGCAGGATTCCGACGCCGAGCGGCTGGCGTGGATGGAGGCACGGCAGGGGCTGGGCTACCCGGTGCTGGTCGCAGCCGAAGGGCCCGTGGTGCTCGGGTACGGCACGTTCGGCGATTTCCGGGCCTTTCCGGGCTATCGCTACACCGTCGAGCACAGCGTCTATATCCATGCCGATCATCGCGGCCGCGGCCTTGGCCGCGTCATCGTCGACGAGCTCATCGCGGCCGCGACGGCGCTCGGCAAGCACGTCATGATCGCCGGCATCGACGGCGGCAATCAGACCTCGCTTCGGCTCCACGCGCAGGCCGGCTTTGTCGAGGTCGCACGGATGCCTGAGGTCGGACGCAAGTTCGGCCGCTGGCTCGAACTCGTGTTCATGCAGCGCGTGCTGGACGCCGAAGGCGCGTCACGGCCGGACTAGCTGCCTTCACATTGGCGGCGGTTCTCCTGGCCCGCCAAACAGGCTAGAGCGGGTGAATGGACACCACGCACACTTCCTCCGCCCGCATCACCGGCATCTATCGCTATCCCGTCAAGGGTCTGACGCCCGAGCCGCTGCCCCGCGCGGACCTGAAGGTCGGCCAGACGATCCGCTCGGATCGCCGCTACGCGATCGAGAACGGCCCGAGCGGTTTCGATCCATCGGCGCCAAAATGGCTGCCGAAGCCGCATTTCCTGATGCTGCAGCGGGACGAGTGGCTGGCGCCGCTGCGCGCCCATTTCGACGACGACAGCCATGTGCTGACGCTGCGCCGGAATGGCGCGATGGTGGCCCAGGGCGATCTCGAGACGGCAGAGGGGCGCGCGGCGATCGAGCGCTATTTTGCCGATCGTCATGCCGGCCAGATCAAGGGACCGCCCAAGCTGCTGGTGAGTCCCGGGCACAGTTTTTCCGACGTCCCGCGCAAGGTGGTCTCGATCATCAATCTGGCGAGCCTGCGGGCGATCGAGGACATGGTGCGGGCCCCCGTCCATCCGTTGCGCTTCCGCGCCAACCTCTATGTCGAGGGCTGGCCGGCCTGGCATGAAGCCAGCCTGCTCGACCAGACGATTGCGATCGGCAGCGCACGAGCCAAGGTGGTGAAGCGCATCACCCGCTGCGCCGCGGTCAATGTCGATCCCGATACCGGCGCGCGCGACCTCTCAGTCCCGAACACGCTGATGCAGCGCTTCGGCAACAATGAATGCGGCATCTATGCCGAGATCATCAGCGATGGCGGCGCGGCCGTCGGCGACACGATTGCCGCCGAGGCGCCGACGCCGGCGTAGTTCGGCGGGCGGGCAAAGTGCGCAGGCGCCGTGCCCACCCTCAACGGATCAGTTCGTCGGCATCACATAGGCGTAGATCCGACCGCGCGAGATCGGTGTCTCGCGGACGCGATGGCTGCTGTTGCCCGAGATCATGATCGGGTTGCCCTTGGCATCGACGCCGGTGATGATGCCGACATGACCGCCGCCGCGGCGGCCCATCACGGCGATGGCGCCGACCTGCGGCCCCGAAACGCGTGTGCCGTATTTGGCGAACGAGCTCGCCATGTCGGAGCCGGTGCCGCGATGACCGGTGTGCTGAAGCACCATGTTCATGAAGCGTGCGCACCACAGGCTCGAGCGGCCGGTCGGGTTGCCCCCGAGATAGCGACGCGCCTCGGCGACGATGCCGGACGAGCCGAAGCCGCTTGCCGCGCTCACGCCGCCGGTGTTGGGCACGGCTTCAGCGCCGCCCGGCAGCGGGGCCGCATTGGCCTCGGCGAAACCGCCCGCCTGAATTTGCGCGCGGCGCTCGGCGTGCGAAAGCCGCGCTGCATGCCGATAGTGATGACGGGCAAGTGACGCGCGTGATGGCCGGCATGGGCCGCATGCGCGTGACGTGAATGGTGCGGACGAGCGGATGCCGAAGAAACGGAAACGACGGCGAGAGTGAGCGAACACAGAGCCAGCGCCAAAACACGAAGCGACCGGCGATACACAAGCAACTGAACCATACTTCACGAGATCCTCTGTAACGCCCCCCAATTCCCCGTCGCGTTCCCTGAGGAACACGGAGGTGGTTTTGAAAATCGGGATGTGGCGAGAGGAAGACTTCATGCGGCGCTGCGGAAACGATTTCGGGGTCATTCCGCGCTGATTCAATGACCAAAAGGAACCAGAACTGCCGCATTGCAGCCGCGGAAATTAATTGCAAATCTGGGGGCGGCCAACGAGAAGGAATTGCAAATGCCCCACGCCCTCACGAAGGATAATATCCGCCTCCACTTCGAAGAGGCAGGCCACGGAACCCCGATCATTTTCCTGCACGAGTTCGCCGCGGACCACACCAATTGGGAACCGCAGATGCGCTACTTCTCGCGCGGCCACCGCTGCATCGCCTATTCCGCGCGCGGCTACACGCCGTCGGACGTGCCTGCGAACGCCGACGCCTACACCTACAAGCACTTTTACACCGACGCACTTGCGGTGCTCGACCAGCTCGGCATCGCAAGCGCGCATTTCGTCGGGCTGTCGATGGGGTCCTATTCGTCGTTGCAGGTCGCCCTCAATGCGCCGGAGCGCGCGCGCTCGATGACGCTGGCCGCCGTCGGCTCCGGCTCCAGCCTCGAGAATCTCGATGCCTTCCGTGCGCAGTGCCGCGCCAATGCCGAGCAGCTCGAGACCATCGGCTCGGTCGAGGTCGCCAAGGTGACGCGCGAGGCGCCGAGCCGGATTCCGTTCCTGGTCAAGGACCCGCGCGGCCACGCCGATTTCTACGCCGCGCTCGCCCGCCACGACGCCAAGGGCTCGGCCCACACGATGCGCAGCTTTCAAGGCGCGAGGCCCTCGATCTACACCATGACCGACGCCATCAGGCGCGTCGCGACGCCGGCGCTGATCCTGTGCGGCGACGAGGACGACAATTGCATCGCGCCCAGCATGTTCCTGAAGCAGCATCTGCCGGCCGCCGGCCTTTCCTTCTTCCCGAAGTCCGGCCACGTGCTCAACCTCGAGGAGCCGGCGCTGTTCAACGAGATGGTGGAGCGCTTCATCGCGCTGGTGGAGGCCGGCCGCTGGCCGGTGCGCGATCCGCGGTCGCTGGCGGCGGCGCCGGTTTGACGCGCCACGCACCGATCACTTCCCCTGTCCGCCCCGGCTGAGCAGGAACACGCCCTGCTCGCCGAACATGTTCCACACCCACCAGGGCAGATTGAGCGGCACCGGGCGGCCGTAGAGATCGAGCGCCACCGCGCGCTCCATCTTGACGTTGATCTCCTCGCAGAGCTGGACGAAATCCTTGATGGTGCAGAAATGGATGTTTGACGTGTCGTACCAGCTCGCCGGCAGATTCTCGGTCCGGGGCATGTGACCGCCGACCAGGAGCTGTAGCCGCATCTTCCAGAAGCCGAAATTCGGGAACGAGACGATGGCGCGCTGCCCGATCCGCAACAGATTCTCCAGCACCACCTTCGGCTGCCGGGTCGCCTGCAAGGTCTGCGACAGGATCACATAGTCGAATGCATCATCGGGATAGTTGACAAGGTCGGTGTCGGCGTCGCCCTGCACCACCGCGAGCCCCTTGGCGACGCAGCCATTGACGCCCTCGCGCGACAGCTCGATGCCGCGGCCGTCGATGCCGCGGCTCTCCAGCAGCTGCAACAGCTCGCCGTCGCCGCAGCCGACGTCGAGCACGCGCGAGCCCGGCCGCACCATATCGGCGACCAGCAGGTGATCGGTGCGAGTGCCGCCGGTCCGCTCGGGCGCGATGCCCGGCAAGGGCAGTGTCTGCTGCATGCTCATGACTGGCCGTCGTCCTTCAGTCCACGCGCCTTGCCTGCGGCCTGCAGGAACGCTCGGGAGATTTCCAGGAATTCGGGCACGTCGAGCAGGAAGGCGTCATGGCCGCGATCGGTCTCGATCTCGGCGAACGACACCCGTGCGCTCGACGCATTCAGCGCATGCACCAGCGCGCGCGATTCCGAGGTCGGGAACAGCCAGTCGCTGGTGAACGACACCACGCAGAAGCGGGTCTTGATGCCGGTGAACGCCTTCGCCAGCACGCCATTGTGGTCGGCGGCGATGTCGAAGTAATCCATCGCGCGGGTCAGATAAAGATAGCTGTTGGCGTCGAACCGCTCGACAAAGGACGAGCCCTGGTAGCGCAGATAGCTCTCGACCTGGAAATCCGCATCGAACGAGAACGTCGGCAGCTCGCGGTCCTGCATCCGCCGCCCGAACTTGCGGTGCAGCGCCGCGTCCGAGAGATAGGTGATGTGCGCGGCCATCCGCGCCACCGCCAGTCCGCGATGCGGATGCGTGTCCTCGTCGACATAGCGGCCGCCGCGCCAATCCGGATCGGCCATCACCGCCTGGCGGCCGAGCTCGTGGAACGCGATGTTCTGCGCCGAGTGACGCGTCGAGCAGGCGATCGCGAGCGTCGCGAACACGCGCTCGGGATAGGCCGCGGTCCATTGCAGCACCTGCATGCCGCCCATCGAGCCGCCGACGACGCAGAACAGCGTCGCGATGCCGAGGCGATCGATCAGCATCGCCTGCGCACGCACCATGTCGGGGATGGTGATGATCGGGAAATCGAGCCCCCACACCTTGCCGGTCGCAGGGTTCAGCGACGCAGGGCCCGTGGAGCCCATGCAGCCGCCGATCACGTTGGAGCAGATGATGAAGTATCTTTCGGGATCAATCGGCTTGCCCGCGCCGACCATGGTGTCCCACCAGCCGGGCTTGCCGGTGACGGGATGGATGTTGTTGACGTGCTGATCCCCGGTCAACGCGTGGCACAGCAGGATCGCGTTGGACCTGTTGGCATTGAGCTGGCCATAGGTCTGGTAGGCGATCTGGAATGGCGCGAGATCGACGCCGCAATCGAGCTTGAGCGGCTGGTCCATGCCGAACTTCGCCACCAATGACGACGGATGATCGGCCTCATGGGCGCGATCATCGCTGGGGACCGGTTGGCTCGTTATCGGACGCACGTTGCTCATCTAGGCGACCCTGCCTCCGCGCGGGAGGGCTCGAACAGAAATCAGGCCATAAAAAACCCGGCCTGAACAAGGTTCGGCCGGGAGCTGATCTGTCCCCGGCCTGTTTAGCGAGTTGTTTAACGTGGCTGCAAGCCGGCCGGCTCAAATGACCACGGAGTGAACCGAACGTAGTCCTCAGGCCCCCCGTCGTCAAGGCGGCCCCGGCCGGCCGCCGATGGTTAACCGCTTGCGCAAGGCTGGACGGCGAGGTTTCTCTTTGCTTTCGGTGGCTGTCTTTCCTAATCAGGAGCCCTGTCCGACGCGGCAACGGGCCGCCCTGACGACAAGGTTTTTGAGCATGTCCAAGCCACCCCCGTCGCCGCCCTCGCTGCAGGAGCTGCGCAAGGAGATCGACGCGATCGACGAGCAGGTTCACCGCCTGCTGATGGCGCGCGGCGACATCATCGACCGCCTGATCCAGGTCAAGAAGACCCAGGAGGTCGGTTCGGCGTTCCGCCCGGCGCGCGAGGCCAGCATGATGCGCGAACTGGTGCAGCGTCATCGCGGCATCCTGCCGCTCGACACCATCGAGAGCATCTGGCGCGTCATCATCTCGACCTTCACTTACGTGCAGGCGCCATTCGCGGTGCATGCCGATGTTTCCGTAGGCGAGTCGGCAATGCGCGACTCGGCGCGGTTTCATTTCGGCTTCGTGGTGCCCTACGTGTCGCATTTCAGCGCACAGGCCGCGGTCGAGGCGGTGGCGAAATCGAAGGGCGACCTCGCGCTGGTCTCCGCGATCGCCAGCCGCACGCCGTGGTGGAATGCGCTCGAGGCCGAAGGCGCGCCGAAGATCATCGCGCGGCTGCCGTTCCTCGAACGCGCCGACCATCCGGCTGCGCTGCCGGTGTTCGTGATCTCGCGAGTCGCCGACGACGCCATGGTGACCGAGGTGCAGACCTGGAGCGTGCGCGTCTCCGGCTGGAACGCCGACGTCGCCCGCGCGCTGGCGCCGCTCGCCGAGATCGTCGCGGTCCCCGACACCGCATTCGATGGCGCGGCACTGCTGGTCTCGGTTGCCGGGCACGATTTCGAGAAGATCAAGCTCGCCTTGATCGAGGCCGGCGCCTCGGTCCGCTCTTCGGCCCTCGTCGGCAGCCACGCAACGCGCTATACGGTGCCCTCTAATGGATCGGCCAGGACCTGAAGTAAGAGCTAGCCGCCCGTATATCCGGAGTTGATAATGTCCCGCCCCGTGCCGAACCCCGGCATTCTCGATATTGCGCCCTACACGCCAGGCAAGAGCCCGGTGCCGGAACCGGGCCGCAAGGTGTTCAAGCTGTCCGCCAACGAGACGCCGTTCGGTCCTTCTCCGAAGGCGATCGCAGCCTACAAGGCCGCGGCTGACCATCTCGAGGACTATCCGGAGGGCACCTCGCGCGTGCTGCGCCACGCGATCGGCCGCGCCTACGGCCTCGATCCCGACCGCATCATCTGCGGCGCCGGCTCCGACGAGATCCTCAACCTGCTGGCGCACACATATCTTGCGCCCGGCGACGAGGCGATCTCGACCACCCATGGCTTCCTGGTCTACCCGATCGCCACCATGGCGAACGGCGCGAAAAATGTGATCGCGGCCGAGACCAACTTCACGGCCGATGTCGACGCCATCCTCCAGGTGGTGACGCCGCGCACAAAACTGGTCTGGCTCGCCAACCCGAACAATCCGACCGGCACCTATGTCCCGTTCGACGAGGTCAAGCGCCTGCGCGCCGCCCTGCCCTCGCATGTGCTGCTGGTGATCGACGCCGCCTATGCCGACTACGTCTCGCGCAACGACTACGAGCTCGGCATCGAGCTGGTCGCAACCACCGACAACACGGTGGTGACGCACACCTTCTCGAAGATCCACGGCCTTGCCGCGCTGCGGGTCGGCTGGATGTTCGGCCCGGCGCATATCGTCGATGCCTGCAACCGCATCCGCGGCCCCTTCAACGTCACGACGCCGGCGATGCTGGCGGCGGTGGCGGCGATCGAGGACTCTGCTCACGTGCAGATGTCGCGGACCCATACCGAACAGTGGCGCAACTGGCTGACCGAGGAGATCGGCAAGCTCGGGCTGAAGGTGACGCCGAGCGTCGCCAACTTCGTGCTGATCCACTTCCCGACCGACCAGGGCAAGACCGCGGCGGAGGCCGACGCCTATCTCACGCGACGCGGCCTCGTGCTGCGCGCGCTCAACAATTACAAGCTGCCGCATGCGCTGCGCATGACCATTGGCACCGAGGAAGCCAACCGCCTCGTGGTCGAGGGCCTGCGCGACTTCCTGGCCGGAAAGTGAACACCGACGTGACCACCGCTCCGCTCTTCAAACGCATCGCGCTGATCGGCTTCGGCCTGATCGGCGGCTCGATCGCACGCGGCGCGCGCGCGCAGGGGCTGGTCGGCGAGATCGTGACCACCGCGCGCTCGGAGCAGACGCGTGCGCGTGTCGCCGAGCTTGGCATCGTCGATCGCGTCGTCGAGACCAATATCGAGGCGGTGAAGGATGCCGATCTCGTCATCCTCTGCATCCCCGTCGGCGCCTGTGGTCCGGTCGCGGCCGAGATCGCGGGCCATCTCAAGCCCGGCGCCATCATCTCCGACGTCGGCTCGGTGAAGGGCGCCGTCGTCAAGGACATGGCGCCGCATCTGCCTGACGGCGTGCACTTCGTCCCGGCGCATCCGGTGGCCGGCACCGAGCATTCGGGGCCGGATTCCGGCTTCGCCGAGCTCTTCATCAACCGCTGGTGCATCCTGACGCCGCCCGAAGGCACCGATCCAGCCGCGACCGACCGGCTGCGCGCCTTCTGGGCCGCGCTCGGCGCCAAGGTCGAGATCATGACGCCGGATCATCATGACCTCGTGCTCGCGATCACCAGCCATCTGCCGCATCTGATCGCGTACACCATCGTCGGCACCGCCGACGAGCTGGCGCAGGTGACGGAATCCGAGGTCATCAAATTCTCCGCCGGCGGCTTTCGTGACTTCACCCGCATCGCGGCCTCCGACCCGACGATGTGGCGCGACGTGTTCCTCGCCAACAAGGACGCCGTGCTCGAGATGCTCGGCACCTTCACCGAGGATCTGTCCAAGCTGACCCGCGCGATCCGGCGCGGCGACGGCGAAGCGCTGTTCGACCACTTCACCCGCACCCGCGCCATCCGCCGCGGCATCGTCGAGATCGGCCAGGATTCCGCCGCCCCCGACTTCGGCCGCCCGCATGCGAATTTGAAGAAGTAGCCTGTTTGAAGAAGTAGCCTGGCTGAGGCCGCATACTCTTCGTCGTCCCGGCGCAGGCCGGGACCCATACGCCGCGGCGGGTGCGATTGGCGGGACTCGCCGTTCCAGCGGTGCATAACAATCGGCATTTGTGGTTATGGGTGCCGGCCTTCGCCGGGACGACGACGTATGTGTGGCGCCTTCTGAGTCATACATCCGCATTCTCGCGACACGATTTGCCCGAGTTTTGCATTTCGTTTCGCCGCTCTGAGAACAGAGGGCGCAGGGAAAGCCGGGTGCCGATTGCACCCATGGGCCCCGAGCAAAAGGTAGAAAGCTCGGGGGTAGGACCACAGGTGTAACCGGGAACAACCCCGCTTTCCCTGCGCGATGGGCTACGGCTTACTTCGTGCTCTCCCCGGCGAGACTTGGCTTTTTTGTCACCGTCTCGCGAAGATGCTTCGCATCTCGCGGGAGACACCTGCCACTAGGGCGTCAGGACCACACGACTTCACCGTCCGCTTCATACGCATTCGTCGACTGCGCATTCCGCGTCCACCGCATCTCACACCGCGTTCGTGACGACCGCGAAGCGCCCCTCGATCGGGTGAGACGGGTGTATTGAACATCTGAGTTGGGTCTGGCGTCAAGTTAAATTCTGAAAATCGGAACAAGCAGATTGCGGACCCGTTGGCTCTACCCATCCTACAGTTCCGGACTAACCTACGCCGGTGGCAGGCCGAGCGACTGGGCGGCATCCATCCAGACCGGCAATTCACGCTGATACAGCGCATTGCTGGCCTTGAAGCCGATCGCGGGCTCCAGCACGAAGGTCGCGAGCACCCCTTTCACCTTCAGGTCGTTGTTGGCGGCGACGCAGAGCTCGGACAGCCGGTCGAGGATCGGCTGCGGCGTCGCCTTCGGCAGCGCCCAGCCCGAGAAGCCGCTCACGGTGAAGAATTTCGACGTCGCGCCCTGTTCGGGCAACGTTTGGATCTCAGGGATCGCGTCGACCTTCTTCGAATGCACCGCGAACACGACGCCGCGGCTGCTTTGCAGGACGGATTGCGCCGCGGTGTAACTGCCCATCGCGACGTCGAGCGTGCCTTCCGCGAGTCCGGTCCACATCGGCGCCTCGCCGCGATAATGAATCGGCTCGATGGTGAGACCGTATTGCTTGTTGAGCTCGTTGATCGTCATGTGCGGCGCAGAGCCTGCGCTGTAGGTGCCGAAGTTCACCTTGCCGCTGCTTCGCGCATGAGCGACGAATTCCGCCAGCGTCTTGACGCCAAGCTTCGGGCTCGCCACCAGCAAGAGCCCGGCGCCCGGAATGACGCTGACCAGCGTCAGATCCCTGTCCATGTCGTAGCCGGGGTTCTTCATCATCGCCCGGTTCATCATGTAAGTGGTCGAGATCGAGCACAGGATGGTGTGTCCGTCCGGCGCTGAGCGCGCGACCTCGGCGGCGCCGATCGAGCCCGAGGCGCCCGCCTTGTTCTCGATGACGACGGTTTGCCCGACTTGCCTTGCGATGAATTCGCCGAAGGCCCGCGCCAGCCCGCCTGCCGGATAGCTGCAGATCATGCGGATTTGCCGCGACGGCCAGGCGGTCTGCGCCGAGGCGCCGCGCGACAGGAAGGGCGTCGCGGCAGCCGCAGCTCCGCCAGCGATGACATGACGGCGGTGGAATTTTGCTGGCATGATGTCCCTCCCCGATTTTTCAGCGAGGGTATCGCATCGGGCGCGCTCAGCTACGGGACAGATTGGCGCAGCGGGCACTGCGGACGTCAGCCGCGCGGTTACTCACCGTCGCAACCGTTGATCCCGGATCGGCCCCGCCGCCGGTATCGGCGCAACCTTCGCTATCAGCCGCTGGCGGCCGACGAGGCCGGCGGTTGCCAGCATGACGTCGCCGCCGAACCACCAGGAGCCGATCACGAACTCCCAGGCGCGCGGCGGGATCTCGTCGAACACGATGCCATAGACCGACACCAGCGCGGCCAGGGCGGCGAGGAAGATGCCGCTCGCGCTCAAGAGCTCGACCGCATCGATGCGTCCCGTGGCACGCATCGCGGGCCTCGGAATATCGATGCCGAGATAGAAGCCGACGGCACCGATCACGATCGCCGTCGCGATGAAGGCGAGCGTGCCGAACATCGCGACCTGGCCCTTCGCGAGCTGGGCGGCGACGAAGGTGCCGGCCATGGCACCGGCCATCGCCAGACCGGTTCGCCGCAGCACATGCGCGGCGCGGCCGACCATCATCAACTCGCGAGCGATCATGGCCCTCTCCTTTCTGCTCACGATCCTCATCGAAGTCTCCTTTCCAGAGCTTCGGCTCTGATCGGAATCAGAACCGAGTGCGCAATATCCGGCTTGACGCTCAAAGACCGCTCTAAGGCTCGACGACGCTGCTCTCCCTCTCCCCGTTCTTACGAGGAGAGGGCTGGGGTGAGGGGCTGTCTCCGCGCACTCGGTGATAGCAGAGTCTGCGGAAACTCCCCCTCACTGAAGTTCTAGAACGGGTAGTAGCGGATCTGCGTCATGACGATGTGGTCGTCGGTCTTCGGCGCACCGCCGACACCGGCGAAGGCGAAGCGCTGGTTGTACGAGTACTGCACGCCAGCCTTGATGGCTCCGTAGTCGCCCTTGAAGATCGTGTCATAGAAGCCGGCGGTGTATTGCCTGACTTCCGAGGTGTTGCCGTTACAGGTTGCCGCCGGCGAGTTCTCGATGTTGCAGCCGAGATTGTTGTAGAGCGGATTGCCGTAGCCGAACGGCACGGTGCCGACATTGGAGAACGTCGCCTTGGTCTTCTCGAGGCCGGCATAGGCGTAGAGATCGAGCGAGGGCGTGGTGTGCCAGACCGTGCCAACCAGGAATGCCGTGATCGGCAGCAGCTGGATCGAACCGTCCTGGCGCAGCGTCGCGTCCGGGAACGGCGTCGCCGTGAAACGGCCGAGCGCGCCGTGAGACGCGGAGCCTTGCAGCTCCAGCAGCTTCGGCACGATCTCCGCCGAGAAATGCCCGCCGAAGCTCACCCTGTTGACGTCGTGATTGGCGAAGTTGAAGCGATCGAAGAAATCGCGATACATCGCCCAGCCCTCGACGTGCAGCTTGTAGGGCCCGAGCCGCGGATCCCATGCGCCCTTCACGGTGACGTCGGGCACGTGATTGAGGCTGACATTGTTGGCGTTGTTGAAGAAGCTGCCGCCCGGACCGGTGAGGTTGACCAAGAGGTTCGGATTGAGCACGCCCTGCGGGCCGGCCGCGGGCGTACCGACCAGCGGCGTGTTGCCGCCGAAGAACGAGGTCTGCGGGTTTTCCGCCGAGACCGCGAGCTTGAATTCAGGCCCGATGTCCTGCCAGACGCGAATGCCAGGCTGCCGCGCCGCCAGGAAGCCGGGCACCGATTCGAAATCGATCACGCCGGGAGCGTCGACCGAACGCGGATCGATGCCGGCCTTGCTCGGCGCGTTCAATGACCAGCTCTGACCGGCAAGCACATGCAAGCCGAGATCGGTACGATCGACCTCGACGCTGGCCTGCCGCAGCCGCGGGTTGAAGGAGTTGGTCGCGACCGAATTCGCCGTCTGCGCGGCGCCTTCGAAGTCCATTTCGCCGTAGCCGGCGACACGGGTGTTGGCAAAGACCTCGGCTTCCGCAAGCACTGAGAAGCGGGTTTGCCGCGCGGAGAACCGCGACTCGCCGGTGTTGAAGTTCTTGCTCTGCGGGAACGGAATGAAGGCGTAGACCGAGCCGGTGTCGGAGGCGAGATTGCGGGTGCGATAGATGCCGGTGAGGTCGACCCAGCCGCCAAAGGTAAAGGTGACGCCCTTGTAGCACAGCTTGCCCGATGCGCATGGATCGAACGGCACCGGCGCCTTGGCCGCCATCTGCGTGTTCTGCCGTGCGTTCTCTCTTGCGGCCAACGCCTCCTCCTTGCGCGCCTGCACTTCCATTTTCTGTTCGAGTTGCTTGAGGCGTGCCTTCAACGCCTTCAGTTCGGACGCATCGTCTTCCGCAAACGCAGAACTAGTCGACAGCAGCATGCCGCCGAGCAGAATTCCCCCGAGAATTCGCATCGCTTCCTCCACACGAGGTTGTTTCCTCAGGTGAGACAGAGCGGTATTCGGGGAACGATATTCGCGGCGGCCCGCAATATTCCGGTCACGTTTTTCTCATCGCAGTGACGGGAATGTTTCGCCGCTACGGACGATATCGCGCGCGAGGGATTAAGGCGTTCGCGCAGTGCGCAGTGCGCAGTGCGGATTTTTGCGCAGCGCAATCCGCCTCTCAGCCCCGCCGCGAACAGGGCGAACGTGTAACAACACCGGTCGCGAGATCGAATTGTCGTTCGGCGCCTGTTTTCAGGCCGCCATGGACATTCGATGGACAAAGGGCAGAAACATGATCGGTGAAGTCATTGTGGTCGGTGACCTGAAGTTACGGGATGACGCCTCGCTCGAGGAATACAACCGGCTGGGCGAACGCATGTACGATATCGTCAGCCGCCTTCCGGGATTCCTGTCGGTGAAATCGTTCAAGGCGGCGGATGGCGAGGAGCTCACCCTGTTTCGCTTTGCTTCGGAGGAGGCGCTCGAAGCCTGGCGAAATCATCCTGAGCATGTCGAAACCATGCAGCGCGGGCATGCCGAATTCTACGCCAGCGGCTTCCTGCAGATCTGCAAGGTGATCCGCGAGGTCGGTCCATTCGAGCATGCCTGACAGAGTCCGGGCGGATTGGTCGGCGCATTCCGCTGTGCTCGTTAGCTCCGTCATTGCGAGCGAAGCGAAGCAATCCATCGCGCCGCATACGCGGAGAGATGGATTGCTTCGTCGCTATGGCTCCTCGCAATGACGAGAGCTTTCGCAAGTCCACACGCTCAGAACAGTGGCGGAATCTGCCCGACTTTCAGCGGCCCCAGAAACACTGCGCCGTCGGCGAAACGCAGCGGGAAGCTGCGCGCTTTCTTGCCTTCGAGCGTGGCCTCGGTGCCGAGCGAATTGATAGTGGCGGAAATGCCGGCATTGGCGTTCTGCTTGATCACCTTGCCGAGACCGGGGATCGCGCGATCCAGCGCGCCGAACAGATTGCTGAGGTCCTGGCTCTTTACGCCCGGGGCGACGCGATCGAGGGTTGCCTGCGGCACGCCCTCCTCCAGCATCTTGTCGATGCCGAGCGCAGGGATGACGCGCTCGAGGCCGGCGACCGTCATCTGCAGCTCGCCCTCGATGCGCCCTTGCGCGTTGAGGCGGAGCGTGCCGGCCGCGACCGACAGCACATCGCCCTGCTCGATCCGCGACTGCTGGATCTCGACGCTGCCGCCGGCGGCCTGGATCTCGCGGAAGCGATCGGGCCACGGCTTTGGCGAGAAATCCTTCAGGCCGTTCAGCCGCGCATGGATGTCGGCGTTGAACGGCTGGGTGAGCAGCGGATGCACGTCCTGCAGGGTGCCGCCATTGAGCTGCAGCACGGTCTCGATCGCGGGATTGTCCGGCGCCGAGCCATCGACCTGCCGGCCGTGCAACTCGATGTGATTGACGCGCGCCACCGGGATCGGCGCGGGACCGCCGGTGCGGTCGATCGCGAGATCGTCGAACACCAGGGAGGCGCGCTGCGGCGGCGCCGGCAGGCCGACCACACTGCTGCGTCCCAACTTCCAGTTCACTGACAGCGTCGGCTGCGCGCCTCTCTCGGCGATCGTGGCCGGTCCCTTGAACTCCGCGATCACGAGCTTGGGGTCGTAGACCTGCGCCACCACCAGGATCTCGGCGAGCCGCGCCACGAACGCCATTTGCGGCGAGGCGGTCTGCGAGACCAGCATCACGCTCGGATCCGTGCAGCGGACCTCGAATCGGAACGGGTAACCCGCCACCGAGCGGTTGCCGCAGTCATAAACCCGGCCGGCTTTCGCTTCCTGCGCGCGCCAGGCATCGGCCTGCACGCCGACCTGCGAGGCGGCAAAGAACCAGAAGCCGCTCCACAGCACCGCGGCGATCAGGACCGCGACAGGGACGGCATAGAGGCCGAAGCGCGAGCGGCGGCGGGGGGCGGAGGTCAAATCGGACATGCGGCGTCCTTTGGCGGGCGAATTTGTCAAAATCGAAGCGGCAGCAATCGTTCTAAAGGTCAAGTGTTGGAAACAGAACGAAATTTGCTTCGCTTCGACGGCCTGTTCTGCTAGCCCATCGGCGCAATGTCAGCAAATCCTCCCCATTCCGAAACCGACGGCGACCTCTGGGTGTTCGGCTACGGGTCGCTGATGTGGAAGCCGGGCTTCGAGTTCCTGGAGCAGGTGCCGGCGCGGCTGATCGGCGAGCATCGCGCGCTCTGCGTCTATTCGTTCGACCATCGCGGCACGCCGGAGAAGCCGGGCCTGGTGCTCGGGCTCGACCGCGGCGGCGCCTGCCGCGGCATCGCGTTTCGCGTCGCCGCCCGCCAACGCCACGACACCATCGCCTATTTGCGGTCGCGCGAGCAGACCACCAACGTCTATCGCGAGGTGATGCGCTCGGTGTGGCTGGAGAACGCCGCGCGCGATCGGGTCTCCGCACTGGCCTATGTGGTCGATCGCGGCCATGTGCAATATGCCGGGCGGCTGTCGCTGGCGGAGCAACTGCACCTGGTGCAGCAGGGCCATGGCCGCTCCGGCAACAACCGCGACTATGTGCTCTCGACCGTCGCCGCGATCGAGAAGCAGGGCTTTCGCGACGCGCAACTGCACCAGCTCGCGACGATGCTGCACGCTGCGGGGGCGCCGCATCGGGAAGTGCGTGCGGCGGGCAGGATTGATCCGGGCTGAGTGCGGACAGCTATTATGTCGAGCGCCTCATTGACGCACGCTTTCAGGCTGCGACGCACCGCTCGCAGTTCAACAAATCGCGGCTTGTGTATGGCAGCGCCTGTGACATTTAGGCTTTTGCATCACGGCACGGACGGATAGAAGCTGATCCGCAAACATCGCCCGCTGATGCAATGAACCTCTCCGCCCCCTTTGTCCGCCGGCCGGTCGGCACCACGCTGCTGTCGCTTGGACTGGTGGTGGCGGGTATCATTGCGTTCTTCAAGCTGCCGGTGTCGCCGCTGCCCGACGTCGACATCCCGACCATCATGGTGCAGGCGACCTTGCCCGGCGCCAGCCCGGCCGATGTAGCGTCCACCGTGTCAAGCCCGCTCGAGCGCCACCTCGGCCAGATCGCCAGCGTCACAGAAATGACGTCGGTGTCCTCGCTCGGCTCCGCCCGCATCACGCTGCAGTTCGACATCGACCGCGACATCAACGGCGCCGCGCGCGACGTGCAGGCGGCGATCAACGCGGCGCGCGCCGACCTGCCGACCAACCTCCGCGCCAATCCCACCTACCGCAAGTTCAACCCGGCCTCGGCGCCGATCCTGATCTACACCCTGACCTCGGACACGCTGACGCCGGCCGAGCTCTATGACGCCGCCTCGACCGTGCTCGCTCAAAAGCTGTCGCAGGTCGAGGGCGTCGGCGAAGTCTCGGTCGGCGGCGGCTCGCTGCCCGCGGTGCGCGTCGAGCTGATCCCACCTGCACTTTACAAATACGGCATCGGGCTCGAGGACGTCCGCGCCGCGCTCTCCAGCGCCAATGCGCACAGCCCGAAGGGCGGCATCGACGTCGGCAACCAGCGCTACCAGATCTATGCCAACGACCAGGCCCGGAAGGCGGCCGACTACAAGCCGCTGGTCGTCGCCTACCGCAACGGCGCGGCGGTGCGCCTGACCGACGTCGGCGACGTCATCGATTCCGTGGAGAATGTGCGCACGCTCGGCCTTGCCAACGGCAAGCCGGCCGTCGTGATGATCGTGTACCGGCAGCCGGGCGCCAACATCATCAAGATGGTCGACAATGTGAAAGGGCTGATGCCGCAGCTCAGGGCCTCGGTCTCGCCCGCGATCGACATCACCCTCGCGGTCGACCGATCGAAGACGATCCGGGCCTCGCTGCACGACGTCGAGATCACGCTCCTGATCGCCGTCGCGCTGGTGATCCTGGTCGTGTTCGCCTTCCTGCGCAATGCGCGGGCGACGCTGGTGCCGGTGGTGGCGGTCGGCGTGTCGCTGATCGCGACCTTCGCCGTGATGTACCTGCTCGGCTACACGCTCGACATCTTCTCGCTGATGGCGCTGACGGTGGCGACCGGCTTCGTGGTCGACGACGCCATCGTGGTGCTGGAAAACATCACCCGCCATATGGATGCGGGGCTGTCGCGGCTGGAAGCGACGCTGCTCGGCACACGCGAGGTCGGATTCACCGTGCTGTCGATGAGCGTGTCGCTGATCGCGGTGTTCGTTCCGATCCTGTTGATGGGCGGCCTGGTCGGCCGCCTGTTCCGCGAATTCGCCATGACCATCACGATCGCCATCGTGATCTCGCTGGTGGTCTCGTTGACCACGACGCCGATGATGTGCGCGGTGCTGC
The DNA here is from genome assembly GCF_050435825.1 of Bradyrhizobium sp. I1.14.4. NCBI lineage: Bacteria > Pseudomonadati > Pseudomonadota > Alphaproteobacteria > Hyphomicrobiales > Nitrobacteraceae > Bradyrhizobium > Bradyrhizobium sp. I1.14.4. The sequence continues at coordinate 121,058 of NZ_JBNDLA010000001.1, read as the reverse complement.
TGCGCAAGGAGGAGGGCCGGCCGCATGGCCGGATCTACCGGATCAGCGAGCGCGTGTTCGAGCTGATGCTGAGCGGCTACCGCGCGACGCTCGGCGTCGCGCTGCGCCATCCGCTGCTGGTAATGCTGATCCTGGGCTGCACACTCTACCTGAACGTCCATCTCTACACGGTCGTGCCCAAGGGCTTCGTCCCGCAGCAAGATACCGGGCTGCTGATCGGCTCGATCCAGGCCGACCAGAGCACCTCGTTCCAGCTGATGCAGCAGAAGCTGACCCAGTTCATCGACATCGTGAAGGCCGATCCGGCGGTCGATACCGCCGTCGGCTTCACCGGCGGCGGCGGCGTGGGCCCCGGCGGCACCAACACCGGCACCGTGTTCGCCTCGCTGAAGCCGATGGGCGAACGCAAGCTGCGTGCCGACAAGGTGATCGAGCGGCTGCGCGACAGGCTGGCGACGGTGGCGGGCGCCACCCTGTTCCTGCAATCGATCGGCGATCTCGGCGCCGGCGGACGCTCTGGCAACGCGGCGTATCAATACACGCTGAAGGGCTCGACCTTCGAGGAGCTGAACGAGTGGACGCCAAAGCTCGTCGCGGCGCTGCAGAAGGAGCCGACGCTCGCCGACGTCAACAGCGACCAGCAGAACAAGGCGCAGCAAGCCAATCTGATCATCGATCGCGACGCCGCCTCGCGGCTCGGGATCACGGTCAGCCAGCTCGACAACACGCTCTATGACGCGTTCGGGCAGCGCCAGGTCTCGACCATCTTCGTCGCGCGCAACCAGTATCACGTGATCATGGAGGTCGCGCCGCGCTTCTCGCAGGATCCGCAGACCCTGAAAGAGGTCTATATCTCGACCTCGGGCGGCTCTGCGACCGGCACGCAGAGCACCAATGCGGTGGCCGGAACGGTGGCCTCGACGTCGCAAAAGAGCTCGGTCAGCGCGGTCGCCGCCAATGTGGTGCGCAATCAGGCCACCAACTCGATCGGCGCCACCGGCAAGGGCGTCGCGTCGACCGGAACGGCGGTCTCGACCAGCGCGGAGACGATGATCCCGCTGTCGAGCGTTGCGCGTTTCGAGCACGGCGAGACGCCGCTATCGGTCAACCACCAGGATCTCCTCGTCGCCAGCACCATCTCCTTCAACCTGCCGCCGGGCGCCTCGCTGAGCACGGCGACCACCACGATCGAGAACGCGATGCACGCGCTCGGCATGCCGGCGGGCATTTCCGGCGGGTTTGCCGGCTCCGCGAAAATCTTCCAGCAGGCGCTGGCGAACGAGCTGTTCCTGATTCTCGCAGCACTGGCGACGATCTACATCTCGCTCGGCATGCTCTACGAGAGCTACGTCCACCCGCTGACCATCCTCTCCACTTTGCCCTCGGCCGGCGTCGGCGCGGTGGCGGCGCTGATGCTGTCAGGCACCGATTTCGACATCATCGGCATGATCGGAGTGATCCTCTTGGTCGGCATCGTGAAGAAGAACGCCATCATGATGATCGACTTCGCGCTCGACGCCGAGCGCCAGCGCGGGCTGTCGTCGCGCGATGCGATCTACCAAGCCTGCCTGATGCGCTTCCGGCCGATCATGATGACGACGCTCGCCGCCTTGTTCGGCGCGGTGCCGCTGATGGTCGGCCTCGGCGAAGGCAGCGAGTTGCGCCAGCCGCTCGGCATCGCCATTTTCGGCGGGTTGATCCTGAGCCAGATCCTGACGCTCTACACCACGCCGGTGGTCTATCTCTATCTCGACCGCGCCAGGCTCTGGAGCCAGCGGCGCCGCGCCGCGCGTCGTGCACGCCGGGCAGCGTCGAGCGCGTCCTGAGCGCCTGTCGCCGCCGGGCTTGCCATGCCGCACGGCTGATACCGGCCCACACCGGCCACAACCCTCGCACGCATCTGCGTTATGACGGCGTCGCGCAATGCGTGATACCGTTTCGCCAACCAGAACCATCGCCTTGCGGGAGGATCTCATGAAAATCTATCAGCTCTACATCAACGGCCAGTATGTCGACCCCGCCAATGGCGAATGGTTCGACACGATCGATCCCTATCGCGGCGAGGCGTGGGCGAAGATCCCGCGCGGCACGGCCGCCGACGCCGACAAGGCGGTGAAGGCCGCCAACGAGGCGATGTGGCGCGGTCCATGGGCGAAGATGACGGCCTCCGCACGCGGCAAGGTGATGCGCAAACTCGGCGACCTCGTTGCAGCAAATGCGGAACGACTTGCCGAGATCGAGGTGCGCGACAACGGCAAGCTGATGGCCGAGATGCTGGGCCAGCTGCGCTATCATCCGGAGTGGTGGTGGTATTTCGGCGGGCTGGTCGACAAGCTCGAAGGCGGCCTGGTGCCGATCGACAAGGCGGAGACGTTTGCTTACACGACGCATGAGCCGGTCGGCGTCGTCGCGGCGCTGACCGCGTGGAATTCGCCGCTGCTGTTCGTCGCCTGGAAATGCGCCGCCGCGCTCGCGGCCGGTTGCGCCGTGGTCGTCAAGCCATCGGAATTCACCTCGGCCAGCGCACTGGAATTCGCGGCCCTGACCAAGGAGGCCGGAATCCCCGACGGCATCTTCAACGTGGTGACCGGCTTCGGACCCGAGGCTGGCTCCGCGCTGATTTCCCATCCGGGCGTCGCAAAAATCACCTTTACCGGATCGGATACGACCGGCGCAAAAGTCTACGAGACCGCCGCCAAGAGCCTGAAGCGCGTCTCGCTCGAGCTCGGCGGCAAATCACCGAACATCGTGTTCGAGGACGCCGACCTCACTGCGGCCGCGGCCGGCGCGATCTCCGGTATCTTCGCCGCGACCGGCCAGACCTGCATCGCAGGATCGCGCCTTCTGGTGCAGAGCTCGATCAAGGGGAAGTTCGTCGCGCGCGTGCTGGAACTGGCGAAGTCCGCCAAGATCGGCGATCCCATGCAAGCCGACACCAATGTCGGCCCGATCACGACGCCCGCCCAGTACAAGAAGGTGCTCGACTACATCGATATCGCGAAGGCCGAGGGCGCGCGCTGCCTGCTCGGCGGCAAGCCGGCTTCCGGCGACGGAATCACGGGCGGCCAGTTCGTCGAGCCGACCATCTTCACCGACGTCGATAACTCGATGCGGATCGCGCGCGAGGAGGTGTTCGGACCGGTGCTGTCGATCATCTCCTTCGACACCGAGGAAGACGCCATCCGGATCGCCAACGACACCATCTACGGCCTCGCCGCCGGCATCTGGACCAAGGATCTCGCGCGTGCCATCCGCGTGCCGAAGCAGCTGCGTGCCGGCACCGTGTGGGTGAACACCTACCGCGCCATCAGCTACATGATGCCGTTCGGCGGCATGAAGTTCTCCGGCGTCGGCCGCGAGAGCGGCATCGACGCGGTCCGCGAATACCAGGAGACCAAGAGCGTGTGGATCTCGACCGCGACGGACGTGCCGGCGAATCCGTTCGTGATGCGGTGAGGGGTTCGCCTCCGTCGGCTCTTCACGGCGCCCCCAGCGAGAGTGCAAGCAGCGACAGGATCAATGCCGGAGGCGTCACACAGATGCCGAGCCGGAGGAACCGCAGGGCGCTGACGTACTCGCCTTCCCGGCCTAGCGCGATCAGCCACAGAATTGTTGCGAGAGAGCCCGTGACCGAGAGATTGGGCCCGAGATCGACGCCGATCAGAACCGCGCCGGTGATATGAGGAGACGACTGCGCAGCGTGCGTCGTCGTCGCCGCGATCAGCCCCATCGGCAGGTTGTTGATGAGGTTCGAAGCGATTGCCGTGACGATGCCGGCCCCCCACGCTGTCGCGTGCGGCGAAATGGCCGCGGCTCGCTCCAATTGTTCGGCGAGCGCGGGGAGTGTGCCGGTATGATTGAGACCTTCAACCAGGATGAACAGTCCGGCGACGAGAGGCAGGACCGACCACGAAATGTCCCGAACGATCGACCCCGGCGATTTGCCGCCAAACAGGAGCACGATCGCGGTCACGACAGCGCCGCAGACGAAAGTCGGCAGGCCGAGATCGGCGCCAGACGCCGATGCACCGAGAAGGACCGCCGCCGTCGCACCGATGCCAGCGCCGACGATCGCCACGGGCCGGGGCTCTCGCCGGAGCAGATGTCACAGGCGGTGCAGGCCGGTCGACGCCTCGACGAGAGCTCGCCCGGATTCGGCTTCGGACTGTCGATCACGCGCGAGCTCGCCGAACTTTATGATGCCGGCTCCCTCACCCTGGACCGGTCGTCGCTGGGAGGACTCCGGGTAACGATACGCCTGCCTTCCGCGGGCTTGGATTGACCGATCTCGCATTCCTCCCGCTGTAGCCGGGAATCGATAGGTCTGCCTACCCCTTCGCCGAACTCGGCACCCCGCCGAACAATTGCGCCTGTTCGGCGCGGCCGGCCTCGACGAGGCGGCTGGTGGCGGTCTCGATCTGGTCGCGCAGGCGGGTCATGAATTCGTCGCGCGGCAGGCCCGGCGGCAACGGGTCGAGGAATTCGACCACCAGCGTGCCGGGATAGCGCATGAAGGTGCGGCGCGGCCAGAACAGCCCGGAATTGAGCGCGATCGGCAGGCACGGCACGCCGCTCTCGGCATAGATCTGGGCGACGCCGGCCTTGTAGTTCGGCACGGCACCGGGCGCGGTGCGGGTGCCCTCCGGAAAGATCACGAGCTGCCGGCCGAGCTTCACCTCGGCGGCTGCGCGCTTCAGCGTCTTGATCAGCGAGCGCGGCCCGCCACCGCGCTCGACCGAGATCATGCCGGCCTTCTTCAGGCACCAGCCGAACACCGGGATCATCATCAGCTCGCGCTTGAGGATAAACAGCGGTTGCTCGAAGAAGCGCATCAGCGCAAAGGTCTCCCAGAACGACTGGTGCTTCGAGGCGATGATCAGCGCGCCCTTCGGAATCTTCTCGACGCCGCGGAATTCGATCCTGATATTGCAGACCGCGCGCATCAGGAACAGGCTGATGCTGGCCCACGCGGCCTCGACCGCCATCAGTGCCGACCGCGGCAGCAGCAGCGCCGGGAGTGCGACGATCAACAGCAGCACCAGCACCAGATAGAACAACACATTGAAGATCAGCGAGCGCAGGAAGATCAACGTCATTTCTAAAACTACCTTCGTGCAGTCACATCGTCATTCCAGGATGGTGCGTCAGCACCAGACCACAGATGCGCGATCGCGCATCGGGGGATCTCGAGATTCGACAATTCGCAATTGCGAATTGGGGTTCGATGCTTCGCATCGCCCCGGAATGACGGGACCTGCTGATACATCAATTCGCCTGTGCCGTTGCCGGACGGCGTGGTGCCGCTGCCGGCTCGGCAAGATCCGAGGTCAGGTCGAGGCCGACATCGGCCAGCCGCACCCGGACCTCCGCAGCAACATATTTGGCGTATTCCGATAGCAAGAGACGGAACGTTCCGCCATTCGTCCACCACGGCTCGTCGCGCCATTTGTCGCCGACCACCGCGAACGGGATCAGCGTGATGTCGGGCATCGCATGTGACAGTTCCACGATCGCCCGCGGCATGTGGTAGTTCGAGGTCACCACGATCAGCGACTTGAAGCCGCGCTCGCGCGCCCAGCGCCGCGTCTCCGCCGCATTGCTGCGGGTGTTGACCGCAGAGCGGTCGAGATCGACGCAGCAGCGCATCAGCCCCTGGCTGTCCGGAACCGAGCGCGAAATGTCGCTGGCGTCGTTGGTCGGATGCACGCCCGAGATCAACAGGCGCTTGCCGTAGCCCGCCGCCAGCAGCTCCATCGCGTCGGACACCCGCGACGAGCCGCCGGTCAGCACCACGATGCCGTCGGCATTGTGCGGCGGATCGGTCTCGACGCCGCGCAGTTGCGACAGGAAGCCGATGAAGCCGACCGCCGCGGCGACGAAAGCAAGGGCCAGCGGCACCACGACGACGGCGCGCAGCCAGCCGCGCGGGCGCGCGGCAAGGCCATTCGGCGACGTATCGTCGGACTGCAAACTCATGTGATGCGGTTGTCCTTCCCCCGGGGGATTTTAGAGCATGATCCGGAAAAGTGGAAACCGGTTTTGCCGCGGCCAGGCCCGCGCGCATGCACGCCAAATCACACTCAGGCCGCGAACCGCGATCACGAAACCGGCCCCTTGATCGCGCTGTCGCTGGCCGTCAGTCGATGTCGTCGAGCGTCGCAAACAGGGTCCGCCGTGACGCCCATGCGGTGATCGCCGCAATCAGCACCGCCTGCAACGCCAGCACCAGATAGCCGGACGGACGCAGCGAGAACGTGCCGAGCAGTGCCGCGAACTGGTCGCCCACCGGCGTGCCGGAGAACCAGTTGGCGATCGACTCGGAGAACCCGAACGCCAGCATCGCCGCGCCGCCGCCGATCAACCCGCCCTCGAGGCCCAATCTGAGGAAATGCCGCAGGAAGCGGTTGGCGATGAAGCTGTCGCCGGCGCCGACGAAATGCAGCACCTCGACGATCGGGCGGTTGGACGCCATCGCGCCGCGCGTCGCGAACGAGACCGAGATGATGGTGGCGATGATCACCAGGATCAGGATGCCGACGCCGGCAAACACGGTGGCACCGGTCATCGAGCGCATGCGCTCGATCCAGGCGCGGTGATCGTCGACGCTTGCGGTCGGTGCCGCCTGCGTCACCCGCGCGCGCAGCGCGGCGAGATCGAGCGTGGTGCCGGGCTGCACCCGCGCCACGATGACGCGCGGCACCGGCAGTTCGTCGATCGAGAGCCCGCTGCCGAGCCACGGCTCCAGCAACTTGGCGGATTCCTCCTTGCTGAACGGACGGACCTCGAGAATGCCGGGCTGCGCCCGCATCGCATCCACTGCGGCCTGCGCGTCGCGATCGAGGTCGCGGCCCGGCGAGGGGCGCACCTGGATGGTGATCTCGCTCGACACCTCGGACTGCCATTCAGCGGCCGACGCGCTGACCAGGAGCACGGTTCCGGTGGTCAGCGAGGCGAGGAAGGTCATGATCGCGACGACCGCGACCAGCGCGCGGCCCGAGATCGAGGCGCGCGGCACGATCGGCGACATGTTGCGCGCCGTGGCCGGGACCTGCGGGCGTTCGCGCCCGAGATCGACCAACGATACTTTCTCGTCGCCGCTCCTACTCATAGATGTGCAGCCGTCCCTGATGCAGCACCAGCCGCCGCGCTTCGTACTGATCCATCAACGTGATGTCGTGGGTCGCGATGATGACGGCGGTGCCCGACTTGTTCAGCTCGATGAACAGCCGCAACAGGCGGCGCCCGAGCGTCGGATCGACGCTGCCGGTCGGCTCGTCCGCCAGCAGCAATTGCGGGCGCGAGATCACCGCGCGCGCGATCGCCGCGCGCTGCTTCTCGCCGCCCGACAGGATCGGCGGCAGCGCATCCATGCGCTCGCCGAGGCCGACCCATTTCAGCAGGTCGATCACCTCGCGGCGATAGCTCGATTCCTCGCGGCCCATCACGCGGAACGGCAGCGCGACGTTCTCATAGGTCGTCATATGGTCGAGCAGGCGAAAATCCTGCAGCACGATGCCGATGCGCTTGCGCAGGTCGGCGACCTGGTCCTTGTTGAGCAGCGAGATATCCTTGCCGAACAGGTTGACCAGCCCGCGGGTTGGCCGCAGCGACAGGAACAACAGCCGCAGCAGCGAGGTCTTGCCCGCGCCGGACGGCCCGGTGAGGAACTGGAACGAGTGCGCAGGGATCATGAAGGAGAGGTCGCGCAAAATCTCCGGGCCGAGCCCGTAACGCAGACCGACATTTTCGAACCGAACCAATGCGCTAGCTCCGTTCGAGAGGGCCGATGGCCCAATACCCCACGCTTGACCCCAGCGCTTGACCCCAGTCTTGCGGCCCGAACGCGCTCCAACCGGCCACAAACCGCACAGAAAGGTTGTGCGTCGGTTATGGTTTCCGATTCGTTAACGGTCGCTAAGTAGCATCCGGACATACCACACGGTGGAGATTCGGCTCCGTGCATATCGTTTGTCCGCATTGTACAACATCTTATGCCATCAATCCGGCCACCTTGGGCGAGGCCGGACGCACCGTCCGTTGTTCCCGCTGCCGGGAGGTCTGGCTGGCCCGGCCGGAGGACGCGATCGGGGCAACGGCGCCCACTTTGGCCTACCAATCCGCCGGCTCCGATCTCGCGTCCGAATGGGAGGCGATGGGCCGCGAGGAGGCCGACGAGACCCCGGTGGTCGAAAGCCCCTCGATTTCGGCCGATTTGCCGGCCGACGGGAGCGACGCCGCCACGGAATGGCCGGCGGTGGCCGAGGCGGATGCTGCGGCCCATACCGACACCCAGGAGGCGGCCGGAACCGGGCGCCGCGTCCGCCTGCCGGCGTTTTCCGGCCTGTTCCGCCTGCCCTCTTTGCCCCGAATTCCCTTCATGCCTGTGATCGGCGCGCTGCCGACCACCTGCGGCGCGATGGGCGCACTGATCATCGCGCTTTTCGTCTGGCGCAATGACGTAGTGCGCCTGCTGCCGCAGACGGCGCTGTTCTACAAGATGGTCGGACTCGACGTGAATTTGCGCGGGCTCGCCTTCAAGGACCTCAAGATCACCAACGAGACCGTGGACGGCAAGCCGGTGCTGGTGATCGAGGGCATGATCGTCGGCCAGACCCGCAAACCGGTCGAATTGCCACGGCTGCGCTTCTCGGTCCGCGACGCGCAGGGCGCCGAGATCTATGCCTGGAATGCAGTGCTGGAGCAGCCGGTGCTCAATCCCGGCGAGCGCGCCTTCTTCAAGTCGCGCCTCGCCTCGCCGCCGCCCGAAGGCCGCAATATCGACGTACGCTTCTTCAACAAGCGTGATCTCACCGGCGGCCGCGCGTGAGGCTGCCGGCCAACACTTTCTGGACCTGACCAATCGCCATGACGCGTGTTCTGATCGCCGACGACGAAGACTCGATGCGCTCGCTGGTGGCGCGCGCCATCGCCATGGACGGCCACGAGACCGTGACCGCGCAGGACGGCGCCGAGGCGCTGGAGATGCTGACGCGCGATGCAGGCGCGTTCGACCTCCTGCTCACCGACATCCAGATGCCTGTCATGGACGGCATCGCGCTGGCACTGACCGCGGCGCGCGACTTTCCCGAGCTGAAGATCCTGCTGATGACCGGCTTCGCGCATCAGCGCGAACGCGCCTCCGGGCTCGAGGCGATCGTACATGACGTGGTGACGAAACCGTTCTCGGTGGCCGATATCCGCACTGCGGTCGCGGACGCGCTGGCGGCGCGGAAGGCGAGCTAGGGTGCGCATTCAACGCCGAGCTCAGCTCGGAAAACACGCCTGGGCAGTCAGCACGATCGGCGACACATTGAGAAATTGCGCAAACTGGAATGCGTAGCTCGCGCTGACCTGGTTGCCACATGCCGACGTGGAATGGGTGAATGTCTGCGTCGGGAGCGTGAGGCCGAACGCCTGCTGCGCGGCGTAGGTCGTAATGGCGTTGCTGTCTGGGCAGAGCGTGCCGTTGACGGTTGCGCAACGCGCCGCCATTTCCGTGCCGTGCTGAAGCCCGAGCTGAGTCCAAAACAGCAGTCCGAACTCGATGATCCCGAATATGAACAGGAAGAACATGGGGGCGGTCAGGGCAAATTCCAGCGCAGAGGCCCCTCGACTGTCTCGGCGGAATGCTGTGAGCTTCACTGCAGCCTCGCAGTGGACTGGGCGTTATACGTGTATGAGGTCGCCACAATCTGGTAGTTGATGAGCGTGTAGTAGGTCCCCTGCGCCGAGACCATTGCATATGTCCCGGCCTGCGCGCCGCTGGGGCAAACCGCACCGCAACTGACGGTGCTAATTCCCGTACTCGTTGGGCATCCGCAAAACTGGTACGGCTTGGGCGAAGCGGTGATGGCTGTGGAATTCGTGGCGGCTGTTACCGCGCTGGTAACGCCAGCCGCATCGAAGCCGCGCACGATTGCGTATTGCGCTCCCGCCTGTGCGGCATTTTCGACCTGCATCTTGCGAAAGAGTGCGAGCCCAATGTCGGTGACCGAGACCACCATCAGGGACAGCAGCGGGATCATGATGCCGAATTCGATGGCCGCGACGCCACGTCTGTCGTGAACGGTCGCGCGCACGTGCCGCATTAGAGAACAACGCAAGCGGCCATGACTGTTGGGTGAGGATCTCTGGATTTGCATCGGAGCCGACCTCATTCGATGAGTTGCGCAGTTTGCGAGCCAATGGTCGCGGTGCCGAGCGCCGAACAATTGACCTGAAGGTTCGACGTACCGGTGAACGTCAAGGTATCTGCGATGATCTTGGTGCAGGATGTACTCGTGCCGTTTCCGCCGCTGAAGCTCAGGTTGACCTTTGGCAGGTAAATGGCGCCGCCGAAGTTCTGGGTGCCGCCACCCGTGAGATTAAAGGTGGTCCCGGTCGGCATATTACGGTCGCCATACATGACGATGCCTTTCGTGGAGCCGGAGGTCGGCGCCGTCAGATCGATGGTCGCGTTGCTGCCGATTGAAGCGGTACCCCAGTTGCTTCCCGATCCTGTAAAAACCAGGGTCACGCCGCTGCCCGTGATCGTGGCGTTGCCGGCGACGCTCAGATTTGAGCCGTCAAGATAATAGATGCCGGGGTCAAGGCTCAGGGTTGCGCCGGCATTGACCGTGATGTTGCCCTTGTAGCAGCCGGGACTGAGCGAGTTTGTCTTTCCGTTGGCGTTGACCGTGATCTTGCCGTTCGTGCAACTCGGCTCCGCTGGGGGAGAGACGGTCGCATACGGGTCGGCGATCGGCTGTATGTGCGTCTTGATGCCGTTGGTTGCCGTGATGTTGCTCGTGCCGGAGACGTCGCCGACTGCTCCGACCTGGTTCGCGGTGACGGTCGCGCTGCCGGCAACGTTGAGCGATGGGCTCGCGCTCGAGTTGCTATAGAGGTTGCACTTGATCAGGTTGAGCTGGTTGCTCCCGCTCACATTGACGGCGGGGCTGGCGCTCGCATCGAGCGCAAGGACGCAACCTGTCCCGGAATTCGGCAGGGCGACCGCGCGCGCGGTGACCATGACGGGATTCGAGCCGAATAGAGCCGACATCAGCCGCGGTTGCGGCTGCGTCACGACGACCTCGATCGCCTGCAGGTTGGACGTGAAATTGCCTGCCTTCGGCGGCCGATTCACCGTCACCGTGACGTTGTTCACGGCGTTCGCGTAACCGTAGTTTGCCGTCACCGCATTGGCTTCGGACAACAGGTCGGCGCCTGCACTGGCCGCGGTTGCGGCACTGACCGCGCCGGAATCGGCCGCGCTCTGCATATTCTTGTGCTTGTAGAACCACCAGCCCACTTCGGTGCCGAGCCCTGCCGTGCCCACCAGCACCGGCATCAGCAGCGCTGAAATAATGACATAGCTGCCCGACTGGTCTCGAACGAATCGTCGAAACGGGTTGGTCCTCTGTTGGTACCGGCGAATATTACGCAATGGCCGGCATGACGATGCAATGAATAAACGGCTGCAGTGCCCCATGTGCTCTCCTGAGACGCTTGCCAATTTTCCGAAACAGAGTGACTCAGGCGACTTAAATGCGCGCCAATGGGAACCCAAGAATTTTAGAGAAATTGTGCGGACCGATTGGGAGCACGTTTCGGACTTGACCGCACCCGGTCGCAATGCGAGCCGGCATGGCGGCCGAGCTCAATAATCCTTCAGCAGCCGCTCGATGTAATCGAGCTCGATCTGCGGCCGTGACGGATCGGCGAGGCGGCGGCGCAGTTCTTCGAGGATGCGGCGGACGCGCTGGACGTCGATCTCGCCGGGGACCTTCACCGTGTAGTCGTCGCCGAATTCCCGGCCATGCAGCGGACGGCCGAGCGGATCGGTCTGGTTGCCGCCGCTCTGCTGGCGGCCGGCGCGGTTGCCGGGGCTATCGCCCGGCTGGTCGCCGTCGCCCTGCTGCATCGCATCGGCGAGGCTCTGCGCGCCCTTGCGCAGCGCATCCAGGGCGCGGCCCTGCGAATCCACCGCGCCGTCGGCATTGCCCTCGCCGAGCCGCCCGGAGGCATCGCCCATCGCGGAATCGGCCTGGTCGAGCCCGTCGCCATCGTCGCCCTGGTCGTCGCCTTGCTCGCCCTGCTGGCCCTGATTGCCCTTCTGACCTTGCTGCCCTTGGCCCTTCTGGCCGCGCTGATCCGGCCCCATACCGCGCTTGGCGAGCTCCTCCTGCAGCTTCTTCAGGCGGTCGCGCAGCGACTGCTGATCCTGCTGCAGATCGCCCATCGACTGGTCGCCCTGCTTGCCGCGCATGCGGTCACGGCGGGAATCCTGGCCCTGCTTGAAGGTCTTGTCGCGCAACTGCTGCTGCTTGCGGATCATGTCGCCGAGCTCGTTGAGCGACTGCTGCATGTCGTCGTCGCCCTGATTGGGCTGCGCCATCTGCAGGTTTTCCAGCATCTGCTGCATCTGTTCCAGCAACTGCCTCGCCGCATCCTTGTCGCCGGAGCGCGACAGCCGCTCCATGCGATCGAGCATGTTCTTGAGATCCTGCTGGCTCAGCACCTTGGCATTGGGATCGAGCGGCCGCGCCAGCTGCTGCGGATTGTTGCGGTACTGCTCGGCGAGCTGGCGCAGGAAATTGTCCAGCGCCGCGCGCAGATTGTCGGTGAGCTTCTTGATCTCCTCGTCGGTCGCCCCGCGGTCGAGCGCCTGCTTGAGCGCGTCCTGTGCCGCGCGCAGCGCCTTGTCGACATCACTGATGTTGCCGTCCTCGATGGTGACGGCGAGCGCCCACAGGCTGGCGACGACCTCACGCAGCTGATCGTCGGTGCGCGCTGCCTCGAGCTGGCGGCTCACGGTGTGGAGGCCGAGATAATAGCCGGTTTCCGGCATGAACATTTCAGGCGCGATCATCAGCGCCTCGAGCGCGGCGAACACCTGGCCGTTCTGGTTGGCGTCGAGCGCCAGGATCCGGCGCTGCTCGATCAGCGCGCGCGCCAACGGCTTGGTGAACAGGCGCTCCGGCAGCCGCATGTTGAACGGCTCGCTTTTGCCCTCATTGCCCGCCTCATCCTTGGCCGACAGCGTCAGCGTCACATCGGCGCCGGCATAAGGATCTTCGCTGAGGTCCTTCACGGTCTGACCAACGCCGTTGCGGGTGCGCGCATTCGGCAGCACCAGCGCGAATTGCGGCGGCTCGAACAGCGGACGCGGCTGCGCCCCCTTGCCGTCGGCATCCTTGGCCTTGGGCGCATCCTTGGGCGCATCGCCCGGCCGCGCCGCGAATTGCGCGCGCGCTTCGGTCACGCCGTAATCGTCCTCGAGCCGATAGGACATCTGCAGCGCGCCGCGCGCCTGCCGCTCCGGATCCTTGGCCAGCGCGATCGACGGCGGCCGGTCCGGTGTCGCGGTGAATTTCCACTGCGGCTGGCCGGCGGGCGCGCGGACATGCGCGGTGCCGTCGCCGGTGATCTTGAAATGCCGCTCGTTGGTGCCCTTCGGCGCCTGCCCGTCCGGCGCGACCTCAGTGACGCCGCCACCGGCCACGACATCGATGGTGCCCCCGCTGGAGCGCACCAAAAGCGTGCTGCCGGCCGGAACCGCGAGCGGGGTAGTGTCGGCCGCGGCAGCGTCCTTGTTGGCGTTCGACAGGATGATCGGCGGCTTGCCGGTGTAGCTCGGCGGCGTCACCCAGGCGTCAACCCGGACATTGGCCGGCGCCATGATGCCGTTCCAGTCGAACGCGGAGGCGACCCGCAGACCGCGCTCGTCGCCGGCCGCGACATAGGTCGCGACCAGCATCACGATGACCAGCGCGCGCAGCGCCCAGGGGTCGTGCAGCGAGACGCGCGGCCGCGGCAGGCCGGCGCGGATGCGCTTGATCGAGGCCAGCGTGCGCTCACGCTGCGCCTGCCACAGCGCCAACGCGAACGGGTCCTTGTTGGTGAGCGTGTCGGACAGCGTGGTCGCCGGGCGATGGCGGATGCCGGCGCCGCGGTCGAGCCGGCTCAGGCCCTCCTCGCGGCTCGGCCAGCGGAAGCGCACCAGCGGCGACAGCGCCCCGAGCGCGGCAATGCCGAACAGGCCGGCACCGGCCACGCGTGCGGCAAACGGCAGCACCAGCCACAGCCCGGCCCAGGACGCGACCAGGAACAGACCCGCGACCGTCAGGAACCGCGCCAGATGCGGCCAGGCCCGTTCCCATGCAATCGCAAATTTTGCCCGCTGCAGAGCCTCTGTCAGCTTCTGTTGCGTCAGCTTCAGTCGTGCGATCGCATCGCGGTCGGGGACGGCGCGTGACGGGTTGTCAGACGGGTCGATGTTGGCTCCGCTCAATAACATCTCCGGGGTAGCCGGCAGGTCAGCCTAGCACGGCGGCGGCTTTGAGGCACCCGTTCCGGGGCGTAACCCACACCGGGAAATACGCATAACACGAAGGCGTGACTGCGGCACTTCGACCCCCTAACGTCCCGGCCGAACCAACGCCTTAACGCATGAGGAAACGATATGGACCAAAAAACGCACGACAAGGGGCTCGAGATCCGCAAGGCGGTGCTCGGCGAGGCCTATGTCAACAATGCGCTGAAGAACTCGGACAGCTTCAACAAGCCGTTCCAGGAACTCGTCACCGAATATTGCTGGGGCGCGGTCTGGGGCCGCGAGGAATTGCCGCGCAAGACCCGCAGCATGCTCAACCTCGCCATGATCTCGATCCTGAACCGGCCACACGAACTGAAGGCGCACATCAAGGGCGCCCTGACCAACGGCGTGTCCCGCGACGAGATCCGCGAGATCTTCATGCAGGTCTCGATCTATGCCGGCATCCCGGCCGGCGTCGACAGCTTCCGCATCGCGCGCGAAGTGTTCGCCGAACTCGACAACAAGGCGTGAGCAAGACTCCACTCATTGTCGTCCCGGCCAGGCGAAGCGCGAGCCGGGACCACTACCACCGCTCGTTGTCGCTACGACGACCGTGGCCCCAGCTGAACTAAACAACGCAGTCCCGGGATTATGGGTCCCTGCTTTCGCAGGGACGACATCGAGTACAGGGCAGGCTCCGCACATAACGACGTAGAGGAAACACCATGGAAATCGGATTCATCGGCCTTGGGAAGATGGGCTTCCCGATGGCGCGCCGGCTGATCGAGGCCGGCCACAAGCTCACCGTGTTCGACACCCGCAAGGACGTCGTCGACCAGTTCGTTGCGCGCGGCGCTGCGGCCGCAACATCGCCCAAGGACATCGCCGACCGCGTCGAGACCGTGATGGCAAGCCTGCCCTCGTTGCAGGCCTCGCTCGAGGTCGCGACCGGCGCAGGCGGCGTGATCGAGGGCAACCGCGTCAGGCGCTTCATCGATCTGTCGACCGTCGGCTCGCAGATGGCGGTGAAGATCCACGATCTCCTGGCCAGGAAGAACATCGTGCAGATCGACAGCCCGGTCTCCGGCGGCGTCTCCGGCGCCGAGAAGGGTACGCTCGCGGTGATGGTGTCGGGACCGCGCGCCGATTTCGAGCTGGTGAAATCCGCGCTCGACGTGATCGGCAAGGTGTTCTTCATCGGCACCAAACCGGGCTCCGGCCAGACCATGAAGCTCGCCAACAACTTCCTGTCGGCGACCGCGATGGTCGCGACCTCGGAGGCGGTGGTAATGGGCGTGAAGTCCGGGCTCGATCCGGCCGTGATGATCGATGTCATCAATGCGGGCTCGGGGCTGAACACCGCGAGCCGCGACAAGTTTCCGCGCTCGGTCTTGCCGCGCAGCTTCGACTTCGGCTTCGCCACCGGCCTGATGGTGAAGGACGTCCGGCTCGCCGTCGAGGAAATGCGCTCGCTCGGCCTGTCGATGGAAGTCGCCGAAGCGGTCGGCCGGCTCTGGGAAGTCATCATCCGCGACGAGGGGCCGGAGTCGGATTTCACCGCGGCGATCAAGCCGATCGAGAAGGCCGCGGGCGTGATCGTCGGCGGAGGTAAAGGCGGCGCGCACGCCGCGAAGTAATCGCTGTTGACAAATAAACGCTGTCGTCCCGGGCAAGCGAAGCGCGACCCGGGACCCATAGTCACAGGCGTTTGTGGTTTGGCTGAGTTGCGGCCCCAGCTCGGCATGACAATCCAAAGCGGTGGTTATGGGTCCTGGCCTTCGCCAGGAAGACACCGAGCATGAGGGACTATCGGTGCCTCACAGCCAGGGCGCGGGCTTGTCCATTGCGATCAGGGCGTCGACGTCGATGCGCGGGCGGACCACGGCGTACTGGTCGTCCTTGACCAGCACCTCCGGCACCAAGGGCCGCGTGTTGTAGGTGCCGGACTGCACCGCGCCATAGGCGCCGGCGGTCATGACAGCCAGCAGGTCGCCGGCCTTCGGCTGCGGCAGCGAGCGGTCGAGCGCGAGGTAGTCGCCGGTCTCGCAGACCGGGCCGACCAGGTCGGCGACCATGGTCGGCGTGCCGGGCGCAGGCTGTCGCACGGCTAAGATGTCGTGATGCGCTTCATACAGCGTCGGCCGAATCAGGTCGTTCATCGCGGCGTCGATGATGACGAAGTTCTTGGCATCGCCCGGCTTCATATGGATCACGCGGGTGACGAGGATGCCGGCATTGCCGACGATCATGCGGCCCGGCTCGAACATCAGCGTGCAGCCGAGATTGTGCGTGACGCGCTTGACCATCGCGGCATAGGCATCGGGCGCCGGCGGCGCGGCCCGGTCCATGTAATAGGGAATGCCGAGGCCGCCGCCGAAGTCGATATGCGAGATGGTGTGGCCGTCGGCGCGCAGCGTCTGCACGAATTCGGCGAGCAGGCGGAAGGCGACCTCCAGCGGACCGAGATCGGTGATCTGGCTGCCGATATGCACATCGGTGCCGGTGACCTTGATGCCGGGCAGCTTTGCGGCGCGGGCATAGACCTCGCGGGCGCGCGCGATCGGGATGCCGAACTTGTTCTCCGACTTGCCGGTCGAGATCTTGGCGTGGGTGCCGGCATCGACGTCGGGATTGACCCGCACCGAGATGCGCGCGGTTGTCTTCATCTCGACCGCAAGCCGCGACAGCAGCTCGAGCTCTGGCTCAGACTCGATATTGATGCAGAGGATGTCGGTGGCAAGCGCGGCACGCAGCTCGGACTCGGTCTTGCCGACGCCGGAGAACACGATCTTTGACGGCGGAATGCCGGCCGCCAGCGCCCGCTTCAACTCACCGCCGGACACCACGTCGGCGCCGGCGCCGAGCTTGGCCAGCGTGCGCAGCACCGACTGGTTGGAGTTCGCCTTCATGGCGTAGCAAACCAGGGCCTTCTCGCCGGCAAAGGCCTCGGTGAAGACGCGGTAATGGCGCTCCAGCGTCGCCGTCGAATAGCAATAGAACGGCGTGCCGACGGCCTCCGCCAGCTCGATGAGATTGACCGCCTCGGCGTGCAGCACGCCGTTGCGATAGTCGAAATGGTTCATGACACGCTAGATTGTTTGAGCATGACCTCCGCGCAAACGCGGTCCGCGTTTGTCGCGAGGGAAAACCGGCTTCCACTTTTCCGGATCATGCTCCGGTTATTAATTGCCGAGCAACGGATCGAGGATGAAGGGCCGTTTATTGCCTCGCGGCGCGGCCGGCGCGGCATCCGAGCCGTAGGTCGGATTGAACACGCTGGGCTGTGCCGCCCGCTCGGCCTCGGTGTCGGTCGGCGCCGCGCCTGGCGCGGCGTTCGCGGTCGGCGGCAGGTCGAGCGGTCCCTTGCGGCCACAGCCGCCGAGCACAAGCGCCGATGCGCTCAGCACAATGATGGCCCATCCCGAGGGGGTCAGGCGGTTCTTGCTAATCACGACGAATTCCCCAATGCGGGCGGCACCATACAAACATTGGCGTGCTCTGGCGAGAGGTGGAGCGCCATGAAATCACGGCCAAATTTTCCGGTTCAGCCCAATTTTCGCTCTTTTTCCAGCCGCTTGGCCCAGGCTTTGGCCTGCGCCATCACGTTTCTGGGGGCTGTGCCGCCAAACGAGGTCCGGCTCTTCACCGAGGATTCGACGCTGAGCACTCTCAGCGCGTCCGCCGTGATCTTCGGCTCGACCTCCTGCATGGCCGCAAGCGGCAGCTCGTGCAGCGCCACGCCCTGCTTCGAGGCCAGGCCGACGATGCGGCCGGTAACGTGGTGGGCGTCGCGGAACGGCATTTTCAGCGCGCGCACCAGCCAGTCGGCCAGGTCGGTCGCGGTGGCGTAACCCTCGCCGGCGGCGGCCTTCATCTTCGCTTCGTCCGGCACCAGGTCTTCGACCATGCCGGTCATGGCGCGGATCGCGAGCGACAGCGCCTCGAACGCCTCCATGGCGCCCTGCTTGTCCTCCTGCATATCCTTTTGATAGGCGAGCGGCAGGCCCTTCATCACGATCAGGAGCGCGGTGAGCGCGCCGATCACGCGGCCGGTCTTGGCGCGCACGAGTTCGGCCGCATCCGGGTTGCGCTTCTGCGGCATGATCGACGAGCCGGTCGTGAACTTGTCGCTCAGCTTGACGAGACCGACCAGCGGCGAGGTCCAGATCACGATCTCCTCGGCGAAGCGTGACATGTGCACCGCGCAGATCGCCGCCGCCGACAGCGTCTCCAGCACGAAATCGCGGTCGGACACCGCGTCGAGCGAATTGGCCATCGGCCGGTTGAAGCCGAGCGCCTTGGCGGTCGCGGCGCGGTCGATCGGAAACGAGGTGCCGGCGAGCGCCGCCGCCCCCAGCGGCGATTCGTTCAGCCGCTTGCGCGCATCGGCAAAGCGGCCGCGGTCGCGGCCGGCCATCTCGACATAGGCCAAGAGGTGATGGCCGAAGGTCACCGGCTGCGCGGTCTGCAGATGGGTGAAGCCCGGCATCACGGTTCCGGCATGCTCCAGCGCGCGGGCGACCAGCGCCTGCTGGAACGCGGCCAGCGCGGCCTCGGTCTCGTCGATGGTGTCGCGGACATAGAGCCGGAAATCGGTCGCGACCTGGTCGTTGCGCGAGCGTGCGGTGTGCAGCCGGCCCGCGGCGGGCCCGATCAATTCGGACAGCCGCGACTCGACATTCATATGGATGTCCTCGAGCGCGCGCTTGAAATCGAAATCGCCCTTGCCGATTTCTGACAAAATCGTGTCTAGACCTTTGCCGATATTTTTCGCATCAGCGGACGTGATGATGCCTTGCGCGGCGAGCATGGCCGCGTGGGCCTTGGACGCGGCGATGTCCTGGGCATAAAGGTGACGGTCGACGTCGATGGAGACGTTGATTTCCTCCATGATCGCGTCGGGACGCTCGGAGAACCGGCCGCCCCACATCTTATTGCTCATGACTTCTCGCTCACGAATTTGTATTTCAGGCCGCGTGGTTTCATCGCCGGAACGGCGAAACAGCATGGCGGTTCCGATCGTATTCCTAGCCACTGCTTAGCCACATCTGACCCAGGATGACAAACGATATGCCCGAGACGACCCCATCCGAACCGACCGCCAAGCCGACGGCCAAATGGCGCATCCCGTTGGTGGTCGGCGCCGTGCTGGCCGGGGCCGCGATCGGCTATGTCGGGGTCTCGAGCCTCAAACATCCCGCAGGCGGCGATGTGGCCTGCAACAGCGCGGTCGCTCTGGCGAAGAAGATCGCCCCGCTGGCCCATGGCGAGGTCGCGGCGCTGACCATGGCGACCACCCCCTTGAGGGTGCCCGACCTCGCCTTCGAGGACGCCAACGGCCAGATGAAGAAACTATCGGATTGGCGCGGCAAGACCGTGCTGGTCAACCTGTGGGCGACCTGGTGCGTGCCCTGCCGCAAGGAAATGCCGGCGCTCGACAGCCTGCAGACCAAGCTCGGCGGCAAGGATTTCGAGGTGGTCGCGATCAACATCGACACCCGCGACCCGGACAAGCCGAAAAACTTCCTGAAAGAGGCCAATCTGACCAATCTCGGCTATTTCAGCGACCAGAAAGCCAAGGTCTTTCAGGACCTTAAGAACATAGGCAAGGCGCTGGGCATGCCGACCTCGGTGCTGGTCGACGGCCAGGGCTGCGAAATCGCCAACATCGCCGGTCCCGCCGAATGGGCGAGCGACGACGCGATCAAGTTGGTGAAGGCGGCGCTAGCCCCGGCCGCCGCAGGGTTTTGATCAGGCGACGGCGTTGAGATTGTCGCCAATGCCAGGACCGAGATTGGCGGTCGACGGCGTACCGAGCAGGGTCTGAACCGCGAACTTTTCCGCGTCGAGGTTCTGCTTGGTCACGCGGGTCGCGATCTCGCCCTGCATATTGCCCTGCTGCATCGACAGGATGCTTGTCATCATGCTCATCATGTCCATGCGCGGTACTCCCGGAACTAGGTTTGGGCTAACGCGCGAAAGTTAATACTTGGGCAATGGATGGCCGCGTCAGGCTGACGCATCGTTTCGAAGCGCAAGAGATCGCCAGGCTGGCACTTTAGATAGGTGCAGATCCGCCCAGCGTATCGAACCTGACGTTCTTCACCTTGCCCTGCTTCAGCAGTGGCAGATTTGCCTTGGTGAACGAGTGCAGATCCTTCTTACCGCGTCGGCACCGGCCTGTCGCCGCGATAGTCGTAGAAGCCGCGCTGGCTCTTGCGTCCGAGCCAGCCGGCCTCGACGTACTTCACCAGCAGCGGGCACGGCCGGTACTTGGAGTCGGCCAGCCCCTCGTGCAGCACCTGCATGATCGACAGGCAGGTGTCGAGGCCGATGAAATCGGCGAGCTCGAGCGGGCCCATCGGATGATGCGCACCGAGCTTCATCGCGGCGTCGATCGCCTCGACGTTGCCGACGCCCTCATACAGCGTGTAGATCGCCTCGTTGATCATCGGCAGCAGAATGCGGTTGACGATGAAGGCGGGAAAATCTTCCGACACCGCGACCTGCTTGCCGAGCTTGGCGACGAACGCCTTGGCGGTGTCGAAGGTCATGTCGTCGGTGGCGATGCCGCGGATCAGTTCGACCAGCTCCATCGCCGGCACCGGATTCATGAAGTGAATGCCGATGAATTTCTCCGGACGATCGGTCGATGCCGCGAGCCGGGTGATCGAAATCGACGACGAGTTGGTCGCGACGATCGCTTCCGGCTTCAGCACCGCACAAACCTCATGGAAGATCTTGCGCTTGGTCTCTTCCTTCTCGATCGCGGTCTCGATCACGAGATCGCAATCGGCGAGCGCATCGATCGTCTCGGCAGAGGTGATGCGGTCGAGCGCCTGCTTGCGCTCGCTCTCGCTGATCGCCTTCTTGGCGACCTGGCGGGTCAGATTGCCGTTGATGGTTGCCAGCGCCGACTTCAGCCGGTCGCTGGATATGTCATTGAGCACCACGTCGAAGCCGGCCAGCGCCGCCACGTGGGCAATGCCATTGCCCATCTGGCCCGAACCGATCACGCCGACCTTTTTGATTGCCACCGTCATCTTGTCATCCACCGGAACGGCGCGCAGATCGCGCCTGCCCAATTCCAACGATACCCGAAGTGAAGCCTTCCGGGTTGCCCAATCCGCCGGAAAACGTTTCCCGGGACCATGAAGTGATTACAGGTAATCACACCCGGATCCCAATTCCCCTGTCGAGCATGATCCTTTCGGAAAAACGTTTCCGGATCATTGCCTCGAAAATAATAACACCGGCTGGAGCTTACCCCATCCCGCCGGTGTCTTGTCGCCTACTTTCCCAGCTTGCCGAGCGCTTCGGTGAGCTCCGGAACCGCCTGGTAGAGGTCGGCGACCAGGCCGTAATCGGCGACCTGGAAGATCGGCGCGTCTTCATCCTTGTTGATCGCGACGATTACCTTGGAGTCCTTCATGCCGGCCAGATGCTGGATTGCGCCGGAGATGCCGACCGCGACATAGAGTTCCGGGGCCACCACCTTGCCGGTCTGGCCGACCTGCCAGTCGTTCGGCGCATAGCCGGCATCGACCGCGGCGCGCGAGGCGCCGACGCCGGCGCCGAGCTTGTCGGCGAGCGGCTCGATGTATTTTGCGAAATTCTCGCGGCTCTGCATGGCCCGGCCACCCGAGACGATGATCTTGGCAGAGGTCAGCTCCGGACGGTCGCTCTTGGCGACTTCCTCGCCGACGAACGAGGACAGGCCCGGATCGGCAGCCGCGGCGGCGTTCTCGATCGCGGCGCTGCCGCCTTCGCCGGCTGCGGCGAAGGTCGAGGTGCGGACCGTGATCACCTTCTTGGCGTCCTTCGACTTCACGGTCTGGATCGCATTGCCGGCATAGATCGGCCGCTCATAGGTGTCGGGCGCGACGACCTTGATGATCTCGGAAACCTGCATGACGTCGAGCAGCGCTGCGACGCGCGGCATCACGTTCTTGAAGCGCGAGGTCGCGGGCGCGACGAAGGCGTCATAGCCTCCCGCCAGCGCGACGATCAGCGCGGCCAGCGGCTCGGCAAGGTCGTGCTCATAGGCGGGGCCCTCAGCCACCAGCACCTTGGTGACGCCGGCCAGCTTGGCGGCTGCTTCCGCCGCCGCCTTGGTGCCCTGGCCGCCGCCGGCAACCAGCACATGTACGTCGCCGCCGAGCTGGCTCGCCGCGGTCAGCGCCTTGTTGGTCGAATCCTTCAGGGTCTCGTGGTCGTGTTCGGCAATCAACAGCGTCGTCATCAGAGAACCCCGGCTTCGGTCTTGAGCTTGTTCACGAGTTCGGCGACGTCCTTGACCTTGACGCCCGCCTTGCGGCCCGCCGGTTCCGCGGTCTTCAGCACTTCCAGACGCGGCGTGAGATCGACGCCGTAATCCGACGCGCTCTTGTCGTCGATCGGCTTCTTCTTCGCCTTCATGATGTTGGGCAGCGACGCATAGCGCGGCTCATTGAGACGCAGGTCAGTGGTGACGATCGCCGGGCCCTTGAGCTTGATGGTCTGCAGGCCGCCGTCGACTTCGCGCGTGACCTTGAAGTCCGATCCTTCGACCTCGAGCTTGGAGGCGAAGGTCGCCTGCGACCAGCCGAGCAGTGCGGCCAGCATCTGACCGGTCTGGTTGCTATCGTCGTCGATCGCCTGCTTGCCGAGGATGACGAGGCCGGGCTGCTCAGCCTCGACCACCGCCTTCAAGATCTTGGCAACCGCGAGCGGTTCGACATTGCCTTCGGCCTTCACCAGGATGCCGCGGTCGGCGCCCATCGCAAGCCCGGTGCGAATGGTCTCGGAGGCCTGCGCCGGTCCGATCGACACCACCACCACTTCGGTCGCCTTGCCGGCTTCCTTCAGCCGCAGCGCTTCCTCGACGGCGATTTCGTCGAACGGGTTCATCGACATCTTGACGTTGGCGAGCTCAACGCCCGATCCGTCGCTCTTGACGCGGACCTTGACGTTGTAGTCGACGACCCGCTTTACCGGCACAAGAACCTTCATCGATCCTCTTTCGCTTTGATTTTATGGGTTTCGGTTGGCTGGCGCGGAACCTAAAGGTCCCGTTTCCCCCGGTCAACGCGCCAAAGCCAAAAAACCGTCACCTGGTTTTGAACCAGTTTAGCGGTTCTGGCCGGGCACCCACAATACGTCTCCGGCCCCCTTATTGTTCTGGAAGCGGCTGGCAACGAACAGGAAATCCGACAGGCGGTTCATATACTGGATGCCAGCTTCATTGACCGGCTCGTCGGGCCGGGCGGCGAGTTCCACGATCATCCGTTCCGCGCGGCGACATATCGTCCGGGCTAGATGCAGATATGCAGAGGCAGGCGTCCCGCCGGGCAGCACGAACGAGGTCAGCGGCGCGAGCTGGTCGTTGAGGCTGTCGATGTCGCGCTCGAGCCGCTCGACCTGGCTCGCCAGCATCCGCAGACGTTCGGCCTTGCCCTCGCGCGCGGGCACCGCGAGGTCGGCGCCGAGATCGAACAGATCGTTCTGGATCCGGCCGAGCATCGCATCGAGCTCGGAGCTACCCGCAAGGTGCAGCCGCACCGCACCGATCGCGGCATTGGTCTCGTCGACCGTGCCGTAGGCCGCAATGCGCAGATCGTATTTCGGCCGCCGCTCGCCGGAGCCGAGCGCGGTGGTGCCGTCATCGCCGGTGCGCGTATAGATCCGATTGAGAACGACCATGGCCGTGATCTCCTAAGGTTTGTCCATCGCCCGCTTCGCTCGAAATGCTCTACCGCCCCATCGCCCAGACCGCGAGCATCGCGATGACGATGGCGACGAACTGCAGCAGCACGCGCAGCCGCATCAGCTTCTGCGACGTGTTCGGCGAACCACCCTTCATCATGTTGACGAGGCCGAGCAGGAGCACCAGCGCGACGGCGCCGACGGCGATAGGAAGAAAGATCGTGCTGAGGACAGATGTCATCTGCGGTACATAACACCGCACGGAGCGGACTTCCACACAGCTCCGCCATGCAACCAACTGGCTTTTCAATGCGTAATATCAGATGCTGGGTCCGTTCTCGGTCCGAGCCGTTTTCGACAATGCCGGGTGGAATGTGAAGCAGCTTCGTTACGTCACCCACGTCGTGATGGATGCCTTTTACACGTTCCTCGCCGATGACGGCTGGGCGATTGCGAGCCACATCGCGCTGTCGACCCTGATGGCGCTGTTTCCCTTCCTGATCGTGCTGACGTCGGTGGCCGGCTTCTTCGGCTCCAAGGAGCTCGCCGACCAGGCGGTCGGGCTGTTGCTGCAGGTCTGGCCGCAGCAGGTCGCCGAGGCGCTGTCCGGCCAGATCCACGACGTGCTGACCAACACCCGCGGCGACATCCTGACCATCGGCGCGGTGCTCGCGGTCTACTTCGCCTCCAACGGCGTCGAGGCGCTGCGGGTGGCGCTGAACCGCGCCTATGCCGTGATCGAGCCGCGGCGCTGGTACTGGCTGCGGCTGGAGTCGATCGGCTACACGCTGGTCGCGGCGTTCACCTCGCTCGCGATGGCATTCCTGATAGTGCTCGGGCCGCTGATCATCGAGGCGGCACGACGTTATATCCCGTTCTTCGTCGAATCCAACGAGAGCCTGCTCAACACCGCCCGTTACGGCATCACGGTGCTGGCTCTGGTCGTGGCGCTCTTCATCCTGCATGCCTGGCTGCCGGCGGGGCGCCGCGGCTTCACGCAGATCCTGCCCGGCATTATCTTCACCATGGTGGCGTCGCTGATCTCGGGCATCGGTTTCGGCATGTACCTGGCGCGCTTCGCCAACAATTACGTCACGATGTATGCGGGGCTCGCCTCTGTGGTGATCGCGCTGGTGTTTCTGTACTTCATCGCTGCGATCTTCGTGTTCGGCGGCGAGCTGAATGCGGCGATCATCAAGTCGCGGCTGCCGCGCGGCGTGTCGCTGCAAGCAGCGCAGTCGCGAGCGCCCGCGGAGAAACAGGCTTGACCAGGAAGGCGTCGGCGCCGGCGGCGCGCGCCGCCGCTTCATCCTCGGCGCGGCCGGAAATCCCGATGATCACGATCCGGCCCTGCGGCGGCGGCAGCGCGCGGATACGCTTGATCGCCTCGATGCCACCGATGCCCGGCAGCACCATGTCCATCAGCACGGCGTCGAAGGCGCCCTGGCCGAGCCTGTCCGGCGCGGCCTCGCCTTGACCGATGAATTCGGCGCGGTGACCGAGCTCGGTCAGGATCGTGTTGAGCACGACGCGGCCGAACGGATTGTCCTCGACGCTGAGCAGCCGCAGCCCTTGCGATGCCCGCACCACCGCGCCTTCGCTCGACATGGCGCCGGCCGGCCCTTCGGCGGGCACCAGCACCACGTTGAGCGTGAAGGTGGTACCGCCGCCCGCGCGCCGGGCCGCGACGATGTCGCCGCCCATGGCGCGCGCGAGCTGCTTGACCGAGGACAGGCCGAGCCCGGCGCCGCCGAACCGCGCGGCGATCGAGACGTTGGCCTGCGAGAACGGCCGGAACAGGCGCTTGACCTCTGATAGCGTCAGACCGATGCCGCTGTCGGAAATCGCAAACGCAATGCCAATTCTGCCCTTGGGCGCGCGCACCGGCGCGACATGCAGCTCGATGCTGCCCTGCTCGGTGAACTTGACGGCGTTGTCGATCAGGTTCTCCAGCGCGGCGCGCAGGCGGACGGGATCGCCGACCGCGAAGGCGGGCAGCTTATCGGAGACCTCGACCGAGGCCTGCAGCCCCTTGGCTGCCGCGCGGCCGGCGAGCGAATCCCCGGCGTGGCGCGCCAGCGTGCGCAGGTCGAAAAAATCCTGCCGGATCTCGAGCCCCGGTCCCTCGCTCCGCGCGGCGTCGACGAACAGGGTCGCAAGGCTGGCCAGATGCTCGGCGCCGGCCTTGACGGTATCGACCCAGCGCCGCTCACGCTCGCCGAGATCCGATGTCGCGAGCAGATTGCTGATCGCGAGGATACCGGTCAGCGGCGTCCGCACCTCATGAGCAAAGGCGGCGAGCGCGGTCTCGACCACGCCGGGGCCAGCCTTCGCGGGCGCCTTTGGCGCGGCCCGCTTGGCGGCCGTCTTGGCGGTGCCTGTCTTGCCGGCGCGTGTTTTGGCAGCGCGCGTCTTCGGCGGCATCCTTTTGGATGGCCGATTGCGGCGCCGTACACGCGATTTTGACGCCATGGTCTCAGTGATCCCCGCCCTGGAGGACAACATGGCATGCCAGGCGTGCCGGAGTCACGGCGGCGTTTGCGGCCTGCCATCGCAAGGCGCCATGGTGGTAACAGCCCTGCTTCGCGATCGAACGCGGCCGGAATCTATGACAAACCGACCAAGCGGCGGATATCGGCCGGGCTCGCACCGTCCGCCCGCAACTCGCGCAGCCCGGTCGCCTGGGTCGATTTGGATAGTTTCTGGCCGGCCGCGTCCCGGATCAGGCGATGGTGCCGGTAGGTCGGCCCGGGCAGGCCAAGCAGTTCCTGCAGCAGCCGATGCACGCTGGTCGACCAGAACAGGTCAACGCCCCTGACCACATCGCTGACGCCCTGCAGGGCGTCATCGACCACGACGGCGAGATGGTAGCTGGTTGGGGTCTCCTTGCGCGCCAGGATCACATCACCCCAGGCCCCAGGCTGCGCTGCCACCTCTCCGCTCTCGCCAGCCGGCCCCTCGCCCGCCTCCTGCCAGCGCAGGCCACCGGCGCGTGCGCAGGCTGAGGCCATGTCGAGCCGCAGCGCGAACGGCGCGCCCTGCCCGATCAGCCGGCCGCGCTCCCCGGCCGACAGCGATTTGCCCGCTCCCGGATAGAGCGGCGCGCCATCCGGATCGCGCGGCCAGGCGCCACCGGCCTCTTGCTCCGCGACCAGCCGGGCGATGTCGGTGCGGCTCTCGAAGCTCGGATAGACCAGGCCCTGCGCCGCCAGGCGGTCGAGCGCCGCGCGATAGGCGCCAAGGTACTCCGACTGCCGCCGCACCGGGGTTTCCCATGCGATGCCGAGCCAGGCGAGATCCTCGTAGATCGCCTGCTCGAACTCTACCCGGCAGCGCGTCGCGTCGATGTCCTCGATCCGCAGCAGGAATCGTCCGCCCGACTGCCGCGCGAGGTCGTGGTTGAGCAGCGCCGAATAAGCGTGGCCGAGATGCAGGTAGCCGTTCGGACTCGGCGCGAAGCGGAAAACGGGTGGCATGGCGATCGTTCGTAGGTTCATGGCCGGGTTCGCCCAGACGATCCCTGTTTAAGCATGATCCCCGCGCAAACGGCTTGCGTTTGACGCGAGGCCAAACCGGTTTCCACTTTCCGGATCATGCACCTGGACACGACTCTGTTACGATAGGAGATGGATGTGCGGTCAAGCCCGCGCATGGCAAGCCGATGCAGATCCCGCAATGCTGATTCATCTCGAAACCCAGGCCGACCTCGACGACGCCATCCGGAAGCTGGTCGACCAGGATCGCCGCCTGCGCCCGATCCTCGAATCGACCGGGATGCCGGCGATCCGGCAGCGTGAGCCCGGGTTTGCCGGGCTAGCCGCCATCATCTGCGGCCAGCAGCTGTCGACCGCGAGTGCGGCGGCGATCTGGGGGCGCGTCAGCAAGGCGTTCGATCCATTCCATCATGATGCGATCCGCAAGGTACGGGCCGACCGGCTCGGCCGGCTTGGACTGTCCGCCGCCAAGATCAAGACGCTGAAGCACATCGCGCGCGAGCTCGCCGAGGAGCGGCTGAACCTCGACGTGCTCGCCAACGAAGAGGCCGATGCCGCCCACAACACGCTGACCGCGCTGCCCGGAATCGGCCCGTGGACCGCCGACGTCTATCTCCTGTTCTGTCTCGGCCATGGCGATGCATGGCCGGCGGGGGACCTCGCCGTGCAGGAAGCGGTCAAGGTCGGGCTCGGGCTGAAGGAGCGGCCGACGCCGAAGCAGATGGCGCCGCTTGCGGAGCCGTGGCGTCCGCTCCGCGGCGCCGCCGCGCATCTGTGGTGGGCATATTATCGCGTGCTGAAGAATCGCGAGGGGGTGCTCGCCGGCGCGAAGTAGGGCGTCGTCGAGAAAAACACACCAATTATGTGATCGCGTGATATAGCATCAGCAGACAAATACTTATTCAATTTGACGGCCTCGCCGATTTAGCACACTCAGCACGTCCCCATTGCAAGGAGACGGACCTGGTTTCTCGCCGTATCCCGCTGACGCTTCTCTCTATATCCCTGGGCGCCATCGCCGCGGTGTGGTGGTGGCTGGGCATCCCGGTCAACCTGGTGCGCGCACCGATCGATCCGAACGATAAAGTTCAGTGCATCTCATACGCTCCGTTCCGTAACAATCAGACATCACTTTCGCCGGCGACGCAGGTCACGCGGGAACAGATCGCGGAAGACCTCGCGCAACTCGCCAAGATATCCGACTGCATCCGGACCTACGCGACCGATCTTGGTCTCGATCAGATTCCCGGACTCGCGGCCAAGGCGGGGCTTAAAGTCATTCAGGGCATCTTCCTGGACAGGGACCGAAGGAAGAATTCAACGCAGATTTCAACGGCGATCCGCCTCGCCAAGGAATATCCGGAAACCATCATCGCGCTTGTGGTCGGCAACGAGGTCTTGTTACGCAAGGAAATGTCGGCGTCCGACCTCGCCGCCACGATCCGCGCGATCAAGGCGCAGGTCAGCGTCCCCGTCACCTATGCCGACGTCTGGGAGTTCTGGCTGAGCAATCGCGAACTTTACGACGCCGTCGATTTCATCACCGTTCATATCCTGCCGTATTGGGAAAACGTTCCAATCCGGGCGGAAGATGCTGCCGCTCACGCCGACGAGATTCGCCGGCAGATCGCGGCGGCTTTCCCGGGCAAGGAAATCCTGATCGGAGAAATCGGTTGGCCGAGCGAGGGGCGCATGCGCGAGTCCGCGCTGCCGTCGCGCGTCAATCAGGCGCGGGTGGTCTCGGAGGTCCTCGACCTTGCCCGGCGCGAGCATTTCCGCGTCAACCTGTTCGAGGCCTATGATGAGGGATGGAAGCGGGAGATCGAGGGCACGGTCGGCGGATCCTGGGGCCTGTTCGATTCCGAGCAGCGCTCGCTGAAATATCCGGCCGGCCTGCCCATCAGCAATTTTCCGTTCTGGAAATTGCAGATGTGCAGCGGAATGGTGCTGGCGATCCTGGTCTTCGGCGCAGCATGGCTGACCTTGCGCCGCAAGCCGAGGAAGCCCGAATTCGTGCCATGGCTTGCAGTCGGAGTATCTGCAACGACGGCCGGAATCCTGTTTGGGGCAGCCGCCCAAAGACTGGTCTATGAAAGCTATGGAGCGGGAGGCTGGCTTGTGTGGGGCTCGCTTCTGCTGGCGGCAACGGCGTCGCCGGTGTTTGGCGCCAACGCCCTGATGGCGGGGCGCGCGCCGCCCAGTTTCCTGGAATTGTTGGGTCCGCAGGGCTACCACACCGAATCGGTGCCGGTGACCACGCACGGATTGGCCCTGATCGTCACCGTCGTGGTCGGCACAGCGGCCGCACTCGGCCTGGTGTTTGATCCGCGCTTTATCGATTTTCCTTTCGCGCCGCTCACCATGGCGGCGGTGCCGTTTGCGGCGACGACGCTGCTCAATCCTCCCACGAAAGGAATCCGCCCGCTGGCGGAATCGGTCTTTGCCGGCATTTTCGTCGGAGCCGCGATCTATATGGGCTTCAACGAAGGTCCGGAGAACTGGCAGTCGCTGTGGACTTGCGCCGTCTTTATCCTGCTTGCGGTGACGCTGTGGCGCGCGCGTGCCTGAGAAGAGATGTTCTAGCCGCGCAGCCTGACACGGTCCTCGCGCGCGCAGTCGGTGACGAAGCCGATGACGGCGCGCACCGAGGGAAGCTCGACCAGATCGGGATGGGCGAGCAGCCAGAGATCGGAGAGGCTCGAGAGCTTCTGCGGAGCGACCCGAACCAGATCGGGATAGTCGGCCCCGACCAGGCAGGACAGCGCGCAAATCCCGAGCCCGGCCCGCGCCGCCGCAAGCATGTCGCCCTGCGAGGAACAGCGCATCACCAGCGTGCCCTGCCGCGTGATGACATCGCTCCACCGCGCCAGACGCGCATTCGAGGCCTGGTCGGCAAACCCGATCACGCTGTGGCCTTTCCACTCGTCCGGCCGCTCCGGAAGCTTGCGGCCGGCGGCATAGAAGCGTGACGCATAGAAGCCGGCGCCGAGCCGTCCGATCTTGCGCCCGATCAGGTTCTCGTCCCCCGCATCGACCGGCCGCAGCACCACGTCGGCCTCGCGGCGGCGCACGCTCGCCGGAAACGGGTGGGTGATGATCTCGAGCTGGATGCTGGCGTGATCGCGCAGGAACGGCCCGAGCCGCGGCATCAGCCAGTGCGCGGCCAGTGTCGCGCCGATCGACAGCTTCACGACGCCACGGGCTTGCTCACCGGTTGCGGACGCGGAAGCTTCCGCGCGCAACGCGGCCGCGGCCATCACCTCAGCGTGCTCGCGGAACTTGCGGCCGAGCGATGTCAGCGCCAACCCATCATTGGACCGGGCGAACAGACGGGTCCCGAGCTGCTTCTCGAGCGCCGCGACATTGCGGCCGACGGTGGGATGGCTGATGCGCAGCCGCCGCGCCGCGCCGGCGTAGCTGCGCGTCTCCGCCACCGCGACGAATGTCTTGCAAAGCTCCCAGTCCATGCCGCTTGCCCGCCTGCGCCCTCTTTCATTTCTGCTCGACCAGCTGTTCAATATTGAACGCCATAACGCAGCCGTCCAGCCTTATATTGCCGCGCAAGAGAGCCGCCGCTCCAGCCATTACAACACATCGCGATCCGCCCCGGCTACCGGCCGGGCGGTCCACCATGGAGGATCCGAAAAATGTCGCTGCCTGCTTCGCTCGCCAACAAGCTTGAACTGCCGGTCGTCGGATCCCCGCTGTTCATCGTCTCGGGGCCGGAGCTCGTGATCGCGCAGTGCAAGGCCGGCATTGTCGGCTCATTCCCGGCGCTGAACGCCCGCCCGGTCGAAAAGCTCGACGAATGGCTGACGCAGATCGAGAACGAGCTCGGCGAATACCAGGCGCTGCATCCGGAGAAGAAGGTCGCGCCCTACGCGGTCAACCAGATCTGCCACGCCTCCAACGACCGCCTGATGCGCGACATGGAGATCTGCGTGAAGCACAAGGTGCCCGTGATCATCACCTCGCTGCGCCCGCCGTCGGAGATCGTCGAGGCCGCGCATTCCTATGGCGGCGTGGTGTTCCACGACGTCATCAACGTGAAGCATGCGCGCAAGGCTGCCGAGCAGGGCGTCGACGGGCTGATCCTGGTCTGCGCCGGCGCCGGTGGCCATGCCGGCACGCTGTCGCCGTTTGCGCTGGTGCGCGAGGTCAAGCAGTGGTTCAAGGGCACGATCCTGTTGTCGGGCGCGATCTCCGATGGATGGAGCATCGCATCCGCGCTCGCGCTCGGCGCCGACCTCGCCTATATCGGCACCCGCTTCATCGCGACCGAGGAAGCCAACGCCGATATCAGGTACAAGCAGGCATTGACCGAACATGCCGCGCACGACATCGTCTATTCGAACCTGTTCACGGGCGTGCCCGGCAACTATCTTGGACCATCGATCGCGGCGGCAGGCCTCGATCCGGGCAATCTGCCGGTGGCCGACAAATCCACGATGAATTTCGGCTCCGGCGGCAACATGAAGGCCAAGGCCTGGCGCGACATCTGGGGCTCGGGCCAGGGCATCGGCCAGATCACGGATGCCCCGCCGGTCGCCGAACTGGTGGCGCGGCTGAAGGCGGAGTTTAATGAGGCGCGGAACGATTTCGTTCGTGCCAGCGCCTGACGTCTGGACGACCACGCGGAGAGAGCCGGCATGATCATCAGCGGCGACAGGCAGATCAGCTACAGCGACATTCACGCCCGCATCGCACGGGCGGCCACCGGCTTCCGCGCGCTCGGCGTGCGCGACGGCAAGCCGGTCGGCATGATGTTGCGCAACGATTTCGCGCTGTTCGAGGTGGTCGCGGCCTCCGCCGCGCTCGGCAGTCCGGTAGTGCCGATCAACTGGCATCTGAAGGCCGACGAGGTCGCCTACATCCTGTCCGACAGCGGCGCCGATACGCTGGTCTGCCACGCCGATCTGTTGCCGCAGATCCGCGACGGGTTGCCGCCGGGAATCAAGCTGCTGGTGGTGACCACGCCACCGGAGATCGCCGCGGCCTATGGTGTGGCGCCTGCGGCTACGCGCGTGCCAGACGGCATGACCGACTGGGACGTCTGGCGCGAGACGCATCAACCGCTGGCCGACGCGCCGATCGGCGCAGCGCCGATGTTCTACACCTCGGGCACCACCGGACTGCCGAAGGGCGTGCGGCGCAAGCCGATGCGGCCCGAGCAGCAGGCGGCGGCCGCGCGCGTCGGCGCCATCACCTACGGCGTCAAGCCGAACGAGGATCAGGTGATCCTGATGAACGGCCCGATGTACCATTCGGCGCCGCACTCCTACGGGATGCTCGCATTCCGCAACGGCTGCATGATCGTGCTCGAGCCCCGCTTCGATCCCGAGGATCTGCTGCAACTGATCGAGCGGTATCGTGTCACGCACATGCATATGGTGCCGACCATGTTCGTGCGGCTGCTGCGCTTGCCGGAGCAGACGCGACGCCGCTACGACCTGTCATCGCTGCGATTCATCGTGCATGGCGCCGCGCCCTGCCCCGTCGACGTCAAGCGCGCGATGATCGAGTGGTGGGGTCCGGTGATCAACGAATATCTCGGCTCGACCGAGACCGGCATCCCGGTGTGGCATTCGGCGGCGGAAGCGCTGGCCAAGCCCGGCACGGTCGGCCGCGCGATCGAGGGCGGCATCGTGAAGATCTTCCGGCCCGATGGGACGCAATGCGACGTCGGTGAGCCCGGCGAGATCTTCATGCGCCAGACGGCGACGTCGGACTTCGATTACCACGGCAACGCCAAGGCGCGCGCCGAGGCCGACCGCGACGGCCTCATCAGTGTCGGCGACGTCGGTTATCTCGACGCGGACGGCTATCTGTTCCTTTGCGACCGCAAGCGCGACATGGTGATCTCCGGCGGAGTCAACATCTATCCCGCCGAGATCGAGAATACCTTGATCGGCATGGAAGGTGTCCGCGACTGCGCGGTATTCGGCGTTCCCGACGACGAGTACGGCGAGCGGCTGTTCGCCTGCGTCGAGCCGGAAGCGGGCGCTGCGCTGTCGATTGCAGCGATCCAGGATTTTCTGCGCGGCAAGCTCGCCAATTTCAAGGTGCCGCGGGATATCCGGTTCATGGACGCGCTGCCGCGCGAGGCCACCGGCAAGATCTTCAAGCGCAAGCTGCGTGACCTCTACCGCGAAGGACGGCTCGGCTGAACGAAATGGCGGTGAAGCGAACGGCGTTTGAAACTTAGTTGCTGTTGCAAAAGGCCGGCAATCGACGCAACGATGCCGCCGCATCTGAGACCCGGATCATCGCCATGAACTCGATCGACTTCATCGTCATCCGCAACGATCTGCAGCAGTGCAAGGTGATCGAGACGCAGTTGCCCGATGCCGCGGCGCTGCCGGCCGACGCGCTGCTGGTCAAGGTCACCCGCTTCGCCTTCACCGCCAACAACATCACCTATGCCGTGATTGGCGAGCAGCTGAAATACTGGCATCTGTTCCCGGCGCCCGAGGGCTACGGCATCATCCCGGTGTGGGGCTTTGGCCAAGTGATCGCCTCGAAACATCCCGCTATCGCGGTCGGCGAAACCCTGTTCGGCTATTTCCCGATGGCGACCCATCTCATGATCGAGGCCACCGACGTCAGCAAGCGTGGCTTGCGCGACGGAGCGGCGCACCGTCAGGAGGTCTCGCCGGTCTACAACGCCTATGCCCGCGTCTCCGGCGATCCGACCTATGCCGGCCGGCAGGGCGATTTCCGTGCGCTGCTGCTGCCCCTGTTCATGCTGTCGTTCCTGGTCGACGACTTCCTGGCCGAGAATGAGTTCTACGGCGCACGCCGCGTCATCCTGTCGTCGGCCTCGAGCAAGACCGCGTTCGGCCTCGCCCATCTCCTGCACAGGCGGGGCATCCGGGTGATCGGGCTGACATCGAACCGCAATATCGATTTCGTCACCTCGCTCGGCTGCTACGACGAGGTCGTCACCTATGACCAGGTCACCGCGATCCCGCCGGCCGAGCCGGTCGCCTATGTCGACATGGCCGGCAACAGCGCGCTGCGCGAGAGCCTGCACCGGCACTTCGGCGCGCAGATGGTCTATTCCGGGCGGGTCGGGCTCACGCATCGCGCGAGCGAGCCGGACGAGCCGACGCTTCCCGGCGCCAAGCCGGTGTGGTTCTTCGCGCCCGACCAGATCCGCAAGCGCGCCAAGGAATGGGGTCCCGGCGGCGTCGACCACCGCTTTGGCACCGCATGGACGGAACTCGTGCCGCATCTGCCCAATTGGCTCGATATCGTCGAGCGGCGCGGCCCGGCCGCGGTGCGCGAGGCCTATCTCGATACCCTGCAGGGCCGCGTTCCGCCGGATCAAGGCCTGATCCTGTCGCTGGCCGAATAGGCGCTATCCCGTCGCGCCCTTTCTGCGGCC
This sequence comes from Bradyrhizobium sp. I1.14.4, assembly GCF_050435825.1. Classification (NCBI taxonomy): domain Bacteria; kingdom Pseudomonadati; phylum Pseudomonadota; class Alphaproteobacteria; order Hyphomicrobiales; family Nitrobacteraceae; genus Bradyrhizobium; species Bradyrhizobium sp. I1.14.4. The sequence goes on along the minus strand of NZ_JBNDLA010000001.1, from coordinate 86,197 downwards.
TCGCCAATCGGTATAGGCTTGCGGGCAAGGGAACGCCGCCAAGAAAACGTCACTAAGGGCGGCCGACGACGAGAAGCGCCCAATGCTCGACAAGACGGACGATATTTCGGTCGCCACCGACAATTGGCTTGTGCAGTTCGAGGATGCGCTCGCGAGCCTCGACGATGTGCTGCTGAAGCCGCTATTCCACCCCGACAGCTACTGGCGCGACGTGCTGGCGCTGAGCTGGAACATCCAGACTGTCAATCGTGCCTTTGCGATCATCGAGGAACTGCGCGCGCATGCGCGCCGCAGCGCGCCGCATGACTTTCGCATCGATGCCGAGCGCGCCGCACCGCGGCGGGTGATGCGCGCCGGCACCAATGCGATCGAGGCCATCTTCAAATTCGAGACCGCTGTTGGCCGCGGCCACGGCATCGTGCGGCTGATCCCCGACGCCGCCGACGGCGACCGGCTGAAGGCCTGGACCTTGCTGACGGCACTCGAGGAGCTGAAGGGCTTTGAGGAGCAGCAGGGAAACACCCGGCCGCGTGGGAAAGCCCATTCCCGCGACTTCCGCGGACCCAACTGGCTCGACCTGCGCAAGGCAGCCGCCGAATATGCCGACCGCGAGCCCGATGTGCTGGTGGTCGGCGGCGGACAGGCCGGACTTGCGATCGCCGCACGGCTGCAACAGCTCAAGATCGACGCGCTGATCGTCGACCTCGAGGCGCGCGTCGGCGACAATTGGCGCAAGCGCTACCACGCGCTGACCCTGCACAATCAAGTTCAGGTCAATCACCTGCCCTACATGCCGTTCCCGCCGAACTGGCCGACCTACATCCCGAAGGACAAGCTCGCCAACTGGTTCGAATCCTATGTCGACGCCATGGAGCTGAACTTCTGGACCGGCACCGAATTCCTGGGCGGCAGCTATGACGACGCGGAAGGGCATTGGGCCGTCGAGTTGCGCCGCGCCGACGGCACGACCCGGAAGATGCGGCCGCGCCACGTCGTGATGGCAACCGGCGTCAGCGGCATTCCCAACCTGCCCGATATCCCCGGCTTGACGAATTTTTCCGGCAAGGTCCTGCATTCCAGCCGCTACGAGGACGGCGAGAACTGGACCGGCAAGCGCGCGCTGGTAATCGGCACCGGCAACAGCGGCCACGACATCGCCCAGGACCTGTATTCGTCCGGCGCCGAAGTCACGCTGGTGCAGCGCTCCTCGACGCTGATCACCAATATCGAGCCGTCGGCGCAGCTTGCCTACGCCGCCTACAATGAAGGTTCGCTCGAGGACAACGATCTGATCGCGACCTCGATGCCGCTCGCGCTCGCCAAGCGCAGCCATGTGCTGATGACCGAGCAGTCGAAGGAACTGGACAAGCCGCTGCTCGACGGCCTCGCTCGCAAAGGCTTCAAGCTCGATTTCGGCGACGGCGGCACCGGCTGGCAGTTCAAGTACCTCACCCGCGGCGGCGGCTACTACTTCAACGTCGGCTGCTCCGATCTCGTCGCCAGCGGCGCGATCGCGCTGAAGCAGTTTTCCGATATCGAGACCTTCGTGAGCGAAGGCGCACGGCTGAAGAGCGGAGAAGTGGTTCATGCCGACCTCATCGTGCTCGCGACCGGCTACCGGCCCCAGGAAGAGCTGGTGAAGAAGCTGTTCGGCGAGGCGATGGCGGCGCGGGTCGGCCCGATCTGGGGCTTTGGCGACGGCCAGGAGCTGCGCAACATGTACACCCGCACACCGCAGCCCGGCCTGTGGTTCATCGCCGGCAGCCTCGCGCAATGCCGTATCAACTCGCGCGCCCTCGCGCTGCAGATCAAGGCGATCGAGGCAGGCCTGTTGCCGCGCGACGTCGGGCCGGTGGCGAAGCTTTCGTAACCGCTACCACTGTCGTTCCGGGATGCGCGAAGCGCAGACCCTAATGCGCAATTGCGCATTATGGGACCTCGAGATTCCGGGCTCGATGCTCCGCATCGCGCCGAAATGACGATCTTGGAGAGAGGCCTTATGCCAACCATGCTGGGCACCGGCGAGCATCGCTACCGCGTCGTCGAGAATTTCGCGAAACTGCCCGACGGCTGGAGCCTGACAGACGTCGCCTCCGTCGCGGTCGATAGCAAGAACCGCGTCTATGTCTTCAACCGCGGCGAACATCCGATGGTGGTGCTCGACCGCGAGGGGAATTTCATCCGGAGCTGGGGCGAAGGCGTATTCTCCCGCGCGCACGGCCTGCATATCGACGCCGACGACAATCTTTATTGCACCGACGACGGCGACCACACCGTGCGCAAATGCTCTGTTGACGGCAAGGTGCTGCTGACGATCGGCATCCCGTACAAGCCGGCGCCGTTCATGAGTGGCGAGCCGTTCCATCGCTGCACCCATACGGCGCTATCGCCGAGGGGCGAGATCTATGTCTCCGATGGCTACGGCAATGCCTGCGTCCACAAATACACGCCGGATGGAAGGCTGATCAAAACCTGGGGCGAGCCCGGCACCGATCCCGGCCAGTTCAACATCGTGCACAACATCGCGACCGACGCCGACGGCTGGGTCTATGTCGCCGACCGCGAGAACCACCGCGTCCAGGTGTTCGACGGCAACGGCAAATACGAGACGCAGTGGAACAATCTGCACCGGCCCTGCGCCCTATGCTGCTGCTCCGGCGGCAAGCAGCCGAATTTCGTGATCGGCGAGCTCGGCCCCGGCATGGCCGTCAACCGCAAGGTGCCCAATCTCGGCCCGCGGCTATCGATCGTGGATCACAAGGGCAAGCGCATCGCCCGGCTCGGCGGCGAGCACGGCCCCGGCGTCGAGACCGGAAAATTCCTGGCGCCGCACGGCATCGCGCTGGACTCGCGTGGCGACATCTATGTCGGCGAGGTCGGCGTCACCGACTGGAAGACCAGCTTTCCGGATACCGAGATGCCGGCCGCGGTTCGCGTGACACGATGTTTGCAGAAGTTGGAGCGGGTGGTGGTGTAGCGTTGAACCCCTATTTGTCCCTGTCATGCTGAGGAGCACGGAACCAACGTCTCGAAGCATCGACGGCCCCGCCGCCGCGGCTTGGCCGTGCATCCTTCGAGGCTCGCTTCGCGAGCGCCGCAGGATGATGGGTCGAAAAGCGCGCGCCGGAATCAAATCTCGCCGATCACCTCGCGGCGGCGCTGCTCGGATTCTTCCGCATAGCGCCGCATGGCGTGCGCTTCGGTGAGCAGGCCGATCGGCCGCCGGTCACCCTCGCCCTCGATCACCGCGAGCGACTCCGCTTCGGCCGCGTCGAACACCGCGATCGCCTCCTGCACGTTCATGGCGGGATGCAGCACCACGTCGGCGTAGCGCAAAATGGCGCCAAGCCCCTTGCCGGCCTCGAGATCGGGCGCGTGCGCTTCCGCGACCAGCGCGAGCCCTGCATAATGCCCCTCGTCGTCGATCGCGACGACCTGGGTCTTCGAGCCGGGCGGGAATTTCTCGCGGAACGCCTCGATCGGTATCGCGGCTTCGACCGTCGTCATGTCCTGCCGCATCATCTTGCCCACCGTGAGATCGCGGATCCAGCCGATGTCGGCGGCGCTCCGGATGGACTCTCCGCGCAGATGCAGGCGCCAGGTCGCGAACGAATAGCCGAACAGCTCGCGCGTGATCGTGGTCGAGATGATGACCGCGACCAGCACCGCGGTGGTGAGCCAGAGATTGCCGGTGGATTCCAGCGCGATGAACGACATCGTCAGCGGACCGCCGATCACCGAGGCCGACAGCGCGCTCATGCCGATCACCGCGTAGGCGTTGGGATCGAGGTTCAGCCCCGGCCACACAATGTCGACGCCGGCCGCGAACAGCCGGCCACCGAGCGCGCCCATGAACAGCGTGGCAAAGAACAATCCGCCGCGGAAGCCGGAGCCGAGCGAGACGATCGAGGCAACCGCCTTCAACGCGAACACTCCCGCGATGAAGGCGAGCGGCATCGCCACAATGCCGGCGAATCGCAGCGCGCCATGGCCCGAGGACATCACCTGCGGCGTCAGCAGCGCCATCGCGCCGACGGCAAGCCCGCCGAGCGCCGGCCGCAGCGGCGGCCACAGCCGCGTCTTGGCGAGCAGCGCCTCGCACAGCGCCACCCCGCGCATGATCGCTATGCCGGTCAGGGCTGCGACCATGCCGAGCAGCGCGGCAATCGCGAGATCCCGCCCGAGCACGTCGCCGACGGTTCCAACGCCGACGCCGAGCGGCAGCGGCTCGAAGGCATGGGCGACGAAGTAGCCGGTCACCGCGGCCACGCCCACCGGGGTCAGGCTCGCCGGCGTGTAGCCGCCGATCACAAGTTCGAAAGCATAGAATGCGCCCGCAAGCGGCGCGCTGAAGGCGCCGGCGATTGCCGCCGCAGCGCCGCAGCCAACCATGATTCGCTGGTCGTTGCGGCGGAGGTGAAAGCCGCGGCCGAGCGAGGCGGCGAGGCCGCTGGCCAGCTGGGTATAGCCGGCCTCGAGCCCGACCGAACCGCCGACGCCGCTCGACCAGATCGTCTGCAGCGCCACGATCACGCTGCCACGGAACGACATCCGCCCGCCATAGAGCGCGTTGGCCTCGATCGGATCGATCTCGCGGGCCGGCCGGACCCGGAGCAGCAGAAGGAACGCAAATCCCAGCAGCAGACCGCCAACCGTGGGAACCACGAGCGCGCGCACGGGATCAATGCTGGGCTGGCTCGACAGCCGGTCGCCCAGCGGCAGATTGAACAGCACCGCGTGCAGCACCGTGACCATGCCGCTCATGACCGCCACCACGAGGCCGCCAATGGCGCCGATCAGCACCGCCAGCACCACGAGGCTCGTTTCGTGCGCGCGCACGAATGCGCGCAGCCGGCGCGGCGCCTCGAGATAGTTTGACGTTGTGGTCATCGGCGGGGTCCGTCACTGGCCGACAGGGCCTTGCGGCTCCCTTTACGGGCCTCGCGGGCGGGAGGCAATCGGGGCAGGAACATGGCAGGGCATGGCGGATAAGCCGCTCATTGCTCTTCACAATCCCGTCACGCTGCCTGTAGTATGTGAGTGCATGCTGCTTCGCAGCTAATGGGAGTCAGGAGCGTTATTTGAACGCACATGTCTCGCAAGGCGGTTGGCCGGTGCTGGTCTTGAATGCGGACTTCCGGCCGCTGAGTTATTACCCGCTGTCGCTCTGGTCCTGGCAGGACGCGATCAAGGCGGTGTTCCTCGATCGCGTCAACATCGTCGAATATTACGACCGGGCGGTACGAAGTCCTTCCTTCGAAATCCAGTTGCCGAGCGTCGTATCCCTCAAGTCCTTCGTCAAGCCGACCACCCACCCCGCCTTCACCCGGTTCAACGTTTTCCTGCGCGACCGCTTCTCCTGCCAATATTGCCTGTCGGGCGACGACCTCACCTTCGATCACATCGTTCCGCGCAGCAAGGGTGGCCAGACCACCTGGGAGAACGTCGTCGCCGCCTGCTCGCCCTGCAATCTGCGCAAGGGCAATCTGACGCCGCAGCAGGCCAAGATGTTTCCGAGGCAGTCACCCTACGCCCCGACCGTGCATCAGCTCCACCGCAACGGCCGGCTGTTTCCGCCGAACTATCTGCACGAGAGCTGGCTCGATTATCTCTATTGGGATACTGAGCTCGATCCGTAGAGCGTGGCGGCGCGCGCCGTCGTCATCCACCTCACAGAGAATGCAAGCTACACGGCTGTTGTCTGGACTAGGTCGGCTGCTTGGTGAGGGCAGCTTCCCCTTCTTCGCGTCCGGGAACGCTGACGTGGACTTCGTGCCCCATCCTGATCGCCAGTGCAGCGGCGGCCGCCGCGGCCTCGAATGCAGCTTCCTTGGTGGCGTATCCAGCATTGAGATTGCCGTCGTGCAGGACGCCCCATTCCTCGCCGGCTGCAATCACCGCGTATTGAGCCAGTCCCATTGTCTCCTCCTTGCGCAAGCGGCACGGCCTCACGCCTCATTCCGCTCGTATCGCTCACGAACGACTTGTTCGCCTGCCTGCACCGCGCGCCGGTTGCGAAAGTGGTATTGAAGGACGCAGAAGATCAAAGCGGTCAGGAGCACGAGCGCTCCGACGCCGTAGATGATTTCGAGGCCCATATCCATTCGGTCTCTCCAAGCGTTGCCGCCAGCGCATTACTGCGTGTTCGATTCATGCCACTTTTCCAGATCCGGCTTCTCGTCTCCGGAACGCTGCTCCTTCTCGGGATTGCCCTTCCAGGGCTTGTCGGTTTGCGCGTGGGAACCCCAGTCGCTCGGGCGCCCGGGATCCTGCGTCACAGTTTTTTTCTTCATGTCGATCTCCTCAAGTGCAGAAGCATCTGCGTCTCGATGAGTTCCTAACGCGCCGCGTTCATGGTCCCCCGGCAACCGAGCCCGCGATCACCATGACCAGCGCATCGAGGTCGATCGTGCCGCTGACCGACAGGTCCCCGGCTTCCTGTACGCGGAGCAGATCCGGCCGGTCGGCCGCCTGCCGCTTCAACTCGCCGATGATCGAATCCCTGAGTTTCTCTTCGAGCATGTTCGACACTGTTAGCCCCCTATGATTGGACCTCGTCGCGACCATGCACCTGCGCCGGCGGTGCGGTGGCTTCGATCGCCGTGAATGGCTCCAGGATGCGATAGCTATGCTCCGACCCGGCGGGCACGAGCCAGGAATCTTCGGGCTGCAGGCGGACGGGCTGCCCTTCCAGGGTCAGCTCCGCGAGGCCGCCCACGACATACCCGACCGTCTCGTAGTCTCGCCGGTCGGCAGCGCCCTGTTGTGGCCTTTCTTTGTCCCAGAGGCGCATTGCCACACGCTTGCCCGATACGAGATAGGTCTGGCTCATCGCTCCCTTCGGCGCGGTACTCACCGCAACTTTCTTGATCGTGCTGTCATTCATGGGGTTCTCCAATCGCGATGGCTCACGGACCGTCAGAGCCGGCCCGAGGCGCTGACGCGCCACACCGTGTTGCCGACATCGTCGGCGATCAGAAGGGCGCCGGACTTGTCGATCGCCAATCCAACCGGACGGCCGCGGGACTTTTGGTCCTCGCTCAGGAAGCCGGTTACAACATCCTGCGCAGGTCCGTTCGAGTGTCCATCGGCGAACGGCACATAGACGACCTTGTAGCCATTGAGCTGCGGCCGATTCCAGCTGCCATGCTCGCCGATGAACGCTCCGCCCCGATAGGACGATGGCAGCTTGTCGCCGGTGTAGAACGCGAGCCCCAGCGGCGCGACATGCGAGCTCAGCGCATAGTCCGGGACGGTGGCCTTAGCGACGAGGTCCGGCCGCTGCGGCTGCACCCGCGGATCGACGTTCTGGCCGAAATAGCTGTAGGGCCAGCCGTAGAAACCGCCGTCCTTTACCGATGTCAGATAATCGGGCACGAGGTTCGGACCGATCTCGTCGCGCTCGTTGACGACGGTCCATAGCGCGTGGCTCTGCGGTTCGAAGGTCAGACCATTCGGATTGCGCAGCCCGCTGGCGAAGATCCGCCAGCGGCCGGTGGCGCGCTCGACCTCGAGGATCGCCGCCCGGTTCTTCTCGGCCTCGATTCCATTCTCGGTGATGTTGCTGTTGGAGCCGACACCGACATAGAGCAACGCACCGTCCGGGCTTGCCACCAGGCTCTTGGTCCAGTGGTGGTCGATCGGACCGCCCGGAAGCTGGGTCAGGGTCTGACCCGGCTCGGTGATCTTGGTGTCGCCCTCGTGATAGGGGTATCGAACGATTGCATCGGTGTTCGCCACATAGAGATCGTTGCCGACCAACGCGACGCCGAACGGCGAATGGAGGTGGTCGAGGAAGACGCTCTGCATCTCCGGCTTGCCGTCGCCATTGCTATCACGCAGCAGCGTGATGCGATTGCTTTCGCCGGTGTCACCGCCTGAGGTCGCCCACGACTCCACCCATTTCATGATGAAGTCCTTTGGCCGCTTGATCGGCTCGGTCCCCGGCGCCTTGGATTCGACAACCAGGATGTCGCCATTGGGAAGCACATAGAGCGAGCGCGGATGCTGCAGGCCGGAGGCAAGCGCATTGATCTGCAAACCGTCCGGCACGCTGGGCTTCTCGCCCTGCTTCCATCCGACCACCGGAGCGACGTGCATCGGTGGCATCAGATATTGCTGCAATGCCGGCAAATCAGGACGTGCGCCGATCTGGGTTTTCGGATCAGGCGCCGCCTCCTTGCTGCAGCTTGCCAGGCACAGACCGACCAATAACAGCGTTGCAACTTTGATGTGAGGGATATTGGTCAGATCGATCCGCATCAGCCCGCCACTCCGATCCGATAGCGATAAACCATGTCCCAGCCGAGCCAACCCGTGACCAGCATCACGAGGACGGTCAGCGCCGACAGCACGAGCCCGGTCGGCACCACCGATGTCCAGGCATCGCGGCTGTGGATGAAGGCATTGAACAGCGCGAGCAACAGCACCACGACGTTGCCCGCCATGTGAAACCATGCATATGGCACGCCGCGGATCAGCCGATTGCTCAGGAAATCGACCAGACCGGCGATCGCAGCGAAGCCGCCCATGATCAGCCCTGCAAACAAGAGCCAAGCCGAAAAATTGGCCCACATCATCTCGGCCGTCGCCCAATATGCAATATCCGTTACCAGCGTTCCGACGAAGCACGCGATCGGAAACGGCACCAGCATCGGATGGATGGCGTGCATGCCAACCCTCGCCGTCGATGCCGGATTGACCGACTTCGTGGTGACCGTCGCGACCTCTTGCATCTGCGCGCCTCCGAAAGTGGCCTCAACAACGCCCTCGGAGCGAGGTTCCTATGCACAGCCGGCCCGGCATCGACACCAATTTAGGAACGAAGCTGCATCGGCGGCGTCGGGATAGAGTTATGACGAGCAGGACGCCAACCATGGTCCGAGAAGGTCCCGCTGAACCAGCTCCCGCCAGCACCGCGGAGACGACGCAAGGAAGGCAGATGCGTCCTTACGGCATGATGATCACGTCCGCGGTCATTGCACTCGCGATCATCGTCATCGTCTACGTCCTGATGCGATAGACGAGGATCGGCGCGAGCACGGCCCGCAGACATGCGGGCTATCCCGCGCAACCTCTACCCTGAGAGCGTTTCGAGGGTCGGGCCGCTATGCGTATTGCGGCATGTGGCGTTGCGCAGAAATACCAAGCCGCGGTGGCTTCGTTCCTCGGCGGCATGCGTTCATGGAACATGCGTCACCGCCAAGCGAACTCCTCCTCCGCACCCCCCGTTTGTGGCCGCTGCCGGCCGTGAACTTCTTCATGGCAGACATGCAGGCCGGGATTGGACCATTCGTCGGGTCTTCCTCCTGCTACACGGCTGGACCAGGCGGCTTGATCGGGACTGCCCCAACGCTCGGCAACGTCGCCGGCATGCTGATGTCGCAAAATCTTTTAGGCCGTCGCCCGGTCGCAGGTTGCGACATCGATCGCGGGTGCAGCGATCCCCGCTCCAGACTGCATTCGCTTTTGCGTGATCATCAGGGTATTTAGTTGCAGCCTAATAGTTTGTATCCTATCTAATTTGCATGCCCCCTTCGCAATCCCATGTCCACGCCGAGATCGGTCGCCTGATCAGCATGCTGGCCCGGATCTGGCGTCGCGAGTCGGATCAGGCGCTATCCGATCACGGCCTGTCCTACGCCATGGCGATTCCGCTGCTGGTGCTGTCGCGGCAGGGGGAAAACGTTCGCCAGGGCGTGCTGGCCGACGAACTGGGCATCGAGGGGCCTTCGCTGGTGCGGCTGGTCGATCTGCTCCAGTCTGAAGGCTTGGTCGAGCGTCGCGAGGACCCCACCGATCGCCGCGCCAAGACGCTGCATCTCACCACGACCGGCGAAGCCAAGGTCGAGGAGATCAACCGGGTGCTGCGCCGGGTGCGGGCCAGCCTGCTCAAGGATATCGGCAGCGAGGAACTTGCGGTAACCTTCGAGACGCTCCAGCGCATCGAGCAGCGGGCAAGCCGCCTTCAGGACGCCAAGACTGCTCCAGCCAAGACTGCTCCAGAGGCGAAATAGTCATGCGCGAGGAAGAGCCGTTCCTGGTCCGCCACGCGGACCTCATCTTCGCGTTGAAGACGTTCGCCGCGTCGATGCTCGCACTTGTTATCGCATTGGCGATCGATCTGCCGCGCCCCTATTGGGCGATGGCGACGGTCTATATCACCTCCCAGCCGCTGGCCGGCGCGACCAGCTCGAAGGCGTTCTTCCGCGTGATCGGCACCCTGGTCGGCGCGAGCATGACGGTCGCCCTGGTGCCGAACCTAATCAATGCGCCGGAGCTGCTGTGCCTCGCGATCGCGCTTTGGGTCGGACTCTGCCTTTATCTGTCACTGCTCGACGGCACGCCGCGCAGCTATGTCTTCATGCTGGGCGGATATACCGTCGCACTGATCGGCTTTCCGTCGGTGACCGACCCGGGCAGCATCTTCGACATAGCGCTGGCGCGGGTTGAGGAAATCTCGCTCGGCATCATCTGCGCGAGCCTGGTGTCGACCGTGATGTTTCCCCGTAGCGTCGCGCCGGCGGTCGGCGGCCGCGTCAGGAGCTGGCTGTCGGACGCGCGCCGTCTGTCCCGCGACGTGCTGCTCGATCGCGGGACCAGCGAGACGCGACGGGCCCAACGCCTCCGTCCTGCGACCGACATCGTCGAGATCGATACGCTGGCGACCCATCTCGCCTATGACCGGCTGGCCGACACCGGCACCGTGCGTGGCCTCGGCGAGATCCGGCTGCGTATGCTGATGCTGTTGCCGATCATCACGTCGATCGAAGACCGGCTTGCCGCACTCGGCGAGGTAGCGTTGCAAAGGCAACCGGAGCTACGGCGCGTGATCGACGATCTTGCCGCGTGGATCGTGGACGAGGATCGCCAGCGGCAATCCGGCGAGCAGATCCGCGCTGCGATCGCCGAGCGGCAATCCGCGCTCGACGGCGTCGCGCCGCGGGAGCGCATCATCACGATCAGCCTGCTGCTCCGGCTACGCGAGCTTGTCGACATCTCGGCCGACTGCCGTGCGGTGAGCGATGCGATTGCCGCGGGCCAGGATGTCTCCACCGTCCCGCTGGCGTTCCACCCGGAGTCGGGGGCGGCGCCGGTCCGTCATCGCGACCACGGCATGGCGCTGTGGTCGGCCGCGGGGGCGGCGGCGGCCATCCTGATCTGCTGCGGCCTGTGGATTGCGACCGGCTGGGCCGATGGCGCCTCGGCGCCGATGATGGCGGCGGTCGCCTGCTCCTTCTTCGCCGCGCAGGACGAGCCGGCGCGCAGTATCCGGGCCTTCGGCCTGTTTTCGCTGGTCGCGATCGTCGTCGTCGCGATCTATCAGTTCGCGCTGGTGCCTGGCATCTCCCATGTCGAGGTTCTGATCGCCGCGCTGGCGCCGACCTTCCTCTTGTACGGCTTCCTGATCGCGCGGCCCAAAACCGCGCCGATCGGCATGGCGCTCGCCGCCAACACCGCGACGCTGCTCGCGCTGCAATCGACCTACAGCGCGGATTTTGCCAGTTTTGCCAACACGTCCGTTGCCTTCTTCCTCGGTGTTGTCATCGCGGAGATCGTGACGCGCATCGCGCGCGGCGTCGGTGCCGAATGGATCGCCAAGCGGCTGATGATGTCGAGCTGGCAGACGCTCGCGGTCGCGGCTGAGCGGCGCGGCCACGGTGATCGCGCGCAGTTTGCCGGTCTGATGCTGCATCAGCTCGGACTATTGGTACAGCGCATCGCCTTCATCTCCGAGAGCGACCGCCGCGACGCCGACAGCCTGATCCAGCTGCGCGTCGGGCTCAACATCATCGACCTCAGGCGGGCCCGTTACGGCCTCGTCGCATCGACCGTGCGTGCCATCGACGACATGCTGGACGAATTCGCGGCGGCGTTTCGTGCCCATGCGAAGGAGGCAATGCCGGCCGAATTGCTCACATGCATCGATGCGGCGCTGACCGCGGTCGTCAAGGATCCCAATGTGCGCGCACGGGACGATGCATTGCTCGGCCTCGTCGGCATCCGCCGCGGCCTGTTTCCGGATGCACCTGCGTATCGATCGCAGCCCGAGGAGAGTTTTGCCGCATGAGATATGAGCTCGACATTTACGGAGTGCTCGTGCCGGCGCTGCTGCTGTGGCTCATCGTCGCCTACGCGCTGAGCGCGGGAATCAGCCGGATCATGCAGCGCTTCGGGCTCTACCGGCTGGTCTGGCATCGCGCGCTGTTCAACTTCGCACTGTATGTATGCCTGCTTGGCGTCGTCGTTTATCTTTCGGAGTTTCTGCCATGAAGGGAAATTTCGCCTGGCTTGGCCGGGTCGCGCTGACCGCCATTGCGCTCGTTGCCGCGCTCGCCGTCGCTCACGCGCTCTGGGTCTACTATATGGAGTCGCCATGGACCCGCGACGGCAGGGTTCGCGCCGACGTGGTTCAGGTTGCTCCCGACGTATCCGGCTTCGTCACCGATGTGCTGGTCAAGGACAATCAGCAAGTGCATCGCGGCGACATCCTGTTCCGGATCGATCGCGCACGCTTTGCCCTGGCATTGCAGCAGGCCGATGCGGCGGTCGCCGGCCATCGCGCGACGCTGGATCAGGCTGACGCCGACCTCAAACGCTATAGTGCGCTGACCACCGATGCGGTGTCGCAGCAGAAACAGGAGCAGGTTCTGGCCACGCAGCTGCAGGCCAAGGCCGCCTATGACCAGGCTGTCGCCGATCGCGCGGTCGCCCAGCTCAATCTGGATCGCAGCGAGGTGCACGCGTCGGTGAACGGCACCATCACCAATATGGACCTGCGACCCGGTGCCTACGTCACCGCGGGCAAGGGCGTGATGGCGCTGGTCGACACCGACACGCTGCACGTGGAAGGCTATTTCGAGGAGACCAAGCTCGCGCGGATCCGTGTCGGCGACAAGGCGCAGATACGGCTGATGGGAGAGCCGGTCCGGCTCACCGGGCATGTCGAGAGCATTGCGGCCGGTATCGAGGATCGTGACCGCGCGGCAGGCGCGAGCCTGCTCGCGAACGTCAATCCGACCTTCAGCTGGGTTCGGCTCGCGCAACGCGTCCCCGTGCGCATCGCGCTGGATCACCTGCCGGATCGCATCGCGCTGGTCGCCGGCCGTTCGGCGACGGTCGAGATCATCGACTAGGAACTCGCCGCCGGGATCAAGCCGGCCATCGTCCTTGCCGTGGCCTTCGTCGATCCTGCTCGTCTATTGCACGCCGTAACGTGTGAAGTCGTCGCCGATACTGCTCTGAATCGTCTTGGCCGCCGCGATGTCGATGTTGCCGCCGGCTTTGTCGCCCTGCTTCAGCTTCGCCAGCCCGCGTCCATACAGTGCGCTTGCCAGCTTCGGATCGATGCGAAGTGCGGAGCTATAGTCGTCGATAGCCGCGCCAAGCTCGCCTGTTTTCAGATAGATCAGGCCACGCGAGTCGTAGGTCGCGGCGTTGGCCGGACCCGATTGAAGGGCCTTGTTGCAATCCTCCAGCGCCGCCTGCAGCGCGCCGAGGATAGCCCGGCTCCAGCAGCGTCCATTCCACACGCCGTCGAGGTTCGGCTCGAGGCGAATGGCCTGATCGTAATCGGCCGCTGCGCGGGCATATTCATTTTTCTTCAGATAGGTCCCCGCACGGTTGGCAAAGGCTTCGCCGTAGTTCGGGTTGAGCTTGATGGCCTGATCGAACGCGTCGTTCGCGCGATCGTAGTCGCGCTTCTTGAAATAGGCCACGCCGCGGTTGTTGAACGGCTTGGTGTAGGTTGGATTGAGCTCGATCGATCGATCGAAATCCCCGATGGCGCGATCGTAGTCTCCCTTGGCGGCATAGGCGTTGCCGCGATTGTTGTAGGCGATCGCGAGGCCGGCAGGCGTCATGTCCTGCGCCGCATCGATGAGCGTCGTGCACGCGCCAATGCGCGCGTCGGCCGGCGTATGATTGAGGCCGCTGCACAACCCGATATCCCTGAGATAGGTGCCCTTTGGCTTTGGGTTCTGCGCGTCGGCCGGCGATGCGAACAACAGCAGGATGAGAACCGCCGCTACGCCCCCACTCGCACCGGTACCTGCACGAGGCTTCATGTCGGGCTCCGGTTTTGACGACGCGCAGACGCCGATTTCCGTGAGTAGCGGCTCAAGACCGGCGCCTGGCTCGCCTAGCACCCTCGGCAGATGTTCGGGTTGAACCTGTGGTAGGAGTTTTGCTCCGGCGTCACTCGTGTCACGGGCTTTCTGAGAAGCTTGCTCTTGCCCTCTTCAACGAGCGTCGCGAACTTGACCGTTCCATCGTCAGATATTTCGATGCGTGGCGTGGTGCCTCGAATTCCCATCGTCGCGGCGGGAGTGTCGATCTTCATATCACCCGTCTTCGCGATATTGCCGGCAACGAAGGTGAACGTGCCATTGGCCAACTTGAACAAGGTCGAATTCGACTTGCCGTTCGGGTCGTACACAAACTCGGTCATGGCCATCTTGGCGTTGCTCGACAGATTGAAGGAGGTGCCGTCGGTGAAGTTGATCCCGACCCGTCCATCGGCTCCGGTCTGCACCACGTCGCCCAAATAGACGAGGTCGCCAACCTTCGTCTGAGGCAGTTGATCAGACAGCGCGGCCTGAACGACGACCGCACTCGCATGCTCAATCGTGACCGAGCCGGTGGCCGCTACGACTTTCCCGATGAGCTTCGCTGACGAATTCTGAATCGCTTGTTGGGCCGGCTCGGTTTGCGCTTGCACCTGGCCCGGCATGAAGGCCGCGACCGCGAAGACGAAGCTTGCGAGCAATTGAATAACCAAATGGATGCGCACGATCCCCTCCGTTTCGAGAAGATCTTGTCGTGTCGCGGCGCGACGGAAATCTAGACCGCCGGGCCGAGACCGCAGGACCTTTAGTGCCAAGCGAGCTGCTGCAAACAGGCCTAAGCGCCTGACGTAGCTCGAATAAAAATTAATATGTGGACAATTTACTCGGTAATTATACTATAAATTTTGTGGGGCCGCACCCTGCGATAAAGGGCAGCAGTTCTGTCGTTTCCGCGATGCTCCCCACAGTACTGGAATTCGATTTTCACTACCGAATAAAGTTTCAATCAGGACGTTTCAGCGGGCAAGCCGATGGCTGCCGGTACGAGGTCTTTTTACCTCGTGGCGAGCGCAAGCCACCCCAAAAAACTGCGGCGCCGCGTTCCGCCTGAATTGCTCAGCAGGCGAAAAGCCAATGTTAGTTGCGTCCGGCGTAGCATTCGGGGACGCGAGCTCGGCCGTTTCAGGCCAGCTGCCCCGAGTGCTTGGCATTGTTCAGATGGCGGTCGGCTGCGGCACCATCGCGCGTGCGGGCGGCGTTGCCATTCAAGTCGCGGGCGGCGATCCCGTTCGCCGGGGTGACTTCATCGAGATCGCAGCCGGCGGGCAGGTCGAAATCCGCCTGATCGACGGCACGGTGCTCGACCTGCCCGCTGGCGCCCGGCTGGAGTTGGGCGACTTCGCCCAACACTCCGGCGGCAGCTTGCGGCCGGGTCTGTTCGCGAAAACCAGAAGCATCGTCCGCTTGATTGGCAGCCGGCTGGGAGGATCGGGCGTCCTGAGCTCGGAGACGCCTGTCGGCACCATCAGGGCCAGCGGCCTCGGCATGCTGTCGTTCGCCGCACTGACCTTATCGCTTCTGAAGGAAGCCCGGGCTGCCGAACCGAACGTCACCTTCCTGGACGACGACAGCATCAACTACAAGGACCTCCACCACGGCGTGTTCGAGCTGGTGACCAAGGAGGCGATTCCCCGTCATATCATCGTCGATGACCCCGGAACGACGATCATCTTGACCGCAAGAGGGTCATCGGTCGGCGTGAACCAGGTCGCGAATACCCCCGCCCGCATGGAGGAATTGCGGGACGCCCAACAGGAGACGCTTGCGAACTACACGAAAGCACTGGGCGTAAAAGGGTCCGGCATGCCTGCCTTCGATGGGTCGCAGCTGCTGCACCCCATCAGTTTTACAGGGCCTGCCGCGCCGCCACCGCCGGATCCGCTCGGGCCTTTGCCGGGGCTCCCATTCCTGATCAACGACTTCTTCAAGCCGCCGCCGGTGCCGCCGATACTGAACCTCGGCGCGGCGCCGGCTGAGGTCGATACGTCGATATTTGACGATTTCAATGCCGCGAGCGGGACCTTCTCCGGCATCAGTTTCAAGGGCCTGGCGCTGACTTACGGCATCAGCGGCGGCGTTGCAGGCAACACGGAGCTGGGTCAGAAGACATACGACGTGTCGAGCGTCGGCACGTTTGGCACGCTCTATCTCAACAGTTCGACCGGCGCCTATGCCTTCGTTCCGAACGATGGTCCGATCAACGCGCTGAAGGCCAACACAATCCAGAGCTTCGTGATCACGGTCACCGACGGCTCGCTCTCGTCCAGCCAGAGCTTCAACATCACCATCGTCGGGGTCGATGACGCTTCCATCATATCCGGCGTCACGACCGGCTCGGTGGTGGGGGCGGTCGGCGTCAGCGGTGCCTCGCCGGGCCTGCTGATCGCGACCGGCACCCTCACCGACACCGACGTCGACGACCCCGCCAACACCTTCACGGCCGTGGGCACGCCGACGCCAAGCGCGGGCGGCTACGGCTCGTTCACGATCACGACCTCCGGCGTGTGGACCTACACGCTCGACAACGACAACAGCTCCGTGCAAGCCCTCAATGTCGGCGATGTGCTGACCGACAGCTTCACGGTGACCACGATAGGCGGCACCCCGGAGGTCATCACGATCACAATCAACGGCCCGCTGATTGGAGCCGGAACGGCGCCGACGCTGACGCTGAGCGAGACGCATCTGACGGCGACCGCGCTGGACGACAACATCGCCGGCTCGGCGCCGAACGCGGCGTTGACGACGATTTCGGCCGACTTCTCGGCTGCGTTCACCATCGCACCGGGCTTGAGTGGCGCGACGGTCAGCTACGTGCTGACGATCACCGGCGGCAATGGCACCGCATCGGGACTGATCGATTCGCACACCGGCCTTGCCGACCTGCTGGTTCTGAACGGCAGCACCATCGAAGGCCGCGTCGGCGCGATCGACGGTACGCTGGCGTTCACCATCGTGCTTGATCCGGTGACAGGGCGCGTGACCTTCACCGAGTACCGCGCGGTGGCACAGCCGCTCGGCAGCAGCCCGGACAACGCCGAAGGCACCTCGCTCGCGACCGGAGTCGTAACCCTGGTTGCGATCGTCACGAAGGACGGCGAGCTGCAGTTCGTGAACCTCGATCTCGGCAGCAAGTTGACCATCACCGATGATGGCCCGAGCATCACAACGAGCGAAACAATCCCGTCGCTGACGTTGAGCGAGACGCATCTGACGGCAACGGCGCTGGACGATAACGTCGCCGGCTCTGCGCCGAATGCGACGCTGATGACGATTTCGGCCGACTTCTCGACAGCATTCAGCCCGGTTCAAGGCGCGGATGGCGCGACGATCAACTACGCGCTGGCGATCACCGGCGGCAACGGCACGGCGTCGGGCCTGGTCGACTCGCACACCGGCCTCGCCGACGTGCTGGTTCTGAACGGCAACACCATCGAAGGCCATGTCGGCACGAGCAGCGGCGCATTGGCGTTCACCATTGCGCTTGATCCGGCGACGGGGCGGGTGACCTTTACCGACTACCGCGCGGTGACGCAGCCGTTCGGCACCAACCCGGACGGCGGCGAGGCCGTGTCGCTGACTGCCGGAATAGTCACGTTGATTGCGACCATCACGGACAAGGATGGCGACTTCCAGAGCGCCAGCCTCGATCTCGGCAGCAGGCTGAGCATCAGCGACGATGGCCCGACCATCAAGGCCAACGGCACGGCACCCTCGCTGACGCTGAGTGAGGCGCACCTGACCGCAACGCCGCTGGACGACAACATCGCCGGCTCGGCTCCGGATGCGACAAAGACAACGACGTCAGCCGATTTCTCGACGGCATTCACCTCAGCTCAAGGCGCGGATGGCGCGGCAATCCTCTATGCGCTGACGATCGCCGGCGGAAGCGGCGCGGCATCGGGTCTGATCGATTCGCATACCGGCTTGGCCGACGTGCTGGTTCTGAACGGCAACACCATCGAGGGCCATGTCGGTACGACCACCGGCACACTGGCGTTCAGCATCGCGCTCGATCCGCTCACAGGGCGGGTGACTTTCACCGAGTACCGTGCGGTGAAGCAACTGACCGGCGGGGAAGGTATCACGTTGAGCGCCGGAGTCGTAAGCCTGGTTGCCACGATTACCGACAAGGATGGCGACTCCCGGAATGCGAGCCTTGATCTTGGCAAGCAGCTCACGATCACAGGCGACAGCCCAAGCATCGACATCAATGGCAGCACCCAGTCGCTCTCTCTGAGCGAGACGCATCTGACGGCAACGGCGTTCGACGACAATATCGCAGGCTCGGTGCCGAACGCGGCGCTGACGACGACCTCGGTCAACTTCTCGACGGTTTTCACCTCGGTTCAGGGCGCGAACGGCGCGACCATCGGCTACGCGCTGACGATCACCGGCGGCAACGGCACAGCTTCAGGCCTGACCGACTCACACACCGGCCTGGCCGATGTGCTGGTTCTGAATGGCAACACCATCGAAGGCCGCATCGGGGGAACCAGCGGTACACTGGCCTTCACCATCACGATCAATCCGACGACCGGGCTCGTGACCTTCACCGAGTACCGGGCGGTGACACAGCCACTCGCCACCAGCCCTGACGGCGGCGAAGGCATCGCATTGAGCCCCGGAACCGTGAAGCTGGTTGCGACGATCACCGACAACGACGGCAACTTCCAGAGCGCGAGCTTCGACCTTGGCAAGCAGCTGACTATCACCGACGACGGCCCAGGCATAAAGGCGACGGGAGCAGCCCCGTCGCTGACGCTGAGTGAAACGCATCTGACAGCAACGCCGCTCGACGACAACATCGCGGGTTCGGCGCCGAATGCAGCGCTGACGACGACGTCCGCCGACTTCTCGACAGCGTTCACCTCGGTTCAGGGTGCTGATGGGGCGACGATCGGCTACGCACTGACGATCGCCGGCGGCAACGGCACCCTGTCGGGCCTGCTCGACTCGCACACCGGCCTCGCCGACGTGCTGGTCCTGAATGGCAATACGATCGAGGGTCGCGTCGGCGCAGCCACCGGTACTTTAGCGTTCACCATCACGCTTGATCCGGCCACGGGGCTCGTGACCTTCACCGAGTATCGGGCGGTGACACAGCCGCTTGGCACCAGCCCGGATGGCGGCGAAGGCTTGTCGCTCGCGGCCGGAATCGTCAACCTGGTTGCAACCATCACCGACAAGGACGGCGACTTCCAGAGCGCGAGCCTGGATCTTGGGAAGCAATTGACCATTACCGACGACGGCCCGAGCATTAAGGCAAACGGGACTACGCCGTCGCTGTCGCTGAGCGAGACGCATCTGACGGCAACGACGTTCGACGACAACATCGCGGGTTCGGCGCCGGATGCCTCGCTGACGACGAAGTCAGCCGATTTCTCGACGGCGTTCACTTCGGTTCACGGCGCGGACGGCGCGACCATCAGCTACGCGTTGATAATCGCCGGCGGCAACGGCACGGCGTCGGGCCTGATCGACTCGCATACCGGCCTCGCCGATGTGCTGGTTCTGAACGGCAACACGATCGAAGGCCGCGTCGGCGCAACCAACGGCACTTTGGCATTTACCATCGCGGTTGATCCGGTGACCGGGCTCGTTACCTTCACCGAGTATCGGCCGGTGACACAGCCGCTTGGTACCAACCCGGATGGCGGCGAAGCCGTATCGTTCAGCGGCGGAATCGTCAGCCTGACGGCGACGATCACCGACAAGGACGGCGACTTCCAGAGCGCGAGCCTCGACCTCGGCACCCAACTGACCATCGCCGACGACGGCCCGAGCATCGTATCGAACGGAGCGGCGCCGTCGTTGACGCTGAGCGAGACGCACCTGACGGCAACGGTTCTGGACGACGGCATCGCCGGTTCGGCACCGAACGCGCTGCTGACGACGACGTCGGCCGATTTCTCGACAGCATTCACGTCGGTTCAGGGCGCGGATGGCGCGTCCATCAGCTACGCACTGACGATCGCCGGCGGTGACGGTACCCTGTCAGGTTTGATCGACTCACACACCGGCCTCGCCGACGTGCTGGTCCTGAATGGCAACACCATCGAAGGACATGTCGGCACGACCACCGGCACGCTGGCGTTTGCCATCGAAGTCGACCCAACGACAGGGCTCGTGAGCTTCATCGAATATCGCGCGGTAACGCAACCCTTCGGCACCAGCCCCGACGGCGGCGAAGGCGTTTCACTGAGCGCCGGAACTGTGGACCTGGTTGCAACCATCACCGACAAGGACGGCGACTTCCAGCGCGCGAGTCTCGACCTCGGCAAGGACCTGACGATCACCGACGATGGCCCGACAATTGGCGGATTCCCGGAGACCGCCATCGCCGCTCAGGATAATCAGACCGCGTCGGGCACTTACAACATCAATTTCGGCGCGGATAGTGACGCCGCGATGTTCGTTGCGATCCACAATGGCGTGGTCGGCAGCACCGGATACAATCTGGCCACCTCAAGCCTCGATGGCGGCATCACCTCGGTGCACGTCACCGGAAATGGTGATGACTACACGTTCTACTACTCGACCCATGCGGCGAGCGGCGGTGTCGAGATGGATGCCTACCTTGCGGATTCCGGCGGCACGCTGTCCGATCCGTATTTCAAGCTGCTGATCGATCCGCACGGAACCTTTTCCTTTGATCTCGAGAGCGTCGAGCTGCTCAAGCAGGTGACCGTGACCGGCTCCACGTTCGGCGCCTCGGGCAGCGGCACGCCCTCGCTAACGGCTCCGGATGGAGAGCTCGTCATCACCGGATCCAACGGCAGCGATCAGCCTATCGACGTCAAGGCTTCGAACAATGGCATCGCGGTCGGCGATACCGGGCTGAGCATGGATCCCGCCGAGCAGTTGAACCTCGCGTTCTCCAACGAACAGCCGCAGATCAGCTTCATGCTGACCCAGTGGCAAGGTAACGGCACCGCAAGTGTCGTCTTCAAGGTTCTTGAAGGCAGCGCCGACGTCCACGACTTCAGCATTGATATTCCAAAGCCGCATAGTGGCAGCGCCAGCATCGTCGTGCAGGAGACGTCGAACGCCTCGCTGATCAACACTTCAGTGTTCGACAGCTCGACATCGACTTACACGCTCTATGTCGGAAAGGAGTTCAATCAAGTCCAGGTCGACTACGATCACGCGGCGAGCGGAAACGCCACCTTCACGGTCAATAACATCACCTATAACGAGAAGACGACCATCCCGAGCACCGACCTGCTGTTCGATGTGTCCGCCACCGACAAGGATGGCGATTCGGCGACGGCCAGCCTTCAGGTCGACATCCAGGGCCTCACGACCGGGGCGGCGGTTGCGATGGCCGGCGCGAGCATCTTGTCAGACCAGCTTACACACGTGCAGCACGATCTGATCATGTAACGCCCTGAAGCGTCATGAACGTCCTGGCCCGCATCAGACGTTGACGCGGGCCAAGATCATTTCGGTATCAGTGCCAGCCTTCGCCGGCCTTGAGCGCCGCCGAGAGGCTGCGCACCGGGCGCGTCACCAGCGGATCGAGATCGAAGCGCTTCTCGAGCATCTTGAGGATCGACGTGGTGTCGAAGTCCTCATGCGCGACGCCCGACTTGTTGAAGCGCTTGGCAATCAGCAGCGCCGGAATGCGGGTGCCCGGGCCCCACTGGTCCGCAGCCTTGGCTTCGGCACCATGACGGTTAAACGGCGGGGGCGGAACGTGATCCCACTGCCCACCGAACTCGTCATAGGTGATGACGATGAGCGTGTCCTTGCCGTCCGGCCCTTCGACGATCGCCTTGACGAGATCGACGAGATGCTGGCTGCCTTCCGACTCGCTGGTGTAGCCCGGATGCTCGTTCTCCTCGCCGATCGGCTTGATGAAGCTGACCTGCTTCAGCCGGCCGTTTTTCGCCGCCTGGATGAACTCCGCCTCATCCTTCAGGTGATCCTTGCGGGCCTGCGTTCCGGGAGCGTAGTTGGCGAAGTAGTTGAGCGCCTGATGGTGGTACTGGAAGTCCACGTCGGGGCAGTTCGGGAACACCGCGGTGGAGACATGGTTCGGATCGGTGCAGGTCGTGCCATTGCCGTTGGTCCAGCCGGAAGCGCCGACGTCACCGTTGGCGTTCGACCAACCGCCGGAATACCAGGCCCAATCAACATGCTTGGCCGACAGCCGATCGCCGATATTCGGGGTGTGCAGCGGCGGCAGGCGCTTGATGTCGGCGGTGCCCGGCGAATAGGGCTGATAGAACGGCTGCGTGGTGTTAACGGCGTAGTCGCCGCAGGCGAGACCTGCCGGCAGACCGGTCTGGCTGCACTTGGCCGTCAGCTGCGCGTCCTTCACCGTGGAGAGCGGCGCATAGAGCGGCGTGCTGGTCGGCATGCCGTTGGCATCGACGATCGAGTGGAAGTCGCTGGCGCTGCCGTCGCTCAAGGCACCGACGAACTGCGGCGCAGCAGCCGCGACCAGGAACTGGTGGTTGAGGAAGGAACCGCCAAAGGCACCCTGGAAGAAGCTGTCGGCGATGATGTAGTTCGGGGCGCTGTGGCCATGGAGATAGGCGTAAATGGGCAGCTTCTTGGTGTCGTAGTAGCCCATCACCAGACCTGCGGCATCGCTACCGGTCATGTAGCGGTTCTGCCGGCCACCGTTGAGCTGGTACTGCTCGCTGTAGAAGCGATGCACGATGTCCTCGGTGCAGCCGCCAGGCGCGCCGGTGCCGTTGAGGAAACCGTGCGCTGCGAAAGCGCCGAGCGGCTTCGGACAGGTGGTCGCCGAGGTCGGAATGAAGTCGTTGATTTCGAACGGCTTGTTCTTGAAGGCGCTCAGGATCGCGACCGAGCCGGTATTGTCGGTGCAGGTGGTCGGCTGCGGCGACGGGGAGGTCAGGTTGACGTCGTTCTGCAACAAACAGGCATAGACAGTCTGATTGTCCTGCCGGACCTGCAGCGTATGCGCCTGATCGGCGTCGGAGGTGCCGTTGATCCGGTCACGGCCGACGTCGCCCCAGTGCCCGTATAGGTTATCGAAGCTGTGGTTTTCCTGATAGATGACGACAATGTGCTTGTACTGATGCACACCTTCATGGCCGCGATCCCGCAGGTCACGCAGTTGGTCCCGCACCTCGTGCTTGAATTCATCAACGATCTTTTCGACCAAATTCTCCGCGTTTGCCACCGGCGAGATGGCAACGGCGCCAGCAACAACTACGAGCGCCGGAATGGCTCCCCAAAGCCGCATAGTGCTCTCCTGATTTTAGAAAGAAATAGAAATGGAGTTACACGCTATGCAAAACACATTTCGCCGGGATGACTGTTTTTCGACGCGCGCACAAACACGTGAAAAGATGCTCGCGCGCCAACAAATTTTCGCCCTGTCAGCCACACATCGCGGTTCGTTGATCGATCGTCATCAAACCGCAATCAACAGTCGTCTATCCAAACAGATGGTCATTGAATCCTGCCGACAGGAAACTGTCACCTCCGTGACATCTTCCGACGCACGGCAGCGCATATGCATTTGTGACAGGGGCGTTTTCGCGCGATGGCTTGGGATATTTTGGCGTCCGGCTCCGGAAAACGTCGTGCGGCATCTGCTGATCGTGGCGTCAGACCGACACGGGTCGCGTTGCTGGCGCTCGTCGTTGCTCTCCTCCCGCTGCACGTGATGGCGTTCCCGCTGGGCGGCGACCAGACCGTGCTGCCGGCCGGCACCGAATTTTCCGAGGAAGCGCTGGCGCGGCCGCGCGAACTCTTTCACTCCGAAGCGATGGGCGGGCGAAAATCCTACCTGGTCAATCTCGGCGATCTCGCGTTCAACTCGCCTTCGATCCTCGGCGGCAAGGCCCGACAGGCCGAGATGAGCTGCGGCACTTGCCACGTCAACGGCGCGTCGAACCCAAAACTGTTCGTTCCGGGCGCATCCTCCCGCCCGGGCACCTTCGACACGACCAGCCTTGTCTTCAACGCGAAGACATTCAACAGCATCCTCGATCCGGTCAGGATACCGAGCTTGCGGGGCGCACGCTTCCTCGCACCCTACGGGCATGACGGGCGCATGACCTCGCTGCGCGACTTCGTATATAATGTCATCGCCAACGAATTTTCCGGGCCGCGGCCGAGCGACGAGGTTCTCGACGGCCTCGTCGCTTATATCAACGATATCGATTTCCTCCCCAATCCGAAGATTGCGCCCGGCGGCAGGCTTGCCGCGCAGGCGAGCCTGGCCGAGCGTCATGGCGAGCAGCTGTTCTTCAAACCGTTCCCGAAGCAGGCCGAGTTGAGCTGCGCCGGCTGTCATATTCCGGGCGGAACCTTCAACGACCAGATACGTCACGACGTCGGATCGGGCGGACTGGTCAAGACCCCCACCCTGCTGAACGCGAACTTCAATGCCCCCTATTTCCACGACGGCCGCTACGACAGCTATGAACAGGTGGTCGATCATTTCGATCGTGTGTTCGACCTCGAACTGTCGACCCAGGACGCGCAGGACCTCGTGGCGTATCTGAATGCGGTCGGCGACGGCGAACGTCCCTTCGACAAGGACGGCGTCGTGCTCCGGATGAAGGAAGTGCTTGAGCTGTCGAGCGTGCTCGAGATCGCGATCCCGGCCGCCGATACTGCGGTGGTGTCCTTGGCCGTGACCGGGGTCGGCGCCGAATTGCGTGAATTGACCGAGCACATCCCGGACATCAGGAACACCTCGATCGGCGGCAAGGACGAGCGGCTGGCGGCGCGGGCGATCTTGAAGGACCTCGTCCTCACTTTGCGCCGCATCGACCTCGAGCTCGCGGCCGGCCATATCGACGAAGCGATGACGGAATATCGCAAATTTGCCCAGCTGGTGAACTTCGACGTTCCCGTTGCCCTGAAGAAGGCCGAACCCTGGTCGCTGTTCAACAGCAATGTGCATCAGTCG
The DNA here is from genome assembly GCF_050435825.1 of Bradyrhizobium sp. I1.14.4. Taxonomy (NCBI): domain Bacteria; kingdom Pseudomonadati; phylum Pseudomonadota; class Alphaproteobacteria; order Hyphomicrobiales; family Nitrobacteraceae; genus Bradyrhizobium; species Bradyrhizobium sp. I1.14.4. The sequence continues at coordinate 61,168 of NZ_JBNDLA010000001.1, read as the reverse complement.
CACTACACGGCGCTCGGCCGGATGCTGCCGGTGACAAGCCGGCAATCGCAGTAACGCACTGCAAGCTCACTGCGAGGCTGGTGGCGCAACCCACACGTCGCTCTGCTGTATCCTGCGGATCAGCGCCTGCGGATCGAATCTGCGCAGGCCTGCGGGAATTTCGAAGGCTTGCGCCGGCTGGGGCTCGTCGCGGATGCGAACGGCGGCGATCACCGTCCCATCCGCGGTTCTGACCTGCACTGGAAACCGGCGCTCGCGGTCGATCCAGCCGGCAAAGCTGGCACCGGACGGCGCCGTGATTCGATAAACCTCTGTGTTACGCCCTGCGATAGTCTCCTCTCCATCGCGTTGGCAATGCCACACCGCAAGATCGATCGGCGCGGATAGCTGCGCGATCGCCTGCCATTGCCGGCAGGGATCGTCCGGATCGACCGGAACGAACATCTGGGTCAGCGGGCTGGACAGCCTTGCCTCCATGAAAACACGTGCGCCGGGACGGACGAAATACGCCGCGGGCTTGGCTGTATCGATCACGAAGAAGCCATCCGGCAACGCCTTTGCCTCGATTCGCGCCTTTTGCTGCGAGACACGCAGCGTTCCGAGCGTGGTCGACGTTTCGTCCTTCCGCGCAACAAGATCGGCAGAAAACTGCTGCGCCATCGCCCGCGTCGGCGCAGAGGCCAGGATGGCCACGGCAAGCAGGCAGGCTGCGGCGCTCCGGCTTGTCGGATACGTCTTCTCATTGCGGTTCATCGCATGTTTCCGGTCGATCACGTGGGTAGGCACGCAAAACATGACGGCGCCGACCGAACCATCGGTTCGATCGGCGCCGGTCTTAGTTCGGATCAAGATCTCTTGCTCGACGAACGCTCGATCACTCGGTGTAGGACAGCGTGACCGGCTTGTTGAAGTCGAACGCGTCGAACAGGTCAGACAGTGCCGGGCTGTTGGTCGGGACATACTCGTTGTTCTTCGAGTAGGTCGGGTTCGGCAGGTTGTCGCGGCTGCGGTTCGTCAGCGGCTGGAGGGCCCAGTTGCGTTCGATGAACTTCAGCAGCGAAACGTGGTCGGCGTAGTTGTGGTTGACCTTGCCGCCCGTCGAATAGGGCGAAAGGATCAGGGTCGGAATGCGTGGTCCATCGCCGAAGAAGTCGATCGACTGCATGTAGCCGGAATCCCAGTAGCCGCCGGCTTCGTCCCAGGTGATGAAGACAGCGGTTTCAGCCTTCAGCTCCGGATTGTTGTCCAGCGCATTGAGCACGTTCAGGACATAGGCCTCGAACAGATCAACCTTCGAGCTCTGCGGATGACCGTCGAGCAGGCCGTCCGGCTTGCCGAACGACACCGCAGGCAGCGTGTTGTCCTGGATCGCCGTGATCAGATCGGCAGTGTCCTTCATGTGAGCCTGACGCACGGCCGGGTTGGCCATGATCGAGGTCGCATACTGGAACGGATTGCAGATCTGGCAGTAGGCAACACCGAGCGCGTGCGCCGGATCGGCGACCGCAGCGGCGCTGAGGTTCGGGTTCGACGGATTGGCGGCAACCGCGGCGTTCGAAAGCGCCACGGCGTCGTTAAACGCACCACCATAGAACGCCCAGGAGATATTCTTGTCCATGAGCGCATCGCCGATCGTGCGAACCGGCGACGGCGGAACGTTGTTGCCGCCCGACAGTGCGCCGTTCGGCAGATAGCCCGGATTGACGTTGTTGAGCATGTAGTAGTGGTTGGGCTTGCAGTTCGGCTCGGCCGCGTACGGCAGATTGTTGAGGTAGGCGACGATCGGCTTCACGCCGGCCTGGAACACGTCCGAACAGTTGCTCCAATTGCCGTCGACAGTGTAGCGGTTGACCGAGCCCGCGACCGGGTTCGGGTTGGCGATCAGGTTGGCCGGCGGCGTCACCGGGTTGCCCTTGCCGTCGCTCCAGAAGGCCGCGTCGCCGGTGCCGAGCATGAAGTGATTCGCACCGGTGCCGCCGTGGAACGACTGGTGGAAGTTGTCGCTCAGGGTGAAGCGGTCGGCGAGCATCTTGAGGATCGGAGCCTGCCCTTGCTGGGCATTATAGAAGCCCATCGAGTTGGCCATGCTCTTGTTGGACGACGAATAGGTCGCCATCACGAACGGGAACAGGTCGTTCAGGCAGCCCGAATTGTTCTTCTTCGTGGCGCTGGCGGCGCTGCAGTCTTCCTGCTGCCAGTCCTGATAGAAGCGATGCGTCGAGTCGCCGGTGTAGTCATCGTCGCTGATCTGCTCGCCCTGCAGCGGGAACGGTCCGTTGAGACCGCCGGCGCCGGGCACGCGGGTATCGAGCGCACCGGTCGGCAGACCGCTGAAGCCGGTGGTGAGGATATCGAGATCGGCCGGGTCCATGTCCTTCTCGACGCCGGCTTCGACGATCGTCTTGAACGGGGCGCCGGTGTCGCTCTGCGCGGTCGGCGTGCCGTTGGTGTTCGGCTGCGGCATCTTGTTGGTCGCGTTGTAGGGCGACTTCGAGATCGTCGGCGCACCGATATAATAGGACGTCTGGCCGGCGACCGAGAACTGCTGCGCCTGCGCGAAGTTCGGTCCCGGCGTTCCGTCCTCGTTGACGATGCCCTTCGACAGCAGGTTGGAGATGGTCTGCCCCTTGCCCTTCGGCTTGTACACACCGAAGGTGTGATCAAGGCCGCGGTTCTCACCGATCAGGATGATGACGTGCTTGATCGGCGAAGCGGTCTTCACCTTGTCACCGCGATCGCCGTCACCATGATTGCCGTGGTTCTCATGGTTCGCACGATCGCCCTCTTCGTGCGCCTGGTGATTGTGATGCGAACGCTTGTCCCAATCACTGTGACCGCCCGGATAGTGAGCGGCATATGCGGCTGTTGCGACGAGCACCGTTGACGCGATGCAGAGCGCGGTGCTGGTTTTCCAGTGCTTTTTGTAATTCAAACTCATTGTCGACCTCAGGGTGTTTGCGGTTAGCAACACACACTGCTTAGTGCGACAATATGACGCACGCTTTTCGCTTACGTGAAAGCGCGCGAGAAATTTCGAAACGTTCAAAGATTTTCTGTGGAGACATCTGCTGCGGCAGGCAGCAACTCCGCGATTCGACTCTTCAACCGACGATCGAAAATTGATTGCGCAATCCGGGCAACGATGCGGATCGCAAATTCACTGCAAAACAAAACAGCTCGATCAGCGCGAAATGTGCTTGGAGCGCATCACCTCGCGAAGCGCAGCATAATGCTGATCATGCACGTCTTGATTGAACAGCGACCACGGCTCGGCGCTGGCCAATAGCGCAGGAACTGCAGCGGCCATCAGATTGCGATAATTCCTGAACTCGGTCGCAGCATCGGTGTTGCGTCCTGCTACAACCGCCATCTCGATTCGCCGTAGCGTAAGCACGAGCTCCTTGAGGCCGTTGCGCGCAAGCACGCGCTGCTGCGCGCCGCCCGATACGCTGGTGTTCTTGCGATCAGGGTATTGCTCGGTCAACTCGCGTAGCTCGCGGCCGATCGTATCGACCGCCAGCGCAACGATGTCCTTGTCACCGACTGGAATCGCGGTCGCGAGCACCGTCGAAAACTCATTGATCTCTTTCAGCGTTGCACCGGCACCGTCGCGTTCATAGGGCTGCACGCCATCACCGACGGCCGTGAGGTAGGCGACGAGGTCACCCTTGTCCTGCGACGAGAGGTCGAGCTGAAAGGTCCGGTCGAAATAGTCGACAACCTGGTTGTAATTGTCGAAGCGGCCGTCGTGAAAGTACGGCGCGTTGAAGTCGGCATTGCGCAGGGTCGGCGTCTTGAACAGACCACCCGAACCGATGTCGTGCTGCTGGTGATCGACGAAGCCGGACGATGGAACATGGCAGCCCGCGCAGCTCAGTGCAGGATCGTGCTGGAACGGCTTCGAGAACAGCGCTTCGCCGCGGCGCTCCGCGTCGCTGATCCTGCCGGCCAGCCGTCCGGCGGGTCCAAGGCTCGGATTGGGCAGGAAGTCGATGTCGTGAATATAAGCCACGATCGCATCGAGCGTTGCCGGCGACGGCTCGGGTCCGGCGAACTCGCTGGTGATGACGTTGTGGACGAAGTCGCGCAGCGAGGCGAACCGGCCGTCGGCGCCGTAGGGCGCAAGATAGCGGGCGCCGCGCAGGCTCGGAATCCGCACGGGGTCGAACGCCAGATTGTTGGCCTTCGGATTGAACAGCGCCCCGGTGGTGTCGAACGTGCCGGGCCGGCTCGACATCTTCGGCATGAAGAATTTGGCGTTGTTCGCACCATTGACGTGGCAGGTGCCGCAGCTCACGCCGGCCTGCCGTGCCACTTCACCGAGCAGCCCAGGCGAATTGAACGCGAGATCGCCGAGATTCACCAGATACGACTTAGCTCCGGTCCGCTCGGACTGGAACACCTCGCGCGGCTTGTCGAGCGCATCCTCGTTCAGCTCGGTCGCAACGGGCAGCACCGTCTTGTCACCGTCGACCGGAAACGCCAGCGCACGCCCGAGCAGAGCAAGGGCGAAGACACCGGAGAGCAGCGCAGCCAGACGCAGGTGAAGCGATCTCATCGCGCCTGGGCCTCCAGGGTCGGGCGCTGCAGCCCGAGCTTCGCCGAGGCGCTCTGCAACGCAACCACCAGTTCCTCACTGGTCTGGCGCAGATCGGCAATATTGACATGCGGCAGGTCAGGCGTGGCGACGATCGCTTCGAGCTGCTCGATCCGGTTCGTCACCATCTCGTCGAGCTTGCCGTCGACCGTGTTGAGCGCGGCGGAGAAAATCGTGTGGTAGGCGAAGTCGATGCCCGCGATATTGTTGCGCATATCGTCGAGCGAGGTGCCGCTGATGCGCGACTCTCCGCCATCAGCCTTGCTCTCGCCGACTTCGTAAGCGAGCCGCACCGTACCGTCCAGCAGGCCCTGCGGCGTCAGCTTGATGTCCTTGAGCTTGCCGTGAAGATCATTCAGGTGCTCGACCAGGCCGGTCGCATCGGCGGCAACGTTGGTGCTAGCAGCTCCGAACAGTTTGGCCTCGACGGCGTGGAAACCGCTGTCCGCGTTTGGCCAGGCGTCGATCTGTGCATCGAGTTCAGGCACGAAGCCTGCGGTGAACACTTCCGAACGCTCCCAGCCTGCGCGCGCCGACAGCCAGGCCTTCTTTGCACCAGGCAAATCCGCCGCAGTGGCGCGCTCGCGCAACGCACGCGCGCCTGCCAGCGCGCTGGCAACGCCCTCGATCAAATACGGCCGATAGCGCTCGGCGCCTTCCTCGAGAGCGCCCGCGTTCGCAGCGCGCACGCCCGCCGACGTTGCCAGCAAAGCAAGGCACGCCGCTACTCGCATCTTGTGCATAGTCGACCCACTCATCTGCCACGAAGGGCTCGCGGCACGTAGCGGAGCGGACTATTGTCGGTATCCTATGCGGATTTGTGACAGCGCAGACTTTTTGTCGCATCTTTTCTGCTTTGCGATCGTCGTTGACGATCACAATCTCGCAAACCGATCGGACGATTGAAAATGCACTGTTCAACGCGCGCGAGTTGTTGCAACACAGTGCCCGCACGCGTCACACTTGTCCCGTCATCATGCAGATCGATCGCGAAGCTCTTTATTTCATTGGATCTTACGGCGCGCTCTGCATGCTCTGCTGCGCCGTCGCGCTGATCGATCTCCGCCACGGCATCATTCCGGATTGGCTGAACCTCGCGATCGCGGCGCTCGGTCTCGCAAACGTCGTCATCACGGAAGGCACGACGGCTGCCTTCGGTGCGATCGCGATCGCCGTCCTCGTCGGCATCTTGTTCTGGCTATTGCAGCGTCTTTACTTCGCCTTACGGCAGGTCGACGGGTTGGGACTGGGCGACGTCAAGTTTATTGCCGCCGCGACGATCTGGGTCGGTGCGTTGGGGATTCCGACCCTGCTGCTGATCGCGGCACTCGCAGCACTTGGTGTTGCCGGCAGCCTGCAACTCGCAGGACGCGAGATGAAGCGCCAAACCTCGATTCCGTTCGGTCCGTTTCTCGCGCTCGGGCTTCTCCTGACGCCGGTCCTGCAGAGCTGACTCGGGTTGAGCTAGCTCACGCGCAGTCACATCTGGCGCCGCGCGGCCAACGGCTTCCTCTCGGTGCTGACCGGAACGAGGCGGGCATCGCCGCTCTCTTCGCCACCGGGCTGAGGCAATGTGAGCACTGCCGCCTGCTCGTCTTTCTGCATCGTGACTTCGCGTCCGTTGATGGATCGCAGCTTCCATCCCTGGAACTCGTCGCCGATCTTCAGGCGCAACGCGGTCTTGTTCGATTGATCGAGAAAGATCCCGAAGCTTTCATCATCTCCCGCGATCGTGCCGACGAGCGACAGCGGCGGCGGCTCGATCGCCACCTTGCGCGGCGGCGGTGGCAACGGCTTGCTGACTTCCGGTTCCGCAACGACGGCGGGCGGAGGTCGCCGCGACGGCGAGAACACGGGGCGGTCTCGCGTGTTGGACAGCGTCTTGAGCGGAATGCCCCACAACGGATTTGCGCTAAGCGGCCGCGGCGTCGGCGCCGGCGAAGGAGCCACCCGGACCGACGTCACCGGTTCGGACGGCGGCGGTGAACTCAGCACCGGTCCGCCCAGGCGGGTGTCGTCGAGCAGCCCGCCGTCCAGTGCGTCGCCGGACCGGTCCGGCACGGCAGCCGGCGCGGAATAGGCCGACACCGCCAACAGCACGATAGTCGCTGCGAAGCGTCGCATCATTTGGCTCCTCGCCATTGTCCGGATACGCCGAGCAGCACGCGCAGCTTGCCGGGATCGGCGCCTTTGGCGGCTTCGTCGGCGACGGGTTGCACGACCAGCTGGTCGATGAACAGGAACGGCATGCCGGCTTCGAGATCGTAGAGCACCTGCTGCAATTGCGCCTGCTCGATCTCGCAGCCCGCGACCATGCTGATGAGGCCGGCCTTGGCCGGCGCGTTGGGAACGTCGAGCTGCGTCGACAGCACGTTGCCGCCCGCCTTGATCACCGCGCCCGACACGCGTTGCAGCAGGGTGGCGCCGGCAACCGTGACGGTCGCTCCCTCGAGATAGGCCGAGCCGGTCGGCATCGCGGGCTGACCGGGCACGGTATTCGCCCTCGATCGTCCCTCCAGCTGTTCCAGCATTCCGGCCGATGCCGCAACATCGCTGCGCAGGCCAATGATGTCAGAGAGCGACGAGATGACGACAAAGAGCAGCAGCACGAACAGGCCGAGGTAGCTCGCCGTCGCGACCAGTGGCGAGGTGCTGACGGCCGTCAGCGATCGGGATGCTGCGCTCATGAGCCGGATCCAAAATAAGCTGATATGTTGGCCTCGACGTGGAACCGCTCCGCCGATTCATTCGCCGCGCGGGTCGTCGGCGCGAAGAACGTCGCGCGGGTGAATTGCGGTGACTGCTCCAGCAGGCGTATGAGCGATGGCGCATCCTGGGTCAGCCCCACCACCTGCACCTTGTTGCCCTCGATGCGAAGTTCCGTCACATAGGTCGTATCGGGCAGGACACGCGAGACCGCCTCCAGAACCATGACGCTCGACGGCGTCGTCTGCTTCCGCTTGGCGAGCAGGCCAAGACCGGACGAGTCGCCATTGGCATCGAGACGCAGCGCGGCGCGGCGCTGCGATATCCGATGCTGCAGGTCTTCCTGTTCCGATTGCAGCCATCCGCCGAGATAGATGTTGAGCAGCAGGGAGACCACCGCCGCGGCGGCCGTCGAGACCAGGCCGATGCGCAACAGGCCCGGAACCGCAGGTCCGGCAAGGCCGCGCAGCGACCGGTCGAGCAGCGTCACCTGCTGCGGGGTGCCGTCGCCGCCGACCGCCGGCGCCGAGACCGCAACGGAGGCGGCGCCGAGCATCCTCGCCATCCGGATCAACGGATCGACCTTGGCCGCCGCGGTCGCACTGAACGCGACCTCGATACGGTCATTGGCGATCGGCTGCGGCGAACCCCAGCCGAACACGGCATCGGCGGCAGTCCAAGGCGTCAACCGGTCAACCTGCGCGCGGATCATGCCATCGAGGAAGTCGCCGGCCTGGCTCGGGAAATCGAGCACGCGGCTGACAACGTGATCCGATCGCAATCGCACCTCGATGCGGCTGCCGTCGAATGCCGTCTTCCACTCCGCCGACAGCGGAGGCTGCGGCGCATCGTGATCGAGCCGGAACGAAACCAGGACTGACGGCGAGCCATCTTTTGCCGCGGCGAGGCGGGCTGTGAAGGTGCCGTCGGCATTCTCGTCGAGTTCGACACTGCGCCGGCGCATGAACCTGCCCGCGACGCCGTCAACGGCAGTCGCAACCGCACCGATCCATTGCTCGAACCATTGCCGTGCTTCGGCGAGTATTGCCATCAACCTCTCCTCCGCGGCCGAACCGTACTTTGCGGCTCGACATCGTTCTGCCAGGACAACACACGATAGGGCTCGACCTTGTCACCGAGTGCGATCACCGCTTCAGACGCCGTGCGGTGACCATTGCGGAACCGGATCGAGATTGCGATCCGGTAGCAAGGGCTCTGCGCCGTCGATGCCGCAGCTTGCGGGTTCGGAGCCGGCGCTCCCGCGGCAATGCCGTTCGGCGAGGGAGCAGGCGAGCCGAAGCTGTCCTGGTCTTTCCCCGATGCTTTATCCACGGCCAGAGCGACCTCCGGCGCGGCGATGGTCGGATCAACATCCGGACTGCCGTTGAACACGGTCACGAATGGCAACACGCGATCGACAAAGGCTTCGGGGATGCCAGCGACCAGCGCCAGCTCATTGACATGGGTGAACAGCCCCTGCCGCGGCGAATAGCCAAGCGCGTTGTAGCGCGCGGCCTCCACATTTTCGCTGCCCGGCACGGGCCGGGTTCGCCAGCCGACGATCCGGTCGGCGTATTCGGCGGCGGCGTCCTTCCGGGCGCCGAGCACGACGAAGAGGCCGGTCAGCATCTCCTTCGACGCGTAGTTCAGATCAACGCGGCCGGCTTCCGACGTGAAGGACACGCCGACGCTGGCATCGTCCAGCCCGAAATGAAACGCGCCGTGCTGCGGCCTCGTCTTGTCGTCGGTCAGCGTCAGCTGATAGGCGGTGAGCTCGAGCCCGGCCGACACCAGCGCCTCGGTCTGCAACGATAAGTCGCTGGCCGCCAGCGCTCGTGCCGACGCGGCGAGATAAGCCGAAAAGATGATCGCCAGCGACGACAGCGCCAGTAGGATCCAGAGCACCGCAACGAGGACGAAGCCGCGATTGGTCGGCGATCGGCCGATGTTGCCGGACGCGCCCATCACGTCTTCCCCTGATCGGTGGCGCCGCCGGAACTCTGCCTGTCGCCGCAATTGCCGTCCGGCTTGGTGCAGTCGCTCGGAATCTGGACATGGACCGGCGCGATGGTCGAAACCGACAGGACGCGCTGGCTCGCCGCGTCACGCACGGTCAGACGGATCATCGCCGGCAGTTTGTTGGCATCCTTCCACGCGCCCTTCCAGGCCCGGTCAGGACCGGCATAGGCGAAGGACAGGCGATAGGGCGCGCGCAGCAGCACGACGGGGCTACCGAGATGCACCTGTTCCGACAGCGACACCCCGTCGGCCAGCGGCGTGAAGCGGGTCTGCGTACGAACCGTAACGAACTCGCCGCGATCTCTGGTTTCGCCAAGGCGCACCACGTCGAGCCCCGGCCCCGCATTCGGCCCCACCGACGTGCGCACGAATGTGACAGACAGTTCCGATCCATCGAACAGTGGCTTGTGGGTATCGCGGTTGGCGGCAACGAATTCCGCCGCGGCGAGATCGGCGCCGATCCGCTCCAGCGCGATCCCGATCAGCTCGCTGCGCTGGATGCGGTCGAGCCCCCTGTTCCAGCTCGGCAGCCATTGCGCCGTGATGCTGGCGAGTGCCGACAGCAATAGCCCCATCAACGCCAGCGCGACGATGGTCTCGATCAGCGTGAAGCCGCGCTCGCCCGTTCGCTGTGCTGTCCTTGCCGGGGTCATTCCGATGACCTCGGCATCAGGCGCACGGTGCGAATGTCGGACAACGCACCGCCTGGAGACTTGACGCGAATTCGCACCAGCTCCGGAGCCCAGGGCACGTTGCCCTCGGGCACCGTCCAGTCGCCGCCGAGCGGACTGACATCGATGGTCCAGCGGTAGCCCTCCGCCTGCCCCGTCGACGTGCCCGACTGCAATTCCGCGCGGGGCGGAATGCCAACCGTCATCAAGGTGCGCACCGCCTGCATCAGCGCCACGTGCTGCTCCATGGCCCGCACACCGCGCGTCTTGACGCCCATCACGGCGCCGATCGCAACGATCGAGACAGCGACCAGCGCAAGCGCCACCAGCACTTCGATGATGGTGAACCCCGCATCCGTGCGGTCAGTTGGCGGCGACATCGCGAGCAACGATTTCAACCCTTCCGGTGAGCCAGTTGACGCGGACCTCATATCCCGCATCGAGCCGCGTCAGTGCGATGGAGCCGCCGCAGGAACCGCCATTGGCGAAGAAGCGGATGGTCGACAGTGCGGCGCGGCGCTGACAGCTCTGCGGCAGCACGGCGTCGAAGCGCACGTCATCGGGGATTCGCACCGTCATGCGCGACGCCCCGGAATGGATCACCCGGCTCGCCGCATCGACCAGCGTCGCAACGCTGGTGCTGCGCTCGATGGCGGCGTTCCGATCGGCCTTCAGCAGCGTCGCGGTCTGCAGCGCATAGGCCTGTAAGCGCGATCGCGAAGTCTGGTGCGGAATGAACGGGAGCAGCACGGCCGCCAGCAACGCGATGATGGCAAGCACGCACACCATCTCGAGCAGGGTGAAACCGCGCTGCGTCGCGTCATTCATGCTTGCCATGCATCCTTATTGGTCGTTGTTGGCGGCTGTCGCCTTCTCGAGCGAGATGTCGGCCGAGGTGCCGCTGCCACCCTCCTGACCATCCGAGCCATAGGAGACGATGTCGTAAGGTCCATGCTCACCGGGCGAGCGATAGAGATAGGGGTGGTTCCAGGGATCGTTCGGAACGTTGCCGCCTTTCAGATAGGGGCCGTTCCAGGCGGCGACGCCTGGCGTGCGCCGGACCAGCGCGGCAAGCCCCTCCGCCGTGGACGGGAAGCGCCCGGCGTCGAGATAGAACAGGTCGAGCGCGCTGGAGAAGCTCTGCAACTGAATGCGCGCGGTCTTGACCTTGGACTCGCTGAGATAGTTGAGCACGCGCGGCCCGATCAGTCCCATGATGAGGCCGATGATCGCGATCACCACCAGCATCTCGACCAGGGTGAAGCCCTCCTGACCGGCACGCCTCGACCTTTGCGACTGCGCGCGATCGCGTCCCGCTCGCGTGGAAAATGCCTCGATGATGGTGTTGCGCGATATCATGACCGATGACCCCTGCTCTAACCGACTAGCTGCGTGACCGAGAGCAGCGCCGTCATGACTGACACGATCAGACCGCCGACCACGGCGCTGATCGTGATGATCGCCAGCGGACCGACGATGCCGACGACGCGGTCCAGGCTGCGCTGCAATTTTGCTTCGTAGAATTCGGCGACCCGCCCGGCCAGCACCGGCAGCTGCCCGGTCTCTTCACCGAGCCGCAGCATGCGGACCGCCATCGGCGGCAGACTGTCCGCCACGGCGAGTGCTTCCGATAATTTTCCGCCATGGCGGACGCGGTCGGCAGCGGCTGTCCAATTCGCCTCGCTTCCGGTCACCGCCATGATGTCGACGAGGATGCGCAATGCGGCGGTGAGGTTGACGCCGCTGCCGAGCAGGACGCCGAGATTGCGGCAGAACAGGCTGGCGCGATAGAACTGGAAGGCGCTGCTGATCCCCGGCACCCGCGAGATCGCGTTGACCAGCGCGGCGCGCACGCGCGCCTGCCGCAGCAGCCACCACGCGAGTGCGATCGTGGCCGCACTGATCAGGCTTGCCGCCGTGGCATTGGCGCGCAGGAAATCGGACACCGCGATGAAGCTGGCGAGCGCCGTATCCGACTTGCCGCCGAAATCGCCGAGCACCGTCGAGAATTGCGGCAGCACGAACAGCAGGAAGAACAGCATCACGCCCGATGCCGCGACCAGCACGAAGGCCGGATACTGCATGGCGTCGGTCAGTTTGCGCCGCATCTGTTCGGAACGTGCGCGCTCCGTCCCCAGCATCTCCAGCACGGAATCGAGCGTGCCGGAGATTTCGCCCACCCGGACCAGGGCGATGTACATCGGCGGGAACAAGGTCGGATGATCCGCCACCGCATCGGCAAAGCTCTCGCCGGTGAGCAGGGCGGCGCGAATTTTGGCTACCACCGGACGCATCCGGCCGACATCGGTATCGCCGGACAGCAGCTCCAGCGCATCGTCGAGACGCGCGCCGGCCTTGAGCAGAAGCGCGAGATCCCGTGTGAACGTGGTGACCTCGGCGGCACTTGGCCCACCGAACAGGCCGCGGCCACCGGCGACGCCGGATGCGCGCCTGTCCTCGGTGGTTTCAATCGGCAGAAGCTTGAGATATTCGATCCGCCGCGCCACCTCGGCCGCAGTCGGGGCTGAGATCGTGCCGTTCACGATCTCGCCGGCCTGGGTCAAAGCGCGATAGCGATAGTTCGGCACGGCGTCACCGTATCGTCGCAACGCGGAGGATCTCGGCGGGCGAGGTCAATCCGGCGCGGCATTTGGCGACCCCATCGTCGAGCATCGTGGTCATGCCCGCCCGGATCGCCATCGTATCGATCTTCAGCCCGTCGGTTCGCTCTCCGATCAGTTCGCGCAATTCATTCGACAGTTCGAGCAGCTCGAAGACGCCGAGGCGGCCGCGGTAGCCGGTCCCGCTGCAACGCTCGCAGCCGCATGGCTCCTGAACGATCTCGCCGCCCCGGAATCCGAGCGCGGCGAGCCGGGGATCCTCGGTGAAATCGGCCGTGGCCAGCGGCCGCGCCGTCTTGCAGCGCTCGCACAATTGCCGGACCAGACGCTGCGCGATCACGCCGCGCAACACCGAACGCAGCAGATAGCCTTCGACCCCGAGGTCGAGCAGGCGCGGCACCGCGGCAGCCGCGGTCTCAGTGTGCAGCGTCGTCAGCACCAGATGCCCGGTCAGCGCCGCATGCACCGCGACATGCGCGGTCTCGGAATCGCGGATTTCACCGACCATGATCACATCAGGGTCCTGACGAACGAAGGATCGCAGGGCGGTGGCGAAGGTCAGACCGATCGCCGGCTTGATCTGGGACTGGTTGACGCCGGGAATCTCGTATTCGACGGGATCCTCAATCGTCAGAATCTTGCGGCTGGGCTCATTGAGGATCGACAGGATCGTTGCCAGCGTCGTGGTCTTGCCGCTGCCGGTCGGCCCCGTGATCACGACCATGCCATGCGGCAGCTTCAGCAGCCGCCGCAGCTTGCCTTCGTCGGGCGCCGAGAACCCCAGCTTTTCAACGACCAGCAGGCCACGGTCCTTGGGCAGGATACGGATGACACAGGATTCGCCGTGCTGCGTCGGCATGATCGCGACACGGATATCGATGTCGGTACGCCCGGCCCGCAGCCGCGCCGCGCCGTCCTGCGGCAAGCGGCGCTCGGCGATATTGAGATTGGCGATGATCTTGATGCGGGAGACCACAGCCTGGGGCAGCACGCCCGACAGCGCTGCGACCGGCCGCAGCAGGCCATCGATCCGCAGCCGGACCATGAGGCCGCCGGAAAACGGCTCGATATGGATGTCGCTGGCACGCAGCTCGACCGCCTTCTCGATCAGGTCGTTGACCGCGCGCACCACCGGTGCGCCGCTGGCTAGATCGCGCAGGCTCTCGATGTCGTCTTCGCGGGGCAGCGCCGCCGCCGTATCGGCAGCCACCGCCTCCTCGGCACTGGAGTTGTTGTTCAGCGCGATGGCCACGTCTTCCGACGAAGCCACTTTCACATTGATGCCGGCGCCAAGCACGATCTGCGCCGCCCGCAGCGTCGCCTGGTCCGTCGGATCGACGACCGCGAGCATTGAGGCCCCGTCGGCCGCCCTGCACGGATAGACCATGGTCTCGCGCAGGAAACGCGGCGAAAACGACCCGACAAGCGGTTCGGCCGAGGTCATTTCCTGAAGCGTCAGGCGGCCGAGCGCAAAGAAGCGCGCGGCCTCGTCGGCGAATTCAGTCGGTGAGAGGCTGGTGACCTCCCACAGCTTCAACTGCCTGACGTCGGCGCCCTGCCCGGTCCGGTCCGCCGATCCATCGACCGGCGCCAGGTGATTGTTCTGGCGGAGGTAGTCCACGAACCGAACGGACAGGTCGTTGGCCATTCTCGATATCCCGCCACACTATCCCGGATCAGCTCGTGCCAAGTGCCGCTACCTGCCGTCGCGTTCGGCTCCCGGCAATTCTGCGGTTATCGATCCGAAGTGTGACAGCTGTGCGAAGTCACATCGTTCGCCTCGCTCAAGAAACCTTGACGTGGCATCGCGGACACGGCTGCGCGCCGGCTGCACAGTTTCGGTGCGATGCGACGGGCAGGTCGCGAACGTCAATCATGTAACCAATTTATTTCTGTCATGTTCGATCGCTAAGAGTCTTACCGGGGTAGGACCGATCGTCGCAAGCAATCGAAATATCAGTTAGTCAAAGCGAAGGGCCTTCATGCAACGCGTAGGCACAGTGGGCCGCTGCCCGACGATCCGCGGCGGCCTCGCGGCCATTTTTGCCTTGACGTCACTGGGGTTGTTGGCGTCGTGCAATTCCGCGACGGTCGGCGAGAGCGTGGACGCGTCCCAGGTCGACGTCACCGACAAGGTGCGATCGCTGGACCTGCTGCCGCGCCAGCCGCAACCGGCGAACGCGCTGGCGGCGACGGGCGGCAGCCAGGGCGGCAGCGTCCGCGCGGCGATGTATGACGGAAGCGAAGTGACTGGTGTCGCGGACGCGCGGCCGCAGCAGGCGTCAAACGGCAATGGCTTCGACCTGAATTTCGAGAGCACGCCGGTGGCGACCGTCGCCAAGGTCGTGCTCGGCGATATCCTGCATGTCGGCTACACCATCGACCCGCGGGTGCAGGGCACGGTGAGCCTGGTGTCGGTCCGCCCGGTGCCGAAATCCGACATGGTCTTCGTGCTTGAAAACGCACTCCGCCTGAGCGGCGTCGTGCTGCTCAAGGATACAGCGGGCTATCGCCTGACGCCGCTCGGCGATGCCGTCGGCGGCGGCCGCGTCGATGCCGCGGCCGCCAATCCCGAGCCCGGATTCGGCATCTCGGTGGTCCCCCTGCAATATGTGTCGGCCCAGACCCTGCTGAAGCTGACCGACAGCTTCGCCACCAGGGCGGGCGCGATCCGCGCCGATACGACGCGCAATCTGCTCCTGATCCAGGGCACCGGCGCCGAGCGCCGCACCGCGGTCGACACCGTGCTCAGCTTCGACGTCGACTGGATGCGCGGCCAATCCGTCGGCATCTTCCCAATCTCGAGCGGTTCGCCCGCGCCGGTCATTGCCGAGCTGGAGAAGATCGTCGATTCCGGCGAGAACGGCCTCAGCCAGAACGTCATCAAGTTCATGCCGATCGCACGCTTGAACGCGATATTGGTCGTCACCAAGAAACCGGACATGCTGCACACGGCCGCGACCTGGATCAAGCGCCTCGACCGCAACGACACCGCGCGAACCACGGTCCATGTCTACCGCGTCAAATACGGCGATGCGCGCCAGATCGCGAGAGTTCTGACCGACATGTTCCTTGGCGGCTCGTCAGGCAACCTGCTCGACAGTGCCGACAGCCAGCTCGCGCCCGGCTCCGGCACCTCCTCGACGTCAAGCGTCGCCGATCGTCTGTCGCTGAACAACAACAACGGCTCGAATTCGAGCATGGGCGGCTTCGCATCGCGCGGCGCGTCGGGGACGGGCACCACGGGCCAGGGCCTCGGCCAGGGATTTGGCGCCGGAGGCCAAGCGAACAACAACAATCAAGGCCAGGGCAACAATGCCGCGCTGGATAGCGGGCGCGGCTCTGGTTCCGGCAATGGCCAGCCCGTCATGCAGGACGTACGGATCACGCCCGACGCCGTGAACAACAATCTCCTGATCTATGCCGACCAGGCCAATTACCGCATCATCGAGTCGACGCTGCTGCAGATCGACGAGCCGCAGCTCCAGGTCGCGATCGACGCGACGATCGCCGAGGTCACGCTCAACAACACCCTGTCCTATGGCGTGCAGACCTATCTCACCAGCCGGAACCTCGGCCTGAAGCCGAACACCGGCTCGATCCTCGGCACTCAGGCCACCACGGCGCCCGCGACCACCACGGACGCGACCACCGGTGCCGTCTCCGTCGCCGGTTCGGTCACCAATGCCTTCATCAACCGTGCCTTTCCGGGCTTCAACTTCCTGATCGGGTCCGAGACACAGCCGAGCCTGATCCTGGATGCGCTGCACGCCGTCACCAGCGTCAAGGTGCTCTCCAATCCGTCGCTGGTCGTGATCAACAACCAGGTCGCGACCTTGCAGGTCGGCGACGTCGTCCCGGTGTCGACCGGCAGCGCGACGGTGCTGACCACGAACAACACGGTGGTCAACACCATCGACTATCGCAACACCGGCATCATCCTGCGGGTCTCGCCGCGCGTCAGCGTGAACGGCACGGTGCGGCTCGATGTCGAGCAGGAGATCAGCAACGTTCCCACCAACAGCGCGAACAGCCTGACCCCGACGGTGTCGGAGCGGCGGGTCAAGAGCCAGATCGCGGTCGCCAATGGCCAGACCGTGCTGCTGGCGGGCCTGATCAGCGAACAGCAGAGCGGCAACCGCAATGCGCTCCCCGTGCTCGACCAGATCCCCGGCCTCGGCGACGCCTTCGGACATCAAAGCAACGCCACCCAGCGCACCGAGTTGATCATCTTCATCCGCCCGCAGATCATCCGCAACGGTTCCGACGCACAAACTGTGGCCGAGGAGCTTCGATCGAAATTGCGCGGCAGCATCGCCACGACATCGACCAATGCGCCGATCACCACCAGCTATCACTGAGCCCGGCAACAGAATGCGCCGCGCGCTCACGCAACGGGCAAGCCTGTGCGCCTCGCTTGCGATCGCGCTTTGGACTATGACCGCGTCTGTCGCGAGCGCCGACAGCGTCGCGCGCGGAACGGCCGCCTTCCATCGCGGCGACTATGTCAGGGCGGCTCGGGAGCTCGCGCCCGCCGCCGAGCGCGGCAACCCGAGAGCCCTCGGCCTGCTCGGCTTCATGTATGAGCATGGCTTCGGCGTCCCGCAGGCCTATGACGCCGCCGCCGATCTCTATTATCGCGGCGCCGTGCAGGGAGACCCGTTCGCGCAAGCCATGCTCGGCCTGATGTACGACAAGGGCCACGGCGTTCCGGTGGACTTCGTGCTGGCCTACAAGTGGCTCAATCTGGCGGCAGCGCGCACCGGCGGGCGGCAGCGCGATGCCTATCTCCGGTTCCGCGACGCGGTCGCATCAAAGCTCTCGAAGAATGAGATCGTCGCCGGCCAGCGGTTTGCATTAGGATGGGTCCCCGGCCCGCCGGCACCGGACATGCACCTGACCGTCAAGTAATCTCCGCTATGAAGGCGTGCGCACGAGGCCCACAGTCACGGGCTTACCTTCCGCCGCCGCAACCGGCGCCAGCCGATCACGATCCCGCTGATCGAAACAATCGTGCCGATCGCTGACAGCAGCCACACCACGACATCGCGCGCCGGCGAAATGCGCAGCAGCAGCGGGAAATCCAGGCTGTGCAGCGCGTTGAACAGCCAGCGATAGGACCGGCGGCCGTCGTCGCTGCGGTCGAGGATTTCGGCGCTGACGGGGGAGATGTGCAGCCAGGTGTGGGCGGCATCGTCGAACCCGATCCGCAACACAGGCAACTCGCGCGCATGGTGCAGTGTGTACCAATAGGCGTCCGGTTCCTCCAGCTGTTGCGCTGATATCATCGTTGCTCCCGGCATTGCGCGTCGGGCGGCCGCGACGATTTCGTCACGCGAGAGAGGCGCGGGCGCGCCGGTCGCGGGATCGGCGAGGCTGCGACGGCCATCGCCGTCCTCGAGCAGCATCAGCCGGTGTCCGCCGATCCAGACGAAGCGCGCCTCCACCGCCGGCATCAACGGCGGCGACTGAAATGTGACCACGATGTCGGGTGTGTCGTGGCCGCTGTAGCCGGCCGCGATCTCGCCAGTGACCCCGCGGCCGGAGAATGCGCCGCCGGGATTGAGCGACAACCAGCCGCTGAACATCCAGGTGAAGACGAAGATTCCGCCGACGAGACCGGCGATGTGATGCCAGGCCATCCAGCCGCGATAGGGCGAGACGGCGCCGCTCGCGTAACGGCGCGTCAGCCGCAGGCGGAGAATGCCGATCCAGAAGCCGGTAACGGCGACCACGAGGCAGACGCCCGAAATCCACAATACCACGTCCCGCCACAGCGGGCCGTCCTTGCGCAACACGGTCGGATAGATCCAGTGCGGGATCGAGCCGAGCCAGTTCCAGACGCGCTCCCGCCGCGTGGTATCGAGCGCGATCTCGCCGGTGCGCGAGGACACGTAGAGCTCGGTGCCGTCGGGATCGCCGAGCTCGATCAGATAGAGCGGCCGCAACGGATCGAAGCTCGCCGTGACCGACCATTGGTCGCGCGTCACCGTATCGAGCAATTGCGGCTGCACGGCATGCGGGTGATGGCGAGCGATGGCAAGCGCCTGATCCGGCGTGACCCGGTCGACGACCCTGCCGTCAACAGCCGAAATGGTGACGGCGCCGCCTTTCCATCCAGCCACGCGATAGACCGGAACATCGTCCATCATCGAGAGCCGGAGATCGCGCGGATAGTGCTCCATCCCCGCGATCGCCATCGCGCGATCCGGTGCGACCTGAACCTTGCTCCAGAGCATGACAGGGAGCGCGGCAAGGCGCTCGCTATCGGTGAGGCACGGAAAGGCCACATACATCATGACGAGGCCGGAGATGAACCACATCGCGAAGAGAAGACACGTCGCAATGCCGATCCAGCGATGGACGACATAAAGCCACCGCCACGCTCGCCGGACCAGAGCGTTGCGCATGGTCAGAACTTCACATTGACGGACAGTTCGACGGTGCGCGGCATGCCGAGCAGCCACTGCCCCGTCCCGTTCGAGGTCGCCGCGTAAACCTTGTCGAACAAATTGTAGAGGCGGAACGCGACCGTGGTGCGGTCGTCCGGTTTCCACCTGATCCCGCCATTGACGACATTGTAACCCGGCCGCAGCTGGGTGTTGGCAACGTCGGAGTACATCTGCCCGACCATCTGCACGCCGCCGTAGACCGACCAGTTCGGCGCGAAGTCCCAGGTCAGCCAGACGTTCGAGACCTGCTGCGGCACGTTGACCGGGACATTGCCGTTGTAGCTGACGATCTTGCCGCCGACCACCTGGCTGTTGTTGTCGTATCTGGCGCGCAACAGCGCAAGATTGGCGTCGACGCGCCAGCCGTCGTTCAGCGCGAGCCCGATCGATCCTTCGACCCCGCGGGAGGATTGCTGGCCGATCTGCAGCGCCGGGCCGGTGGGATTGCCGGGATCGGCAATGGTCAGGCCGGTCTTGACGATCTCATAGCCCGCCAGTGTCCATTCGCCGCGGCCGCCCCAGAACGACTGCTTGACCCCGATTTCGGTCTGCTTGCCAGTCGCGAGCTGAAAGGTCTTCTGCGAGGTCGACAGCGAGATCAGATTGCTGACCGGATCGACGCCGACCGCGTACTGACCATAGAACGCGAGGTTCTTGATCGGCTCATAGACCAACCCGGTTCGCCAGCTGGTGCCCGAGAGCGAGACGTCAAAGCTGTTCGCAGGCGTCTTGTAATCGGTGCGATCGACTTCGGGACGATCGTACCTGACGCCGGTGACGAGCGACAATTGATCGGTCAACGACAGCCGATCCTCGGCAAACAGCGCGTATTGATTGACGATCGCGTTGAAGCCCGGCACGGTCGCGGTGGTCGTCGCGAAGAACGATCCGGGGTCGAACACGTAAGGATTGACCGACGACGCGCCGCCATAGGGCGAGTTGTTGGTGTGGGTAAAGTCGATCCGGTTGACGTCGAACCCGGCAACGAACTGGTTCGCAAGCCCGAAGACGTGACCGCTGAAGGTCGCATCCATCCGGTTGCCGAGCTGCTTCTGGTCATGGAAGATCTCGACATAGCTGGAGCGATCGATCAGCTGGGTCTTCGGATTCCAGGTGTAGTTTTCGATGTCGCGCCAGTGCCGTTCGCTGGTCAGGTAATATATCGTGTTGTTGACCTTGATGCCGTCGGCGACATCCCACTCGGTCTTGAACTGGGTCCAGCCGTCCTGATAGCGGATCGCGCTGTCAGATGCGTTGTAGTTATTGAAGCGCAGCGCATCCTGGATCGAGCCGTTGATCAGCGGCGTGCCGAAATAGCGCGACGGGCTACGGTCGCCGTAATCCTCGGAGAGCGTGAAGGCGAGGTTGTCGGAGGCCTGCACGCGCACGGCGGCGGAGACCACCGCATTCGAGGTCTTGTCGCGATCGACCCAGCCGTCCGACACGTTGCCGGTGGCGTTGATGCGATAGGACACATTGGGATTGATCGGACCCGTGCTGTCCACCGAGAGCCGTCGCGTCATGTTGCTGTCGAGCGAGACCTCGGCCTCGTTATAGGACGTGTTGAGCGGCTTTTTCGGGATCACGTTGATGACGCCGCCGACCGCGCCTTCGCCGTACAGCACCGAGGCCGGGCCGCGCAGCACTTCGATGCGTTGCGTCGACCAGGTGTCGTAGGGGAACGTCAGGGTACCGGAGCCGATATAGAAGCGCGTGCCGTCATACAGCGTCATCACCGAGTTGCTGCCGGTGAAACCGCGGGTGCTGAACGACAGGCCGCCATTGCCGGGCGCCGGCGTTGCGATGAACCCGGCCGCGTTCTGGGTGACGGCATCGAGCACATTATGCTGGCCGCGTTCGGCGATGGTCTGCGAGGTGATGATCTCGACGCTGGCCGGCGTCTGCAGCGGCGTCAAATTGAGACGGCTGCCGGTACCTCCCTGCGTGGTGGCATTGAGCGTCGGCGCTACCGGCCCCGATGTGCCTGAGGCCGCGGCGCGCGGTATGCCGCCGGTTGCCGCAGTCGATGCCGGTCGGGCGCGTGGCCGCGACGCGGCGGCCGTGTTGCTGCTTCGCGCCGCGGGCTTTGGCTTTGCGGAGGCCAAGGGCGAGACCTCGATTGGATCGAGCCTGGTTGGCGGAGGTGTTTGTGCTCCGGCTTCGGCCGGCAGCAGCAGCAGCGATGACAGGGAGCAAACGAGACCGAGGCGCCATCGGCGCGCAACGGAGGAGGACGGAGACATGAAACGACTCGCGGTAACGTGGCACGTCACCGCGAACGCGGACTGGCGCATTGCCCGAAAGGCAGTGCTCCGATCCCACCAGGACGCCCCGCCCGATGTGCTCGCGTGTGACCACGACTGACGGCAGGTCTCCTGGCTCACGGGTCATCGCCTGTCGACGCCTTCCCGGGCCTGACAGCCCAGTGGCAAATTGACGAAAGGCTCGCCGTTTACAGTTGCGGGGACAGCTGCGGCATTGGGATTACCCTCGCACCGCATTCCCTTTTGATCCCCGAAGGGAACCGTCGGCAGAAACGATAGGTGTCGCAGGCAGGGCTGTCAATTCGATGCGATCGTCGCACGCATGCTTTACGAGATCAGCGTGGTTGCCGCGTCACAACAGACCAGCGGCTCGCTTCATTAGACTTCGACACATCCTTGCATGATCTCATCGATCTCGGCGCGCGAGAGCATACCCATCTCGCCGATGAACACGATTCGCGTGCGCGGCACGCCGGGCGCCGGCACGCCGCCCGCAGCCAGTGTCGCGCGTCCGCCGGCGAGTTGAAACACCATCAACCGGCCGGGCTGCTCCACCGTCTCGAACAATCCCTTCGCCCGCACGAGCTTCGGCGCCAGCCGGCCAATCGCCTGCTGCAAGCGCGGCAGCAGCACCCGCCGCTCCGAGGTCCAGTTCAGTGTCTCGAAGCGCTCGGATGCCGGCCGTCGCGGCACGGTCTCGCGCGGCGTCGGCAAATGATCGAGATCCGCCGGAAACAGCAACGCTGCCGGCACCTCGCCATGCAGCGCATCGACCACCGCGGCCGCCGGACGCACCGCCCGCACGGCGTCGCGAACTGCGGCGCACGCGGCGGCATCGGCCAGATCGACCTTGCTCAGCGCAACCACATCGGCCGCCCGCAGCTGCGACCGCAGCAGCGCATCGTTCAGCATGGCCACAGGCTGCGTCGCGTCGACCACGCATAGCACGGTCTCCAGCGGCGCCTCCTTCCAGATCACGGGATCCATCAGGTTGCGCACGATGTCGGCGGGATCGGCGATCCCGCTGGTCTCGATCACGATAAACTCGGGACGCGGATCACGCCGCAGCAGCGTGGCGAGCGTGCGCAGCAGATCGCCCTCCAGCGTGCAACAGATGCAGCCATTGCTCAGGCTGACCACGCCATCGCTGGCGCCCGCGATCAGCTCCGCATCGATATTGATCGCACCGAAGTCATTGACCACGGCGGCGATGCGCCGGCCCTGCGCATGCGCCAGCAGATGGTTCACGACCGTGGTCTTTCCCGCCCCGAGAAAACCCGCGACCAGCAGGATCGGGACCGGCACGTCAGCCTCCGGCAACGGGCCGGCGCACCGGCCGGCCGGGACGTGCCGCGACATCAAGCACACCATCATTGATCAGCGGCTGACCGCTGACCACGAGGTGCCGCACGCCTTCCGCCGGACGGTTCATCGCCGAGAAGGTCGCGCGGTCACTCAGCGTCTCGAAGTCGAACACCACGATATCGGCATCGGCGCCCACCTGCAGCCTGCCCTTGGCCCGCATCGCCGGCGTGCTCGCCGACAGAATCTCCGCCGGGATCAGCGCGCATTTGCGGATGCCCTCGAGCAGCGACACTTTCTTGCGCTCGCGCACCCATTCGCGAATGAAGCGGGTGAAGCAGCCTGCCGAACGCGGATGCGAGGTGGCGTCATCAGGCAACGGCCAGGCGTCGCCCGTGTAGGGGCGGCCATCCGACAGCGTCCACGGCATCGCGTCGGACGCGATCGCGCCGCCCGGATACAGCACAGCCATGTCGAGCAGATCGCGATGATGCGCGTTGTTCTCGATATCGAGCACATGCCACAGCACCAGCGTCGAGGGTTCTTCGGCCTGCGCCGCCAGCAGTTCCTCGCGGCTGCCGAAGCGGTGCCCGTCGGTCACGCGCTGCACCGAATCATAGCCGAGGCCGTTGCGCTCCTCGAATTTCGGATCGCTGAAGAAGGTCGCCGCCAGCACGGTCGAGCCGGTGCCGTAGGGATAGGCTTCCACCGTGATCGGCAAGCCTTGCGCCTGCGCCTTGGCGATCAGCGCAACACAGCGTTCGATATCCGTCTTGCTCGACGAGTTGAAATGGCAGATGTGCATGTGCGCGCCGGTGGCGCCGGCATAGCCGATCAGGCGGATATAGGCCTCCGCCGCGCTCTCGGGATCGATGCGGGACATGTAGGCGACGTGGGTGAAGGTCGGCACCGCATGATCAGCCGCGAGCTGGCACACCGCGGTCAATTCCTGCACGCCGGCGCCCGGCGCATAGGCGTTGAGAATGCCGATGCCGATGCCGCCTTCATTCAGTCCGCTGGCAAGACGCTCAAGGATGCCGCCGACCTCGCCTTCGGTCGCCACGTTCTCAATCCAGCGGCGATCGCGCATCGCCGCGCCAAACGATTCCAGCGAGCTTTCGGAATTCGAGCCGGTCATCGCGCCGATCCGCGCAAAGGCCCAGTTGGCCGCGGCGCCATAGTTCAGCACCCGCCCCTTCTCGGCCTGGCGCTTGTACCAGGAAGCAACCGGCAGAACGCCGGCCTCGAGGTCGAGCGTCGTCGTCACCCCGTCGAAGGCCTGCATGCGATCGGCCGGAATGGTCTGGCCGTGCGCATGCAGGTCGATGAAGCCCGGCGCCACCACAAGGCCGGTCGCGTCGATCTGGCGTTCAGCGCCACCAAGGCCGGTCCCGACCGCGGCGATCCGACCGTCGACAACGGCGACGTCACCGACCGCGTCCATCCCGCTGGCCGGATCCACCACCCGGCCGCCGCTGATCACCAAACCACCCATCTCGCCACTCCCCGCATTGTCCGACACCGCGGTCCCCGCCGGCCGCCTTCATAAAAGGCTTACGACCGGTCCGATGCGAGGCCAAGAGACAAAAATGCATCGCATCTATCGCAACGCCACGATCGGGATCATTGCAACGTGGTGTAACGCGATTGTCCTTTGCGCAACGGGAGAAGACGGCGTCGATCAAGAAATGCCCACTCAAATCCCTTCGAACTGCAGCCGCGCCAGCCGCGCATAGAGCCCGTTGGCGGCGACCAGCTCGGCGTGGGTGCCCTGCTCGACGATCCTGCCCTGGTCCATCACCAATATGCGGTCGCAGGACAGCACGGTCGCCAGGCGATGCGCGATCACCAGCGTGGTGCGATGGCGCATCAACTCCTCCAGCGCGGTCTGCACCAGCGTCTCGCTCTCGGCGTCGAGCGCCGAGGTCGCCTCGTCGAGCAGCAGCAACGGCGCATCGCGCAGGATCGCGCGGGCGATCGCGATGCGCTGGCGCTGGCCGCCGGACAGCGTCACGCCGCGCTCGCCGAGCTGGGTATCGAAGCCGCCGGGCAGGCGGCGCAGGAATTCGCTGGCATGCGCCAGGTCGGCGGCGTGCTCGACCGCGGCGTCATCGGCATCCGGCCTGCCGAAGCGGATGTTCTCGCGGGCAGAGGCGGCGAACACGACGGAATCCTGCGGGACCAGCGCGATCCGCGCACGCACGTCGGCCGGATCGGCCTGCCGGATCGGCACGCCGTCGAGCGAGATGGTGCCCGATTTCGGGTCGTAGAAGCGCAGCAGCAGATGGAACAGGGTGCTCTTGCCGGCGCCGGAGGGGCCGACGATCGCGACTTTCTCGCCTGATCGTACCGACAGCGACACGCCGTCGATCGCGAGCGCGTTGGGCCGGGTCGGATAGGCGAAGCTGACATTGTCGAAGCCGACATCGCCACGCGCCGGCTGCGGCAGTGCGCGGGGCGATGTGGGAGCCGCGATCTCCGGCTTGACGCGCAGGATCTCGAACAGCCGTTCGGCGGCGCCGGATGCAGCCGAGACCTCGCCCCAGACCTCGCTGAGCTGGCCGAGGCCGCTCGCAGCGAAGGCCGTATAGAGAATGAACTGGCCGAGCCGGCCGGGGCTGATCGTTCCAACCAGCACATCGTGCGAGCCGACCCAGAGGATCACGACGACGCTGGCGAACACGATGAAGATGACGATCAGTGTCAGCATCGCCCGCGCCTTGGTCGAGCTGCGCGCGGCGTCATAGGCCTGCTCGACCTCGCGGCCAAAGCGCGTCCTGGCCAGCCGTTCGCCGGTATAGGCCTGCACGGTGCGGATCGCGTTGACCAGTTCGGAGGCATAGGCGCTGGCATCGGCCAGCGTATCCTGGGCGGTGCGCGACAGCCGCCGCACCCAGCGGCCGAACGCGACCAGCGGAATCACGATGATCGGAATCGCTAGCAGCACGAAGCCGGAGAGCCGCGGGCTGGTGATCACCATCATCGCGGCGGCGCCGAAAAACAGCATCAGGTTGCGCAGCGCGATCGACACCGACGCGCCGACCGCGGACTTGATCTGCGTGGTGTCGGCGGTGAGCCGCGACACCAGCTCGCCGGAACGCGCGGAATCGAAGAACGTGGGCGACAGCGCAATCAGATGCGCGAACACGTCACGCCTGAGATCGGCGACGATGCGCTCGCCGATCGTCATCACGAGGTAGTAGCGCGAGGCGCTGGCGCAGGCGAGCACGGCGACGACCGCGATCATCACGCTGAAATAGCTGTTGATCATCGCGATGCCTTCGGGCGTGAAGCCCATGTCGATCATCCGCCGCACCGCGACCGGCACGACCAGCGTGGTGATCGCCGCTATCGTCAGCGAGATCAGCGCCAGGATCGCCCGGCCCTTGTAGCGCGCGACATAGGGCGCGAGCGCAAGCAAGGGCCGCAACCGAGCACGGCTCTTTGCCGGCTCCGTGATCTGGCTCTCGATGAAGGCCTCCTCATCGAGCAACGCGTCGCGCGGAGGCGGCTCGGGGGTGCCGCGAGGAGTCTCAAGCTGTTCAGCTACGCTCATCAATCTGGACCGGTTCTATCGTCCCCCACATAGGCCCGCTGACCCCCGGCTGGCAAATCCGGTGAAGTCCCAATCCGGTGATGGGCTTAAGCCCTTTCTTGGCTTGTTTTGGGGGGGCCCATGCGTTATAGAGCCGCCAAATCCCGTACTGAGATGTCTTGAGACGGGCGCCGGCGCGCCGAAGGAACTGCCATGAAAGCCGATATTCATCCGAATTATCATACGATTAAGGTCGTCATGACCGACGGCACCGAGTACCTGACCCGCTCGACCTGGGGCAAGGAA
This sequence comes from Bradyrhizobium sp. I1.14.4, assembly GCF_050435825.1. Lineage (NCBI taxonomy): Bacteria > Pseudomonadati > Pseudomonadota > Alphaproteobacteria > Hyphomicrobiales > Nitrobacteraceae > Bradyrhizobium > Bradyrhizobium sp. I1.14.4. Next base: position 34,695 of record NZ_JBNDLA010000001.1, on the reverse strand, counting down.
GGCGACACGTTGAACCTCGACATCGACCCCAAGTCGCATCCGGCCTGGACCGGCGGCACCCAGCAGCTGATGGACCGCGGCGGCCGCGTCTCGCGCTTCCAGAAGAAGTTTTCGGGCTTCCTCAAGAAGGACTAAAGTCCGCTTCGGGATCGCCCTGGCGATCACACGCAAAACGCCCCCGCCTCGGGGGCGTTTTTTTGTGGGTGCACGAAGCACGCTCCTCGCAACATGTGTCTCGGTGTCATCACCCGCGAAAGCGGGTGATCCAGTATTCCAGAGACGCCAGTGCTTGAACCGAGAAGCTGCGGCGTACTGGATCGCCCGGTCGAGTGGCGATGACAGAGTAGTATGGGGCGCACTTTCGCATTCTCGCGACATGATTTGTCCGAGCTTTGCATTTCGTTTCGCCCTCTCTTGAGCAGAGGGCGCAGGGAAAGCCGGGTGCCGATCGCACCCATGGGCCCCGTGCAAAGGTAGAAAGCACGGGGGTAGGACCACAGGTGTAACCGGAAACAACCCGGCTTTCCCTGCGCGATGGTTTACGGCTTATACGTGCTCACCCCGGCGAGACTGGGCTTTTTTGTCACCGCCTCCGCAACCACGCTTGCGCGTGATGCGGGAGGATACCTGCCACTGGGGCGTCAGGCCTGCACGATTTCGCCGTCCGCCGCATGCGCACTCGTCAGTTGCACACTCGGCGTCCACCGCATCTCACCGCAACACCGTGACGATGCGCAGCGCCCCTCGATCGGGTGAGACGGGCATATTGAACATCTGAGTTGGGTCAAACGCGAAGCGGAATTTTGCCCGTCGGGTTAATATGTCGCAGCCTTTGTATGGCCATTCCAGGGCTCGCTGCAGGCGAGAACTGCGACGCGCAATTGCGCCGCGGAGAATCAATTAGATCACATCGGTAATTGGCCCGTCGCTGACATCGGGCCGGCTTGGATCGATGTCCCCTTATCGGACCTGCGGCGATGTCCGCTTTCGCGCCGCTATCGGGGATATAGCAGACCTCCAACGCCGGGTAATTGAGCTTCTGAGATTGATGAGTACACGCCTTAGATCTGCAGAAGCAGCTCGTAGCGCAGCTTAACGAGACGTTAATCTACACCATCACCGCTGATGGACGATGACTGCTTCTAGCGATCGTGGAAAGCCAGCCGCGCGCCGAGTGCCACCAGGATGCTGCCGCCGATCCGCTGCGTGATCCGCTGTGACATCTTCGAGCGCTGCAGCTTCGACATCACGGCGTCGGCGAAAAACACGCAGACGACATCGACCGCCGAGAACGTCAGATTGACTGTTGTGCCGAGCAGAAGCAGCTGGGCCCAGACCGGCAGGCTTGCCGACGTGTCGACGAACTGCGGCAGGAACGCCAGGAAGAAGATCGCGGTCTTCGGATTGAGCACCTCGACGACGACGCTTTGCGCGAAGGCGCGCTCGGCGGAGAGCGGCGCAAGCTCGGGACGCTTTGCGTTGTCGCGATCGCGAAATAGCGACAGTCCGAGCCAGACCAGATAGGCCGCACCGGCGAGCTTCATCGCCATGAACAGCGGCGGCACCGCGTGAAATAGAAGAGCGAGGCCGGCGGCCGCGGCGAGGACATGGACATAGCCGCCGAGATGCAGGCCGAGCGAGGCCATCAGCCCCGCGCGCCGGCCGCCCGCCAGCGTGCGGGCCGCGGCGTACAGCATGGCCGGACCGGGGATCAGCGCGAAGGTCGCGGTCGTGACCGCGAAGGCAAGGTACAATTCCATCAGGAGCTTTCGTCTAGTGCAGGATGACTTTACGACGAATCGAGCCGCGGACTCCGCTTCACCTCGCCCCGCATGCGGGGAGAGGTCGGAATGCATCATTAGATGCATTCCGGGTGAGGGGAGTCTCCGCGAATGCAATTACCACCGTATTTGCGGCGACAGCCCCTCACCCCAACCCTCTCCCCGTAAGAACGGGGCGAGGGAGCGCAGTGCCATCGCGGTCGCCATTCGATCTAATCTCATCTAGTTTGCCGGAATCATCCCGGCGACCTCGCGATCGGCCGGATTGTCGCTGGCGCCGAGGCCCGCGATGACGCCGGCGCGATCCTCGAGCTTCCGGTTCTGGCTCATCTTCTTCTTGGCGTCGATCCGCGTGATCGGCATCCGGAAGCCGACGATCCCGCGCAGCTGCGCCTTGATGAAATCATCAGGTGCGTCGCTGACCTGCCAGGCTTCCTTGCGCGACGTCTCGTGCAGCTCGGTCAGCCGGGTCACGACGTCGAGCAGGCGGTCGGCATCCTCGAAGAACTCGGCCGGCCCATAGGCGTGTACGGCGACGTAGTTCCAGGTCGGCACCACCTTGCCGTGCTCGGCCTTGGTTACGTACCAGGACGGCGTCACATAGGCGTCGGGCCCGGTGAAGATCGCCATCGCCTCGCCGATCGCAGGGAGCTTCCATTGCGGATTGGGCCGCGCGACGTGACCGTACAGCGTGCCGTAATCGCCCTCGTTTTCCTCTAGGATCAGCGGCAGCGGTGTTGCGATCAGGCCGTCGGCGGTCGCGGTGACCAGCGTCGCAAGCCGCGACGCCCGCATCGCGGCGTGGATCGGGCCGAGCTCATCCATCTTGAAATGCTGCGGCAGGTACATGGCAAACCTCATCAATTGGTGCTCGCACAATAGCGCCGAAGTGGCCTATGATAAGAGCCACTTTTGATAATACTGATTGGTCCACTATGCCCCGTCTGCGCACCACGGTCAGCATTCCTTCGCTTCGCGCGGTCGACCGCGCCGCCGGACAGGTTGGACGGCAGATCGCGCAAGCCCTGCGCGCCGCCATTGCGAGGGGCGAACTGAAGGCCGGCGAATTTCTGCCGTCGACCCGCGCGCTGTCGGCCTCGCTCGGCGTTGCGCGCGGCACCGTCACGGAGGCTTTCGAGCAATTGCTGGCCGAGGGCTATCTGGAATCGCAGGTCGGCGCCGGCACCCGCGTGGCGCCGACGCTTGCAGAACAGCCGCGGCCCGTCCGCCCGCCGGTCAATCGCAGCCCCAACAAGAGCATGCCGATCCAGTTGCCCGCACGCGCGATGCGGCTTGCCAAAGTTGCGTCGGCCTTCACGCCGATGCCGGAGGCGCCGTTTGCAATCGCGGTCCCGGGCGGGGCTGTCGCTCCCGACGACAACTGGCGCCGCCTCGGCAACCGCGTGCGCGCCTCGCGCGCGGCGGCGCCGGCAAGCTACGGCGATCCGCGCGGCCTGATGGCGTTGCGGCACGCGATCGCCGACTATGTGCGCAAATCCCGCGCGGTGCATTGCGAGCCCGAGCAGGTCGTCATCACGGCCGGCACGCAACAGGGGCTGTATCTCGCCGGCCGCGTGCTGCTGTCATCGGGTGACCGCGTGTGGGCCGAAGATCCCGCCTATCCCGGCATGACGGCCGTGCTCGACGATCTCGATCTCGTCACCACGCGCGTGAGCGTCGATGCGCAAGGCATCGACGTCGATGCCGCCATCTCCGCGTGCCCAAATGCACGCGCGGCTTTCGTGACGCCCTCGCATCAGTATCCGCTGGGCATGCCGATGAGCATGGCCCGCCGCAACGCGCTGGTGGCGTGGGCCGCGCGACGCGACGGCTGGATCGTCGAGGACGATTATGACAGCGAGCTGCGCTATGCGGGTCATCCCTTCCCGTCGATGCAGGGCCTCGCGCCGTCGCGCGTGATCTATCTGGGCACGCTGAGCAAAGTGCTGTTTCCGTCGCTGCGGCTCGGCTACGTCGTGGCGCCTCTGCCGCTGATTGACGCCTTCGCCGGCGCGCGGGCGCTGCTCGACCGGCATTCGCCGACCGCCGACCAGCATGTGCTGGCGGCCTACATGCGCGAAGGGCTGTTCGAAGCGCATATCAGGCGCATTCGCGGCGTGTACGCCGCACGGCGCGCGACACTGATCGCAGCGTTGACGCGCCACTTGCCTGATAACGTCACGCTGCAGCCGAGCGACCAGGGCATGCATCTATTGCTGTGGCTGCCGCAAGGCTTCGACGATGTGCAATTGGCAAAGGCCGCACTTGCCGACGGCATCGTCGTGCGGCCGATTTCACCGATGTACAAGGCAGCAGCACGGTCCGGCCTGATGCTCGGCTTCGGCGGATTCGAACCGGAAGAGCTGGAGGCAGCCGCGATCCGCCTGCGGCGCATGATGGATCAGCACAGGCCGCAGCGGCGGACCAGGCCACACCGTGCCGACGCTTCACACTGAGTCTGCTACCCGGATTTTACTGCTCGAACGCAGCCTTCAGCCGGTTGAGGTGCGGCACCAGCGGGTTGCCGATCGACGAACGGTCCGGCGCCGGAGCGTGGATCGTGGTGTCGAGGCGGCGGACGCGCGCCTGCAGATCCATCGAGCGGGCGATCAGTTGCTGCAGTTGCTCCGGCAGCTTCGTCACCATGTCGGCAGCGCCGGGATCGGCGGCCGAGAGCTTGACCTTGGTCTTCTCGCGATTGGCCTGGGTCAGCGTCATCTCGCCTTCCTTGACCGCGCGATGCAGCAGCAGCCAGGACGCGAGTTGCATCAACCGCGTGGTCAGTCGCATGCTTTCGGTGGCATAGGTCAGGCTGACCGAACGTTCCAGCGCCTTGGCCTCGGACCGTCCGTCGCCGTCGAGATAGGCGGCGGTTTGCTCGACCAGGTCCATGCCTTCCCGGAACAACACGCCGAATGCCGCAGAATTGGTCAGCCGTTCACTGAACAGCACAAGCCCGGCTTCGCTCTGGGAACGATCGGCCATGGTTAACGCCCTCACACCACCGTAACGCCCGCTGGCATCTGACGCGCCAGCTTATGATGAACAAATCATTGCGCGGGCGCGCCGAAGAGTCCAGCCGCAACCCGATTTATGGTTTCCAGGTGATAGGACGCACAAAAAAGAGCCGCCGTTTCCGGCGGCTTTTGAAGTTGATAACAGGGAGGCGTCAAACAGAGTGGACAGGAGCCACTCGGTGTCCAAACGAGGACAGTGCAAGTCATAATCGAGAAAGCTTAACCGATCGTAAATGAACGGATTTCTTCAGGCTTTGTTTGCCATGTCGGCCAGTGACCTAGTTTGGGACAGTGCCAAGTCGATCTCCATGGGTCGTCCCGGCGAACGCCGGACCCATAACCACCAATGCCCGCGTTGCGCACAGCTGTGGCCCAAGCCGTACGCAACAAGAAACAGCGGTGGTTATGGTCCCGGGTCGTGCTCGCTTTGCTCGCTTGTCCGGGACGACGTCGTGACGTCGCTGGCTACGACTTGAAGACCGCGTTGGCGGCATCCTTCGATGCGCGCTTCTTGGTCATCGCCTCTTTCAGGCGATCGACTTCGGTAGTGAGCAGCGCGATGCGCTCGGTCAATTCCTCGACCGACAGCAGCGAGAGATCCTGTCCGATCTCGTGGCTGATTTTCTTCCGCGGCCGGTCCTCATCCTCAATCGGCATGTGTCCTCCCGGCGATGCTGATCTGGCGCTGTGCGTCCAGAGATGGTAAATGTTCGACTTGAGGAGAATTTTGCAGTGACTTTCGTGTGCGCGCAACACCTGACGCGAATGCCCCGGCCCGACCGCAAGGAGTCTGACCGGACGGGATAGTGCGCGCCCGCGCGCGCCAGGCATGAGCCGACCCCAAGCCCTTCCGATCATGCGGGAGGGCTTTTGATTTTTCCGGTTGGATTTCTTTTGATTTCTCCGGGGGTCGGCATCAACAAGCGCGAAAGACCGCACCATGACCAAAATTCTCATCACCAGCGCGCTGCCTTACGTGAACGGCGTCAAGCATCTCGGCAACCTCGTCGGCTCGCTGCTGCCCGCCGACGTCCATGCCCGCTTCCGCCGGCAGACCGGTGACGACGTGCTCTTCATCTGCGCCACCGACGAGCACGGCACACCCGCCGAGCTCGGCGCCATCGAGGCGGGACAGGATGTCAGGGCGTTCTGCGATGCGCAGCATGCCATCCAGGCTGACATCTACCAGCGCGCCGCACAATCATGCGCTGACGCAGCACTTCTATCGTCGGCTCGATGCAGCCGGGCTGATCGCGGCGCGCACCTCGCGGCAGGTGTGGTCGCCGGCCGACCAACGCTTCCTGCCCGACCGCTACGTGCTCGGCACCTGCCCGCATTGCGGCGATGGATCGGCCCGCGGCGATCAGTGCGACCATTGCGGCACGCTGCTTGACCCGCCGGAACTCATCGATCCGCGCTCGGCACTGTCCGGCGACCGTGCGCTCGAGATCCGCGAGAGCCGTCATCTGTTCCTGCGTCAGTCGCAACTTGTCGACAGCATCGGCGCATGGATCGACAGCCGCACCGGATGGCCGCCCTTCGTGGTGTCGACCGCGAAGAGCTGGCTCAACGCCGAGCTGCGCGACCGCTGCATCACGCGCGATCTCGCCTGGGGTATTGCGGTCCCGCGCGAGGGCTTCGACGGCAAGGTGTTCTACGTCTGGTTCGACGCGCCGATCGGCTACATCGCGGCCACGCAGGACTGGGCCGCTGCCGCACCAGGCCGCAACTGGCAGCAATGGTGGTGGCAAGCGGACGACGTCAGCTACATCCAGTTTCTCGGCAAGGACAACATCCCGTTCCACACCGTGAGTTTTCCGGCGACGCTGATCGGCTCGGGCGAACCGTGGAAAACCGCCGATGTGATCAAGGGATTCCACTGGCTGAATTACGAGGGCGGCAAGTTCTCGACCAGCGGGAAGCGCGGCATCTTCACCGACGCGGCGCTGGAGGAATTGCCGGCCGATCTCTGGCGCTGGTGGCTGGTCGCCAACGCGCCCGAAAGCGCCGACACCGATTTCAGCGTCAGCAGATTCGTTGCCGACGTGAACAAGGATCTCGCCGATATCTTCGGCAATCTCGCCAACCGCATCATCAGCTTCACCCATCGCGCGTTCGACGGCCGTATCCCGGATGGTGGAGATCCCGGTGATGCCGAGCGGCAGCTCGCGCTCGATCTGGAACAGCGCGTCGCAGCACTCCACCGCCATCACACGGCACTTGAGTTTCGCGCCGCGGCGGCTGCGACCCGCGCGATCTGGGACGTTGCGAACGCTTACCTGCAACACACGGCACCATGGACCGCGATCAAGTCCGATCCGGAACGTGCCGCGATCATCACCCGCACGGGCCTCAATCTCGTCGCGCTCTGCGCGACGCTGGCGTGGAGCATCGTACCAAACCTCGCGGAGCGCGTGCTCGGCGCGCTCAGTCGCAACGATGCCGTACCGCACTGGCCCAATGGCCCACTCATCCCGCTGCTGGATGGCGGCGCCGGCACGCCGGTCGCAGGGCTCGGCCCGTTGGTGGAGAAGATCACGCCTGAGAGAGCGAGCCATCTGACGGCGCGGTTCGGGGTTTAATGGCGTTTCGCTTCGTTCGAAAAGGCGATATGCCATCAGCCAATCCTCTTCACTGATCAGGGATCAGCCATGACAAACCTGCCCGCGCAAATGACCGTTGTCGCCATCAGCAAGCCCGGTGGCCCGGAGGTGCTGGTGCCTGAGACCCGCGCGTTGCCGGTGCCGAAGGCCGGCGAGATTTTGGTCAAGGTCGCGGCCGCCGGCGTCAATCGCCCCGACGTCGCGCAGCGCTCCGGCTCCTATCCGCCGCCGCCCGGCGCGAGCGACCTGCCCGGCCTCGAGATTGCCGGCGAAGTGGTCGCGCTCGGCGAGGGCGCAAAGCACAAGATCGGCGACAAGGTGATGTCGCTCGTCGCAGGCGGCGGCTACGCGCAATATTGCATCGCGCAGGACGAACAGGCGATGACCGTGCCGCCTTCGCTGTCGATGCAGCAAGCCGGCGCGATTCCGGAAACGCTGATGACCGTCTGGCACAATGTGTTCGAGCGCGGCGCGCTCAAGGCCGGCGAGACGCTGCTGATCCACGGCGGCTCGTCGGGCATCGGCACGATGGCGATCCAGCTTGCCAAGGCGTTCGGCGCCAAGGTGATCGTCACCGTCGGCTCGCAGGACAAGGCGGATGCCTGCCTCAAGCTCGGCGCCGATCACGCGATCAACTACAGGACCGAGGATTTCGTCGAGGCGGTGAAGACCGCCACCGGCGGCACCGGTGCCAACGTCATCCTCGACATGGTGGGCGGCGACTATATCGACCGGAACTATGACGCCGCCGCGGTCGAGGGCCGCATCGTCCAGATCGCGTTCCTGTCGGGAACACCGAAGGCGTCAGCCAATTTTGCCAAGCTGATGGTCAAGCGGCTGCAGCACACAGGCTCGACCCTGCGCCCCCGTAGTAATGCGGACAAGGCGGCGATGGTCGCGGCAATCGAGGCAAAGGTGCTGCCCTTGTTGCGCGAAGGCCGCGTCAAACCGCTGATGGATAGCACATTCCCGCTGGAAAAGGCCGCCGACGCACACCGGCGCATGGAGACCAGCGAACATATTGGCAAAATTGTGTTGGTCGTTTAACTCTCGCAGCGGAAGCAGGGGCGGAAACCCTTTGATTTCCTTCGCTTTCGTGTCATTTATCGCGCCACCTCCGGGCCGGTCGCCGGACCCGGGCAGTTTGTCGATCGCGGAGTACTGACATTGCGTCCGATCAGGTGCCTTGCGCTGCTGGCGCTGGGCCTCATGATGTTTGCCGCTGCGCCTGACGCGTATGCGATCGACGCGGTCAGCGTGCGCAGTGATGCGCCGGCGATCGACCTGACAGCGGTTCTCGACCATCAGCGCAGTGAAGCCGACCGCATCCAGGTCTCCACCGCCCCCGGAACCGACGGCATCGTGCGCCGCATCGAAGTTCGCGCCCGCGAAGGCGGGCAGAACTGGGTGGTGTTCGCGCTCGCCAACAACACCGACGACCAGCTCGACCGCCTGATCGTCGCGCCGCACTACCGCATCGTGTCGTCAGGCCTGTTGTGGCCCGACCTCGGCCTGTCGCGCATCGCCACCATCACACCGTCGGTCGGCGATCGTCCCGAGCGGCAGGAGAGCCCGACCGCCGATGTGTTCCGCATCACGCTCGATCCCGGCGCCGTCGTCACCTATGTCGCGGAACTGCGCACCGACAAGCTGCCGCAGCTCTATCTGTGGGAACCCGACGCCTACAAGGACAAGGTCAACTCGTTCACGCTGTACCAGGGCATCGTGATCGGCATCTCGGGCCTGCTCGCGCTCGTGCTCACGATTTTGTTTGTGGTCAAGGGCAGCATCATGTTCCCGGCCGCCGCGGCGCTGGCCTGGGCGGTGCTGGTCTATATCGGCGTCGACTTCGGCTTCTGGGGCAAGGTGCTCGACATGTCGAACAACGCCGAGCGCGTCTGGCGCGCGGCGGGCGAGGCGATCCTCGCGGCGACATTGCTTGTATTCCTGTTCGCGTACCTCAATCTCAGTCGCTGGCATGTGCGCTATTCGCACATCACGATCGGCTGGCTCGTCTTCCTCGGCTCGCTGGTCGCGCTGGCGCTGTTCGACCCCGCGGTCGCCTCCGGCATCGCGCGCATGTCGCTGGTGATGATCGCCTTCGCCGGCTTCGCGCTGATCGTCTATCTCTCGACCCACGGCTTCGACCGCGCGGTGCTCTTGATCCCGACCTGGTTCCTATTGGTGGTCTGGGTGGTCGCGGCCGGCATGACGGTCGCCGGCTCCGTCACCAACGACATCGTCGGCCCGGCGCTGCTCGGCGGCCTGGTGCTGATCGTGATGCTGATCGGTTTCACGGTGATGCAGCACGCCTTCGCGGGGGGCGGCGCCACCACCGGCGTCGTCTCCGATGTCGAGCGCCGTGCTTTGGCGCTGACCGGCTCCGGCGATCTGATCTGGGACTGGGACGTGTCCGCCGACAAGGTGTTCACCAGCCCCGAGACCGAGGCCCTGCTCGGCCTCAAGCGCGGCACGCTGGAAGGCCCGGCGGCCAAATGGCTCGAGGTGCTGCACCCGCTCGACCAGGACCGCTTCCGCGCCGCGCTCGACAGCGTGCTTGACCAGCGCCGCGGCCGCTTGGTGCAGGATTTCCGACTGCGCACGCCCGACGGCCACTTCATGTGGTTCGCGCTGAAGGCGCGGCCGGTGGTCGGCTCCGACGGCGAGGTCTCGCGCGTGGTCGGCACGCTGACCGACGTCACCGAGTTCAAGAACTCCGAAGAGCGGATGCTGCATGACTCCGTGCATGACAATCTGACCGGCCTGCCGAACCGCCGGCTGTTCATGGACCGCCTCGGCGCGGTGGCGAACCTCGCCAAGACCATGCCGAACCTGCGGCCCACGCTGATGGTGATCGACCTCGACCGCTTTAAGCAGGTCAACGATTCCGTTGGGATTGCGGTCGGCGACTCCATCCTGCTGACGCTGGCGCGCCGTCTCACCCGCATCCTCAAGCCGCAGGACACGCTCGCCCGCATGGCCGGCGACCAGTTCGGCCTGATCCTGCTGTCGGAGCAGGACCCGGCGCGGATCACCAATTTCGCCGAGACCATCCGCAAGACCATCCGCGCGCCGATCGCGTTCAACGACCGCGAGATATTCCTGACCGCCTCGATCGGGCTTGCGCTGTCCGATCCGCAGGCGCCGCTCACCGACGAGATCATCAAGGACGCCGAGCTTGCGATGTATCACTCCAAGCGGATCGGCGGCGACCGCATCGACGTCTACAAGTCGGCGATGCGGGCGCGTAAGACCGACCGCCTGACGCTGGAGAGCGACCTGCGCCGCGCCATCGAGCGCCAGGAGATCACGATCCTGTACCAGCCGATCGTGCGGCTGGAAGATCGCGCGATCGCGGGCTTCGAGGCGCTGGCGCGCTGGGACCATCCCAAGCTCGGCCGGATGTCGCCGTCTGAGTTCATCAACGTCGCCGAAGAGACCGGCCTGATCGTTGACCTCGGCATGTTCGTGATGGACCAGACCGCACGCCAGCTCGCGGTGTGGCAGCGCGCGATGCGCTCCCGCGAGCCGATCTTCGCGTCGGTCAACGTGTCGTCGCGGCAACTGCTGCGCCACGATCTGATCCACGACATCCGCACCGTGCTGTCGCGCTCCTCGGTAGCGCGCGGCACGCTGAAGCTGGAACTGACGGAATCGCTTGTGATGGAGAATCCGGAGCACGCGGCCCAGATGCTGGCGCGGATCCGCGAGCTCGGCACCGGGCTGTCGCTCGACGATTTCGGCACCGGCCACTCCTCGTTGTCCTATTTGCAGCGCTTCCCGTTCGACACCATCAAGATCGACCAATCCTTCGTCCGCACCACGAGCCGCGGCACCCGCCCGGTGATCCTGAAATCGATCATCGCGCTGGCGCACGATCTCGGCATGGAAGTGGTCGCGGAGGGCGCCGAGACGGATTCGGACGCCGTCGAGCTCTACCAGCTCGGCTGCGAATACGCGCAGGGGTTTGCCTTCGGCGAGCCGATGGATGCGGACGCCGCCACACGGCTCCTCACCGAGGAACGGCTGGAAGCCGCGAGTTAGGTTCTGGCGAAGGCACCCCGCCACCGCGCTCACGGATGTCATACTCCGCGGAAGCGGAGTATCCAGTACGCTGCGGCTTGTCCGTATTGCTTTGACGTCTCTGGAATACTGGATCGCCCGCATTCGCGGGCGACGACGAACTAGGGCGCGGCGTCTCACCTGCCCTTCGGCATTCGCTTGAACTTGACGCTCTTGCCGTCGGCCTGACGCGTGGCGATGTAGCCGGCGTCTAAGCAGGCTTCGCGCTGCGGCATCTTCTCCTGCGGGCTACGCAGGGTTTCCCACCACGACGCCCGGTGCGCGGCGCGCGGCAGCGCCGCATCGATGATCGCCTCGATCTCCTCGAAGGTCAGCACGAATTCGGGCAGATGCTGCTTCTTCAGATAATCCCGCAGCGCGTCGTAGTCGTTCACAACGTCCTCGATGACAAAAGACCAGGTTCCGGCAACCACCCGTTAACCCATTCGGCGGCCGCTGTCGCCACTTAAGGCGACAACAACATTTCCCGATGCATGACGGCGCTTTGGAGCCGGACATGCCATTTCGACGGGGAAAGGACGCAAGGCGGCGCTGGCGACTATCGGCAAAGCTGCTGATCGCCTCGTCGGTTGCGGCCGTGCTCGGCTTTTCCGCGGTCTGCACCGGCGTGATGCTCGACATGCGCCGCGGCGAGGAGGAACTGGCCCGCCGGACCCTGGAGAATCTGGCGTCAGGCATCGAGGCCGACATCAGCCGCAACATCGAGCTCTACGACCTGTCGCTGCGTGCGGTCGCCAGCAATCTGGAAATGCCGGAGATCCGCAATGTCAGCAAGGAGCTGCGCCAGCTGATCCTGTTCGATCACGCCGCCACCGCCAAGTATTTCGGCGCGATCCAGGTGTTCGACACCAAGGGCAACCTGACGATCGACGCGGCGAGCCTCGATCCACGGCCGGAGAACCGCAGCGACGAGGAATATTTCACCATCCAGCGCGACCATCCCAACACCGGTCTGTATGTCAGCCGGCCGATGCTGCATCGCGGCGCCTACGCCATCGTGCTGAGCCGTCGCATCGTCGACGACGGCGGCCGCTTCCTCGGCGTCGTGGCCGGCTCGATCCGCTTCAGCTATTTCCACGATTTGTTCGGGCGGCTGAACCTCACGCCGGGCGACACCATCACCGTGCTGCGCAACGACCGCACCATCATCATGCGGACGCCGTTCGATCTCGACGTGATCGGCAAGAACCTCGCGGAGCAGCTCGACTGGAAGGCCGAGAACCTGAAGGCGGGCGGTGCCTTCTCCGGCAAGGGTCCGGTCGACGATACCCCACGGCTCTATGTCAGGCGCAGCAGCACCGGCCCGCTTTACGTCGTGGTCGGCAAGCCGCTCGAAGCCGTCTTCAATCTGTGGCGCACCGAAGCGATCCGGATCGGCGCGATCATGGCCTTTCTGATCCTGTTCGTGCTCAGCGCGACGCTGGTGCTCGCCCGCGAAATCGTCCGCCGCGCCGACGCCGAGGACAAGCTCGAGGAGCTCGCGACCACCGACGCTCTCACCGGCCTGAAGAACCGGCGCAAGTTCGACAGCGAGATCGAGCGCGAGTGGCGCCGCGCCAGCCGGTACGGCCAGCCGGTCGCGCTGTTGATGATCGATGCCGATCATTTCAAGGCCTACAACGACACCTATGGGCATCAGGCCGGCGACCAGGTGCTGGTCGGAATCGCAATCTGCATTTCGGACGCGGTGCGCCGCGCCGGCGATTGCCCGGCCCGCTTCGGCGGCGAGGAATTTGCCGTGCTGCTGCCCAACATGACCGCGCTCGAGGCCTTCAATCTGGCCGAGACCATCCGCAACAAGGTCGAGCAATGGTGCGAGGGCGAGCTGATCACGACGGTGAGCGTCGGCGCCGCCAGCATGCGTCCGACTGCAAGCCAGCAATGGTCCGACCTGATCGAAGCCGCCGACAAGGCGCTCTATGCCGCCAAGGCCAACGGCCGCAACCAGTCGGTGCTCGCCACCGTGCCGAAAATCGCGCTGGTGGCGTAAGGCCCGGGTTGGCAGCGGCAAAATTGCGGGCTGCACATGCAAATCAAGTTAGTCGCGCAATCTCTCCGCATCGTCGTCCCGGCGAAGGCCGGGATCCATAACCACGGGCCTTCGTTGTTGAAGCGAGTTGCGGCCATAGCGTTATGCAACAACGAGCATCGGTGGCTATGGGTCCCGGGTCGCGCTGCGCTTGCCCGGGACGACACTGAATTTGCTGCAGCGCTCGAGACCCATACATCGGCATTCTGAACGCGCAGCTATGCGGCGCTGAAGCCAGTTCAGCCGCGGTGCTTCTTTCTTGGCTTCTTGCCGAACTTCGGCTTCGCAGTCGACACGTCTGGCCACTGCGCGTGTCCGGCCTGGCCGGACTTGTTCCGATGTTTCTTTTTCTTGCCGAACCCCGGCTCTCTGTCGAATTTCGGCTTCGCGCCTTCGCCGTCCCGGTCGAATCGGAACGCGGCTCTCGGTTCCTGTTTTGACGCGTATTCTTCACGCGAACGGCTCGCGCCTTCGCTCGAAAACGCTCGCGCCTCGCGGTCCGGCTTGCCGCGTCGCTTTGCTGCCGCGTCGTCACGCGGCTCGTCACGGCGCGGTGCGCTGTGCCCGCCGTCATCCTTGTCGCGCCAAGCATCGTGCCTGGGCTTGCGCGACGGCTTGTCCGAGGGTGCCTGGCGCTGCGGAGCGTCCGCCAGCGGCTCGATGCGGATCGTGTCTTCCTTGTCCGGACGCTTGATCTTGACGGCAAAGGAATCCGCGGCCCGCGCGGCGATCTCGAACTCGGTGGTCGTATCCAAGATCTTGATGGCGCCGATGTCGTGCTTGTCGATGCCGCCGCGACGACAGATCATCGGCAACAGCCAGCGGGCTTCGGCATTCTTTCTGCGTCCGATAGAGGCGCGGAACCAGACCGTAGCCTCCTGCATGCCGTGACGCGGGGAGGCCTTACCCGTCTTCGATCGCGGCCCGGCGGAACGATCTTCACGGCTCGAGGCGCGCTCGCCGCGGCGATCGTCGCGCTCCCGCCCCCGTCCCTCGCCGGGATCGAGAATGTCTTCGGGCGCTGGCAGCCGCGCGCGATAGAGCCGCGCAAGCGCCGCGGCAATCGCCTCGGGCGACCGCTCGGCGAGCAAGGCCTGCGCCAGCACCAGATCGTCGGAGGTCGCCTCTTCTGAGAACACCGCATCCTGCATCAGGCGATCATGGTCGAGCTTGCGGATCTCGTCCGCCTGCGGCGCAGACCCCCAGACGACATCGATGCCGGCGAGATCGAGCAGCAATTCCGCGCGCCGCCGCCGTGCCGGCGGCACCAGCAGGATGCTGACGCCCTTGCGGCCGGCGCGGCCGGTGCGGCCCGAGCGGTGCTGCATGACCTCGGGGTCCTTCGGCAGATCGGCGTGAATGACGAGATCGAGGCTCGGCAGGTCGATGCCGCGCGCCGCGACATCGGTCGCGACACAGACCCGGGATCGTCCGTCGCGCAACGCCTGCAGCGCCTGGGTGCGCTCGTTCTGGGTCATTTCGCCTGACAGCGAGGCCACCGAGAACCCGCGCTCCAACAGCGCGGCCTGCAAATGCCTGACGGCTTCCCTGGTATTGCAGAACACCAGCGCGCTCGGCGCCTCGTAAAAGCGCAGCACGTTGACGACCGCGTGCTCGACATCGTCGGCTGCCACCCGGATGGCGCGGTACTCGATATCGGCGTGGCCGCCCTCGTCGCCCGCGACTTCGATCCGGAACGCCTGTTGCTGATACTGCTTGGCCAGCGCGACGATGCCGCGTGGAAATGTCGCCGAGAACAGCAGGGTGCGGCGCGTGTCCGGCGTGGTTTCGAGGATGAATTCCATATCCTCGCGGAAGCCGAGATTGAGCATTTCATCGGCTTCGTCGAGAACGACGACGCGCAATCCCGAGATGTCGAGACGGCCGCGCCGCAAATGATCGCACAACCGGCCGGGCGTCCCGACCACGATGTGAGCGCCTGCCGCAAGCTCGCGCTGCTCGCGGCGCGGGTCCATGCCGCCGACGCAGGACACGACACGTCCGTCAGCATGTTGATAGAGCCATGCAAGCTCGCGCTGAACCTGCAAGGCGAGCTCGCGTGTCGGCGCGACGATCAGGGCCAGCGGCGCTGCGGCCTGTTCGAACCGCTCGCCGCCGTCGAGGAGGTCCTTTGCCATGGCCAATCCGTAGGCAACGGTCTTGCCCGACCCGGTTTGGGCCGAAACCAGCAGGTCACGGTCGACAGCGTCGTCCGCGAGAACGGCGAGCTGGACAGGGGTCGGCTGATCGTAGCTGCGCTCAGCCAAGGCGCGGGCGAGCGGCGAACTTGTGGTCGGAAAGGGCACGAGATGGGAAACCTTGATTGGTCCGGGCGCAGAACGTCGAGCAGGGCGACCTGAAGTTGCGTACCCGGCAGGCGGCACAGCCGCATGACGATTTGGGGTGCTTTACGCCAAGAACAACCAAATCGCCATGCCCCCGTGGCGAAAAACACGGCGCACCGATCAGGCCGGCTGTCCGATCGGGGCCTGGCTGCGGGCGATCCGGTCCATCAATCCGGACAACCGCGATCGCGGCGGGCCGGCTGCGGCTATCAGGCCGCCCGCCCCTCGCAGCGCGCCCGGCGCCAGCTCGCAGGCCAGCAGCCGGTCACGCTGACACGGACCGGGCATGTGGAGCGTACCGGTCTTCTCCGCCGAAAAGCCGAAGCGGCTGTAATAGGCGGCGTCGCCGACGAGGATGACGGCGCGGTGGCCGAGCCCGTGCGCCCGCTGCAAGGCCTGCCGCATCAGCGCGGCGCCGATGCCAGACATCGCGCATCCTCCGCCCCCGCAAGCGGGCCGAGCAGCAGACAGGCGTGGCCGGTGCCGGTCACGACCGGCCACAGCCGTACCGTGCCGACCAGGCGACCGGCGCACCGCGCGACCAGGGCAAGGCCGCGCGCCGGCTTGCGCCCTTCGCGCAGCCGCTCCGAGGTCTTGGCGAAGCGGCCGGGGCCGAACGCGGCATCGAGCAGGCTGTCGCGCGCAGCCACGTCGGATCGGCTTTCCCGACGGATCACGACCCGATCGCGGTTCGGAGAACGAAGCAGCGACATTACGCGACCCTCGCCAGATAGATGAAGACCTCGTCGAGATCCCAGGCACTTGAAGCGATCGGCGAGCTCGGCCGGACGCCCCATCGCGACGACGCGGCCGTGGCATGGCTATGGTGGTGGTCTTGCCGGCGCCGTTGCCGCCGAGCAGGTCGACAGTCCAGCCCCTGGGCACGATGAAGTTCACGTCGTCGACCGCCCAATGGGTGCGGTACTGCTTGCAGAGGTCTTCGACTGCGATGGCTGGTGTCATCGCTATCGAGTCGGTCAGGCGCATTGTCCTGCGCGGGCGTGGTGCGCGTTGCGGCGGATTACGCTTCGCCAACCCGCCCTACATGACCGAGCGAGGATGCGCTGAAGTTGCCTCGGCCCTACATCACTTCACCTTGAGCGCCTTCTCGTGGCTCTCGAGCGCCGATGCCATCAGCTTCGGCAATTGCGCGGCATAGGTCTCGATGAAGGTGGCGTCGCCGCAGGCCTCCGGATCGCGCGCGGCCTGCTCGGCGACGCGCGCGGCCTTGGCCTCGCACTTTGCGAACATGTGCCAGAACCAATCCGGATTCTTGCTGAGTGCCGGCTTGTTCTTCTTGATGACGGCGGCGCCGACCGCGCTCATCGCGCTGACGACGCCGGCGCCCAGCGTGCTGATGGCGCGCGCGTTGAGGATATCTTCGCGCGACTGCGTGGTGGCGTTGGTCGCGGTCGCTCGTCCGGTCGTTCGTGCCTTGGCCGGCATGCTCAAACTCCTTGTCGATCCCTTTGGCGGGCGAAGCATCGGCCGCGGAAGTTGAGGAAGGCTCAAGGGGCATGGTTGAAAAGCGCTATGGATTTCATTCCGGTTTTATGCGCTTCCGAAATATCGGGGCCTGGCGGAGCATTTCAAGTGGGTGCCGATGCACCAGTTGCGGCGCCTTCTGGTCTCAGCCCCTGTTCTTGATCCGGCTGCGGTGCGCGGCCTGCTTGGCGCGATTGCCGCAGACGGCCATGCTGCACCAGCGGCGCGCACGCGCCCTTGTGTGATCGGCGAAGACCATCGTGCAGGTCGGGCCCTCGCACGCCTTGATGTCGGAAAAGCTCTCCTCGCAGACGACCTTGGCCATCGCCTCGCCGATCGGCAGCAGCAATGACTCCGGCGAGCGCCAGCGCCGCGTTCGCTCCAGCGCAAAGCCGTCATGATCGTCGTGGCGATGCGCCACGATCCGGCTGAACGCCGCGTCGCTTTCGAGCAGCCGGTTCAGCCGCTCCAATTCCCTGAGCGCCCGTGGCGCCAGCGGCCGGCCCATATGCTTGCGGACGAAGCCGCGGAACCATTCGCGCAAATCCCGGGCTTGGTCGGCCACATTGTCGAGTTCGCCCGGGATCGCGCGCGCCTTGAGCTCGTCGAGTACGTCTGAAGGCACCAGCTTCGCCTGCGCGAGCCAGCGCAACAGGCCGTCGCCATCGGCGATCCAGTCCACCGGCGTATCGACCGGGGTCGCGAGCGAATTGATGAAATCGAGGCCCAATGCGTCGGCGACGAACATCGCGGGCGGGTGGGATTGCACGGTGATGCCCTCCTGGACGGTTTCTGAACTTCGGTCGAAATAACCTGCTTAAAGGACATTGACAAGTTACCAACACTGAGCCATAAGCGCCGTAACCTGTCAATGAACAATTTACTGGTTACTAGCAGGTCAGCTGAAGGAGCTGAAGATGTCAAACAAGGATGTCAGCGTGGTGCTTGCCCATGGCGCGTGGGCCGACGGATCAAGCTGGGGGCGCGTGATCACGGCGCTCGACGCCGAGGGCATCACCGCAGTGGCGGCGCCGCTGCCCCTCACCTCGCTCACCGACGATGTCGCCGCATTGAACCGCACGCTGGATCGCGTCGAGGGACCGGTCGTGCTGGCGGGCCACGCCTACGCCGGCGCAGTGATCGCCGAGACCCGCTCGCCGAACGTCAAGGCGCTGGTCTATGTCGCGGCGCTGGCGCCAGACGAGGGCGAGACGGTTGCCGACGTGTTCTATCGCGCACCGTCGCATCCGTTCGCGCCCAAGCTCGCGCCCGACGCGAATGGCCTGATCTGGCTACCCGAGCCCGCCTTCGCATCGGCCTTCGCGCAAGGTGCGCGGGCCGAGGACATCGCGGTGCTCGCCGCCGTGCAGCGGCCGATCTCGCCCGCTTGCATCACGGTGCCGGTCGGCCGTCCGCTCTGGAAGGACGTGCCGAGCTGGTTCCTGGTTGCCGAGGACGACCGGATGATCGCGCCCGAGACCCAGCGCAGCATGGCTGCGCGGATGAAGGCTGCCGTGCGATCTCATGACGTCGATCACACCCCGATCGTGACGGCGCCAAAGCTCGTCGCTGACATCATCCGGGAAGCCATCGGCGGGCTTGTGACGCAAATCAAATCCTAGCCTCCAAAACCACACCACCACATCACGACCACAAGGAGAGACAGATGTCCCAGGTCAAGTATCGCACGGCCGGTGTCGACGGCTTCAACGTGTTCTATCGCGAGGCCGGTTCACCCGGCGCGCCGAAGCTGCTGCTGCTGCATGGCTTCCCGAGTGCGGGCCACATGTTCCGCGATCTGATCCCGCTTCTCGCGGACAAATTCCACATCGTGGCGCCAGACCTGCCCGGCTTCGGCCAGTCGGACATGCCGCCGCGCGACAAGTTCAGCTACACGTTCGACAACATCGCCGGCGTGATCGATCGCTTCACCGATATGATCGGCTTCGATCGCTTCGCGGTCTATGTGTTCGACTATGGCGCCCCGACCGGATTCCGTCTGGCCGTGAAACATCCGGAACGGATTACTGCGATCATCTCGCAGAACGGCAACGCCTATGAGGAGGGCCTCAGCGACGGCTGGACGCCGATCAAGGCCTATTGGCAGGATCCCTCGCAGGCGAACCGCGACGCGCTGCGCGCCTTCCTGACGCCGGACACCACGCGCTGGCAGTACACCCACGGAACGTCAGATCTGCAAGCCGTGTCGCCTGATGGACAGAACCTCGACAATTACTACATGGCACGGCCCGGCGCGCACGACGTGCAGCTCGACCTGTTCGGCGACTACAAGAGCAACATCGCGCTCTACCCGGCCTTCCAGGATTACTTCCGCACCCATCAGCCGCCGTTCCTCGCGGTTTGGGGCAAGAACGATCCGTTCTTTCTGCCGCCGGGCGCGGAAGCGTTCAAGCGCGACAATCCGCGCGCGGTCGTTCGCTTCTTCGATACAGGCCACTTCGCGCTGGAAACCCATGCCGCCGAGATCGCGCAGGTCATCCGCGAGTTCCTGATCTGCTGACGTCAGCGCACGCCGCTACGCCCCGGTGACACGCCAGATCACGTTGCCGACATCGTCGGCCACGAGTAGCGAGCCGTCGGCGCCGAGCGCGACGCCGACCGGACGGCCGTAGGAGACCTTCTCGTCGGGCGCGAGGAAGCCCGACAGGATGTCGCGCGCGGGACCGGAAGGACGGCCGTTCTCGAACGGCACGAACACCACCTTGTAGCCGGAAAGCGTCGAGCGATTCCACGAGCCGTGCTGACCGATCACCATCCCGTCAGGGAAACCCGGCAGCGTGCCCTGGGGCATCCAGCACAGGCCGAGCGAGGCGGTGTGGCCGCCGAGCGCATAATCCGGCTGGATCGCCTTGGCGACCATCGCCGGATCCTGCGGCACGCGATCGTCCACCGTCTTGCCCCAGTAGCAATAGGGCCAGCCATAGAAGCCGCCGTCGCGCACCGAGGTCAGATAGTCCGGCGGCGTCTCGTCGCCGATGCCGTCGCGCTCATTGACGACGGTCCAGAGCACACTCGTGCTCGGCTCCCATGCGAGCCCGACCGGATTGCGCAGGCCGCCGGCGAAGATGCGGCTGGTGCCGGCGACGAGATCGAGTTCGTAGATCGCGGCGCGGCCTTCCTCGACCGCAAAGCCGCTCTCGGCGATGTTGGTGAGCGAACCGACGCCGGCATAAAGCTTGGTGCCGTCGGCGTTCGGCAGCAGGCTGCGCGTCCAGTGCCCGTCGGGCTTGAAGGTGACGAGCTTGCGCCCCTGCGCGGTGATGCGATCGGCGCCCGCCGTGTAGGGAAACGCGACCACGCCGTCGGTGTTTCCGACATAGAAGGTGTCGCCGATCAGCACCATGCCGAACGGCTGGCTCAATCCTTCCATGAAGGCACCGCGGCTTTCGGCGACACCGTCGCCGTCGCGGTCGCGCAGCAGCGTGATGCGGTTGGCGCTGACGCCGAGCGCGGCGGCGCGCCGCATCGTCGCCTGCATCGCATAGTGAAACACGCTGCGCGGTGTCCCTGCGATTTGTGTTGCCTCCGCGATCAGCACATCACCGTTGGGCAGCACGTTGATCCAGCGTGGATGGTCGAGGCCGGCCGCAAAGGCGTTGACCTTGAGCCCGGGCGCGGCGATCGGGAGCTGGCCCTCGTCCCAGCCCCTTGCCGTCGGCATCTTCAGCGTCGGGATCGCGCCCTGCGACTTCGCCGCCGGAATCTGCGGCGTGCTGCCCCAGGCGGGCGCGGGCTCGGCGCCCTGCATCCGCCGCCACGCCACGGCACCGGCCCCGATCGCCGCGACGACGCGGGCAAAAACTCCAGACGTGCTCATCAACTTCCCCTGTACTTGCGCCGTGTTATTGCGCCCTGCGGCCCGGCCGCGGCCCGCAGGAGCATTCGCATAATGCCCGCCCCGATGACAGTAATTATACGATCTTCGCAGCGGCCACCGAATCGGCGAAACTGACTGCACGCTCCCTTGTCAGAGCGTTTTCCTCCCTGAGACCTTGCCCGCCGCAGTGGCGGGCTTCCTTTTCCGAAGCGCCCCGCGCTTTCAAAGCACCGCGGCCGCGCCGTGGGCCGTTATAGCCGAAAAAGCATAGCGGGCCGGCGACGGATGCATCCTACCGGGCAGAGCCCGGCACTGCCCTCGCACGGCACAGCCCCCTCACAAAAATCTGATCCCACGCTCGCGCAGATTCACGTTCCTGAGTTGCATGGCAACTCAGGAACGCTGGTCCATGGCGGTCGTTGGTCGGGACACCAGCAAGGAGATTATGAATGCAACGGAAGACCAAGATATTGTCGCTGGCCGCAGCATCTCTGATCGCAACGACAGCAGGTGCGTTCGCGCAAGGCTACTATCCGTATGGGGAACCCGGTGCACGGTACTATGGCGGCCCGCGGTATGGTGCCCAGCCGTATGTGATGCACTATCCGGCGGAACCGGGCTGGTATGGCGCGATGAATGGCAGCAACCATCCGACGCCGAGTTCAACGCAGGGCGATGTCGGTCCTGAAGGGAACAACAACGGCACCCTGACCGGCCCCTACTACCGGCAATGGTAAACCACGTAAATTTGAGGCCCATCACTCAGCCTGAGCGATGGGCCTTTTTGCCGTTCCCGCAACTAACTGCGGTGACGTTCGACGTTCTTTACAGCGCCGAAGCCAATCACCTCACCATCGCGCCGTAGACGATGTCCTGCACGTTCTCACGATAATATTTGCGCAGCTCGCCCGGCGCTGCGGTTCCCACCACCACGACGAGGCGCTCCTTCGGATCGCAGAAGAACTGCGTGCCGTAGGCGCCATTCCAGGTGAACTCGCCGGGATTGCCCGGCACCGATGACAGCCCCTCGCTGGTCCGCACCGCGACCGACAGCCCGAAGCCGAAGCCGCCGCGATGCGGCTCGACGGCGGCGACGTTGTTCTTGATCTCGGGTCCGAGATGGTTCGACGTCATGTGATGCACGGTCTTGGGGCTGAGGATGCGCTTGCCGTCGAGCTCGCCGCCGTTGAGCAGCATCTGTCCGAAGCGGAGATAGTCGCCGACGGTCGCGAACGAGCAGGCGCCGCCGCAGTCGAACTTGGTCTGTGCATCGAGCAGCTTGATGGATTGCGGCTTGCCGGTGAGCGGATCGTCGGCGAACGGACGCGCCAGCCGCGCGCGCTGGGCGTCGGCCGGATGGAACGTCGCATCCTTCATGCCGAGCGGCTTCCAGACATTGGCCGCGAGATAGTCGCCGAGCCGCTGGCCGGAGACCTTCTCGACGACCGCGCCGAGCACATCGATCGAGAAGCCGTATTCGAACTCGGTGCCGGGCTGGTGCACCAGAGGCAGCTTGGTGATGCGGTCGATGAAGGCCTGGGTGTCGCCCTCGACCGCCGGCGCAGTGCCGTCGGGATAGAGCCGCGCCAGCACGCTCGAACTGTCGGGCCGGCCGCCATACATCAGGCCGGAGGTGTGGCGATAGAGATCGTGGATGAAGATCGGCTGCGCCTGCGGCTCCATCTTGAGCGAGCCGTCGGCCTGCTGCACGCCGACCTTCATGTCGGCAAACGCCGGATAGTACTCGGCGACCTTGGCCTGCAACGGCAGCTTGCCCTGCTCCATCAGCGTGAGGCCGGCAACCGCCGCCATCGGCTTGGTCATCGAGGCCAGCGCGAACATCGCATCGATCGGCATCGGCGTGCCCTTGACCGGGTCGAGCTGGCCATAGGCCCTGTAGTGCACGAGCTTGCCGTCGCGCGCGATCGCTACCACAGCACCGGGCACGCGCCTGGCCGCGATCTCGCGCGCAAAGAAGTCGTCGAGCCGCGCCAGCCCCTGCTCCGAGAAACCGACCTTGGGCGCGGCAGCTTCCGGCAGTGGCGTGGCGTGGGCGATGTTAAAAGCAAGAGTTGTGGCGGCGAGCGCCGCTGCGATGACAATTTTTCTCATTGTTTCCTCACCGGGGACGGCGGGCGATTGTTGTCAAGTTGGCTGCCCGCGGAACGCAGGCTTAGATCACGCCGCGGAGAGCGACAAGGCTCGGCGGCGCGCGGTCGCCTCGCACGCCCGACCGGGCGCCGCCATTTCCTTGGCTGCGGCGCGGCGCCTGCTGTAGCATGCGCCCGTCACGTCCGATCGGGGCCAGCATGAACCGCCGCGCGTTTGTTTCGGGACTGGCCGTCATTGCGCTGCTCACGGACTTGGTGCCGGCGCCGGCCGCCGCGGATGGCAAGCGGGTGGCGCTGGTGATCGGCAACGGCGCCTACAGAAGCGTGCCGGCGCTGTCCAACGCGCCTGGTGACGCCGGCGATATCGCCGCGGCGCTGTTGCGCAACATCGAGACGCCGGGCGTCGAGGTCACCTTCATGTTGCGCAATGTCCGCGACATCGCCGTGATCACCGGCAAGCTCGCCACGGGGTACTGGAAACGCAGCGTGGAGTGAGGGCTTGGTACCAACGCAAGGGGTGGTGCCCGGACGTTATCTCATCTGGACGACGACCTTTCCCTTTGCCCGCCCCTTCTCAAGATACGCCAGCGCCTGCTTTGCCTGTTCGAATGGAAATACCTTGTCGATCACCGGCCGGATGCTTCCCGCCTTGAGAAGCTCGCCGAGTTCGGCGAGTTGACGACCGTCCGGATGTACGAACAGGAACGAATATCCGACGCCGCGCTTTTTGGCGTGACGAATGATCTTGCCGCTCAGCAACCCGAACAGCAGCACCATGAAAAAGTTCATACCTCGAGCACGGGCGAATGCGGCGTCGGGTGGCCCGACGAGGGAGACGACGGTGCTCCCGGGCTTCAGAATCCGAAGGGATTTCTCGACCGCGTCCCCCCTGAGCGTGCCGAGCACCACATCGTAGTTCCGCAGCACCTTCTCAAACTGCTGCTTGGTGTAATCAATCACTTCATCCGCGCCGAGGCTCCGCGCCAGGCCGATATTCCCTGTGCTGGTTGTCGTACCCACCTTTGCTCCCAAGTGCTTTGCGACCTGGATCGCGAACGTGCCAATTCCGCCGGACCCCGCGGGGATAAACACCTGTTGGCCGGGCTTGAGGCGGGCGCGCTCCTTGAGCGCTTGCCACGACGTCAATCCGACCATCGGGATCGAAGCGGCTTGCACGAAGTCGAGATTTGCCGGTTTGAGGGCGGCGGCGCTCTCGGGCACCACCGCAAGCTCGGCAAGGGTGCCGGTGCCCAGGTCGAAGATGCTGGCGAAGACCTCGTCACCCGGTTTGAAGCGAGTCACGCGGCTTCCAACCTCGAGCACGACACCTGCCACGTCGCTCCCCAGCGTGGCCGGCAGCCTAAACCGGAGGATGGCCTTGAACACACCCTTTGGGATCATGTTGTCGATCGGATTCAGGCCAGCCGCGTGGACCTGAACAAGAATTTCATCCGGCCCCGGCGTCGGACGGGGCTGATCGGCGAACCCGATCTGATCCGGCTTGCCGTAACGTTTGAAGACAAATGCTCTCATGTTCTTATGTCCGAATTTTTATGTCCGAGGTCTTTGGCGTACCTTGGGCACTCCGATCGAACCGGCTGCTTTCAGAAGGCTCGCGCCTTGCGGAGCGGCTGCGAAGCCGGTGCATCAAGCCGCAAGTCCTTTCGAATCCCGGCATCCACCAGGCTGGCGGGGGCAAACCTGCGAAGAAGTCGCAGACGTCGCGCGAGCTTGCCGGCAGCGTATCGGACCTTCGGGTGTGCCGCGGT
Organism: Bradyrhizobium sp. I1.14.4; assembly: GCF_050435825.1. Classification (NCBI taxonomy): domain Bacteria; kingdom Pseudomonadati; phylum Pseudomonadota; class Alphaproteobacteria; order Hyphomicrobiales; family Nitrobacteraceae; genus Bradyrhizobium; species Bradyrhizobium sp. I1.14.4. Next base: position 9,634 of record NZ_JBNDLA010000001.1, on the reverse strand, counting down.
GGCTGCCTCCAGCACGGTGTCGGCAACGACGCCAGGCGATTCGGCGGTCGCCATCAGCTCATTCACCCTCTCGTCTACGGCTTCTCGAGCCTCGCGATAGGCATCAAGCTTCGCATCCGGCTGCATGAAGTTGGTGTCGAACGGTGTCTTTGTATAGGCGGGTTCGACCACCGAGACCCGGATGCCGCGCGTGCGGAGTTCATGGTCGAGTGATTCCGAGTAACCCTCGACCGCGTGCTTGGTCGCGGCATAGAGCGCGCCATATGGCATCGGAAGAAAGCCAAGAACGGACCCGATATTGACGATGCGGCCGCTGCCCTGTCGTCGCATCTGGGGCACGACGGCGCGGGTCATCCGTACCAGCCCGAAAAAGTTCGTCTCGAAGATTGATCGGGCCTGCTCGAGCGAGCTCTCTTCAGCCCCGGCGGGGGCTACGCCAAACCCTGCGTTGTTGACGAGCAGATCAATGCGGCCGTCCCGCCTCAACATTTCGCCCACCGCGGCTGCGACGGAATCGTCACTGGTTACATCAAGGGACAGCATCTCGAACGATCGCTTGTCAGCTTGGGCTCCACGTCTGCTGGTGCCGTAGACAGTGTAACCAGCTTTGACGAGCCGCTCCGCGGTGGCTTCGCCGATGCCTGACGAGGCGCCGGTAACGAGCGCGACTTTCCCTGTAGGTCTGGTCATCTCTTTCTCCTGGCGAGGATCGACGGGGCAGATCACCTTCCGCCCGACCGTCGATTTGTTGCAGCAATTCGCTCAATCGTTTGGTTACGATCGCTATCTATCCGATAGATGACGATCGTAATTATACTTGTCAAGGGCTTCATTCGGCCCCATATTCGGCCACATGCGTGTTTCAAAGGAAAAGGCGGCCGAAAACCGCGACCGAATTCTCAAGGCCGCATCGCGCCTGTTGCGAGAGCGCGGCATCTCCGGTGCGGGCGTCGATGCGCTCACCGAAGCGGCGGGGATGACGCACGGCAGCCTTTACAGTCAGTTCGGCTCCAAGGAGCGGCTTGTCGAGGAAGCGGTGGCCGACGCGATAGCTGCCAAGGGCCGAGAACTGGATGAGGTGCCTAGTCTCGGCAACTACGTCTCGGAATATCTCTCTGAGGGGCATCGGGACGACCCGGGAAGCGGTTGCCCCTTTGCGGCTTTGGGTTGTGAAATGCATCGCCAGAGCCAAGACGTTCGAGAACGTTTTACAGCCGGAGTGCGAGGCATGATCGGGTGGCTGGGTGACCGCATAGGCTCGGGGGTTAGGCAACGCCAACGCGGCGAGCACGCGATCGCGACCCTTGCCTCACTGGTCGGAGCGCTCGTGCTCGCGCGCGCCGTGAGCGATCCGAAGCTCTCGGATGACATCCTTCGTGCGACCAAGAAAAGACTGCAGCGCTGATTTTCTCGGCGAAGCTGGAAGCGCCGCGCCCTTGCCGTGCATATGGCCGGCCTTGGAATTCCAGCCGACGTGATCGCCGACCTCGAATCTCCTGATCATCCTGACGTGTCCTTCATCGCGGGATTATTGTGATACGGCGCACCGGAATCGAGCGTCCACCGCTGCAACAAGCTGCGATCCCTCTCATAGATCCAGCTGATCCGTAGCCGGATAGATCACCGTCCCGTCGCTCTGGACGACGGCGCCTTCGGTGAGGCGAGCGGGCTCGAGGCGGCCCTGCCCCATGATGTGGACGACGGTCTCCCCGGACGCAATCAGATGGTCGGCGACGATGCGGCGGTGGCAGCGCCACCACACGGCTTCCGAGCACATGATCGCGCAGCGTCGACGGTGCCCCTCGTCGCGCAGGTGCTGCAGAGCTGCATGAAACTGCGCAGACAGCGCATAGTCGGCGTAATTGTGAAAGCTCTCGTTGCTCCAGAACCCATTCACCGAAGGCGGTACGCTTCGCGCCTTGCCGCGAAGCCCGCCGAGATCGGCCAGATGCTCGTACGAGATGCCCGCGGCCGCCAGCGGCTCGGGAAGCGTGTCCCTGTTGAACTGCGGATTGGTTCTCGACCTCGGCACCGTTCTGATGTCGACGACGCGCTCGATCGCGGCTGCGGTCAGGAGGACGACGAAATCCTCGTGACTGCGGTTGGAATGCCCGATCGTGAAGAACGGAAGCGTCACGCCGCGCCTCTGCTACGCACGATGGAGGGCGCTGCCCTTATGGGCCGCGATATGGTCGGTCTTGTCGCTCTGGATCTCATATTGCGGATCGGCCTCCGAGGCACGATGAATATGCCCCTTGTAGTCGAAATCGCTGGTGTGAACGGCGATGATGGTGCCGGAGACGCGGCCGGCCTCGGAATTCCAGCTGACATGGTCGCCGATCTTGAATCTCTTGGCCATCTTTGCAGCGTCCTTCAGTATCCAGAGCAATGCTCTCGCCCAGTGGCGCGTAAGAGCGCCCCCTCACCAATCCGGAGCCAACCGCGAACCGCCGACACGGTTATACTCGGCGAAAAAATAGTCATTCGGCGAATGGCCGTTCCCGTTGCGCGTATTGCTGCTGTCACGATCGACCTCAGTGCTGTCACGCGTTTTGCGGCGCGTCATCATTCAGTGCAGGCAATCGATCGGCGTGTCTCGAGGGCAAATACGCAAGCCCAGGAGCAGCAAGCGCAATGTTGCCGGCTTGTTGGAGGGGCGGCAATTGCTTCTGTTCTACCAATTAATCCGCAGTCCGGCCTTTCCGCTGTAGGAGAAGCCGCCACCGTCGAACCGGCTCTGATAAGAAGCGTTGGCATAAAGCGTCGTGGTCGCGTTGACCTGTCCGCTGATGCCGGCGTTGACCTCTCCCCACAGGCCGCCAAGACTGGCCTGGAATGGAATGAAGCCGGTTTCCGACGAGAACAGCGTCGTTGGGTTACCAAGGAATTCGTTCCACAGGCTTGGACGAATCCAGGTCGTAATCGTGCGCGGGCTGTCATCGACCGCCCATGTCCGGCCAAATCGGGCACCGATCCGAGTTGCGAGCGAATCCACGTCCGCAAAGCGGATTTGTGCAGCGATGTCGCTGGCGTCGTTGATGTGGATGTTCTGATAGACGAGTTGGGCTTGCGGCTCGATGAAGTATCCGCCGGCGAATTTGAAGGGGTATCCGCCCTCCACCGAGACAGCACCACCTTGAGCGCCTGTCTTGAAAGCCGGAAAGCCGCGATTCGCAGTGCTTGTGATGTCATAGAATGTCCCTTGCAGGACCGAGTCGATGTACCAGCCGGTCGGCCCGAAATGTGTCCAGTAGCCACCCAACGTGTAGGCAGCGAAGTCGCTGTCGCCTTGGCTGTCGTCGAAATGGGTGACCCGCCCCTGAGCGCCGCCGATTGCGAAATAGGCCCCGGCTTGGTCGCGCGAGCCGTCTGGACTGTCGTGTCGATAGAAATCCATGCCGGCCTGCAATGCCAGGAAGCTATAGGAAAAGTGCGGGCCAGCCGAGCCGCCAAGCACCCCAAGGCTGTCGCCCTGCTGCACGCCGTTGACCCCCATCAGGCGGGCCCAGCCGACCTTGGCGTTCTCGGGATTAGCGCGGAAGCGTTCGTCCTCTTCCTCCCCCACGCGCTCATGCAGAGTGTCGAGTAGATTGCGTCCATACAACAGCACCATCGACGGGATTGCCGCATAGAGCGAGGTCTCTTCCCTGTAGTTCGGGATATCGCCGCCGCCTCCGCTGCCACCTCCGCCTCCGCTGCCGCCTCCGCCTCCGCCTCCGCCGCCACCGCCGCCTCCTCCTCCACCACCGCAGCGGGGCAGGTTGGGAAAGCGAGTGCAATCGATCGTTATGAATCCTCCGCCCCCGCAAGCGCGCAGGTTAGGATGAGCGACGCAATCGAGGGTGGAGCGCAGATACCAGGCCTGAGGATTGCTGGCATCTACGCTCGATTGGAACAGCGAATATTGGTAGGGACCTGCCAGCACCGGCCGGGACAGGCTGAACGCGCCGGCCGCCGTGGTCGCGCCATTGATCGCATCGACCACCAGGATGCCATTGCCAGTCGTAAGCGCGCCAGCGCCGGTGGTGTTCTTGATGCTCAGGAGGGAGTTGCCGGTCGCCGTGCCGCCATTGATGACAAGCCTGTCCGAGGGCGAGCCGTCTGTCCCGAGAAACGTGTTGAGCCCGAGCGTGCCGCCCTGACCGACATAGTTCACCGCCGTCAGCGTCTTGTAGCTCGACAGCAGCGTCGGATCGCCGGCCGGTGACGTGAATTGGATCACGCTCGATGCGTTGGTCAAATTGGTGACGTTCGAGTTGCCGGTCATCGTCCAAAGCGAACTGTTTTGCAGAGTGACGCTGGACGTGCTGCCGGCGTCTGTGAGCGCAACACCCTGCAGGGTGGAACTGTCCGCGACCAGGTCGAGTGTGGCGCCACCGCTGACATTCAGCCATTGATTGTTGTTCACGACCGCCGTTACGCCGGTCAAGTTCACGTTGCTGGTGCCACCTGGGGCGGCGATCGACGCACCGTTCGGACTGGTCATGGTGACTCCGGCAAGCGCTGCGTCACCGCCACTTATATTGAGCGCGTTGGCATTGGCTCCATTGGCGGTCAGTGAGCCACCCGTCATACTCAGCGTACCGCCGCTCGTCACGCCAGCCGCGTGGGTGCCTGCGCCGGAGGTCGTGACTGTCGTGTTGCCGTTGAGCGTGACGCTGCCTGAATTGTCGGCCTGCACTCCGCGGCCTCCGCTGCTGTCCGGAACGGTTACCGTCACGCCGTGCGCCGTGAGCGTGCTTCCGGCACCGCTCGCCTGCAGGCCAATTTCGCCCCCGCCGCTGCCCGTCGCGGCGGCGCTGCCCCCGTTCAATGTAATTGCCGCACCGTCCAGCGCCTTTGCGCCGACGTCTCCGCCGCCCCCGGAAACGGTGACCGCGACGTTGGTCGCCGAGATGGCGCTTCCGGCCGATTGCGCCAACAGGCCCGTTTCTCCGCCGCCATTGCCCGTAACCGTGACACTTCCCCCAACAAGCGTGACAGTCCCGCTTGTGTCCGCCCGCGCCCCGACATCGTTTCCGCCGCCACCGGGCATCGAAACGGTTGTATTCGTCGCGCTGACTTCGCTGCCGGCACCGGTCGCCCACAGACCCGTATTGCCGCCGCCACCTGCGGCGTAGGTGATCGAGCTGTTTAGCAGGGCGATCAAGCCGGCATTGGTCGCGTTCGCGGCCACATTATTTCCGGCCCCGTTGAGGCTCACCGCAAGTCCCGTCGCGTTAATCAGGCTGCCTGATCCGTTGGCAAGCAGCGCAGTGCCTCCACCGCCAAACGCGGCGTTGATGGCCGATCCCGATTGAAAGACGACCTTGCCAGCACTTTGCGCCGATGCGGCCGTACTCCAATTGCCGTTGATGCTGGATCCGGCGCTGAAGATGATGGTGCCGGCCGTATCGGCCAGACCGCCGGTGCTGCCGCCATTGTTGGGATTGATGGTGACGTTGTTGGTGGTGATCTGGGCACCACTGCTTGCATGAACATCAGTCGTACCGGTGAGGGTGGTATTGGTAGCAATTGCACAAGTGCCGCTTGTGAGCGTCACAGTGGAGTCGGCTGCCACGGTGCAAGTTTGAGCCACCGCCGTGTCGATCATGGTGCCCAACAAGATCACCACGAGTGCCGCAAGTCCGGACCAGCTGAAGCTCGTGAAAATATCCGCCCGCCTGAAATTGGCTGGCCGGGACTGCCTGCGGATGCACTCCAACAATGCCTGCGAAAGACGCGGAAAGCCGTTGCGTGAAACCGGATTCCTGCGTTGGTCCAAACCAAGGCACGGTAGAATCGAGTCAAGGATACAGTTCATCGCGCCCCCATTCCCAGGCGTCCAACGTCAACGGACAAACTGAAAGGAAAGGTCGCGCTGTTCTGGCACAAAGAAAACGCGTAGAAGTTGTTACAATCTCAAGCAGCAAATCATCGGAAGGATGATCATGTAGGAGATCGCCACGATTGTGGCGATCTCGACGTGTGTTGCAGTTTGTTGCTGTGCTGCTGCTTTCCAGTCACACTGATGGTGGTTTCGACATCGCAGGGGGAACTCTATCCCTTGCTGCGGCTGTCTCTGCCTGCAGGCCACGAGGACTAATATTGACATCTCGTGCACGACGCATTGCGAAGGCCAATCGTCCAGTTCCACCAACAGCGGGTCTTCCATGGCACATCTGCTGCACAGCCGCTCTCACGGCACATGCAGTTCCACCTGCGCTGTCACAGCGATCAAACGCTAGGCCAGTTCGCCAGTGTGCGGTGTGCAATTTGTGCTAATCTCGGCGACGGCGCCGCGAACCTCAATGGAAGATGTTTCAAATCAATCAATCCTGCTGCTTGGCAGGGCGATCGTGGCCGCGCTGGTCGCCTTCGCGGCTAGATTGTCGGCGCCGCCGTTGAGATTTGCGGCGAGATCGAGCGAACTCCTATGACGTCGATTGGTCATTGATCGCCGCATCCTCAGCCGGCAATTGGCTTCTTTCGTGCCTCCTCCGCTTAAGTCGCCCTCGAATCGTCCAACACGTCACGTCGATTTGATGCTCCCCGCGAGAGAGGCAGGAACCACTTCCGGAGGTTGCATTTGGTTTGGTGCGAGAAAAACGGGAACTTCCAGATCTGGCGTTCAGTAAGCCATGGTTCCCAAGCGTCGCGAGCAAAACCAAATCGTAGGGAGCAAGCCATGAGTATAAGAGTCCTTGGCGCGGCCGTGATAGTGGTATCCGCAGTTTCGAGCCCCGCACTGGCACAGGCGGTCATCTCCAGCCCGGCCGCCTGCGAATCTCAATTTGCCAGTGCCAACTGCCTCAATAGGGGCGCCGGGAGTCCGTACGACAGCAACGCCAGGCGCTATCGTCGGCAAACCGCCTATCGCGGACCGGTGGATGCCGCCGCCGGCGTGGCGGGCGCTGCCGTCGGAACAGCCGCGGCCGTCGCGACCGCGCCCTTCCGCGGCTGGGGCAATTCCTACGCCGCGTACGGCGTCGATCGACCCGCGGCATATGGCGAATACGCCTGGTCCGGCGACTGGAACACCTACGCCACACGCAACGGTATTGTCTGCAGGCCTGGCACCTATTTCAAAGGTGCCGACGGACTCCGACATATCTGCCAGTAGATCATCTGCTCTTTTGCCAAAGAGTTCAGGCGGCTCAAGGGCCGCCTGCCCCTTGTACTGTCGGTGATGGCGTCGCCGCCGCCCGGCTAGAGTTCGTGCTCGTCTATGAGCCGCTGAATCATCTTGCGATTGGCGATGACACGCCTACGACGAAACTCAACGCGGGACGCGCCGCCATCCGTGCTCCTTCACCAACTCCAGCGATAGCCTCGACGATCACTGTATCATCGCGTGTGGCGACGGCTTGTCGCAGTATGCCGAGCGCGCAATTCCGGTCAGTCGACATCCTTCTCCACTGAGCCTGAGAGCTGGCATGACGGACGTGCTCCCGCTTTCGGCCGGGAGCCGCTCCAAAACCCGATCGGGATCAAGGCCGCTCTTGAGCGCGCCAAGTCTCACTCATCTGGCTCCGTCCAGATCGACCCTGCGCTACTCGCGCGATTCGCCCGTACCATGCGAGAAAACATCGTCTCCGGTCTGACCCATTCCGGAAGACCTACCTGCAGATTCTCATTGGCGTGGTGGAGGTCGTCGATCACAACGCGATCCGTATCAAGGGGCGTAGCGATGCACTCAAAAAGGCAGTGCTAGCTAGCCACCCGGAATGGGGCCCATTACGGGTTCGCAGATGGGTAGCCGATGGGTATTGGAATGGTGCCCAGGGGCGGAATCATACACAATCACCGACACGATGAGCCACTGTTTGTCATTAGTATGGTGGCGTGAGCACTTGGTAGGGTGGCGGGGTTTCGCTACATCGCGAAAATCGCTTCCCGCAGCCGATCGGCTGGTCACTCCGCAGAGCGTACGGTTTCAGGCGCGAAAGGAGATCTCACACCAGCATCTGCGCGGCATCGCGCAACGCGGTCTCCAGCGGTTCCGGCTCCATCCCGAAAGTCTCCCGAGCCACACGAGAGTCCATGATGAAGGGGTGGGTGAACTGATAGCGTGTCGTGCGGAGTTCGCGAACCATTGAGACGAAGATACCGACAGTCCAGACCAAGCCCCAGGGTACGACCGTTATCTTTGGTTCCGGCAAACCGTTGGCTCTCGCGAATCGAGTGAGGAGCTCGCGTGCCGTCATCGGCTCACGGCTTGGCACGTGCCATGCTCTGCCCCAAGCGCGTTCGTCGGCTGCCACCGTCGACAGAAGGCGGGCCGCATCCCCGGTAGATGTCCAGGTTCGAGGCACGTCGACTGGTATCGGCGATTTCACGCGCTTGCCGGCGAGCATGGGTCTGAACATCGCCAGACTGACCAACGATTGGGGCTGGATATGATCGCTGGCGCGTACTTCAGTCGCGCGGATGCGGCCGGCGCGGTGCAGCGCGAGCGCCTCCTGCCACATCTCGCCGCGAATGCGTAGCTTGGGATGTGTGGCAGCGAGCGGCGTGGCTTCAGACATGACGCCGGAGCCGGGACCATAGGGGTACAGCGTGGCGTGTGTCGCGAGGACCGCGCCGCTGCGCTCGGCAGCTTTCAACATTGCCGCACTGATCGGCGGCCAGTCGATCAGCCAACGATCATAGGCCGGGTTGGCGCAATTGAAGAGAGCGGCGGCACCTTCGGCGATTGTGCTCAGCCGACCGGCATCGGCCGCGCTTGCCGCGATGCGTTCGATCAAAGGATGGGTTGGGGCTCCCTGAACGCAAAAGATAACTTCCGCTTTGAACGCGTCATCACCGGCTGGCGCGATGGAGCCATTGTTGATTTGAGACGCAAAAGGTAATACCACTATGTCATATGATTCGATCGACGCAAGCGCAGAAGGCCGAACGGCTGAGGGCGGCGCGACGCTTGCTCGCGAAGAAAATCGGCATGGCGGAGGCGGCCTTGGCGCTGTCGCGCGAAAGCGGCTTGTCGCTGCGGCAAGCCTATCGCTATCTCGAAGTGGCCAAAAGGAAGGAGCCGCTCCTTTCCGCGCCGCAGCCGTCTGTGACGCTCTCCCTGAAGATGCCGGCCGATCTCGCCCAAAAACTCCAGGCGCATGCGGCGGCTTCCAGGCTTTCGGCAAGCGAGGTGATGCGCCGAGCGGTGGCCGCTTATCTCGCGTCTGTCCGCGAAGATGGCTGAGCGGCGAAAAAAGCGCGACGTTCGACTCGAATTTGCGTTCGATCGCCTCGTCGCCGTCAAACTTGAACAGGTTTACGAAATTCTCGTTCCAGATCAGGTGCGCTTCGCGCGCGCCGGCGCCGATGTGACGGGAGGCGAAGATGAAAACCGCCGCGATTTACGCCAGAGTGTCGTCGGACAAACAGAAGGAGGAGAACACGATCGCCAGTCAGACGAGCGCGCTGATCGCTTTCGCGCGCGAGCAGAACTGCGACGTGCCGGCGGAATGGGTGATCGAAGACGACGGCTATAGCGGCGCGAGCTTGTTGCGCCCCGGGCTTGAACGACTGCGCGATCTCGCCGCAGAAGGGCGGATCCAAGCCGTGCTCGTCTACGCTCCCGATCGGCTGAGCCGGCGCTATGCGCATCAAATCCTTCTTATCGAAGAGTTCGCGCGCGCCGGCGTCGAGGTCGTGTTCA